>DATKPQ010000198.1:0-41444 GCA_035523995.1 Acetobacteraceae bacterium | reverse complement strand
CGAGCGTGAACGTCATATTCGGTGTGAACGGCAGCAGGAAGCCGTTATGCGTGTTGTATTCGCGGTTCGGCGGCACGATGGTATCGACGGTGACGATCAGCGCCTCGAACCCGGCCCGGTGGGCGCGCTCGATGAGTTGGTAGGACATTTCACGCTTGTTCCAGACATAGAGCTGGAACCACAGGCGGCCGCCGACGCCGGGGCCGGCTTCCTTGGCGATCTTCTCCATCGAGGTCATCGCGCCCGTCGCCAGCGTGAAGGGGATCTTGGCCTTGGCGGCGGCCTTCGCCAGTTCCAGCTCGCCCTCGTGCCAGCACAGGCCGGCGGCGCCGGTGGGCGCGATAGCCATCGGCATGGACACCGGCTTGCCGAACAACGTGGTGTTCATGGTGCGGCCGGACACATCGACCAGGGCGCGGTGACGCAGCTTGATGCGCTCGAAGGAGGCGCGATTGTTGGCGACGGCGATACCATCCTCGCTGCCCCGATCGACGAATTCGAACACGGCCCTCGGCAGCCGGCGCTTCGCCGCGGCGCGCAGGTCATAGACGTTCAGGCAACGGTCGAGCGCAGGCATGCGTGGTTCCTCTGGGACTTATCCCCGATGACCGGATGATGAAGCGGGGAGGCCGGATGTCAAGTTGGTGTCATCAACGACGTAGGGCTGCGCTTGCCCAATCACGCCTGGCACGTGCGATCGCCGAAGCGCCGATCGCGCGCCTGCTGTCTTTGTGAGGAACGCAGCGACGAAGCTTCGGACGATGCACGGCGTCAGCCCGATCGAGATTGCTTCGCCCGGTAGCTCCTAACAAAGAACAAGTGGAAGGTTTGCTCCGATCTCCGCGGTCAAACAAACTCTTTCATCCAGGGCGGGTCAGCCCGCCGGCCGGTGGCAACTCGCAATGACAGCAGGGTCGTCACTGGCAATGACGGCAGGATGCGCTATCCGACTTCCCGCAGCACCTCGGTCTTCACCGCCAGCACTTCCCCCATCCACACCGCATTCAGCGTGTGGTCATCGCGAGGACGGCCCGACTGCGGATGCAGCAGAATCGTCAGCCCCATGCGGTTCAGCATCAGGAAGGGCACCAGAGTCGGCAGCAGCATCGGCGGAAACGCGATCTGGTACATCGCCTGCACATGCGGCCCCACTGGCTCGTCATGCCAGCTTCCCATGCGCATCTGGCCGGCGAAGCGTTTCTCCACCCAGCCGCGCAGGGTTGCCGCGCGATCCCTGCTCGCCGGATCATAATAGACGTGCGCGTGATAGTCCTCGATCCCAGCAATATCCTTCGGACCGTCCTGCATCACCCTGCTCCCTCCAGCCGCTGTTTCACCTCGCGCTTCGTCACCTTGCCGTAGCCGGACTTCGGCAGCTCCGACCACACGACAAACCGCGCCGGCCATTTGTATTTCGCCAGCCGCCCTTCCAGATGTGCGCGCAGCGCCACCGCGTCGATCGCGACACCGGGTGCGGCGACCAGTACCGCCACCCCGCTCTCGCCCCAGCGCGCATCCGGCATCCCCACCACGCACGCCTCCGCCACCGAGGGATGCGTCAGCAGCACCTCCTCGATCTCCCGCGGATACACGTTGGAGCCGCCGGAAATATACATGTCCGATGCACGGCCGGTGATATAAACGAACCCCTGCACGTCCACATGCCCCAGGTCGCCGGTATGGAACCAGCCGAAGCGCATCGCCTGCGCCGTGGCCTCGGCATTGTTGTGATAACCCGCGAACACGCCGGGTCCGCGCACGCAGATCTCGCCCGTGACGTCCGGCGGCAGGACGTGGCCATCCAGCTCCAGAATCGCCACCTCCATCCCGGTGCGCGGAAAGCCGCAGCTTCCGACGCGCATCTTCGCGTCGTCCACATCGTGCAATTCGCGCGGCAGCACTGTGATGTTGCCGGTCACTTCGCCCATGCCGAAATACTGCACGATCACCTTGCCCAGCTTCCGCAATGCCTGCACCTGATCCGCGCGATACATCGGCGAGCCGGCGTAGATCACATAACGCAGCGATGAATGATCGTAGCGGTCCACCGAGTCATGCCGAGTCAGCATGGTCAGGATGGTCGGCACGGTGAACATGTTGGTGACGCGATGGCGCTCCACCAGGCGCCAGGCTTCCTCGCAGTCCAGCCGCTCGCCCGACAGCAGCAGCGTTGCAGCGCCACGCGCCACCTGGGGCAGCCAGTGGATGCCGGCGCCATGCGACAACGGCGCCACCACCAGCGACACGTCTTGCTCTGTTGTTGCCGGCATCAGGTCGCACAGATGGTTGCAAACGACGTATTCCATCTGCCCGTGGGTCAGGACGCCGGCCTTCGGCCGCCCGGTCGTGCCTGACGTATAGAAAAACCAAGCCGGATGATCGCGTGTTACGTCGGCGACGCGGGTTAGGGGCGCCGCGTACGTCGCCAACGCCTCCCATGCAAGAGTTTCGGACGACCGAGGTTGCTGCGTCGCTTCGCTCGTCGCAATCACATCGGGAGTGATAGAAATCTCCTTTTCACATGCGGCGTTTTCGGCTTTCGCCGCCGCAGCATGCTCTGGGAACGCCGCATCGAAGATGTGCACGGAAGCGCCGGAGGATGTCGCGAGATAGGCCACCTCCGGCGGGGTAAGACGAAAATTTGTCGGCACCCACACTGCCCCCAGCATCCACGATGCAAACATCGTTTCCAGCACAGCGTTGGAATTGCGCGCATGCAGCAACACGCGATCGCCGTGCCGCACGCCGTGCGCAGCCAGTCCCCCGGCTGCTGCCTGAACCCGCGCCGCGAACTCCGCCCAGGTCCAAACATGCTCGCGCCAGATGATCGCCGGGCGATCCGGAAACCGCCGCGCCGTCTGCAACAGCAGATGCGCGAGGTTGCTGGTCGGGATCAATGCAGCATCTCCAGGCATTGTCACGGAGCGAATTCCACGCGGCCGCTGGCGTCAACCGTCAGTTTGGCGACCCTGCCGCCACGCAGGCACGTCCCTGCCCAGCGCCCTTGTCCGTCCACGGTCAGCGTCGGCAGGCTGTTGCAGCCTGCGTCAATCGCGAGCGCCTGCGCCAGCGCAACGCTGCGGGGTGCCGCTGGTCTGCCGAACATGATCAGGACTGTCACGGTGCCGCCACCGACAAGCACCAGCAGGGCGTTGCGGAAGCATTTCTGCGCGATCTCGAGACGATTGGTCACCCTGTTGTTGACCTGGTAGTTGGCCACTGTGTAGCGCAACACTCGTGTGGCGACATCGCGGGCATAGGCATTCGCCGCTGCCGCGAATGCGTGAGAAAGGTCGGTCGGATCCGGGGTTGATCGAACGATGTCCCCCTGGATCCAGAACAGCAGAACGACCGTGAACACCAGGTAGATAAGAGTGACCACCAGCGTCAGCAGCATGGCCCAGAATGCGGCCGCCGAAAGAGCGCTCGTACTGTTCAGCGAACTGAACCCCACGCCGGTCACCAGAGTTGCGGCAAGCGCGATGGCCGGCATCATCGACGCCGCCCTCGAGTCGATGGATGCCCGCCGTCCGGCATCCGTGTCGAACAGCTTGAGGCTCAGGTCGAGCAATTTGGTGGCGTTCGCCGGTTCCGCGGCCGCTTCAAGCGAATCGATCGTCTGCGAATAGCCGTCGAAGATCGCCGGCGGGTTCAGCGATTGCTCTGCCATCGGCAACGGAACAATCTCGCGGAACATCCAGCAAATAAAGCTCACGAGCATCACCTCACGCCGTCCCGCAAGACATCGAGAATGGATTCCGTGATCGGCAAGCCAAGTGCATGCTCTATCCAGCCCCATTGGCCGGACGGGTTGAGTTCGAGGAACACATGCTCGCCCGCCGGCGTAACGACGAAATCAACCGCGCCGTAACTCAGGTGCAGGCGCGACACGAGTTCCACACACCTTGCCGAAAACTCCGCAGGCAGGGTGTCGTTCTCGTAGCACACTCGAGACGGGTCGGCCCGGCGCCAGTCCACATCCTGCACCGTCCTGTCCCGGACGACGATGCGGGCCGGAAATGTCCGATCACCGACCACGGTAACCCGCAGATCGAACTCTGTCGGTATGCGTGACTGAAGTATCAGCGGGCATACCTGAACTTCGTCATCAACCAGGTCCTCGATCCGGATTGCGGTCGTGAACACGGCATGATCGGCACCACCCGCGACAATCCGGCCGCCGGCCAGCGTCTTCGCAATGGCATTACGCGCACCGACCATATCCCGTGCCGCCTGGGGAGCGTTCGTGGCCAAAGTCGGCGGGACCACGAAACCAAGCCGCTTCGCTTCACGCAGTTGCAGCAGCTTGTATTCCGCGCGCGTTACACTGCAGGGGCGATTCATCCAGAACCAATCGACGGACTCCCAGATACCCCCAAGGAATGCCGCCGCCTCGCGGGCAGCGAAGGCGGCGGCATGATCCTGGTGCACCGGGGCAGTCGGCATTCTGCGAAACCAGGCGCCCGCAATGTCGGGCACCTCGAAGCTGCGGCCCTCGACACGGAACCTGATCTCCCCCGAATCATGCCATTCAATCTGGCTCCGTTCCGGAAATTCGTCCTGATTGAAACGAAGCAGCGGCAGGCGCCGCTCTCTCGCTGCAACGACCAGCAGATCGGCAGCCAGATCCGATGTCGCAGTAACGAGCAGAATAGCCCGATGCACGCCGGTCTTCGCCTCCGTCAGTCTTCGCCGCCCCGCGCCTCCGCCAGCGTCTTCGCATCTGCTCCGCCGCGCACGGCGGGAATGTTGCCGCCGATCAGGACATTCAATTGCGCCTCCCGATCGTATGCGAACCGCAAAGCCTGAGGCTGCAACCGGGAGAGAAAACGCAGCAACAAAGGACGCGGCTGCGACCGGGTCCCTTCGCGTGGGTCAATCATCGGCATTCATCCTTCTGATTCGAGGGCAACGCCGCAAATCAGCGCACGGTCTCCATGATAGACACGTAGTTCGCCACTGCCGCGCCGCCCATATTGAACACCGCGCCGATATCGGCCTTTGGTAACTGCATACCCTCCGGCGCCTGGCCGGTAAGCTGCATGGCTGTGATCGCATGCATGGAAACGCCGGTCGCGCCGATCGGATGGCCCTTCGCCTTCAGCCCGCCCGACGGATTAACCGGCAGCCTTCCGTCCTTCCGCGTCCAGCCTTCCAGCGCGGCGCGCGCGCCCTGCCCTGGCGGCGTCAGGCCCATCGCCTCGTATTCCAGCAGTTCCGCGATAGTGAAGCAGTCATGCGATTCCACGAAGGACAGCTCGTTCAGCTTCAACCCCGCCACATCCAGCGCACGGGCCCAGGCCTGCGCCGCCCCCTCGAACTGCGTGATGTCACGCTTGCTGATGGGGAGAAAATCGTTCACCTGCACCGCAGCACGGAAACGCACTGCCTTGCCCAGCGACCGCGCGGTTTCCTCGTCCGCCAGCACCAGCGCGGCAGCCCCGTCCGACACCAGTGAGCAATCGGTGCGCTTCAACGGTGGCGCGACATAGGGGTTCTTCTCCGAGACGGCGCGGCAGAACTCGTAGCCCAGATCCTTACGCATCTGCGCCCAGGGGTTGTCCACGCCGTTCTTGTGGTTCTTCGCCGCGATCGTCGCCAGCGCGTCGGACTGGTCGCCATAACGCTGGAAATACCGCTCCGCGATTCGGCCGAACACGCCGGCGAACCCGGCGGGGATGTCGCCTTCTTCCTTCTGGTAGCAGGCGCGCAGCAGGATATCGCCGACCTCCGGGCCAGGCGTTGCCGTCATCTTCTCCACGCCGATCACCAGCGCGAACTTGCCGCGGCCAGCGCCGATAAAGTCGCGCGCGCCGTGCACCGCGGCGCTGCCGGAGGCGCAGGCATTCTCGAAGCGCGTAATCGGCTTGAAGCGCAGGTCGGGAATGTGCTGCAGGACCAGCGACGCTGGAAAGTCCTGCTTGGAAAATCCGTTGTTGAACAAACTGACGAAGGTGGCATCAATGTCGGTGGGGGCAACGCCAGCATCCTCGAGCGCAGCGCCCGCGACGCGGCCGATCAGCGATTCGATGTCCGGATCTTCCAGCCGGCCGAACGGCGAATGGGCCCAGCCGACGATGCAGGTTTCGGTCATGATGAACCTCCCGGGTCTGTCGACCCAGGTTAGCCCATTAAGGACGCACTGGCGACGGGCGCGCGCGCGGCTACGCGATCGGCACCATGGGACCCGACTCCATCACATTCTCCAGCCGGTCCAGCACCCGCGTCACGCCCGGCACATTCTCCGCCGCCACCCGCACCGCCATCCGCTGCTCTTCCGAACTGACGATGCCCCACAGCGTCACCGCGCCGTCCTCCACCGTCACGTCAAGCTGAGAGACACGGCTGCCCCATTTATGCGCCTGCAACACGTTGAACACCGTCATGCGGATACGGCGATCGTTCGGCAGCGGCTCCGGCAAAGCCTTCAGCTTTGCGGCGAGCGCGCGCAGCAGGTTGGCACGGCTGACGATGCCCACCAGCTTGCCGTCTTGCAGAACCGGCACGCGCTTGATCCGGTGGGTTTCCATCACCTCCGCGATCATGGCGACCGGGGCGTTTTCCTCCACGGTGATCACATCGGTGGTCATCACCTCCGCTGCCTTCCGCCCATGGGTGCGGGCATATTCGGCGGCGAGCGAGGTCGTGCTGGAGAATGCCTCCAGCAAATGCGATCGGCGCGGCTGCGTGCCGAGTTCGACACGGCGCATCAGATCGCCCTCACTGATGATGCCGACCAGGCTATCCTTGTCCGTGACCGGCACACCGCTGATGCGGTGTTCCAGCATCACCGAAACAACCTGATCGAGCGGCGTATCCGGACGCACGGTGATAACGTCGGGTGTCATGACATCGGCCGCGTTCATGCATGCCTCCTGCGCTGTTTTGGCGGGGAACGAAAGCAAGAATGCCGCATTTATCGAGGCGCCTTGGCAGCGGCGCCTTGATCTGCATCAACGCGGCGGAGTGTTCACGGCAGCCGCATCGACTGCACCCGAATCGCCCCCGGCACATCTCGTGACGCCGTTGTGGGCGGTTCCGCCACGTTCTCCAGCCGGTCGACAACTTGCGTCACACCCGGAACATTCTCCGCCACCACCCGCACCGCCATCCGCTGCTCTTCGCTATTGACGATGCCCCACAGCGTCACCACGCCGTCCTGCACGGTCACGTCGAGCTGAGACACGCGTCCACCCCATTTATATCGCTGCAGTTCGTCGAACACGGCGCTACGAACGCGGCAGTCGCTGGCCAGCGGCTCGGGCACCGCCTGCAGCAGTGTAGCGAGCGCGCGCAGCAGATTGGCGCGGCTGACGATGCCCACCAGCTTGCCCTCGCGCAGCACCGGCACGCGCTTGATCCGGTAGGTCTCCATCAGCGCGGCGATGGCCGCGATCGGCGTCGTGTCCGCCACCGTGATCACGTCGGTCGTCATGACTTCCGACGCCTTGCGCCCATGGGTGCGGGCATATTCCGCCGCCAGCGACGTTGGGCTCGCCAACGCGTTGAGCAAACGCGACCTGCGCGGTTCTGTGCCGAACTCCACCCGTCGCAGCAGATCGCCCTCGCTGATCATGCCAACGACGCTGTCTTGCTCCATCACCGGCACGCCGCTGATGTGGTTTTCCAGCATCACTGCAATGACCCGATCCAGTGGCGTGTCCGGATGCACTGTAATGACGCTGGGCGTCATGACATCGGCCGCGTTCATGCGAGCCTCCTGCAATTCACGGGACCAATTATCAGGGCGGAGCAGTACGGCTACCTTGATCTACATCAACCATGCCCGGCGATGCCTTGGCACGCGTTGCCACGCTGTCGTTTTCACTGCGAAACCTGCTCGAGGACCGCGCGCGCCTGCTTGATGCCCAGGCCGCGGATCAGCACTGCCGGCAACAGCGCGCCCGGCACCACGATCCATAAGATCCAGCCAAGATGGTTAGGGCCATATTGGTAAAGCGGCCCGAGCAAGGTCACGCCGCCCCATGCGCCCAGGTGCCCCAGGCCGTCGGTCCAGGCGAACGCCACCGAGCGGATGCGGGTGGGATAGGCGACCGCGGTGTAGTTATAAAGATTGAACAGAAACAGGCCGGTGCCGATACGGCTGATGATGAAGCAAAGCGCGATGACCCACACATTGGGGACCAGCCAGGCCGCGATCCAGCAGACCGCGAACAATGTGGCCATCGCGGCGATGACATCACGGCGCTCCACCGACTCGCCGAGACGGGCATTTACCTGGAAACCGATGAACAATACCACGTAGGCGGCTGCGAGGGTACCGAACACGCCATGCGCCGAGCCGCCGTGGTCGACCATGTAAACGGCGAAGAAGGCACCCACACCGTAGATCAGGCCCGCATAGCCGGCCATCCAGCAGGCGATCAAAACGCAGGTGCGGCTGCGGTATTGTGGGTTGGTGAACAACTCTTTCCAGGCGCCGGGACTTGCCATGATCACCGGGTTGTCGGCACCCGAGGGAACGGTCAGCGGTTCGCTCAGATAGCGCTGGCAGCGTTGTTCGTACGCCGCCATGGCACGTTCCGCCTCGTCATGGCGGCCGTGCGCCTCCAGCCAGCGCGGCGACTCCGGCAGATAGCTGTACAGCAAAGGCAGCAGAATGATGATTTCGACCGCAGCGCTGATCCACAGGAACGCTTGCCACTGGCTCGGGATCAGCCACAACGCCAACAGATTGATGGTGACCGCGACCAGTGCGGTAAGGCCTTGCGACGCCAACAGCACCTTATTGCGAACCAGCGGCGAGGTCATTTCGGAAAGATAGACAGAGTGCGTGGCGACGATGCCGCCGACGCCCAGTGTGCTGGCGACCGACAGTACCACCATGCCCCAGAAGTTCGTCACGTAAGCAAACGGCCAGATGCAGAACCCGCCCAGCAATGTCGCGATCAGGATGGCGGGGCGGCGGCCGTAGCGGTCGGCGATCCAGCTCATCAGATAGACGCCGAGCAAAATGCCTGCACCGACCTGCAACGCCTGGATCACGGCGTACTGGTAGACATCGATGATGTGATGGGGACGCCAGACGAAGGGATACAGCCGTGCCCCGATCCCATCGGTATCGAAGATGATGAACCCCCAGGTCACCTCGACCAGCACCGCAAGCTGCCACTGCACGCGGGTGAGCGGCAGCCGGTCGATGCGTGCGGCAATACGACCGTGGATGTGGGACTGGTTGCTGGCGGTGTTGATCTGCGACATGCCGTTTCCCCCTGCGACGCGGCATGCACCCCGGCGGGTGCGTTTCTTGCTTCATGTCAGGGAACGATGGGGGGGGTGCGGCGGCGCTGTCAATCGGCCTGTACGCGCAATCAGAGTTGCTCGAAACAGCCCGCGCGCCCCATGTCATTGCGTAGTCGCTCCGCTCTTAGTCCTGCTGCGTCACGAACTGGACGGCGATTGAGATCATTGAGTATGGAGCGGAATGCACGCTCGCTGAAACGCCAGTGATTTGGACGGTTAGCGATTTTTGTGACTCAGTCGGATTAGCAAAAAAGTTCCCGTCATGGCCGGGCTTGATCCGGCCATCTTCTCCGACTGATCGGGCGCGCACAGAACGCGTCCCGATCGATGCTGCGTAGATGACAGGCTCAAGCCCGGCCATGACGAAAAGTGTGTGGCCCGCCGCACTTTCATCCGACAGCAGGTCGGCCGCCAGGCCGGTGGCAACTCGCAATGACATGGGGCGCGCGCTTTCGTCGCTCAGGATTTCGAAGATAACGACCGGGTCGTTGATCGTCGTCCGGCCCCGAACCGCCGGCGTGCAGACGACAGAGCCATCTGGATACCCGAACGTTCCCCAGTATCGACTGTCCGGTCGCTGCCGTAGAAGCGGCAAGGCTTTCCGCGAAGCCGGCCACCCACGGCGATGGCAAGATTGCGCTGGATCGCGGCATGCTCTTCCGTCCCCCCAGCCATCGCGACGGGCTGGAATCCGTCAAATTCATGGCTCGGCAGCTGCCGCGCCTCCCAGACGAGAAACTCCTCACGGGACATCGGCCTGACAGCGACACTCATACCCACAGCCTACCGCCATCGTCCGCCAATGGGGATCGCGGTTTGCGTCTCCTTACCCAACCTACGAAACGCGAATCCTCACCTCCTCGCCGGCGGCGCCATCGCCGTCGGCATAGCGCCAGGTAAAGGCGATGTTGCCGGACGCGACACCCGGCAGCTCCACCGCGTGCACACCAAGCCCGGTATCGCGCGTGGGCGCTTCCGTCCGAGTCTGCCAGTTATCCGTGCTCCACGCCACGACGGCCGATCGCGGCAAATCCACACGCAGCACCCGGCCCGCAGCAATCGTTTCAGTGCGCCAGTCGGGGCGCCAAGGCTGGACACGCGGCGGATGCTGCTCCCGCTGATAGCGGCGCACCGGTTGCGGCGGCAGGTCGAACACTGTCCCGTCCCGCAACGACCGCAGCAGCTTGATATGCTCTGCATGCGCCCACACCAGAGGCATCGCCGAACCGCTCGGTGCCCCGGGCAACAGTTCCCGTTCCGGCATCGGCGGCCCGTTCCAGACTTGTTCCGGCAGCAACCGCCCGCCGCTACTGCTGGCTTCCATCACCGAAAGCAAATGTTCCGCCTCCGCCTTCCGGCCGCCCGCGAGCTCGTAATGGGCACGCTCGCCGGCCAGCAACGGCCACACGCGGCCCACGCCCGTGCCATCGAATGGGCTGCCGTCGTCATGCTCGCCATAGCCGTCGCCGTTATAGCGGCGCCAGCCCGGACCATACGGCAACTCCTGGCGCAGCACGTGGTCGATCACCTGCACGCTGGCCTGGATGCGCGGATCGTCCGGCGCACGTAGCCCGAATCGCACCAGCGCGAGCGCATCCGTGCTGATCAGCGAGTCGGCGGAAATCGCGGCATCGCACACGTCTCGGTTGCGCACCTCGATCCGCCCATGAACCGCAGCACGCGCTTCACCCGGCACGGGGGGCGCAATGCGGACGTAATACCCCGGCACCCCGACCTCCCGCGCCAGGCTGGTATCGGTGACATACAGCCAGTCATCCAGCGCCGCCTCCCACGAGTCCGCGGTCTCGCGCAGGAAGGCGGCCATGGCCGCACCGATCGCGCCGTCCTCGTGCAGTTCGGCCAAGTCCGCGGCGGCCAGCAACCCGGCGATCTCGGCGGCAAGGGTGAACGGCGTATAGCCGGCATTCTCCTCCCACCTGTCCTGATCCGTTACCGGCCCCCTGCGAACCACGAACCCGGCAGCGGCACGCACCATCGGCCAATATGCTTCCAGCTGCGGCCGGCGCAGCGCGCCCTGCCGATAGGCCAGGTCCACCAGCATGATCGGCAGCGCACATTCGTCGAGCTGCAACCCGTGCCAGTACGACATGCCATCCAGCCAGCAGTTCTGCGGCCAGGACCCATCCGCCTCTTGCACCGCGCGCAGATAGCGCAGCACGCGGCGCACTTCCTCGAACGCACCGCAGGCGAGGAACCCGCCCGCGGTCTGCACCAGATCGCGCGGCCAGACCAAATGGTAGCCGCCCAGGTCGTCGTCGCTTTTGCTGAAACCCCATGGGATGGACAGGCTGGCGATCATCCCACCGGGAAACGTCGGACTTTCATGACAGCGCAGCACGGTGGTGCTGATCCGGTAGGTATTGTGGCCATTCACGTGCCGGTCCAGCGTCCGCAACGTAGCCTGCCAGGTCCGCCAGCCGGCGATATAGCGCTCGGCGACGCTGTTGAACTCCGCCTGCAACCCGGCGGTCGCGTGGAAGCCCGCCTCCATCGTGGCGGCGCGACCGAAGCCGACCGCAAGCCGGATCCACTCGCCCCCAGCCAGGTCCAGTTCCACCGTCAGCGCGATGTTGCCGTCGGCGGCGCGGTCGTACTGGTCCGCCAGGTGACCATGCGCGTGCAGCGTCTGCCAGCCGTCGGACACGCCCACGAAGCCGACCGATGCCCCCAGGAACGGCCGGTCCGCCGCCAGAGCCAGCCGGCTGCCACCGCCCTCGGCGAACAACATGCGGTCGCCCTTGTAGTCGCCGATCCAGCCGGTGTTGTGCGCCCCCGCATTCACCAGATGCGGCGCGAGCAACGCAAACAGCCGCAGTGGCGGGCCTTCCAGCACCTCGAGACGGATCTGCTGGAGCAATACCTCGTGGCGCGGGTCGGTCATGATGTGCTTGGTGATCCGGAACCGCCCGCCGCCATGCGTGCTGACCACCTGGAACGCCGGAACGCCATCCTCCAGGTTGCTGGTCTCGACCTGGCAATCCCGCTTCTCCTCGGCGAAGAACCCGGCACCGTCGGTGACGATCAGGCCGAAATCGCGGATGCAGGCCTGGTCCACGCGAGGATAGTAGACCTCGTTCAGGATGCCGTGGCTGAGCGTGAACCAGACCCGGCCGACGGCGGAAAGCGCCGTTCCGACGCCGGTCTTGGCCGACGATGTCCAGCGCGGCTCGATGCCGGGCCATCCGGGTGCGTCTGCCACCTTGGAACCTCCTGGGCCGTTGCTTATCAGTGGCCTATATCGTCACCCAGCAACCGCCCGCAACCGACCGATGGTGACATGGCAGGACATTCACAGTTCAAGAACATTATGCACCGCAAGGGTGCCCAGGACGCCCGGCGCGGCCGCCTGTTCGCCCGGCTGATCCGCGAAATCACGGTCGCCGCCGGCCAGGGCCTGCCCGACCCGGCATCCAACCCGCGCTTGCGCGCCGCCGTGACCGCCGCGCGCGAGGCGAACATGCCGCGGGACACGGTGGACCGCGCAATCAAGAAGGCCGCCGGCGGTGCGGGCGGCGACAACTACGTGGAGGTCCGCTACGAAGGCTACGGCCCGGCCGGCGTCGCGGTGATGGTGGAGGCACTGACCGACAACCGCAACCGCACCGCCTCCGACATCCGCAGTGCCTTTGCCAAGCACGGCGGCGCGCTGGGGGAGACCAACTCCGTCAGTTTTTTGTTCAACCGCCTGGGTGTGATTGAATATCCGGCCGCGGCCGGATCGACCGACGACATGCTGGAGGCGGCGATCGAGGCCGGCGCCGACAACGCGGACAGCGACGACACCGGCCACGAGATCACTTGCGCGCCGGACGATTTCTTCGCCGTGCGCGACGCGCTGGAGGCGCGGTTCGGCGCCCCCGAGAGCGCGAAGGTGGAATGGCGCCCCACCACCAGCGTCACGCTGGACGAGGAACGCGCCGCCACGGTGCTGAAGCTGCTGGAGGCGCTGGAAGACAGCGACGACGTGCAGAACGTATACGCGAATTTCGACATCCCGGATACGGTGATGGCGCGGCTTAGCGCGTAATTCCCGCAATCCGAGAAGCGTGACTCGCGCGCCTTGTGTCATTGTTAGGACCGCGAGCAACGCGTGGCGGGACGAAGCAACCTTGGTCGTGTGGGCGCGCGAATACCGCTGCCATTGCGAGCGAAGCGAAGCAATCTCCGCCGAGAGAACGTGCGATGCCCGCTTAGGATTGCTTCGCTTCGCTCGCAATGACATGTGGATCGGCCATCATCTGTCAGGCTCACAACAAGAGCTTCTAATATCCCCTTGCCGTGTCGACTTCCTGCAAGAACCGCCCGCCCGCCTCGACACTTTTTATATTCGCCACGATCTCGGTGACCAGTTGCGCCACCGTCGGCCGCCGTGCCACGTGGGGCATCACGGTGACCTTGGGATGCAGCCAAAGCGGGCTGGTTGGCGGCAGAGGCTCGGGCCACAGTGCATCCAGCGCGGCGTAGGCCAACTGCCCCGAATCGAGCGCGTCGATCAGATCCGCCTCCACCACATGCTTGCCGCGCCCGACATTCACCAGCATCGCCCCGCGCGGCATCATGGCAAAGCTGCGCGCGCAGAAGATGCCCTCGGTCTCCCGGGTCAGCGGCAGCAGGCAGACGGCAATGTCGGTCTGGTTCAGAAAAGGCTCGAGCTGGCCGGGGCCGTGATAAATCGCGACAGCGTCTTCCTGCCTCGGGTTGCGCACCCAGGCCGAGACCTTGAAGCCGAGCGACTGCAACACCAGCGCCGGCGCTTTCGCCATCATGCCGAAGCCGAGGAAGCCGACACGCCTTTGCTCGGGCCGGACGATCGTCGTGCGACGCCACTCTTTGCGCGCCTGCGCTGCCGCGTAGCCGGGCATGTCGCGATGGAAACGCAGCACGTGCATAATGACGTACTCCGTCATCATCGGATCGCCGCCCGGAGGCTCGACCTTGCACAGCGCGGCCTTCGGCAGCCGGGGATGATTGACGAAGGATTCCACCCCCGCCGAGCGGCTGAACATACCTTTCAGATTCGGAAAATTGGGAAGCGCGTCGAAATCGGGATGCATGAAGGCGAGATAGTCGATATCCGCCACGTTGCCCGCCTCGGGCCAGATGCGGATTTCCAGGTCGGGAACGTGTTCTGCGAATGCGTCGCGCCATGCCTGGGGGTTGCCGATGTGTTTGTCGAGATCGACGATAAGGAGGGCCATGGCGGGGTCCTGAGGGGTTGAAGCGGGGCAGTGTAGCGAAGGCACGATTGTTGGCCAAAGTCTGAATGGTGGGGGATCGAGATGACGCTGCCGGTCAGGGCTGCGACGCCCCACGGCCGTTCCAAGCCTGGACCGCGGCACCTATCGCGCGCACCAGGCTGCGAACCGCGCGTTCACCCTGCAAATAGCTATCGTAATGCGGACAGTACTACCCCGCGAACGCCGTATCCGCGTGCCGCAGGAATTCCTTGTCCTCGTTGCCATGCGGATCGAACGTGCCGGCAATGAATGCCGCCGGGCCAATCGCCGCACGCACTCGCTTGACCAACGCCGCCTCCGGCCGAGGCACGCCGGTCGCGCCATGCACGCAGAGATAGGCACCATCGAACGGCGCCTGCCGTTGCAATTCCTCGATCATCCTGCCCACAAATGTCTCGAACGCCTCGGTGGTGATCCAGCCTGAGCCCGTACCGGTGCACGGCCACAGAGGCGATTCGATGCCCACCAGGTCCACCGCTCCGAACTCGCACGCCATCTTCGCGAACCCGCCCATGCAGCCGAGTGGGTCGCAGCACAGCGGCTGCCTCACCCGAGGCCGGCGAACCGGGGTAGCAAACATTCGCCAAGGTGGTGTCGTTCGGCAGGAACGTCACCGTTTGGTGGGAGAAATGCAGGAAGCGATACGGATCGGCAGCTTCATCGTGTGCGACCCCTACTCCTTGCTTGGCGGCAGACCGGCCATGAATTTCACCAGATACGGCTTCCACACCGCCGCATAGTAATGGGTGAAATGCCCGTGCGTCGCCTTGCTATACGGCGTCAATACATACGTGCCATGCCTGATCTTCTTGAACGCGCGTTCCACCGTGCGTAGCGTCGGCGGGTCGGCAAAATCCTCGACATTGTTGATCAGCATCACATGCGCCTTGATCTTCGGCAGCTCGGCCTCCGGGCTGTAGTCGTAGATCGACTCGATCTCGTACAGTGTGTCATTGGCATCGCCATGCTGCAGCATCGCGGCCAGGCGTCTGTCGTACAGCGCCTTGGCGGCCTGCATGGTCGGAGCTGCTTCCTGAATGCGCGCGGGACTTTCGGTCAGATCGTTACCGGCCGCCGCATACATATACAGCGTCGGCGTCTTGTCATAGTTGCCGTCATGCCAGGCGGGATCGTGGCGGATCAGCTCGGCGGTGGCGTGGCGCAGCATGTAGTTGCGACCGCTGATCTCCACCGGCTGGCACGACATCCCGATCGTTCCGTCCATCAGATCGGGATACCATTCTGCCCACAGGAACTGCTGCATGCAGCCCAGCGAGCTGCCGATGATCAGCCGTATATGGCCCACCTTCAGCCCCTCCGTAACCAGAAGGTGCGTCAGATCCACCATGTCGTGGTATCGGTAGTGTGGGAACCTCGCCTTCAGCCCATCCGAAGGTTTCGACGACCCACCACGCCCCAGCGCATCGGGCATAATGATGAAGTATTTGGCTGGGTCGAGCGGCTGCCCAGGCCGGAACAATTCATCGGCCAGGCTGGGGCGAAACCAGTTGGCGCCGGTGCCGGTATTGCCCTGTAACAACAGCACGGCGTTGGTCACGTGCCCCTGAGCGTTCCGCTTCGCGATCCCGATGGTTCGATAGTGCAATTTCACCTGCGGCATGGTCTCGCCGCTGGCAAACCTGTAATTACTTACAAGGTAATCGCCTTCCTGATAACCTGGCCAATGCATGTTCGGCTGTTTCGCCGGCTCTTGCGCCAGTGCAGGAAGCGCGACGACGAGCAGGATGGTCAGGATCAGGGCGCGGATCGACATCATTTCCCTCCCAAGGTCATCCGAAACAATCTTATGCGCAATCGTCGCCTGCGGCGAGCCGCCGGCGGCAACACATGCTAGGAGCGGCCCGCCCACCCATGTCATTTGCGAGTTGACCACCGGCCGGCGCGGCCGACCCGCGACTGAATGAAAGTGCGGCGCGCCACACGTTTTCCGTCATGGCCGCCCTTGACCCGGCCATCGACGCATCATCGACCGGGACGCGTTCTGTGCGCGCCCGCTCAGTTGGGGAAGATGGCCGGCCCAGGCCTGGCCATGACGGGAACCTTCTTGCTAGGAGCGCAGTGACGAAGCAATTTCCTGCGGGAACGCGCACGAACCGTCCATGCACCCATACAACCAAGCAGCAGTGGCAGGCTCTCGCCAATGTCGATGATCACACCACTGCCGCTGACCGTTTCACCTGCCACCGGCGCATCCGTCTCCGCCCTGTTGCTCGCCCCGCCTGCCCCTCGTGCCGTCTTCGTCTTCGCCCATGGCGCGGGCGCCGGCATGGCGCACCCGTTCATGACCGCCGTCGCGGAGCAATTCGCCGCACGAGGCATCGCCACCTTACGCTTCCAATTCCCATATATGCAGCGCGGTTCCCGGCGCCCCGATCCACCCGCGGTTGTACAGGCAACAATCCGCGCAGCCGTCGCCGAGGCCGCCCATCGCCTCCCAGGGCTACCCCTGTTCTCTGGCGGCAAATCCTTCGGCGGCCGCATGACATCGCAAGCGCAGGCAGACGCCGCATTGCCCGGCGTGACTGGACTGGTCTTCCTCGGCTTCCCGCTGCATGCGGCGAAGCGCCCATCGACCGATCGTGCGCAGCACCTCACGAACATCCGAATCCCGATGCTCTTCCTGCAAGGCACGCGCGACGCCCTCGCCGAACCCGACCTGATCGAGCGCGTCGTCGCCTCGCTCGGCAGCCGCGCGACGCTCATCCCCATCCCTGACGCCGACCACTCGTTCCATGTTCCCGCGCGCACCGGCCGCACCGACGCGCAAGTACTCGCAGACATGTGCGACGCCATCGCCGCCTGGATGGCCGCCGTCTGACCTCCGCCGATCCCGTCGTACTTGACCCGGGCCCCCCAACTCCCGCCTGATGCACGAAAATCGGGCCGGGCCGCGATCCACCGGCCAAGCGAGGAATCCAATGTCCGATCCGCCCGCCACCCAGGCCATCGATTGGGAAAGCCGCTATCGCGATGGCGCCACCGGCTGGGAACGCCCCGGCCTCAATCCCAGCTTTGTAACCTGGCGCGAAACCGGTGTCCTCACCCCGTGCCGCATCCTTGTTCCCGGCGCCGGCCGCAGCCCGGAACCACTGGCGCTCGCTGAAGCTGGCTTCGACGTGACGCTGGTGGATCTCTCCCCCACCGCTATCGCGACCCAACGCGCCCGCCTGGAACGCCTCCACGTCAAGGCGCACGTCGCCCAGGCCGACATCCTGCAATGGACCCCTCCCGCGCTGTTCGACGCAGTTTACGACCAAGCCTGCCTCTGCGCCCTGCCCCCCGCGATCTGGCCCGACTACGCCGAACGCCTGCACCGCTGGCTGCTCCCAGATGGCGCGTTGTACATCCTCTTCATGCAATCGACCCGCGCTGGCGGCCCGCCCTTCCACTGCGACCTGGATGTGATGCGGGATTTGTTCCCCGCCTCCGCCTGGACCTGGCCGGAAACGCTGGCGCCCCTCGTCGACCATTCACCCGGGCTGGCAGAGCAATCCGCCGTGCTACGATCCCGCTAGGCAGGAGACAGATCGATGGATGGCGGCTTCGAACCAGCCCTTTACGCGCGCACCCAGGACGTGCTGGACCGCTGCACCGCCTGCGGCCGTTGCGTGGAAGTGTGCCCGATGCCCGGCCCCGCTGGCCTGAACCAAGCCGACGCACCCGCCATCGCCGCAGGCGTCCTGGCCATCCTGCGCGGCGAGGCACCAGCGGAAACCTCCGCCCGCTGGGCCTCCGTGTGCTCTGGCAGCGGGCACTGCATTCCCGCCTGCCCCGAGGGGATCAACCCACGCTTCATGCTGACCATGGCGCGGCTCGCCATGCAGCGCGGCAAGGACGCACCAACCCGCCGCAAGGACGGACTCACCCGCTTCACCGGCATGACGGCCGGCGTCCGCGTCCTGTCGCGCTTGCAGCTTCCCCCCGAACTGCTGTCCCGTTTCCGCCCCGACGACGATCCGGATGAGACGCCGCCCGACGTTGTATTCTACACCGGCTGCAACTTGCTCAAGACCCCGCACATCGCCCTGCTGTGCTTCGACATCATGGACGCGTTGGGCATCCACTATCGCGTCATGGGCGGGCCGTCGCATTGCTGCGGCGTGCTGCAATTCCGCGCCGGCGACCTGGCCACGTCCGGCCGCATCGCCAACCGCACGGTGGACCGCCTGGGCAGCGCCGGCGGACGCGTGCTGACCTGGTGCCCCACCTGCCAAACCCAGCTTGGCGAAGTGGTGGTGCCATCGCGCCCCGCCGACGCGCAATTGGAACTAACACCGTTCCTGCGCTTCCTGTCCGAACGGCGGGACGATTTACGCCCGCTGCTGCGCCATCCCGTGCACAAGCGCGTCGGCCTGCACGAGCACCCCGGCGTCGCCGGCGTGTCCGAAGCCGCCGAGGCAATCCTGCGCATGATCCCCGGCCTCGCGTTCGTCGACCTCGCACAGCCGCGCGTCGGCTACATGTGCAACATGCTGAATGCGATGCCGGAGTACAAACGCCAGGTGCATCGCGACCAGCTACAGGCAGCGGCGGACGCGGGCGTGACGACGCTCGCCGGCATCTACCACGCCTGCCACCGCGAGCTGTGCAGCCACGAACGTGACTGGCCGTTCGAAGTGGTGAATTTCCTCGAACTGGTCGGTGAAAGCATGGGCCTGACCCGCCCGGACTTGTTCAAGCGCCTGAAGATCATGCAGGACGTCGATGCCGTGCTGGCCGATGCCGCGCCGATGATTGCGCTGCACGGCCTGGACCTGGACGAAGCGCGCGCGGTCGTGCTGCGGGACATGCTGGGGGAGTAACCGGTGCCGCTGCGGAGGTCGTAGTACTCCCCCCTCGATGTCATTGCGAGGAGCGGAGCGACGAAGCAACCCCGTTCATGTGTGACACCGACGGGCGATACACGAACGAAGCTGCTTCGTCGCCTTGCTCCTCGCAATGACATCAGTGACGGAGAGGGACCATGGCCGACCCGCTGGTTATTTACGAAACCGACGACAAAGTGGGCATCATCACCCTGAACCGCCCGGACAAGCTCAACGCAATCAGCCACGAGCTGCAACACGCCCTGACCGAGACACTTGCCCGCGCCGACGCAGATCCCGCGACAACCGTCGTACTGCTCCGTGCCGAGGGCCGCAGCTTCTGCGCCGGCTACGACATCGGCGCCAAGGGCCCCGGCTCCGACGATTGGCGCAGCGATCCCACCAAAGCACACGCGCATCTTCAACCGCAGCTCGAATTCGAGATGATACCGTGGCTGATGCGGAAGCCGGTGATTGCCGCGGTGCAGGGCCACGTGCTCGGCGGTGGCTGCGAGCTGGTTATGCTCTGCGACCTGACCATTGCGGCCGACAACGCGACCTTCGGCGAACCGGAAGTCCGGTTTTCATCGGTCGGCCCGGCGATCGTCATGCCCATGATCATCGGCTACAAGAAAGCCCGCGAGTTGCTTTACTTCGGCGACCAGATCGACGCCCAGACTGCGCTCGACCTCGGCATGATCAACCGCATCGTGCCGCTCGCCGATCTGCACACCGCGAGCCTCGCCTATGCAAAGCGCCTGACCCTGATCTCGCCGGAGGCACTTTATGCGACGAAACGGGCGGTGAACCGGGTCGGCGATGCGTCGGGGTTCCGCGCCGCGCTCTACGCCGGTCTCGACGTCGTCGGCCCGCTATACGCAACCACGACCGAACTCGGCGCGCGATTTCGCGAGATTGCCGCGACCGAAGGGGTGCCCGCTGCCGTCAAATGGCGGTCTGCACAGTTCAGGGAATAGAGCAGGCGAAGCAACAAAAGCCGGGCCACGGCAACTGCGAAGGTGGGCCGTCATCCCCCGCACGCTCGCGCGACATCCTGGGTGAGCAAACTCATAATTCCCCCGCCACGCAAAGCCAGTGCTTGAAGCGGTGATGTATCAGTTTGAACTCTGACAGCGGTGTCCTCGGCGCATCTCCCTTGCCAATCGTATACCTCTGAATGACGGCCAGCTGCAGCGCAGGATCGATAATGGTTAGCGAGAGGTGCACCGCACCCGGTGAGATGCCTCCGAAAATACCAACAGCACCACACCATCAGCGTGCATCGGCCGTCATCTGCGTAAAGACCCTTTCTCTGCTGCCGGCAGCATGAACGAATTCGAGTACTGCCGGCGCGATGGGGCTTCGCAGCCAAGAAAGCGTTTAGCGCAGATGCAAAGCAGATGACGCAGATTCACGCAGATATCGCGTACCGGCCCGATCTACGGTTGGCCCCTACCTTCCTCTGATTGTGTCGACTTTGCCGTCGTATCCGCGATTTCGTTGCAGCCCCGCGGTCTCCATTCGCGTTATAAATCAGTTCCGCACATCCTCCGCACAATCGTCCCAACCAACCCATCCAAATGCTAACGCCCCGGCACCATCATCCGTTCCAGCGCCACCCGCATATCGTGGCTGGAAATCGCCATGAGCCCCCGGTAAGGCCTACTCAAGTCCGCAATAACGAAGACCGCGCTGCTCAGCGACACAGCGCATAACAGGATGCCGACCAACGCCAGCCTGTTGCGCGGCGCCGCCAGCCCAAGCGCCAGGAAAATGACCGTCAGCCAGAACACCAACATCCAGAAGAACGGCGCCGAGAACGATGTGCTGGCATCTTCGATCACCACCAACCGCTCCCGCACCACGTCGCGATACGTCGCACGGCAATCCGTGGCGGTGTTGATCTGCACCGTCGTCTGCGGCTCAAGCCCACGAATCTGCTGCCCGATCCGGTCCATCAACATGCCCAGCACCGGTGACGAGCCAACGACCGGCATCCCGGCCGTATTGGGATAGCGCACGCCCGCCGGCGCCGGTTCATTCGGCCAGGTGCTGGCGATCACCGCCGCCGTATAGGCTCTCAAATCGTCACGGATCGCCACGGCAGCGGGCCCATAATCCCGCAGGCACAAATCAAGCATCGTCAATTGCAGCGCATAGGCGTGGCGATCTCGCGCGGCGGTATCATAGGTGGTCTTCACCGACGCCGTCAGCAACCCGAGCACTAACGCCGCGAACGTCACCAGCATGCCGATAACGAGCTGCATGGTCTCGATTGTCTCGCGCATGCGATACGTTTCCGGCAGGCGCGGACGGATGAACCGCCCCGCCCCGGCACCGAGGCAAAGCAGGCAGAAAGTCGCGATCGAAGCCCAGAAATCCCGCATGGCAGGTCGAGACCATATCGGCGGCAGATGCCAGCCGCATGGTTCACAACACTGCTGCCACGGATTCGCAAGCACCCGGGAACGCGGCGGGCAATGTGCTCACTCCTCCCGAGGGGCCGCCGCCCGCCGAAGCCTATCGTTGATCGCCGCGCCCAACCCGGTGTCCGGCACCGGCATGGCCGCGATCCGCGCCAGCCCACGGCGGGTTGCCTCGGCATCCAGCCAGCGCAACCCCTGGAACAATCGCGCCGCAGCTTCCGCGAGATCGCCACCCTCGCTCAGATTGAACACAACCGCCGCGCCACCCAGCCCCGGACCGAACGCAAGCAACGCCTCATCGGCACGCACGTCGTGCGCATCCAGCCGAACTGGCAGGCCCGGCGCGTAATGCGAACGAAGCATCCCCGGGGACCGCACCGCACCGCCCTCGCCAACACCACGAGCAATCGGTCCAATCAGCGCCTCGACCGCCTCCATTGTCACCCCACCCGGCCGCAGGAACACCGGCTGGGAGCCACTCAAATCCAGCACGGTCGACTCAACGCCCACCGTGCAGGCCCCGCTGTCCAGCACGGCATCGATCCGCCCCTCCAACTCCGTCAGCACATGGGCAGCATCGGTAGGACTGATCCGCCCAGACCTGTTCGCTGACGGAGCAGCGACCGGCCGTTCCACCGCCCGCAGCAGCGCCAGCGCCGTTGCACACGCCGGCACACGCACCGCCAGCGTATCCAACCCCGCCCCGGTCAGCAGCGCCACAGGGCAATCCGCCTGCCGAGGCAGCACCAGGGTCAGAGGCCCCGGCCACAGCGCATCGGCCAATCGCCGCGCCGCATCATGTGCCACCACATGCGCGAACGCCGCACCCGCATCGCGATAATGGCAAATCAGCGGATTGAATCGCGGCCGCCCCTTGGCGGCAAAAATCCCAGCCACCGCCTGCGCATTCGTCGCATCCGCGCCCAGCCCATAGACCGTTTCGGTGCCAAACGCGACCAGCCCGCCGCGCCGCAGCACCGCCGCTGCGCGAGCAATGCCGGCTTCGTCGGCGGGCAGCGTCTCCGTCATCGCCGCCCCCAGATAGCCGCGCCGTGCCGTGCTGGCTACAGTGCCCCAAACAGCACTCACGGGAGTCCAGCAGCCATGCTCGAGATCGGCTTCGCCAAATCCACCCTACCCCGTTCCGGCGCGCTGATCCTGCTGGTAGGCGAGGGCGACAAACCCGCCGGTCTCTGGGCGGAGGCCGACGCTGCCACCAACGGCGCCATCGCCCGCGCCTTCTCTGCCGCGGAATTCAAGGGCGGCAAAGGCAAGACCTGCACCGTCCTCGCACCCGGCGGCGACCTGACGCGCGTCGTGGCCGTTGGCCTTGGCAAGACCGTCGACCTCACCCCGCTCAACCTTCAAGAAGCCGGCGGCCACGCAGTCGCCGCGATCGCCCGCGAAACGACGGCCGCCATCGCCGCCGACAGCCTGCAGCCCGCGCAAGCCGCCGAAGTCGCGCTGGGCGCCGCGCTGCGCGCCTACCGCTTCGACCGCTACCGCACCAAGGAGAAGGCGGAGGACAAGCCGCGCCTGTCCGCGCTGACCCTGATGAATGCCGATCCCGCCGCCGCACAATCCGCGTGGCAGCCGCTGTCCGGCGTCGCCAAGGGCGTGTTCTTCACCCGCGACCTGGTCAGCGAGCCGCCGAACGTCCTGAACCCCGCCGAAATGGCCGACCGCTGCCGCGCGCTGACAGAGCAAGGCGTGGAGGTCGAAATCCTTGGCCCAAAAGCAATGCATGAGCTGGGCTTCGGCGCATTGCTCGGCGTCGCACAGGGCAGTGTGAACGAGCCTCGCATGGTGGTGATGAAATGGAACGGCGGCGGCACGACCAAGCCGGTCGCGTTCATCGGCAAGGGCGTCACCTTCGACACCGGCGGCATTTCCATCAAGCCGGCCGGCGGCATGGAGGACATGAAGTGGGACATGGCCGGCGCCGGAGCCGTGGTCGGCCTGATGTCAGCCCTGGCCGGCCGCAAAGCGAAGGTGAACGCCGTCGGTCTGGTTGGACTGGTGGAAAACATGCCGTCGGGTTCCGCACAGCGCCCCGGCGACGTGGTGAAGAGCTTTTCTGGCCAGACCATCGAGGTGATCAACACCGACGCCGAAGGCCGCCTGGTGTTGGCCGACGTCATCTGGTACTGCCAGCAGAAATTCGATCCGCAGTTCATGGTGGATCTCGCGACCCTAACCGGCGCCATCATCATCTCCCTCGGCCACGAGCATGCCGGATTGTTCTCGAACGACGATGCGCTGTCGGACAAATTGATCGCCGCCGGCAAGGATACCGGCGAGAAACTATGGCGCATGCCGTTGGACGAAGCCTATGACAAGCAGATCAAGTCCGAGATTGCCGACATGAAGAACGTCGGCGGCCGCCCCGGCGGTTCCATCACCGCAGCGCAGTTCATCAAGCGGTTCGTAAACGACAAGCCCTGGGCGCATCTCGATATCGCCGGCATGGCCTGGTCCACGAAAGACGCCGCCGTCACCCCCAAAGGCGCCACGGCGTTCGGCGTGCGCTTGCTCGATCGCCTGGTGGCCGCACATTACGAGGGGTGAGAGCGACACACGCCTTCCATGTCATTGCAAGAAGCGAACCGACGAAGCAATCTCCTTCGCGTGGAGGAACACCTCCTTCCGACCAAGATTGCTTCGCTGCGCTCGCAATGACATGAGGGCGCGTGTGCCGCGATCACCGCATCGATCTCATCCATGACCGAAATCGGCTTCTACCACCTCACCCGCAGCACGCTGACCACAGCCCTGCCGCAATTGCTCGCCCGCACCCTCGCAGCAGGGCAACGCGCGGTCGTGCTGTGCAGCGATGCACAGCATGTCGCGGCCCTGGACCGTGCGTTGTGGGAAGCCGAAGACCCATGGCTGCCGCACGGCGCAGAAGCAGACGGCGACCCCACATTGCAACCCATCTGGCTCGCCACCGACGACTCCGCCCCCAATGGCGGCCGTTATCTCTTCTTAGCCGGCACCACCCCCGCAACCCCGCGGCTGGAATCCTTCGACCGCGTGTTCGACGTGTTCGACGGCAACGATCCCGCCGCGCTGCAATCCGCCCGCGACCGTTGGCGCGCCGCAAAGGCCGCCGGCCACACCCTGACCTACTGGCAGCAAGGCGCCCGCGGCTGGGAGAAGAAAGCGTGATCCCCCTCTCCCCCGCCCCCGCCGCCACCCCGCCCGGACGCCGCATCTACGCTATCGGCGACATCCACGGCTGCGACACGCAACTCGCCAACCTGCACGAGATCATCGCCGAGGATCTGGCCCGCCGCCCAATTGACAACGCCATCCTCCTTCACATCGGCGACTACGTGGATCGAGGTGCCGACACCGCCGGCGTGCTGACCCGCCTCGCCGCCACCTCGCCCGTCGACTCGATCCCCACCATCAACTTGCTCGGCAACCACGACGAGACGATGCTGCATGCCCTGTCCGGCGACCGAGCCGCCGCCACCGACTGGTTGTTCGCCGGCGGCAAGCCCGCGCTGGAAAGCTACGGCATCGATCCGGATTCACCGCGCGATTCCTGGCTGCCGCAAATCCCCGCCCAGCATGTGGACTTCCTACGCCAGTTAAAACTGTCCCACCACGAAGGCGGCTATTTCTTCGTCCATGCCGGCGTGCGCCCCGGCGTCGCGCTGGACCAGCAGACGCGCGAGGACATGCTGCGCATCCGCCAGCCCTTTCTGTACACGGAACTCAATCTGGGCGCCGTGGTCGTCCACGGGCACACCCCGGTGAAGGCCCCGGTGGTGCGTCACAACCGCATCGCCATCGACACCGGGGCAGTGTTCGGCGGCAAGCTCACCTGCGTCGTGCTGGAAGGCGAGACGATCGGCTTCCTGACCGCCGATCCCGTCGGCGAACCCGTCCCGATCGCGCACCGCTAAACCTATCCCGGCCCGCCGGTTGAAAATCCTCCCACAAATCCTTCCGCATCAACCGTACACCACCAAGACAGAGTCGCTGACCGTCTCGTTCGCCGACGCAAGCGCACAGAGTCGCCGCTAAAAATCCGCGCCATAGCGTTTGGTCGTACCACGCGTATTCGAATTGCTCGTCAAGCCAGTCCAACACGCGCTGGTTGAGCAATGATCGATTCTGCATCGAGCAATGACCGTCGGCACCTTCCGCGGCGGTGAAGCGTAGCAGCGCCTTCGGGCAGCGCAGCACCGCCACGAATGCGCCTGGCCCCGCCGCGCGCATGTCGTGCCCGGCCATCGTGATCAAAGTTGGACACCTGATGCGCTCGGCGCGCCTTGCATGGAAAACAATTCGGCCGGCGCGAAGAGGGCACGCTACCATCCTCCGGCCGACCGCGGCAGTATGCTCGCCCCGCTCGGGAGAGCATTGCCATGCCCGATCTGCCGCCGCTCGATCCATCCGTCCTGCCGCCAGGTATCCGCGCCCGCCATGTCCCCGACATCAACGGCCTGCGCATCCACTTTCTCGAATCCGGGTTCGAAACGCCCGACCGCCCCTGCCTTCTGCTGCTGCACGGCTTTCCCGAGCTCGCGTATTCCTGGCGCAAGATCATGCCGCCGCTCGCTGCGGCCGGATTCCATGTCGTCGCCCCGGATCTGCGCGGCTACGGCCGCACCACCGGCTGGGATACCGGCGAAGACCGCGGCCTCACGTCATTCCGATTGCTCAACGCCGTCCGTGACGCGATGGGGCTGGTCTTCGCCCTCGGGCACCATTCCGTCGCCGCCGTCATCGGCCATGATTTCGGCTCGCCGGTCGCTGCGTGGTGCGCGCTGGCACGGCCCGACGTGTTCCGCTCGGTAGCGCTGATGAGCGCACCGTTCGCCGGCCCCCCTGCCCTGCCCTTCGACACGTTGCGCAACCCGCCGCCACCGCCGAGCCCCGATATCCATGCCGCGCTCGCGCAACTGCCGCGCCCGCGCAAGCATTACCAATGGTACTATTCAACCCCGCAGGCCAACGCCGACATGTGGTACTGTCCCCAAGGCGTACATGCATTCCTGCGCGCCTATTACCACCACAAAAGTGCCGACTGGCCGCTCAATCGTCCGTACAAATTAACAGGCTGGATCGCCGATGAACTGGCTGTCATGCCCACCTATTACATCATGGACCTGCACGAGGACATGCCAACCACGGTGGCCCATGAAATGCCCTCACCCGAGGTAATCGCCGCCTGCCGCTGGCTGCCCGACGAAGAATTGCGTGTTTACAGCAGCGAATACGAACGCAACGGATTCCAAGGCGGCTTGAACTGGTATCGCCGAGGCACCGGCGGGCTCGACACCGCCGAGCTGCAACTTTTCTCCGGCCGCACCATCGACGTGCCCGCAATGTTCATCGCCGGCAACAACGACTGGGGAACCTATCAGAACCCTGGTGTTGTCGAACGCATGCAGCAGAGCGCCTGCACGCGCTTCACAGGTTGCCATCTGATCGAAGGCGCCGGCCATTGGGTACAGCAAGAGCAATCGCAGCAGGTGACGGAATTGCTGCTGCATTTTCTTGCGCGATACGGCCAACGATGGGACCTCGAGGCGGACAGGCCCATGGACTAACTGTTTAGTTAATAACGCGGCACACCCACCAGTCAGTTAACCGGTGATCGCTCCGCACCAGCTCCGCCCTCACGCCGCTCGCGCCCCCTGCATCAACCGCCAACCCCAAAATGCCGCCAACCGGCCCGCCATCACGTCTTTCGCACATTCCAAAACAGCGGAAATGGCGCCTTCACGATGCCCTCGATATTGCTCCGCCGGGCGATCGGCTGGAACCATTGGCCCAGCGGGTAGTACGGCGCCTCCTGCCACACCAGCAATTGGATCTGTTCCGCTACTTTCTTCTGCGCGGCGAGATCTGGCGCATCGAACCAGGCCGTCCGCAGATCTTCCATCTTCGTGCTGGCGTACCAGCCGAACCACCCCTTCGTCCCCGTCCCAACCAGCGGATAATGTGCCGCCGGATCGACCAGGTTCAGCCCTTCCCAACCGGTGCAGAACGCGCTCCAGCCGCCCTTGTCGATCGGTTCTCTGCTGGCACGCCGCTGGATCATGGTACCCCAGTCCATGCTTTGCAGCTCGACATTCATCCCCAGCTTGCGCAGCAGATCGCTGCCCACCTGGCATTCCGCGTTCAGAATGGGATAGTCGGTCGGCGAAAGAAACACGATCTTCTCACCCGCATAGCCGCTCTCCTTCACCAGCTTTTTTGCCAGCTCCAGGTTGCGAGGCCCGGTGATCGTCTCGATCCCCGCGTCATTCGCCATCGGCGAGCCAGGCGTAAACACGCCGACGCCCGTGCGCGACAGATTCGGATCGCCTCCCACCGCCGCATTCATAAAGTCGGACTGCTTCAGCGCCGGCCAGATCGCCGTCCGCAGCCTCACGTTGTTGAACGGCGGATACAACATGTTGAATCGCATCACGCCGATCGAGCCGATCGTGTCCAGCAGCTCCACCACCACTCCATCCGACTTCCGTAGCAGCGGCAGCAAATCCACGGTCGGCGTCTGCCACCAATCCTGCTCGCCCGCCTGCATCGCGGCCGATGACGTCGCCGGATCGGCGATGATGGTCCACACAATCCGGTCGAACTGCGCGACCTTGCCGCCCGCAACGAAATTCGGTGCCTCCTGCCGCGGCACGTATTTCTCCCAGCGCCGGAACGACGCTGACGCACCCGGAACCCATTCATTACGATTGAAATTATATGGCCCGGACCCGGTATAATCGTCGATCTGCTTGTACGGATCGATCTTCGCCACATGCTCCGGCATGATGAAGCAAACGTTCGCAGTAGGTTTGCCCAGGGCATTCAGCAGCAGCGGAAACGGCTGTTTCAGCCTGAACACAAAATTGCGGTCGTCCGTCGCAGACAGCTCGTTCAGCGACGCATCGATCCGCTGCGCGAACCCGTCGCGTTTCATCCAGCGGTTAATCGAGGCAACGCAATCGACCGCACGTACTGCCTCACCATTATGGAACACCAGGCCTTCGCGCAAATGGAACCGCCATGTCAGGCCGTCGGCAGAAACCTCATGCGCCGCGCACATCTGCGGCTGCGGCGTCAACGCAGAATCGACGCCATAGAGCGTATCCCAGATCATATAACCGAAGTTCCGGGCCACAGTGGTGGTGGACCAGACCGGGTCCGGGTTCTGCAAATTGCCCTCCGGAATGAATTTCAGCGTTCGGCCGGCCGATTGCGCAATAGCCGGCCGCCCCAGCGATGCCGCCACGGCGGCAGCGCCTCCACCGACAAGCAAGGAGCGGCGTCGCATTCGGATCCCTCTCCACAAAATGTGCAGCACCATTCTGCTGGCATAACGCGGCAGCGCAAGGCGACCGGTGACAATTCGTCGGTGGCTGTCAGCCAACCAGACGAGGTCTATAGTGCACCTAGCTGACCAACAGCGCACGACAGATAACCAGAACAATTAGTGATCCAATCCTGTCCGCTACATGCGGAACGACAACCGCGAAAATCCAAGAACCTATTCTGTGTAACCTGTGACGAACTGATTTTTGCTCCCCCACAGCCGTCGGCGCAGCCCGGCGAACCCCATTACCGCAGCGACGCCCCCGTCGCTTTCACCACCGCGGACACAACCTTCTGGCACGCCGCTTCGATCTCCGGATCGGTCAGCGTGCGCTCACGCGGCTGGAACACCACTTCGATCGCCAGCGACTTCTTACCCTCCGGCAGTTTGTCGCCCGCATAGACATCGAACAACGACACACCCGCAATCAACGTCCGTTCGGCGCCCCGAGCAACACGCAGCACCGCATCCCCCGCCACCCCCACGTCGACCAGGAACGCGAAATCGCGCCGCACCGGCTGGAACGCCGGCAGATCCGGCGCCGCGCGTCGGCGGCGCTTCGGCTCCGGCACCGCATCGAGATTCAAAGTGAACGCCACCGCCGGTCCCGCCATATCCAACGCCGCCAGCACGCGAGGATGCACTTCGCCGAAGCACCCCAGCACTGTCTTCGGACCTTGCCGCACAACGCCCGATCGCCCGGGATGATAGAACGCCGGTGCATCGCCCGAGACCATCAGTGCGTCCATCGGCACGTTCAATGCCATCAGCACGGCCCAAAGATCGGCCTTCGCGTCGAACAAATCCATCGGCCGCGACGGCACCGCCCATTGCCGAGGCGTGTTGCCGGCGCGCAATCCCGCCGCGACCAGCCGCTGTCCCAACGGCGCATCTTCCGCGAATTCGGGTCCCACCTCGAACAATGCCACATCGGCCCAGCCGCGCGCCGCATTCCGCCGTGCCGCCAGCGCCAGAGTCGCAATCGGCGTCGGGCGAAGCTGGTCCAGATCGGATGCGATCGGATTGCTCAGCCGCAACAAATACGGCGTTTCGCCGAACAACGCCGCTTCAGCCGTCGCCATGAAGCTGAAGGTCACGCATTCCGCCAGCCCTTGCGCTGCCAGCGTACGCCGCACTCGCTCGGCCCGCTGCTGACGCGGAGTCAGCGTCGATAACGGCACTGGCGCCGTGCGCGGCAGCGATTGCGCGGGCACCGCGTCCAACCCGCGCAGACGCAGTACTTCCTCGATCAGGTCGCATTCCGGTTCGATCTCGGCGCAGCCTTCGGCGACCTTCGCCCTCAACACAGGATCAAGGTCCGGTGCCTGGTCCAGCACAACAGGCGCGGCAATGTCGTTGCGCCAGGACGGCACCGCAACTGTCACCTTCGCGGCGTCGCGAACCCGCACTGCAAAACCAAGACGCTCCAGCGCCTCCACCGCCTCGTCCGGCGGAATATCGGAACCGCCAAAGCTGCGGATACGCGCAAACCGCATCGACGCGTCGCGCTGCCACCGCGGCGGCACGCCGGCTTCCGTGACTGCGCCCGGTTCGCCACCGCACAAATCCAAAATCATTGCGGTGGCGGCCTCCACCGCATCCGGCATCAGCGCCGCGTCGATCCCGCGCTCGAAACGCTGCCGTGCATCGGAAACCACCTGATGCCGCCGCCCCGTCAACGCGATCCGCACCGGATCGAACAATGCGCATTCTACAAAGACAGCGGTCGTGGCTTCGTCGCAACCGGTCGCCTCGCCGCCAACCACGCCCGCCATCGATTGCACCCCGGCGGCATCGGCGATCGCGCAATCCTCCGGCGTCACCGCGTAATCCTTGCCGTTCAGCGCCCGGAACGTCTCGCCCGCACCACGTCGCAGCGTCAGCACCTCGCCGGTCAGTTTCCCAACATCGAACACATGCAGCGGCCGCCCCAGATCGACGGTGAAGAAATTCGTCACGTCCACCAGAGCATTGATCGGCCGCAGCCCCACCGACGTCAGCCGATCCTGCAACCATTTTGGACTCGGACTGTTCTTCACCCCCCGGATCGTGCGCCCCAGGATCCAAGGACACGCCTCCGGCCACGCGATTTCCCACCGTGGCCCGCCGCTGAAACGTGCCTCGATGCGCGCCGGCTGCCAGGGGCGCAGCGTCCCAACGCCCGCCGCCGCCAGGTCGCGAGCAATACCACGCACGCTGAAACAATCGCCCCGGTTGGGCGTAACATTCACCTCGATAACAGGATCGCCCAGCCCCGCCCATTCCACATACGGCATGCCAACCGGTGCATCCGCCGGCAGATCGACGATCCCGGAGTGATCGTCGCCCAGACCCATCTCGCGCGCCGAGAGCAGCATGCCGGCACTCTGCACACCGCGGATTTCACCCACGCGCAGCGTAACGTTCGTACCCGGAATGAAGCTGCCGGGGGGCGCAAACACGCCCTTCATGCCGGTCCGAGCATTCGGCGCCCCGCACACCACGGACACCACCCCGTCCCCGGTGTCGACGCGGCACACACGCAGCCGATCGGCATTCGGATGCTGCACCGCCTCTACGACATGCGCGATGCGGAACCCCGCAATCGCGGCGGTAGGATCGTCAATCCCTTCCAGCTCCAGGCCGATCCGAGTCAGCGTGGCGGCAATCTCCGCCATCGGCGCGTCGGTATCCAAGTGCGTCTTCAACCAGGAGAGGGTGAATTTCATCGCTCACACCCCCTCATGCAGCATGGTCGGCGCCAGCGGCGAAAACCCGTAATGCCGCAGCCAGCGGATGTCGGATTCGAAGAACGGCCGCAAATCTGTGATGCCGTGCTTCAGCATGGCGATGCGTTCCACGCCCATGCCCCAGGCAAACCCCTGCCACTCCCGCGGATCGATGCCGCAATTGGCCAGCACGCGAGGATGCACCATGCCGCTACCCAGAATCTCCAGCCAGTCCTCGCCCTTCCCCAGTTCCCCGGTGCGGCGATTCCAGCCGATATCCACTTCCATGGAAGGCTCGGTGAACGGGAAATAGCTGGAGCGGAACCGCACCGGCAGGTCGGCAATATTGAAGAACGCACGCAGGAAATCGGTCAGCGCGCCCTTCAGATGCCCCAGCGTCAGGTCGCGGTCGATGATCAAACCCTCGCACTGATGAAACATCGGCGAGTGCGTCGCATCATGATCTGCACGATAGGTGCGCCCTATAACAATCACCCGGATCGGCGGCTTCTGCGTCAGCATGGTGCGGATCTGCACTGGCGAGGTCTGAGTCCGCAAAACCGGAGGCGGTCCATTGCCACGCGCAGGCAGATAGAACGTGTCCTGATCGGCGCGCGCAGGATGATGCGGCGGTATATTCAGCGCCGTGAAATTATACCAGTCGGACTCAACATCCGGGCCTTCCGCGATCGTGCACCCCATGGCACCGAATATCGCCGCGATCTCCTCGATGGTCCGGCTGATGGGATGGATCAGCCCGGTCTCGCGCAAGCGCGGCGGCAGAGACGGATCGATGCCCTCGGCCGCGATACGAGCGTCCAGTTCCGCGCTTTCCAAATCGCGCCGCCGGGCATCCACCGCCTCGGTCAGAGCATCCTTCAGCCCGTTCATCGCCACGCCGCGTTCGCGGCGTTGCTCCGGCGGCAGCTTGCCCAGGTCCCGCATCAGCCCGGTCAGCCGGCCATTGCGGCCAAAGATCGCAACGCGGATCGCATCCCAGGCGCGCAAATCCGCGGCACCTGCAAGCGCGGCCTTGGTTTCAGACAGCAAGTCCTGCAAATCGTCGGTCATGGCGTGCCGCTTCGGTAGGTACGATCATCGGCGGCTCCTTGCATGCAGCCGATATCCTGGGCAGGGCCGCCGCCGCGGCACAACAATGCACTACGACTGATCACAAGACACCACCCCTGGATTATCCTTTCCCAATAGCTCTACTCTCAACTTCTGCATTTCTTCGGCGACTCGCAGCCGGATCATCGCGTCGAGCAATTTGTCTCTATCGTCGAAGCGCTGTTCTATCGCCTTCATCTGACCGAGCAATTCGTGGACGTCGTTCGACAGGCCAAGTACAATTTTGCTGAGTTCCAGACGCTGCGATTGGGTACGGGCGTCTTCTATCTCCAGCGTACGCAAATTCTCGGCAATCGCTGCGAACCTTCTGGCCGCGTCCCAAATCCGCGCCGTAACCGTGCCACCGGAACTTGCCGATGGCGGACGGGGCACGTCAGGTATGGGAGAAAGCGGCATGGAAATGACTAAGCTGCCGCTGTCTCCGCCCGAGCACGGCGGATGTCGGCCAGAACCACGTCGAACTGGTCAGCACGCATCTGAACAGCGTCGACGGCGTGCGCTACCATTTCGGACAGCGCAGCAGCATGGCAGTCCACGGCCGCGGTAACCAGGCTCGGTTCAGCGCCCTCGTCTGCGGTTCGTACCGCGGCAGTTGTCGTCGCATCTCCGATAACATCCGATCGACCCGCATCCCGCGCTGACGGCGGTTGCTCAGCGGTGGGCAACGTCATGACGTCGAGCGGCAGCGCCCCGCTCGCTTCCACCGCGAAAGGCATTGCCTCAAGCCATGCGCGCACATCACGGATCAGTCCACGAAGGTCGTCAAAAACGCCCTCACCCGCCTGTCCCGCTGATCCCTGGCCTGCCTGATCCTGTGGCATGCTGCGATCCTATACTCGGGCTGCGCTGGAACACCATCATGGCCGGCACATCCATACCGGGTTTCTTGACGTATCGGCCAGAAGCATGCGACAGCGGCCGCACTTTGTCCCTCAGAGGGCCTCCTGCACCTTCCGAACGATCTCCGCAAAGCTCGCAGCATCGTCGTACGCGATGGCCGCCAGCACCTTGCGATCCATCTCGATTCCAGCCTTCTTCAGCCCATCGATAAACCGCGAATACGTCAGCCCATGCTCGCGCACCGCGGCATTGATGCGCTGGATCCACAATCCGCGGAACTCGCGCTTCTTCACCCGCCGATCGCGATACGCATATTGCAGCGACTTCTCCAGCCGCTCGCGCGCCGCGCGATAGGTGGTGGAGGTGCGGCCATAAAATCCCTTCGATTGCTCCAGCACCTTCTTGTGCCGGGCATGGGTCGTGGTACCGCGCTTGACGCGTGCCATCAGTGCTGTCTCCTCAAACCAGCCCGTAGGGGGCCCATTGCTTCACAGTGCGGCCGTCTTCCGGCGTCAGCACCTGGCTGCCGCGGTTGCTGCGCTTGGCCTTCTGTGAGCGGTTGATCAGGCCATGGCGTTTCATGCCAGGCCCCGCCAGCACTTTGCCGGTCGCGGTGATCTTGAACCGCTTCTTGACCGACGACTTGGTCTTCGCCTTGGGCATTTTGCTCTCCTTCGCTGGGATGCTCGCCGGAACGGCAAGCGGTCGCGGCCGGGCATGCCCTTCCAGGCCCGGCGCGCAGACAGCGGCGGGGGTATAATGGCCGAACCGCACCCGCGCAAGCAGACCGGAGGTCCGGCCGGGAATCCGCAGACCGGAAACCCGAAGACCGGCACGTTTGGTCTGCCCAAACCCGCCTTGGCAGCATGCGCCAGCCAAGGGGAGACGGCGAATGGCCGGGACGATCTCAACCACCCTCATCAGCGCCTATACGTCAAACGCGTTCGAGCCGGATAGTGGCATCCGTTGGACCAACGGGCAATGCGGCGGTTCCGGCGGAATGGTTTGCGGCCGTAATCGGCTCCTGCATGCTGATGGTTCACCTCGGCGGCTCGACCAAAGATCTCAACGAAGGCTCGAGCGTTGGCGCGGCCAGGTTTCGATTCCTTGCAAAGCTCGGGCGCCGTATCTCAACGCCGGTTTGAACCCCCAGTCTCAATCAGACCGGAGAACGAATATCGCCACCGCCAGGCCACTCAATTCCGAACCGGATCGGGACGCCAAACCGATGCCCGATGCGCTGCCACCACCGAGGATCGGTGCGATGCTGCGTCAGCACGGCACCCGTGCCCGCCACGCAATGGACCACCTTGGCGCCAACCGAGATATTGGATGTGGCTGTGGCGGCACCGAACCGGCCGGCGGTGAGGGCCAGCGGGCGGTGGTAGAAAAGGTCATATTGTCAACGTGTCACCACAAATTCCGGCGCTGCAACCCAGGGAAATACCAATCTCGCAAGATAATGCATCTTTGCCGGCGGCGGGCATCGTCCAACTCTTCGTCTCGGTTGTGCTGCTTTCGAGCGCCTGGCCATTGACCCGGCTTGCCTTGGAGCAAGGTGCCACCCCGCTTTGGTTCGCCGAGGGGCGCGCCGTCCTGTCAATGCTCATCGCGGGAATGCTTGCAGCAGCGCGCCGCCGATTGCGGCTGCCGGGGCGCGCGGACCTTCCCGCGATAACCGCAATCGGCGCCTTGCAGTTGGCCGGTTATTTCGCGTTCGCGCACGTTGCGCTGCAATGGGTGCCCGCCGGGCGCACGGCAATCCTCGCCAACACCACCACGATCTGGATCGTGCCGCTGTCGCTGATTTTCCTCAAGGAGCAGATCCCGGTGCGCCGTTGGCTGGCGGCGGGAATTGGCCTGGCCGGCGTCGTGGTGCTGATGAACCCGTGGGCGATCGACTGGACCTCCCCACCAATCCTGATCGGCCACGCCTTCTTGCTTGCCGCGAGCCTGTCCTGGGCGATCGCCATCATCGTGGTCCGCGCGGCGCGCCTGTCCCTGTCGTTGTTTGAGCTGATGCCGTGGTGCTTCTTGCTCGCTTCGCTGCTGCTGGCGCCGCTGGTGCTCGGTGAAGCGCCGCATGGCACATTGGGCACACAACCGGCCTGCTGGCTGTCTCTGGCCTATATCGGACTGATCGCCGGCCCGGTTGGCACGTGGTGCGTGGTAGAGGCAACGGCGAAGCTGCCCACCATGGTATCCTCGATCGGGTTCCTGTCGACGCCGGCGGTCAGCCTGCTGCTGGCCAACCTGCTGTTGGGAGAGCAATTGACCCTAGACCTGCTGTCGGGTTCTGCACTGATCATCGGCAGCGTGGCAATCGCCGCTTTGCCGGCCAGCGCGTTTCGCCTGGTTCCGGTGCCGGCGTGGCGAGAGAGGCCGCGATGATCCTCCATACGATCGAAGCCGGCGAGGGACCGCCGGTGACTCTGCTGCACGGCTTGTTCGGCAGTGCGCGCAACCTGGGCGTGGTGCAGCGGACACTGGCCGCGCGATATCGCGTGCTGGCGCTGGACATGCGCAATCACGGCGCCAGTCCACATGCGCCAGCGATGGACTACCCGGCGATGGCCGAGGACGTGCTGGAGACGCTGGACCAGCGATCGGCGCTGCCAGCGGTGCTGATCGGACACTCCATGGGCGGCAAGGCTGCGATGATGGCGGCACTGCAACGGCCCGAGTTGGTGACCCGGCTGGTGGCGGCCGACATCGCCCCGGTCCCCTATCAACACGACAATGCACGGATCGCGGATGCGCTGTTGGGCCTGAAACTGACTCCCGGCTTGACGCGCGCAGCCGCCGACCCGGTGCTGGCCGATGCAGTGCCGGATGCGGGCATGCGGGCGTTCCTGCTGCAGAACCTGGTGCCCGGACGGCATCCCGCCTGGCGCATCGGATTGCACGAAATCGCCGCAGCGATGCCCGCAATAGAAGGCTGGAAGACGCCATCCGGCGCGATGTATCGCAGCCCGGCCTTGTTCGTCGCGGGCGCGGCCTCCGACTATGTGCGCGCCGAACACCGGCCGGCGATCCGGACCCTGTTCTCCGCGGCCCGATTCCTGACTCTGAAGCATGCCGGCCATTGGCTGCATGTAGACAATCCGGACGGGTTCATCTCGGTACTAGAAGCGTTCCTCGGGGCGCCCACCTGACATGGTATCGTGCTGCTTGACGCGGCGTGACCTCCCGCGCATCTCCTGCGCCGCCAGACGGCCGGACGGCCGCTGCTTGTCCCCGGGCTTGACCCGCGGATCCGGCAGAGGAAAGTCCGGGCTCCACGGGAATACGGTGCCGGCCAATTGCCGGCGGGGGTGACCCCAGGGACAGTGCCACAGAAAACAAACCGCCCGCGCAAGGCGCCCCATGGGAACCCCACTGGGCGCCCCGCGGGCAAGGGCGAAACGGTGCGGCAAGAGCGCACCGCGCCCCTGGCAACAGGGGCGGCAAGGTAAACCCCACCGGGAGCAAGACCGAATAGGGACGGCTGCGGCGGTGACGCCGCAGAGGCATTCCCGCCTCGCCGTCCGGGTTGGTCGCGTGAGGCGCGCCGCGAGGCGCGTCCCAGAGGAATGGTCGTCCCGCGCGCCAAAGGGAAACCAGAGGGGGTGCGGACAGAACCCGGCTTACAGGCCGTCTGGCGCTACTGTTGGGGTCGATCACGCGATTTCGCCTCCGGCCCATGATTCCCTTGGGCCGGACGTCATCAGGTGCGACGGGAGAGACACGCTTCTCCCAATCCTGCACCTTGGGTATCCTCACGGAGTGGGACCAAAGCTGACGAGCATCACTCTCCAGGGCTTTAAGACGATCCGGAGCCTGGTCGACTTCAAGCCCGACGGCATTACCGTGCCAGGTTTACGTTGAAATACTAGGCGGTGAGCAAGCTGCTGCACGATGGCGCGAGCATCACGAATTGCATCGAGGCCGCATTAACACTGACCACCGAGGCGGGCACCAACCAGTACGGCTTTCAACTCGCGCATGCGGCCGGTGACACGCTGCTGTTTACCAATGACTGGTTCGACTACACGCCGCGCGGCAAGGCCGATCGGCGCCCACGGCATATGGGCGCCGGGCACCGCCCGCATCGAGGATACTATCCGGCTGGTGTTGCCGTTCTTCGCCGCATTCGAACTCTACCCTGAATTTGACAATGTCCTGTTGCGATGGCGAGAACTTGGTTCCGATCAAATATTCGACGTCTCACAGGCATCGGATGGCATGCTGCGAGCGATGGCGCTCATTGCCCTGCTACAGCAGCCCGAATGGGATCTGCCGGCGATGCTGATCCTCGACGAGCCGGAGCTTGGCCTGCATCCCTATGCCATCGAAGTACTCGCCGGGTTGATCCGCAGTGCGTCCAAACATGTCCAGGTGATCGTCGCCAAATGGCCGGACTCCTACACCTTATCCGAGTTGTGGGAGAAGAACGTCGTCGGCGGGAGACCATCGCGCTGATCAGGCTCCACATCGTCGTTGAAGGTCAGACCGAGGAGGCGTTTGTCAATTCCATTCTCGCGCCGGAGCTGGGCGCCCGCAATGACCGGACATCACTGCCCGCAACTCGTCTGCCCAGGATCGGCTGATCCAGCCGTTTATATCATCCATTGTTATGCTCCTCGTCCAGTGCTGGCCACGCCTCGCACTCGTGAAGGATGCGTGTTTGGTCGGTTGCGAAATGCGGTTCCGTTGCACCTGAGAGGAATCGTGTTTCAACCGTAACCGCGTGCTTGAACAACTCTGACCACGACACGAAGTCGTCGCCATCGCTCAGACATGAGGGGCTACGATGAGCACAGTGCAAAAGGTTGCAGTCATCACCGGTGCGTCGCGGGGTATCGGGGCGGCTCTCGTGAACGCCTTCCGCAATCGCGGTTACCACGTGGTCGCTATGGCACGATCGATACAGCCTTCCACCGACGATGCCGTCATCACAGTACGAGGCGATGTTGGCGACCGAAAGATGGCCGAGCGTGCCATTGCAGAGGCGGTCTCCCGACTAGGGCGCATCGATACCCTTATCAACAATGCCGGCATTTTCATCGCCAAACCCTTCACTCAATACACCAACGCCGACTACGCGGCCGTTCTTGGCGTCAACCTGGGTGGTTTCTTCCACATGACACAGCTCGCGATTGCCGAGATGGAGCAACAGGGCAGCGGTCACATTGTGCAGATCACGACGAGCCTGGTCGATCACCCGAATTCAGCTTTCCCATCCCTGCTCGCCTCACTGACGAAGGGCGGTCTGGATGCCGCCACCAGATCACTTGCCATCGAATATGCAAAGCGGGGTATTCGCGTGAACGCCGTATCACCAGGCATCATCAAGACGCCAATGCACGCCACAGCGGCGTTTGCGCAGTTCGATGCTTTGCATCCCGTTGGCCATATGGGTGAGATCTCCGACATCGTTGAGGCGATCCTGTATCTTGAATCGGCAGAGTTCGTCACGGGTAAGATCCTGCACGTCGACGGCGGCCAAAGCGCGGGCCACTAGCCATGCCAATAGATTTCACGCTGACGCCAGAACAGCAGCGCTTGCGAGCGGATGCGCGCGCATTCGCCCGCGACGTGCTAGCGAATGTAGCGGCTGCGACGCAGGACCTGCCGACACCGCTCGCCCGCTTCGCCGCCACACGGCCATTCTACCAACAGGCCGTCGCGGCGGGTTTTCTGCGCCGCATGATCCCAGCATCTCTCGGCGGTCAAAGCACAGGCGTTGTGGACATGGCACTACTGGCTGAGGAATTCTACGCCGTTGATGTCAACGTCTCGCTGACCTTGCTCGGCACGATGCTTGGCTTGTTCCCGATACTGCTGGGCGGAACGCCGCAGCAGATGAAGCGCATCCTCGACCCGTTCTTATCTGGTGAGGGTACCCCGCTCGCCGCCTTTGCCTTCAGCGAACCCGGCGGCAGCGCAAACTTTGCCGCCCCCCCGCCAGCCGAGGGCCTGCGCACCCAGGCGCGGCTGGACGGCGACCATTGGGTGATTTCCGGCGCAAAGAAATGGGTCTCCAGCGGCACGGGTTGGGATGGAAAAGGTGCGGACGTGCTGACGGTTGTCTGCCGTACCGATCCCGATGCGCTGCCCGACAGCGGAATTTCGATTATTGCCGTGCATGGTCCCAAGGACGGCATCGTACTAGAGTGCGCGATTGATTCCGTCGGCCACCGCGCGCATCTGCAACCTCAGTTCAGACTGAACAACGTTCGCACGCCTGTCGATAACCTGATTGGCCCGCTCGGCGGTGGCAAGGAACTCGTCGAAGCCTGTTTCACTGGCACTGCAGCAATAGTCGGCATCTTCGCCGTCGGTCTGATGCGCGCAGCATTCGATTGCGCTCTGAAATTCGCCAAGACAGAGAAGCGTGGCGGTATCGTGCCGATCATCAGCCATCAGGCTGTCGGCTATCTGCTGGCCGATGCGAAGATGTCAATCGAGGCGGTCCGCGCCCTTAGCCTGCGCGCCGCCTGCGCCTTCGATACACAGACTCACGATGCGCTCGAACTTGCGCTGTATGCGAAGGTATTCGGGTCGGAGACAGCAGTGCGTGTGATCTCGGACCTCATGCGCGTCGTTGGGATCGAGAGCTACAATCGAGAGCTGCCGCTCGGCGGGCTGCTCGCCGACGCGCTGGTATTGCCGCTGTTCGATGGTGGGAACGTGGGTGTTCGTCGACGCCAATTGCACGAGCTAATGCAAATGCCTGACTATGACGCGCTACCAGTGATGTGACCAGTCTGCTTTCACCGGCGTATTATCCAACCTAGAGATTCCTTTATCGGCCGGTGATCCACGGGAGCAACTAAGATGCCGAACGCGGGAGCCATATTGCCTGCCTCCTGCACGACCATGATCTCGGGCCTGTACTGCACCAACCTCCACCGATACGCCTCCGTTGGGTGTTTGCCCTGGGCGTTCCAGGTGGGCACTCTCATGGTCCCGCCTCATGATTATGACTGGTGCGCGTTGTCAGCGATGTCACCACGCAAGGTTTTCACGATTCGAACGTAGCCGAGCCTCGTTGGCGCGGTGGCCGGACTGTCCCCAGGGCTGGCATTACATGTTCTAAGACCGTTATCATATCATGCGGGGCGTTTAAGGAATATTCACTGCCCGTTATATTCGCATCAAACGGACGGCTTGCCGCCGGCGATGACGCATGACTACAAGCGCCACGGCACCACGACGCTGTTCGCCGCTTTCAATGTGTTGGAAGGCAAGGTGATCAGCCGCTGTATGCAACGCCATCGGCACGAGGAGTTCATCCGCTTCCTCGCCGCCGTCGACCGGGAAGTGCCAGCCGAGAAGACGATCGAGGCGATCGTCGACAACTACGCCACGCACAACCACCGGAAAGTGCGGGCCTGGCTGAAACGGCACCGGCGCTGGACGTTTCATTTCACACCGACCTCAGCATACTGGCTGAACGCGGTCGAGAACGTCTTCTCGACACTGACCCGCAAACGCATTCGCCGCGGCAGCTTCCACTCGATCGTCGATCTCCAGGCAGCCATCAATCGCTACCTCGCCGAGCGCAACGCAAACCCCAAGCCCTTCGTCTGGACCGCCTCGGCCCCCTCTATCCTGGCCAAGCTCGACAGGTCGCCTGGAGCGTCCGTTCGAGTCGGAGCACTAGCATGCGGCCAGGTTAG
>DATKPQ010000197.1:0-82249 GCA_035523995.1 Acetobacteraceae bacterium | reverse complement strand
GCCACCGGCAAGGACCACTGGGAAGCGCTGATCCGCGCCCGCGCCATCGAGACCCAATGCTGGTTCGCCGCCCCCGCCACCTGGGGCAAGCACCTGGAAGGCAAGGGCGAGCCGCGCTTCACCTACGGCCATTCGCTGATCTGCGACCCGTGGGGTCACGTGGTCACGAAAGTTTCCGACGGCATCGGCTGGGCCACCGCCCGCATTGACCCTAACGTGACGGCTCGCGTGCGCCGCGATATGCCGGTGCTGGACCATCGGAAACGCCTTTGAACGATCAGCCACACCCCGCCGCGCCGGGCCCCCTCGGCGCCTTCGTGCCAGGGCGGATTGCGTTTTGCTCGGCCACCACGCCGCTGGCGACGGACGCATGCAACCAGTTGGTCGCACGCTACGGCGATTGTCCGTTAGCGCAGGCCAACGTGGTGGTGACGCTAGGCGGCGACGGCTCGATGCTGGAGACGCTGCATCGCGTGCTGGAACGGCACATTCCGGTTTACGGGATGAATTGCGGCTCGGTTGGCTTCCTGATGAACTCGTTCGCCGAAGAGAACCTGCCCGAACGCCTCACCCGCGCGCAGGCCACCGATCTGCATCCGCTGCGCATGCGCGCCACCACGCGTTCCGGCGAGGAACAAGTGGCGTTGGCGTTCAACGAAGTCAGTCTGCTGCGACAGATGCGCCAGAGCGCCAAGATCCGCATCATCGTCGATGGCACGGTGCGGCTGGCGGAACTGACCTGCGACGGTGTGCTGATTTCCACCCCGGCGGGTTCCACCGCGTACAACCTGTCGGCGCACGGACCGATCGTGCCGCTGTCGGCCAACCTGCTGCCGCTGACGCCGATCTCGGCGTTCCGCCCGCGGCGCTGGCGTGGCGCGCTGCTGCCAAGCACGGCGCAAGTGTTGTTCGAGGTGCTGGAAGCGGACAAGCGCCCCACCGCCGCGGTCGCCGACTTCACCGAAGTGCGGGATGTGGCGGTGGTGGCAGTGCAAGAGGACCGGTCGGTCACTGTCACTGTCTTGTTCGACCCGGACCGAGGGCTATCGGAGCGGATCATCGCGGAGCAGTTCACGGTTTAAGCAGAGACCGGGGGTTGCGCCGCGTGGATAGGCATTCGGCACTCGGTTCCGCCTTGAATCCAGCCAGCCCTTTCAAACTGCCCAGGAAATTTACAAATCCCGACTCAATTTCCTTGCTGCGACGCACAATTCGTCGCAACATCCCCTGGTGCCGAACGACATCCCAACCGATCCAGTCGTCGCTCTTGCCCAAGACCTGCTGGGTCTCACTGCGCGCCTCGGTGCCCGTGCCGATGAAGACCCGTTTGGCAATCCCGTCCTGCTCGTGGCGCTTGCCATCACGCGGCGCATCGACCAGGGCGCGCTGACCTTCGCGCAGGTCGAGGCGCTGATCCGCCATCTGCGTGATGCCGCGTTCGCCGACCGCGCCGGCCGCATTGCCGCCTATGTCGGCGGCATCGGAACCGACGCGAACGACGCCTCGCTGCTGCGCCTTGCCCAGCACCTGCTGCGCCCCGATCCGAACGACAGCCCCGTGCGCTGGGCCGAATACCGCGCCCTGGTGGAACGCAGCCGCTTCGCCGCCGTCTTCACCGCCCACCCCACCTTCGCCTTGCCCACCGCGGTGAACCACGGGCTGGCCAACGCGGCCTGCGGCCGGCCCGCGCCCAGATTCGCGTCCCACCGCCCGCCGCCGATCACGCTGGGGGAGGAATTCGACCAGGCCGGCACCGCCATCGCCCATGGCCGTGATGCGGTGGACCGGTTCAATGCCGCCCTGCTGGCAGTTGCCCGTTCGGCCTGGCCCGATCGCTGGACCGATCTGAACCCGAGTCCGGTGATCCTGTCTACCTGGGTTGGCTACGACACCGACGGCCGCACCGATATCGGCTGGTGGGACACGCTGCGCCTCCGCCTGGAGATGAAGCGTCTGCAGTTCGCCCGGCTGCACGCGCAGCTCAACGCTCTGCCCGGCACCGAACGGCTTGCCGCCCGCGTGGCCGAGGCGCTGGACGCCGTTACCGCCCAGCACGCCGCCTGTCCCACGACCCAGGATCCGCCGCGCGTCGCAGCCTTCGCCCGCACGCTGATCGAAAACCGCGACGTTGCACTCACCACCCCCGACCCGCTGTTGCCCCTGTTCCAGACGGCGATCGACGCCGCCGCAGACGACCATGTGAAGCTGGCGCTGTGTGTGGCGCGGGCGGGTCTGATCTCGCACGGCCTGTCGCTCGCCCATACCCACACGCGGCTGAATGCAGCGCAGTTGCATAACGTGATCCGCCAGCGCCTGGGCATCGGCGACCCGCCGGAGGATCCCGCCCACCGCCGCGCCCTGTTCTCGAAGATCAATGCAGCGCTGGATGCGGTGCAGCCTGTCCAGGTGGATTTCGGCGCCCTGATCGCAGAACAAGCGTCGGCGGCGCGGTTGATGATGGCGATCGCGCAGATCGTGAAGCACGTGGATGGCTCCGCGCCCATCCGCTTCCTGATCGCTGAAACGGAGACCGGCTATACATTGCTCTGCGCTCTGTGGGTGGCGAAGCTGTTCGGCGTCGACCGCTTCATCGAGATTTCGCCCCTGTTCGAAACCGCCGATGCGCTGGAACATGGCGCGACGGTGCTGGACGAGGCACTGCGCAGCCCGCATTACCGTGCCTATCTGCAAGCCACCGGCAAGCTGGCACTGCAGTTCGGCTACTCCGATTCCGGCCGCTATGTCGGGCAACTTGCCGCCAGCTATCTGATTGAGCGCCTGCGCCTGAAGATCGCTGCCATGCTCGAACGCCACGGAGTGCGCGGGGTCGAAGTCATCCTGTTCGATACCCATGGCGAAAGCATCGGCCGCGGCGCGCATCCGGGGTCCTTGTCGGATCGTTTGAAGTACCTGTCTCCAACCGCGTCACGCCAGGCGCTGTTTCGCGCGGGCTTGGCGGTGCGCGACGAGAGCGCGTTTCAGGGTGGCGACGGATACCTGTTGTTCGGCACGCCGGAATTGGCGCTCGCCACCATCACCCGCATCGCCGAGCAAACGTTTCACCCCGCAGCCGGTCCGATCGAAGACCCGGTCTACGCCGATCCCGATTTCGCCGCCGACTTCTTCGCCACCGTTCGCGCCGGGATGGAAGCGCTGGTCGAGGACACCGGCTATGGCGCGCTGCTTGGCGCGTTCGGGCCGGCCTTGTTCGACCGCACCGGCTCGCGGCCCTCGGCGCGGCAATCGGACGGCATGGCGGCGGCCTCACGCATCCGCCATCCGCGCGAACTGCGTGCCATTCCGAACAACGCGATTCTGCAACAGCTCGGCTGGTGCGCGAACACGTTGCAGGGAATCGGCGCCGCCGCGGCGCGCCATCCGGAAATCTTCGTGGAAATGCACGCGAAAAGCCGCCGCTTCCGCCGTGCCATGGACCTGGCGACGCATGGCCTGGCGCATTCGGATATCGACGTGCTGCGTGCGGTGATTGCGTCGCTGGATCCTGGCACCTGGCTGGACCGCGCCGCCCATACGCGCCTGCCGGGACGGCGCGAGGCGCTGGTTGGTGTGGCTCGGGCGTTGGAGCGTCTGAACATCTGGGCCGACGCGCAGTCGATGTTCCGCCGCATCCAGGCGGACCATCTGGCGCTGCGCTTCATCTGGCCGGACGCGCCCCGCATGGCCACGCGCGAGGTGCTGCTGCACGCGCTGCGTTTGGCGCTGGTGCATCGCATCTGGCTTCTGGCGACGGAGATCTCCGATTTCTCGCCGCGCCACGGCGTTACGCGCCCGGTTCTGGAGGCGGCAATCCTGCGGCTGGATATCGACGCAGCCCTGGAGGTGCTGGCGGAAATCTTCCCTGCCGCACCGGATCCCTCAGCCGAATGCGACTACGCCGAACCGGCGGCACCGCGCGCTTCGAACGCGTATGCTAAGGAGCATGCGGAAATCTTCGCGCCAATGCGGCAGTTGTTCGCGATGGTGCGGGAGATCGCCACAGCGGTGACCCACGAAGTGGGGGCGTTCGGGTAGGGCGCGGCCGATTGCGCAAGGTCCGGCGTCGTCCCGAAATATCGTGCCCAGGCCACAGGTATCGCGATGTCCGGCCACGCGCCGCGGTGCCACCGCTGCCTTGGTGCTGCCGTCTTCGGATCAATGGTCGTTGGCATCGCCTTTCGTGCGCTCCTACTGCCGCACCTTCTCCCGTATCACCGCCACACCGTCGCGCTCGCTCAGCCGCACAACATTGACCGTCCCGGCCAGATCGGGTGATCCCGAGTAATACGCCGGCACCGCCCCATCCCCCACCTGTGCTGCGCGATTCCAGTGTCCCAGCGCAAGATAGTCAGCGCCAGTCGCCACAATCTCCGCATCGCTGATCAGCCAGGACGGCCGTAGCGGCGGCACGCCGTCCGCTTCGTAATGCCCATGCGCCAGCGCCACATGCCAACGCGCAGTCCGTGGCCGCGGCGACCGCAGCGGCACCATGTTCTCATAGTCGCGATGCGCATGGCCCCAGATTTCCAGCTCATGCTCCGGGAACACTACGGCGATGTCGTGAGTCAGCCCGATCACGTGCACATGCGGCAGGCCGGCGATACCGCTGCGACGGTATACCGAGTCCGGGGTCAGCGGATCGTGGTTGCCGGGCAGGATCACCACCGGCCGTCCAGCTTCCGCCAACAACGCCGTCGCACGCTGCATGATCGCAGCGCTCTGGCGGTTGTTGTCGAACGTATCGCCCACCAGCAAGACGACATCGGCATCCACCGCGCGAGCCGTCTTCAGCACCCAGCGCAATCCCGACGTGCCATCGTCGCCATAGCCCGGTTCTGACGGATCATCGTCGACATGCAGATCGGAACTGTGCACCAACACAATATCCGGTTTCAGATCGCTCACACCGTTGTCTTTCAGAAAGGCCCGCCGCGGTTGATGCCAGCCGTCGCCGCAACCCGTCAATGTTGGCGCGTCCGCCGTGCGCCGCTAGGCTCGCCCCCCGAGAGACAGGGAGGCGACCATGGCCGAGATTGAATGCTTCTTCGATTGCTCCAGCCCCTGGACGTATTTTGCCTTCGAGAACCTGCTGCGTATGGAGCAAGAGCTGGGAGTTTCGGTGGCGTGGCGGCCGATCCTGGTGGGCGGTGTGTTCAACGCGGTGAACCCCAGCGTGCACAGTTCGCGCGAGAAGCCGGTGCCGCTGAAGCAGGCCTATGGCAAGAAAGACCAGATGGATTTGGCGCGTTATCTCGGCATTCGCATGCACTATCGGCCTACCGTGTTCCCGGTGAACAGTGTGAAGGCGATGCGTGGCTGCATCCTGTTGGAACCGGAGGGCAAGCTGGTGCCGTTTGCCCGCGCCACGTTCGAGGCATATTGGGGCGACGATCAGGACATCTCCCAGGTGCCGGTGCTGACGGACATCTGCCGTAAGGTCGGCGTCGAGCCGGACTCGTTCCTCGCGGGGATCGAGCAGCCGTCGATCAAAGACAAATTACGTGCGACGACGCAGGAGTTGATGGATCGCGGCGGGTTCGGCTCGCCCACGATGTTCGTCGGTGGCGACGACATGTATTTCGGCAATGACCGCATGCTGCTGATCCGCGATGCGGTGCTGCGCCGAAGATGAAACGCCGGGAGCGGCAGGCACCGTGATGGTGCTGCGCGCTCTCACGCGGTGCGTTACAGCGGATTGTATCCCGGCTTCTTGTACAGCCGATCCGGATGGGCCGCGATATCCGGCTTATACACCTTCTCTGCCCAGTCATTTGGTGCAACGTCCTCAACGGCCACCGATACCGCGTCCGCATCGCAGCCGGCACCAGCCATCACCGCCTTCGTCACTTCGTCCGCCAGCCTCGCCTTCTGCTGCTCCGACCTTCCGGCATACAGCTTGATGATCACGTGTGGCATTGCTTGCTCTCCTCTACCGTTGCGAACGTCAACGCCGGTACTGCGGATCGCTGACTTGCTCCATCCAGTCGACCACCTTGCCATTCAGCCGTTCCTGGATGGCGATGTGAGTCATGGCCGTGGCGCCGTGCCAGTGCTTCTCATTGGGAGAGAACCATATCACATCGCCTGGGCGGATTTCCTCAACCGATCCGCCGTCGCGCTGTACCCAGCCACAGCCGGCTGTGACGATCAGCGTCTGGCCCGGCGGATGCGTGTGCCACGCGGTGCGTGCGCCCGGTTCGAACGTCACGCTGGCGCCCGCTACCATGGCGGGACCGGGCGCCGAGACCAGGGGATCGATCCGTACTGTTCCTGTGAAATACTCGGCCGAACCCTTGGTTGAAGGCTGTGCGCCGTATCCGGGCAGCCGGCAGCAGACGCCGGCGTTGGCCCTGCTGGTCGATTCCCTACGTTATCGGAACAACGACGCCAGCACGTCCGGCGCAAGCCGCGGGCGGGCGCCCGCCGGTCGCGGCAGGTTGAATCCCATCACGTCGTCATAGCCCCACAGCGCCCAGCCGATGCCAGCGGCTTCACAGGCTGCCCGGACCGCGTGGAGCCAGGCGCTCCGTGCTGCGGGTGCCAACTCGGCCGAGGCGCCGAACTCGCCCAGCAGCACGGCGGCGTGGTTGCGGCTCCCCCAGGCGGCGGCCTTGCCGATTTCGGCCGTGATCCGGGCAGCGTTCCAATGCAGCGCGCAGTAGAAACTGACCACGCCCGCGGTTTCGGGGTCCGTACCGGCCGCGGCATCGACACAGTCTCGTCCATCGCCCGGGAATGGCAGGCGTGCCAGGGCCACGCGGTCCAACCCGGGGCGATAGGCGGCGAGCGAGGTCAACTCCGGCGGTTGGTAATAGTGGAAACTGTACACCACGTTGGCGTCAGCGGCGGGATGCAGCGCGGTCAGTCCCGCGATGCTTCCCCAGTCGTTGCCGGTGAGTATGACGGTATCTTGCGGCAGGGCGGGGCGGACGATGCGCAACACGCTCGCTTGCAGGGCCTGCCATTGCTCCGGTGCGTTCCGGAAGACCGGTTCGTTGAGCAATTCCGGGAAGGTGAGTTTCGGGTCCATTGGATGGAGCGCGGGTGCCAGCGTGCGCCAGAAGGCAAGCAAGGCGGCGCGGTCGGGGGCGCTGGTTTCCAGATGCCAGGCAGCAGGGTGGGCATCGACCACCACCGCCAATCCGGCGTGTTGCAGCCGGCGGATCGTGGCAATCAGCAGCGGCAGGCGGTCGGGCGAGCCGAGGAGAAATTCGGGCTGTACCGGCAGGCGGACGAAGGTGAAGCCGGCACGGCGGAGGTCCGCGATGGCCGGGTCGGGCAGATAGGCTCGTAACGCGGCCGCGTCGGCGCTGGCGGGAAAGCGGAACCAGCCGGTGATGGCCACGCCGCGCTGTAACGCGCGCAGATGGTCCGGCGGTGGTGCGGCGCGGGCGAAAGAACAGAAAACCAGGATGGCCGCTACGAGCGAGAAGGTGAGGGCGGTTGGGTGGGTACGCAGCACTCTCACGCCCCATCGATCTGCTCTGCCGCCCGGCTCCGCTCCAGAGGAGAAGGAGCGAACTGGCAAGGCTCAAACCTCTCTGCAAAGTACAGCGGACGCTGCTTGGTCTCGTTGAACACCCGTCCGAGATATTCGCCGATGACACCCAGTGTCATAAGCTGCACACCGCCGAGGAACAAAACGACGGTCATCAAACTGGGATAGCCGGCGACCGGATTGCCGATCAGCAGCGTCTTCACCACGACCTGAGCCGCGTAGATCACCGCCATCAGCGCGACGGCCAGCCCGAGATACGTCGCCACCTTCAACGGCATGACGGTAAAGCTGGTGATTCCCTCCAGCGCCAGGTTCCAGAGCTTCCAGTAGCTCCACTTCGTCTCCCCGGCATGCCGCGGCGCGCGGTCGTATGGCACGGCGCAACTCGGGAATCCCACCCACGCGAACACGCCCTTCATGAACCGGTGTTGCTCGCGCAACTGCCGCACCGCATCGACGACCCGCCGGCTCATCAGCCTGAAATCGCCGGTATTCGGCGGCAGCTCGACGCGCCCGAGCCGCCGCATCAGCCGATAGAACACCGCAGCCGTCGCACGCTTCAGGCGAGTCTCGCCCAGGCGGACCCGGCGCTGCGCATAGACGGTGTCGAATCCTTGCTGCCAGGCCTTGACCAGCGCGGGGATCAGCTCCGGCGGGTCCTGCAGGTCGGCGTCGATCACCACCACGGCATCGCCTTGCGCGTGATCCAGCCCCGCTGTGGTTGCGATCTCCTTGCCGAAATTGCGCGACAGATTGACGATGGCAACGTGCGGATCGCCGCGCCGCAGCGCGTGCAGAGCCGCAAGCGTGCCGTCAGTGCTGCCGTCGTTCACATACACCGCTTCCCACGCGCCCAGCGCCTGCATCACGCCAGCCAGCCGGCGATGAAAGAATGCGATGCCGTCTGCCTCGTTGAATGCAGGCACCACGACAGAGATCACCGGCGGCGGCGAAGGGTAAAACGATGCGACATCCAGCATGGCGTTGTCCGGTTTATTAACCTTTGGCCGCTAGTCTGGCCCGTGGTGCATTCCACCACCGGTAGGCAAACAAGTGGTTAACGCCGCGGGGAAATCGTGTTGGGCGGTGCTGCTGGTCGGATTGGCCGTGCTTGTCGCTACGGCCGCGCTGCGCAGCGCGGAATACGACGAGCAATACACGATGTTCCTGACGGCGGGCGTGGCGCGTCCGGCGTGGCCGAATTCGCCATTCGAGGCGGGCGATGTTCGGGTTTTGCAGACAGGCCACGGAAGTCTGATCGGGATCGCGCGAGATCTGCGGGGGACGGATGTTCACCCGCCACTGTATTTCTGGTCGGTCGCGCTGTGGCGGCGGCTGATCGGCGAGGGGCTGTTCGGAGCGCGGCTGTTCTCGGTGCTGTGCGGGCTGATGGCGCTGGCCGCGGTTGGCGTGATCGCTTGCCGGACTGGCGTGCCGCCCGCGCTGGCCATGCTGCTGACGTTGGGGTGTTACGGCTTCGCCTATACCGCCGCGATCGCCCGAGGGTTCGCGCTGGCACAGGCGCTGACGCTGTGGGGTGTGGCGATGGGGTTGTCCGGACGCCGCAAATGGGCGGGAACGCTGCTCGGAACCGCGACGTTTGCAAATTACCTGGCGGTATTCGTGGCTCTGGTAACCTCTCCCGCTGTCGCGGGAGGGGTCGAGCTGCGAAGCACCGGGGATGAGGGCGATCGGGAGGTGAGGCGGGTCGTGTGGCGGCCCGATCACCCTCACCCTCGGCGCTGGCGCGCCTTGACTTCTCCGGCTCTCGCGGGAGAGGTTTTCTTCGGGTTGTTCCTCCTCGCCGATCTCTGGTTCTTCCTGGCCCAGCGCAACAGCCGCACCGGCCAGTTCCCTCCCTTCCACGTTCTCGCCGCTCTACCCCGGCTCGCCCGCTACGCCGCGGCCAATCTCTTCGGGGGGCTGCCGCTTTACCTACCTGCGGCGGCTCAGCCCGTCGCCGCCGGCGTCTTCGGACTCTTGGCGCTTGCCGCCGCCGCGCTGATCGCCGCCCGCTGGCGCCATATCGCCTCAGGCGCTGCCGCCCGTCGCCGATTGCTCTCTGGCGCATTGGCACCGCCGGCCGGCTTGCTCGTGCTCGGCGCCATGTTCCACAACACGCCGATCGAGCTCCGCTACCTCGCTTTCGCCATGCCCTTCGTCGCTCTGCTGCTGGCGGGCGCTCTCGGGAGCTTTCCCGCCATCGCCCGACGCGTCGCCATCGCGCTGCTCACGACCATTCAAGTGGCGTCGCTCGCCGGCCTGATGACCGGCTCTGAAACGATGCAGCCCGCCCGCGCCACTGCGGCCGCGGCAGCCCGTGTTGCCGCCGGCGGTATCGTATTGCTTCCGCGGGGCAATGACGGTGTCGGCATCGTCGGCGCCTTCGCAATCGAGTCGCCACCGACGCAACGCCTGCAGATCGTCAGCCGAGGGGAAACACCTCCACAAATCCTCGCGCACCTTGGTTCCACACGCCGTGTGGTCCTGGCATTGCTCGCCCAGGACGACGACAGCCGCGCGACCATTCCCGTCCTTCGCGCTACATTCGACACGCACTGCTGGCGGCGAATCAGCGAAGGGTTCAACGTGATCGCCTTCGAGCGGGTCTGTGAGGAGGGCGCGCCATGGGCTTCTTCGACGGCTTTACCCTGACCCATCGTCCGGCGCCGGGCGGCACTATCCGGCTGCGCCACGGCGGCTCCGGACCGCCGTTGTTGTTGCTGCATGGCAATCCGCAGTCGCACGTTAATTGGCACCGCATCGCGCCGGCGCTGGCCGAGCGCTTCACCGTGATCTGCCCAGACCTGCGCGGCTATGGCGACTCCTTCAAGCCGCCGGCCACGCCCGACCACGCACCCTATGCCAAGCGCGAAATGGCAAAGGACATGGTCGCGGTGATGGAGCAATTCGGCCACCGCAGCTTCCGCCTCGCCGGTCACGATCGGGGCGGCCGCGTCGCGCACCGCCTGGCGCTGGATTTCCCCGATCGCGTGGAACGTCTGGCAGTGCTCGACATCATCCCCACGCTCGAGCATTTCGAGCGTGCGAATATGGATTTCGCATTGGGCTATTACCACTGGTTCTGGTTCGCCCAGCCGCATCCGTTCCCGGAAACTCTGATCAATGCAGCGCCGGACATATGGTTTCACGCGCATACCTCGCGTTCGTCGCGCCCCTCCGACCTGTTCTCGCCTGAAGCACTGGCCGACTACCTGGCTGCCGCGCGCCGCCCGGAGAACATCATGGGCATGTGCGAGGACTATCGCGCCGCCACGACCATCGATCTGTTGCACGACCGCGAGAGCCGTGCTGCTGGTGTGAAAATCGTCTGCCCATTGCTTGCGTTGTGGGGATCGAGGGGCCGCATCGGCGCCTGGTACGACGCACCGGCGATCTGGCGTCAGTACTGCGCAGCGGAGGTCACCACGGCGGCCGTCGATTGTGGGCACTACATTCCGGAGGAAGCACCAAATGCCACGCTGGAGCACTTCCTGCGGTTCTTTGCCTAGGGGGGTACAATGACGGACCTGGCGGCAATTGCGTTCGACGACTCTGCTGCAGGCCACGGAACAGGCCAGTCGCGAACCTTCGACGGCTTACCCGGCCGCGGGCCAAGGCGCCGTGCGGCTTGAGGGCGATTTCTATCGCAATCCGCTGCGTCACGTCGGCCGCAATGACCCATGCCGGTGCGGCAGCAGCAAAAAGTTCAAGAAATGCGGCCTGGGAAAAGCTGAACCTGTCGCCCGTGCGGAAGCCGCTTGAGACAGGCGCCTGCGGCTTCTGCTTCGGATGCACCGCAGCCTCTACATCCCTGCCGCCCACTCCAATAGGACGTACAACACTAACGCTGCGCCGCAGGCGAGCAAGCCGACTGTGAGGATCACGGCCCACCAGTCCTCCATCTCGCTCCGGCGGTTCACGCGATCATCCGGCTGTTTTCGCCGAGGGTGGACGATCAGTGGCACGCTGGGCTCGGTCGACCGCGCTACTACCGGTACCAGCCGCCGTGCCATCCGCCACCGACCACCACGCCGCCGACCACAGGCGGATAGTAGCCATAGGCCGGATAAGCCGGGTACACGGCGGGATACGCACAACACGGCACGTACGTGCCGGTCGCCGGGTCGTAGGCGCAACCTTGAAGAGCAGCCGTCGTACCGATCAGGGCAATGGCCAAAGCCAGGGATTTCAGCATGAGATTACTCCTCGCGGTCTGAACCGCGGCTATCGCACGGATAGCGTGAGTTTGTTGCTGGTGTGTTTCCGTCATGCAACACCGTGCGCGACCTTCTGTCGTGGTGGGAAACCAGCGGATCGAGTTGAAACCGGGCACGACGGCAAGCCATCCAATCTGGTGCAAACAGGCCAAACCTCGCCTAGCATGGTGCGGGGGGCGAGCAGAAAGGGGCGAGCATGGCAGAGACGGCTGCCGCGAGGGGCGGAGAGGCAGGCGCATGCAATGGCATCGCACGGCTGGTGCGTGTCTGCATCGCGGCGGCTTCAATGCTGGTGGGCATGGTGGCGCTCGGGCTGCCGGCACAGGCGCAGCAGCGCGTGCTGAACGTCTACAACTGGACCGACTACATCGATCCGGCCGCTCTCAAGCGCTTCGAGACGGAGTTCCATGCCAGGGTGAACTACGATGAGTTCGACAGCCTGGAAACGCTGGAAGCGAAGTTGCTCGCCGGCCATTCCGGCTATGACATCGTGGTGCCGAGCGATGAGCCAAGCTTCTCCCGCCTGATCAAGGATGGCGCCCTGGCACCGATCAGCCATGCCAGTATTCCCAACTGGCATTACCTCGACCCGGTGCTGATGCAGCGCGTTGCGGCCGCCGATCCAGGCAATGCGCACGGCGTGATCTACCTGTACGGCAGCACCGGCCTTGGCATCAATCCCGACCGCATTCGTGCGCTGGCGCCAGACGCGCCGCTCGACAGTTGGGACCTGTTGTTCCAGCCGAAATGGGCAAAGAAGCTGGCATCCTGCGGCATCGTGATTCTGGATTCGGAAATCGACGTGATCCCGACCGTGCTCTACTACCTGGGCAAGAGTCCGGACAGTACCAGTGCCGCCGACCTCACCGCGGTCGAGAAGACCTTGATGGCGATCCGCCCCTATATCCGCAATTTCGCGTCCGGCGGCGCGTTGGAGGCGCTGGCAACCGGGCAAATCTGTCTCGCAATGGATTACTCGGGTGACGTGGCGCAGGCGGCGGAGCGTGCCGCCCATGCGCATCAGGGCGTCACTGTGCGGTATGTGATCCCGAAGGAGGGGGCGCAGGTCGGCTTCGACATGCTCGCCATCCCCGCCGACGCACCGCACAAGGCGCTGGCATTGCAGTTCATCAACTTCCTGCTGCAGCCGGACGTGATGGCGGGCATCACCAACGTTACGCGCTATCCGAATGCAGTGCCGGCAAGCCGGCCGATGATCAGGCCGTCGCTGCTGAACAATCCCGCAGTTTATCCGACTGCGGCGGACCAGGCGCGCTTCTTCCAGATCGGCCCGGTGCCGCTCGCCGCGGAGCGTGCGCGGACGCGGATGTGGGAACGCGTGAAGGCCGGTGACTGAGCATGCTGTTGCATATCGAGGGCCTGACGGTCCGCTACGGCACCACCGTCGCGCTGCACGGTCTCGACCTGTCGTTGGAAAGCGGCGAGTTGTTCGTGCTGCTGGGCGCGTCGGGTTCGGGCAAGACCACGCTGCTGCGCTCAATCGCGGGATTTATTCAACCCGACGCGGGGCGCATTGCTCTGGATGGCACCGAACTGGCCGGCCTGCCGCCGCACCGGCGTCCGGTAAACACGATGTTCCAATCCTATGCGTTGTTCCCGCATATGAGCGTGGCGGCGAATATCGGCTTTGGCCTGCGCCAGCAGCACCGCCGGCGTGCCGAGATCGCAGCTCGCGTGGCCGAGATGCTGGCGCTGGTGCGGCTGGAAGGGTTTGGCGCCCGCCGCCCGCATCAACTGTCCGGCGGGCAGCAGCAGCGTGTCGCACTGGCGCGCGCGCTGGCCCCCAATCCGCGCCTGTTGTTGCTGGATGAGCCGCTGTCGGCGCTGGACCGCAACCTGCGTGTGGAAACGAGAGGCGAGCTGGTGCGGCTGCAAAAGCGGCTCGGCACCAGCTTCATCCTGGTCACGCACGATCAGCAGGAGGCGCTGACCATGGCCGGCCGGATCGGCGTGATGCACGAAGGCCGGCTGCTGCAGGTCGGTACGCCGGCCGAAGTGTACGAGCGTCCGCGCAGCCGGTTCGTCGCGGAGTTCCTGGGGGCGGCGAATATCCTGCCGGTGGAGGTTCGCGATGGCGCGTTGTTGCTTCCGGGCCTGGGCGTGATGGTGCGGGCCGCGATCCCAGTGGCGGCCGGGTCGGCGCTGCTGGCGCTGCGTCCGGAGCGGGTGCGGATTGGGAACGGTGCAGTGAACGTGGTGGATGGCGTCGTGACTGAACGCGCCTACGCGGGTGAGGCGCTGACGCATTGCGTGCGGCTTGCGGATGGCACGGAGATGCGGGTGACCCAGGCTTTGCATGATGGACTGGGCGCAGATCAACCGGCGGTGGGGGCAACGGTTACGCTGAGCTGGCAGCCGGAGGCGTGCATCGTGCTGCCGGGATCGAAACCGCCCGTGCGCGAGCGGGAGTGGCCGGTTTTGCCACGAAGCGGATCAACCGATACCGCCGAGGCTGAAGGCGATCGGGTCGGTACGAGGGTTTAATGGGCGATGTGCCGACCCGATCACCCTCGCCCCCGGTGCTGCGCACCTCGACCTCTCCCACGCTTCGCGCGGGAGAGGTTTCCTTCATGCGCGCCCTTGTCCTGGCTGTGCCGTGGATCTGGCTTGTCGCCTTCCTGTTGCTCCCCACCGCCATCGTCCTGAAGATCGCGCTCTCCCAGCCCGCCGACGGCGTGCCCCCCTTCGCGCCGCTGATGCACTGGATCGGCGGGATTCCGCACCTGCGCGTGACCGCCGACAATTTCAAACTCATCCTCACCGATCCGCTGTATCGCGGCGCCTTCCTGCACAGCTTGCGCGTGGCGGGGCTCTCGACGCTGATCTGCCTGCTGATCGGCTATCCGATGGCGCTTGCCATCGCGCGCGCGCCAGAGCACTGGCGCAACCCGTTGTTGCTTGCTCTGATGCTGCCGTTCTGGACCGGCTTCCTGATGCGCATCAACGCCTGGATCGGACTGCTGCAGGACAATGGCTGGATCAACACCGCACTGACGTTCTGCCACCTGGCACCGATGCGGCTGCTTTATACCGACACGGCGATGTATATCGGCATCGTTTATACCTATGTGCCGTTCATGGTGCTGCCGCTCTATGCGCGCCTGACACGGCTGGATCCTGCGTTGCTGGAAGCCGCGGGCGATCTTGGTGCGCCACCTTGGCGCGGATTCCTTTCCGTAACGCTGCCGCTGTCGTTGCCAGGTGTCTGGGCCGGTTCGCTGCTGGTGTTCATCCCGGCAGTCGGCGAGTACGTAATTCCCGAATTGCTCGGCGGCCCACAGGCGCAGTTGATCGGGCGCGTGCTGTGGAACGAGTTCTTCGAGAACCGTGACTGGCCCACGGCCTCGGCGCTCGCGTGCATGCTGCTGGTTTTGTTGCTGATCGTGCCGTTGGCAACCTGGGCGCTGCTTTCGGTGTCATTTCGAGCAATGAAACAACGAAGTAATCCCCCGCAGGTGGTTGCTTCGTCGCTGCGCTCCCCGCAATGACGCAATCGGCGGCCTCGCCATGACCGGCCGGCGTCCACTCATCGCCTGGCTGATTGCAGGCTACGTCTTTCTTTACGCGCCCATCGCGTTCCTGATCACCCTGAGCTTCAACGCATCGAGCCTCGTGACCGCCTGGGCCGGTTTCTCGACACGCTGGTACATCACCTTGGCGCATGACCGCGCGCTGATCGACGCCGCACTGCTGTCTCTGCGCATCGCCGCCGCCTCCGCGACGCTGGCATTGCTCGTCGGCATGGTGGCCGGCTACGTCCTGGCACGATTCGGCGCATTCCGCGCCCGTACCGCCTTCACTGCCGCCGTCGCCGCACCTTTGGTCCTGCCGGAGGTCATCACCGGCCTGTCGCTACTGCTGTTGTTTGTCGCGTCCGAGCAACTCATCGGCTGGCCGGCACAGCGTGGGGCGACAACGGTCACGTTGGCGCATGCTTCGGTCTCGGTGGCCTATGTCGCTGTGGTGGTTCGCGCCCGGCTCGCCGATGCCGGAACCATCCTGGAGGAAGCCGCCGCCGACCTCTATGCACCGCCCTGGCGGACTTTCGCTTTGATCACACTGCCCTTGCTCGCTCCCGCCCTGGTCTCCGGTTGGTTGCTCTCGTTCACCTTGTCGCTGGACGATGTGGTGGTGGCGAGCTTCACCTCCGGCCCCGGGGCCTCGACGCTGCCGATGGTGGTGTTCTCCTCACTCCGCCTTGGCCCCACACCGGAACTCTATGCCCTGGCCACGGTTATCGTCGGTCTGGTGGCGCTGCTGTTGTTGGCTGTCGGCGTGATCCAGCGCCGGCCTGTGAAATAGGCCAAACTGTCCCGCCAGGCTCGTGCTAGGCTGCCCGCAAACAATCAATCAAAGGGAGGTAGACGGATGGGCAACCAGGCGCTCAGCTACGCACATGGTGCGAGCGACATGCCGCTGTGCCACGAAACCATCGGCAATTGCTTCGACGCCACCGTCGCGCGCTGGCCTGACCACGAAGCCTTCGTGGTCCGTGATCAGGACGTGCGTATGACCTATGCCGGGATGCAGCGCGCGGTGAACGACCTGGCTGCAGGATTGCTGGCGCTGGGGCTGCAGCCGGGCGACCGTGTCGGCATCTGGTCGCCCAACAATGCCGCCTGGGTACTGACTCAGTATGGCACCGCCAAAGCCGGACTGATCATGGTGAACATCAACCCTGCCTATCGCGTCGCGGAACTGGAGTATGCGCTGAACAAAGTGGAGTGCCGCGCGCTGATCTGCGCCGACCGGTTCAAGACGACAGACTATATCGATATGCTGCGCCAAATCGCACCGGAGATCGCATCCAGCACGCCCGGCGCGTTGCAAGCGCACCGGCTGCCGCATTTGTCCACGCTGATCCATGTCGGCGAGACGGACGAACCCGGCTTCCTGACGTTTTCCGATGTGCTGCGCCGCGGTGGCCCGGCAGAGCATGCGCGGCTTGTAGAACTGGCAGAGACGTTGAGTCCGGACGATCCGATCAACATCCAGTTCACGTCCGGGACCACCGGTTCGCCGAAGGCGGCGACGCTGACGCACCACGGCATCGTCAACAATGCCTGCTTCATCGGCCGTGCCTGCAGCACCGTGCCGGGCGATCGCTTCTGTGCGCCGCTGCCGCTGTACCACTGCGGCGGCATGGTGGCCTGCAGCCTGATGGGCGTGGTGCACGGCGCGACCATGGTCTATCCGGGGGAGGGCTTCGATGCGACCGCGATGCTGGAGGCGCTGCATGACGAGCGCTGCACCGGGCTGGGTGCCGTGCCGACGATGTTCATCGCGATGCTCAACCATCCGGAGTTCGCGCGCTTCGATCTTTCCAGGCTGCGCAAGGGCTTCATCGGCGGCGCACCGTGCCCGGAGTCGATCATGCGCCGTTTGATCGATGATCTTGGCATGCACGATCTGACGATCGTGTACGGTATGACGGAGACCTCGCCGGTGAGTACGCAGACCAGTGGCACCGACTCGCTGGCGCAGCGGGTGACGACGGTGGGGCGGGTGCATCCGCATGCCGAGATCAAGATTGTCGATCCGGAGGGCCGCACCGTGCCGCGCGGTGTGCAGGGCGAGATTTGCACGCGCGGCTATCTGGTGATGCAAGGCTATTGGAACGGCGCTGCGCAGACCGCGGAGGCGATCGACAAGGCCCGCTGGATGCACACCGGCGACCTGGGAATGATGGACGCGGACGGCTACGTCACGATCACAGGCCGCAGCAAGGACATGGTGATCCGCGGCGGCGAGAACATCTATCCGCGCGAGGTGGAGGAATTCCTGTACGCGCATCCGGCGGTGGCAGACGTGCAGGTTTTCGGCGTGGCGGACGCGTTCTACGGCGAGGAGCTGTGCGCCTGGATCAAGCTGCGGGAGGGAATGACGGCGACGGAGGAGGAGATCAAGGCGTTCTGTCGCGGCCGCATCACGCATTTCAAAATCCCGCGCTATGTGCGCTTCGTGGAGAGCTATCCGATGACGGTGACGGGCAAGGTGCAGAAATTCGTCATGCGGGAGACGATGGCGCGCGAATTGGAAATGGCGGCAAAAGCAGTGGCGTAGGACTAAGCGCCGTCCAACAGACGCAGCCTGGTTCGCCTGACAACCGGGTGAGATGGGAGTCTCCCGCAAAATGACCCTGGCGTATGGCACGGACCGGCTGGAGTCGACACGCCTCGTGCTGCGTCGCATCGCAGAGGACGATCTGTCCTTCTTTGTACGCCTCCACTCAATTCCGGCGGTAACGCGCTATCTTTACCCGGGAGGTCAGCCGCGCTCGCCCGAATGGACCGAGGCGTGGTTGCGCGCGACCCTTGTGAGTTACGAACAACTCCGGCTTGGCTGTCTCGCGGTGGTGCGCAGGGAGGATGGAGCGTTGATCGGACGTTGCGGCCTGACGGACCTCGCGGTCGACGTCACGGCGGAACCAGCGATGCGGCGAGGCTGGTTCGACCGCAGAAATGCGCCCGCTGGTGTCTCGCTGTGTTTCGAATGTGAGCTTGGCTTTACGTTCGATCCGTCCTTCTGGGGCCAAGGTTATGCGACGGAAGCAGCACGTTGTGTTCGGGACTGCGCGGGGGACGTCCTGGGACTTTCCCGTCTCGTTTCGGTCATTCTGCCGGCGAATGCGCGGTCGCGGCAAGTTGCGGAACGAGCGGGCGCGCGATGGGGTGGCCAAACAGAAGTTATCGGTCTCACCTGGGATCGATTGGTGTGGCCTCTGGTGTGGCCTCTGGTGTGGCCTCTGGCGACCAATGCCGAAACCCGGCAACCGGATTCAGCGTGAACGCAGGGGCTCTCAATACGATGCCGCTTCGTTCTGCAGTTCTTACCAGCGCGCCGGCGTCACATATCCCGTAGCTTATCAAGCGCCCTACGGCGGGTCATCGGCACTGGGCTGCGGTCCCCCTGGTCGCTGCGGCCGGGGAACTCGCCCAGGTTCTCCATCAGCGCCGCTTCTTCGACGGGTTGCTCTGGCTCGACCTCGCCGTGATGCAGCGTCATGGGATTCGGCAGCAGGGCGGCGTTCGGATGATCTTCGAACGCCTGCAGTTCGCGGGCGCGCTCCAGGAACTCGTCCATCCGTCCCGGCGGACAGCCATCTTCACGCCACAGCCGGATGCCACGAATACGTATGCGCCGGTCATGCGCCATCGTCGGTATTGCCATCGTCCCCTCCATATACCTCCGCGTCCTGCGTGGCATGGATGTTACGTGCAGGGGCGGGGAGGGGCGTTGATCCAAATCAAAATCCACTCGGAACCTTTGCGGGCGGCAGCTTGCCGGGGCGAGCCCGGTCGACAATATCCGGATCCAGCCAATCCGCCGAAGCAAGGTTCGTGTCGCGCTCTGCTGTCTCGACCATGATAACTCCCCTCGGCTCGGACGAATTTGCAGCCCTTATGGCCGTTTGGGGTCCGTTCGAGCTTGCGCCGCGCCTGGCTGCGGCAGTCTCCGGCGGTGCCGATAGCCTCGCTTTGGGTATCCTTGCGGACCGTTGGGTGCGTGATCGCGGCGGGACACTATTGGCGCTGGTCGTGGACCACGGATTGCGGCCCGAGTCCGCAGCCGAGGCGGCGCTGAGTGTCGATCGCCTCGCGACGGCCGGCATTTCTGCGCGCCTGCTTCGTCTCGTGGGCCTCGATCGCGGCCCGGCGCTGGCCGAGCGCGCCCGCTCCGCCCGCTACGCCGCCCTCACCACCGCCTGTACAGAGGCGGGCATCCTACACCTGCTTCTCGGCCATCACGCCGCCGACCAGGCGGAAACGGTGCTGATGCGCCGGCAAAGCCAGAGCGGTTCAGCCGGCCTCGCCGCCATGCCGGGGATTCGCGAGCAAACGGGCCTGCGTTTGCTCCGGCCTTTGCTTGCCATCCCGCCAGTCCGGCTGCGGGCGACATTGCGGGTTGCCGGCATCGGCTGGGTGGAGGATCCCTCCAACCGTGACCAGCGCGCCCTACGATCCCGGCTGCGTGCGGCCCTGAATGATCCGGATGGCACTGGCCCGGACACCGCCGCTTTGTGTCAGGCGGCGCGTGCGGATGGTCTCGCGCGTGCCGCACGGGAATCGGAGATTGCCATGCTGCTGGCAGGGCGAGCCATGATCCGCCCCGAGGGTTTCGCCATTCTGTCGCGGGGGCCGATCGACCCGGACGCATTGGCCGTCCTGATCCGGCTGGTCGGTGGGGCGGTCTATCCGCCGGCCAGACAAGCGGTTGCCATGATCGCGGCCACGCCCCGCGCTGCGACACTCGCCGGAGTGCGGCTGATAGCGGCGAGCCGGCTGGGCGACGGTCTGCTGTTGGTGCGGGAGGCCGCCGCGATGGCGCCGGCAGTGGCGGCCGTGCCGGGTGCCACCTGGGACGGACGCTTCCGGCTTGCTGTCCACGCCACACCACCGGCCGGCATGACGATCGGCGCGGTCGGGGCGGACGCCGCCCGGCTGCGCGATCGTTCATTCTTGCCCGCCGCAGTGCTTCAGACGCTTCCCGCGGTCCGGATCGGCAATTGTCTGGCCGCGGTGCCGCATTTGGTCTATCCTGATTCGGATACCTGTGCCGCGGTACCGCTGACCTTCAGCCCGCGGCAGCCGGCCGCCGGCGCACCTTTCGCTGCCTCTGGGGAAGCGGGGTACAGTATCGTGCGCTGACCGGTGGGGATGCGGAAGGGGGGCAGACGCACTATGTGTCGCATTGGTTTCGCGCCAGTGATGCACCGGCCACCTGGGCCCCCGGCGGCAGCGAATTCGGGTCCGACGACGTAGGCAAGAAGCAATGAGCAATTTCGGCCGTAACCTGGCGCTATGGGTGATCATCGCACTACTTCTGGTGGTGCTCTTCAACCTCTTCCAGCCAGGGACGACGCATACCGCTGCGACCCAGGTCGCCTACTCGGACTTCATCTCGGAGGTGAACTCCGGTCAGGTACGCGACGTCGTGATTCAGGGCCGCACCATCTCCGGCCAGTTGAACGACGGCCGCACCTTCGAGACCTACACGCCGGACGATCCGACGCTGGTGAAGACGCTGACCGACAAGAACGTGCGCGTCATTGCCAAGCCGGAAGACGCCGACGTCAACCCGCTGCTGCACTACCTGCTGTCGTGGTTCCCGATGCTGCTGCTGATCGGCGTCTGGGTGTTCTTCATGCGCCAGATGCAGGCGGGCGGCGGACGCGCCATGGGCTTCGGCAAGTCGCGGGCCCGGATGCTGACGGAGAAGCAGGGGCGCGTGACGTTTGAGGACGTTGCCGGCATCGATGAGGCGAAAGGCGAGCTGCAGGAGATCGTCGAGTTCCTGAAAGACCCCCAGAAATTCCAGCGCCTGGGCGGCAAGATCCCCAAGGGCGTGTTGCTGGTCGGACCCCCAGGCACCGGCAAGACGCTGCTGGCCCGCGCCATCGCGGGTGAGGCGAACGTGCCATTCTTCACCATCTCCGGTTCGGACTTCGTGGAGATGTTCGTGGGCGTTGGCGCGAGCCGCGTGCGCGACATGTTCGAGCAAGGGAAGAAGAACGCACCCTGCATCATCTTCATCGACGAAATCGACGCGGTCGGCCGCCATCGCGGTGCCGGCCTGGGCGGCGGCAACGACGAGCGCGAGCAAACGCTGAACCAGATGCTCGTCGAGATGGACGGCTTCGAGAGCAATGAGGGCGTGATCCTGATCGCCGCCACCAACCGCCCCGACGTGCTGGACCCGGCGCTGCTGCGTCCCGGCCGGTTCGACCGCCAGGTGGTGGTGCCGAACCCCGACGTGAACGGCCGCGAGAAAATCCTGCGCGTGCATATGCGCAAGGTGCCGCTGGCCTCCGACGTCGATCCGAAGGTGATTGCCCGCGGGACACCTGGGTTCTCCGGCGCCGACCTGGCAAACCTGGTGAACGAAGGCGCCCTGCTGGCTGCCCGTCTGGGCAAGCGCGTTGTTGCCATGGCGGAGTTCGAGGCCGCCAAGGACAAGGTGATGATGGGCTCCGAGCGCCGGTCGCTGGTGATGTCGGAGGCAGAGAAGCGCATGACCGCCTATCACGAGGGTGGCCACGCGCTGTGCGCCATGCACGAACCGGAATGCGACCCCGTGCACAAGGCCACCATCATCCCGCGCGGGCGTGCGCTGGGCCTGGTGATGAGCCTGCCGGAGGGCGACCGCTACTCCAAGAGCAAGTCGAAGCTGCTGTCCGAACTGACCATGGCGATGGGCGGCCGGGCGGCCGAGGAGATCATCTTCGGACCCGACAAGGTGTCCAACGGCGCCGCGGGCGACATCAAGATGGCGACCGACCAGGCGCGGCGGATGATCACCGAGTGGGGCATGAGCGACAAGCTCGGCATGATCGCTTACGGCGACAACAGCCAGGAATTGTTCCTGGGGCACTCGGTGACGCAGACCAAGAACGTGTCGGAGGCGACGGCGCGGGAGATCGATGCCGAGATCAAGGACATCATCGACCGTGCCTATCAGAAGGCGAAGCGCATCCTGACCGAGAATATCGAGGAGTTGCATCGCCTGGCGCGCGGGTTGCTGGAGCATGAGACCCTGACGGGCGACGAAATCCGCACGGTGCTGCGCGGTGAGCCGGTGATCCGCAAGGTGGTGGACGAGCCGGCGCCGGAAAGCCGCCGTGCTTCGGTGCCGAATGCGGGGCGGCCGGCTCCGCAGCCGCCGGCGGGCGGGCCGGCGCCCGCGCCGCAGCCGGGGTAACAAAAAACCTCTCCCGCAAGCGGGAGAGGTTTCTGTGTTCCTATTTTATTGCCGCCACCTTCGCGCCTGTCATTCGCAGCAAATCCGCGGCGGTGGTGCGGAACACGTGGCGCGGCGATCCGGCGGCGGCCCAGATCGGATCGAGTGCCAACAGGTCCGCATCCAACAGCATCAAGGGCGAGACCAGATGGCCCACCGGCGCCACGCCGCCAATCGCGAAGCCGGTCGTCAGGCGCACCCAATCGGCATCGGCTCTGACAAGTTTCGGTCCGAGTGCCGTTGCCGCCCGCACGGGATCCACCCGATTGGCACCTGAGGCCACGATGACCGCCGCACGCTCGCCGGCACGGAACACGATCGATTTCGCGATCTGCGCAACCGTGCAGCCCACCGCGGCGGCGGCATCGGCGGCGGTGCGAGTGCCGTCCGGGAACGCTACGATGGTGTCAGGATGACCGGCGGCAAGCAGTGCCGCGCGCACACGGTCCACTGATCCGCCGCCAGCCGACACGTCGGCCGCCCCGCCTCAGCGCTTGACCGGCGTCTTCGCCTTGGCCGGCGTCGCCGCTTTCGGGGCTTCATCGGCTACAGCCGCATGTGGTTCCTCTTTCGGCACCGTCATGTTCAGCGGCGAGACACCATCAGGCGGGATCACGACCTGGGGAAGCACCTTGTTCAGCACCTCCACCACTTGCGGGGTCAGGTCGAAATCCTCGGTCGTGCCCAGAACTTGTGCCCGGTTCAGCACGACGTTGATGCCGCGGGACACGGCAACCTGCTGTACCACCTGCTCCAGCGTGCGGTTGATCTGCATCATCACGTACTGTCCGGCTTCCTGGATGACCCGCTGACGGTCGCCGAACACCTTGCGCGACTGGGCAATGCGATCCTGCAATTGACGTTCCTTCTGGCGGATTTGCTCCGGCGACAGCTTGGCCCTCTCGGTGGCAAGTTGCTGCCCCAGGTCGCGCAGTTCCACCTGCTCTTTCTGAGCGTCCTCATCGAGCTTCTTGTGGCGATCGTTGAAGACCTTGTCGGCCTCCTGGTACGCGGTGGACACCCGCAGGGCATCCGGGATCGACACAACCCCAATGATCGCCGCAGGCGTGGGCGGTCCTTTAGGGATGGATGGAATCACCGGCGCCGGCGGCAACTTCACCTGGATCTGGGGCCCCTGCATCGGCCCCTCTTCTGCCGGTGCGGTCTCGGTAGGAGCCGGCGTCCCGACGGGGCGAGCAACCGGGTGCGCTGCCGGGTGCGGCTGATTCGGCACGAACCAGCCAGGATTCTGCTGGCCCTGCGCCATGACGACTGACGGCTGCGCGAGAAGGGTCAGCGCCAGCGTAGCGCCGGCCAGGGGTAGCCAAAAGTTTTTCACTGGGACCTCATTGGGGAAACCAGGGGGCGCTCTTACTAGAACTGCGTGCCGAAGCCGAATCGGAAGATCTGTGTCTGATCACCCGGCTGCTTTATCACGAATGGCGTCAGGTCGATATTTATCAACCCAAACGAACTGTGCCAGGAGATGCCGACGCCGGCGCCAAGGCGTGGTGTCGCGTCGTCGCCTTCGATCTGGCAGGGTTCGCCGGCATGGGTGCTGCCCGAGGGCTCGGTACAGCTATTCAGGAAGTTCGCATCCATCAGGCCACCAACATCCACGAAGGCACGGCCGGACAGGCCGAGATCGGGCGAGACCGGCAATGGGTAGTGCAGTTCGACCGTACCGGTATAGATGAAGCGGCCGCCCAGCGGATCGCCGGAAATCGCGTCGTGCGGGCCGGCGCCGCCGGTTTCAAAGCCGCGCAGGTTGTCACCGCCCAGGAAGAAGCGGTCGATGATTTGCTCTTGCTTTCCCTCATTGTACAGATAGCCGGTGCCGGCAGCGAGCTTGATAGCCCAGTCGCTGTTGCCCGTGAACCGGTCCAGCGGAATGTAGTAAGCGCCGTTCAGGCTGGTGCGGACATAGTCCACATCTCCGCCCAATCCTGCGAAGTCGGTGCCGAATTGGGTAATGAACCCCGAATGCGGATCAACCTTGCTGTTGCGATAATCCAGAGTCAGTACCTGGCTTACCTGCGACAGCAGCGTCGTGCCGGCCTGGTTTTCGATGAACACGCTCGCGGTGGAGGCCACGTCGAACACATCGCGTTGCACCAGGGAGTATGACCATGTCTGCCGCAGATGGTCGTTGAAGTCATAGCCCATACGGAGCGCGAAGCCCTCGCGTCGTTCGTTATATGGCTCGGTGCCGAGGTAGTTCGTCTGGATCACGAAGACATCGGCACCCGCGACCAGGTTGCGGTCGAGGAAATACGGGTCGGTCACCGATAGATCGACCGAGCTTTGCTTCGTCGCGAGGATGCCATTGATGTTGGCGGCGATGCCGGAACCCACCAGGTTCGTCTCGCCCAGGCCGACATCCAGCAGTGCCCCTACGTCGGTGGAGTAACCGCCGCCGAAGGTCAGCGATCCGGTCGCCTTCTCCTGCACCTTGGTGGTGATGATGGCCTTGTCGGGAGCCGAACCCTGGGTGGGCGTGACGTCGACGGAGCTGAAATACCCCAGGTCCTGCAGCCGCTGCTTCGTCTTCCGCATTTGCTCCGCGCTGAACGGATCGCCTTCGGCCAAGGTGAACTCACGGCGGATCACCTTGTCCTCGGTGCGGGTGTTGCCGACGATGTTGATGCGTTCGATGTAGACGCGCGGACCTTCGCCAACATCAAAGATCAGATTGACCGTGTGATTCTTGCTATCCGGCTCAACCCGCGGCGTGACGTTGACGAACGCGTAGCCTCGCGAACGCACGTCGTCTTCCATCGCGTCAACGGTGCGGAGGACGGCATCGCCATCGTACCAATCGCCGACCTCCAATTTTACATCCTGGCGCAGCGACGCGCCGGTCAGGTTGCGGAGGTGCGAATTGACGGAGATCTTGGCGACCTTATAGCGGGAGCCTTCATGCACGGTGAAGGTGAGAAAGAATGCCTTGCGGTCCGGCGACAACTCCGCTGAGGCGTTGAGCACCTGGAAATCGGCATAGCCGTTCTTCAGGTAGAAGCGGCGGAGCAATTCCTTATCGTAGTCCAGCCGCTCGGGATTGTACGAGTCGGAGGTGGACAGGAAGCGCCACCAGCGTTCCTCGCGGCTGTCGATGACCTCCGACAACCGATCCTGGCTGAAGGCGTGATTGCCGACGAAGGTGATCTTGCTGATATCGGTGGACGGGCCTTCGCTGATCTGGAACACGACAATCACGCGGTTGTCCGGCAGGCGGATGATCTGCGGCGTGACGGCGGCGTCGTAGTAGCCCTTCAGGGCGTAGACCCCGATGATGTGGCGCCGGTCGGCTTCCGCCGCATCTGCGGTGAAGACCGCGCCGGGGCGGAGTTGCAGGTCCGGGCTGAGGGTTGAGTCGTTGACCTCGTGGTTGCCTTCGAAGGCGACGCGGCTGACCAACGGGTTCTCCACCACGTGCACGATCAGGATGTCGGCCTGGCGGCTGAGGCGCACGTCCGAGAAAAGTCCGGTAGCGTAAAGAGTCTTCAGGCTGCGGTCGAGCAAATCCTGGTTGAACGGGTCGCCCGGCCGGACCAGCATGTAGGAAAGGACGGTGCCCGCCTCGATGCGGCGATTGCCTTCGACCTGGATGGACTGAATCGTGCCGCCGGGCGCGGGCACCGTCGGACGCGCGGTGGCAGGCGGGCGAGGCCGGGTGGCGGCGGCAGTCGGGCGTAAGGTGGGGGTGGATGGCGTGGGTGGCGCGGGTTGGGCCGCGACCGAGGCCGCGCAGACACTCGACAGCAGACAGGCGGCAAACGGCCGCGCAAGGCTTATGCGGATCAAACGGCTACTCCCCCCGCTGAAGCGCTACTGCCAGCCTTGTGCGGCAACAGCCAGAATCGGTTGGCTCATCGGCCGGACGATACCGTCCTGCCTGCCCCGGCGCTAGGCGGCGACAGCAAGGAAGTGTGACGGCGCGGTTTCACGGCCATGGCAATGGGCTTGCGGCTGTCGAAGAAAAGGCACGACATCAGACGGTTAGCGCGGGAGGAAGGGGTTGCTGCGGCGCTCGGCGCCGAGCGTGGAGCCGGGGCCGTGGCCGCAGAGGAACTGCATGTCGTCGCCTAGCGGCAGCAGCTTGGAGACGATGGAGTCGATCAGCGCCGCGTGGTCGCCGTAAGGGAAATCGGTGCGTCCGACCGATCCCTGGAACAGGACGTCGCCCAGCAGGGCAAAGCGGGCGTCGCGATTGATGAACACGATATGGCCGGGCGTATGGCCGGGGCAGTGCAGCACGTCGAAGCGGCTCTCGCCCAGGGTGACCGCGTCGCCCTCATGCAGCCAGCGGTTGGGGGCCACGTTGCGGGCGGCAAAGCCATAGGCGCGCGCCTGTTGTTCAATGCCGGAGAGGAGGAAGGCGTCGCGCTCGTCGGGGCCTTCGATGGGGATCGCGGCGGGGTCGCCGGCTCGCTTGCGCAATGTGTCGGCCAGTTCCGCGGCACCGCCGGCATGGTCGAGATGGCCGTGGGTGAGCAAGATGCGCTCCACGGTGACGCCGGCCTGGTCGATGGCTTCGAGGATGCGGTCGGGCTCGCCACCGGGATCGACGACCAAGCCGCGCCTGGAGGCATCATCCCACAGGATGGCGCAGTTCTGCTGGAAAAGTGTGACGGGGACGATCGCGCCGCGGAATTTTGCCATGCGGTGTTGTCGCCGGGTTTTTCCCCGTTGTCACGCGCTGGGTTCGTCGGCAGGCGAGCGTAATGGATGCCACGGCGCTGCCTGAGGAGGGGTGTCGGGCGCGGCGGGCCGTCCATCTGCGGCTCTTCGCGTAACGGGCCGGTCGCGTGTAACGGCGATGACAGCGGTGGCCGGTTCGGTGCCGAGCCTGCGCATTTGATGCGCCAGGTGTCCCGGAAAATAGGCGCAATCGCCTTTTTCCAGGACGTAGGTTCTATCAGGTGTCCGCATCTCCACCGTACCACAGAGGACGAGGAACATTTCCTCCCCGTCATGCCGCTGCCCGTTACCGGTGGGATCGGTGCCAACATGGAAAAGGAAGGCCTCCATCAGGCTGCCTTTTGGCGTGAGCAACTCGAAACTATAGGCGCGATCAGGGTCCTCCACGGAGCGTCGTCGGTCGACGGCACGACTTACCCGCACGGTATCGTCGGTGGTTTGCTCGCCGAACAGTTGGCCGACGGATACGCCGAGCGCGGCGGACAGGCGCAGGACGGTTTCGACGGAAGGACGTTTGGTTCCCCGCTCGAGGCGCGAAACAAAACCCTTGTCCAGACCTGTGGCGGCGGCAAGGGCCTCGACGGTAAGGCCTTTCTCCAAACGGATGTGCCGCAAACGCGGCCCGATCGTTGGATCGATCTTCTCTTGCAACGGCAACGCTTGAGTTCTCCTCGAACAACGAATCGCTCGCAAACCTACCCCTGAGTAGCCCATTCGGGCCGCCTTTGCACATTGGGCCCTCACAATGAGGAGAGGAACGAACCGGTAGAGGTTTTTCAGCCCGATTCCCTCTTGCTGGTGGACAAGGTATTGTCCTATGGACATATCGTTGCTGAGGGGATCGCAAAGAAGGAAGGGGACCGAACTGCCCTCTCCCTCGATCGTCTGCTCGCCTGACCGGCTACCGCGGCCCCATGCATCGAGCCGGAGATCTGCCCCATGCCAGACCTGCCTCTCATCGTCTTCGATGTGAACGAGACTCTGCTCGACCTCGAAACAATGGCGCCGACGTTCGAACGGATTTTCGACGACAGATCCGCGATGCGGTTGTGGTTCGCGAATTTCATCATGTATTCCGCAGCCCTGACAGTGGCCGGACACTATGTGCCGTTCACCGATATCGGCGCCGCGGTGATGAAGATGTTGGCGGATACGCGCGGCATTACAATCAAGGACAGCGACAAGAAAGAGCTCACCGAAAAATTCTCGACGATGCCGCCGCATCCGGAGGTGCCGGCGGCTCTGCGCAAGCTGCGCAGCGCCGGGTTCCGCCTCTTCACGCTCACCGACAATTTGCTCGAGGTCCAGACCCGCCAGCTGGAGCATGGCGGCATCGTCGATCTGTTCGAGCGCCGTTTCAGCGCCGATGGCGCGAAACGCCATAAGCCCGCGCCTGAGGCCTATCGCTATCTCGAAACCGAGGTGCAGGCCAGGCCATCGCAGCTTTGTCTGATCGCTTGCCACACCTGGGATACATTGGGCGCAGTTGCTGCCGGGTGGGAAGCCGCTCTCATCAGACGGGTTGGGAACGACGTGCTGGGGGTCGGCCCTCAGCCACACATCGTCGGCGACGATCTCAACGATGTCGCCGATCAGCTCATTGCCCGGCATATCACGAAACGGCCGACGTCCCGGTATTGAACGAACAATGCGATCGAGACGGAGGAGCATATGGTGCCGACCAGAGATGATGTCTCGATTGTGCTGGCACATGGCGCCTGGGCGGACGGCTCGAGCTGGGAGAAAGTTATACTTGGGTTGCGCGCGAATGGCCTGAAGTCGGTTGCCGCGCCGTTGCCGCTGACATCGCTGGCTGATGATGTGGCCGCGGTAGAGCGGACAATTGCACGGGTTGGCAGGCCTGTGGTCCTTGTCGGGCATGCCTATGCGGGCGGGGTGATCGCGGCGACGCACTCGGACAAGGTCAAAGCGCTTGTCTATGTCGCCGCGCTGGCTCCCGATGAAGGGGAGACCGTTGCCGACGTTTTCTATCGCGCGGAGCCGCATCCGGCGGCGCCGAACCTGGCTCCGGATGCCAATGGGCTTATCTGGCTGCCGGAAAATGCGGTTCCGGCGGCTTTTGCACCGTACGCTTCGGCCGAGGAGCAAGCCGTGCTTTTCGCCATTCAGCGGCCGATTGCAGTGCCCTGCATCAGCACAAAGGTCGGGCGGCCGCTGTGGAAAGACCGGCCGGCATGGTACCTGTTGGCTGAGGCCGATCGCATGATTGTCCCGGCCACACAGCGATTCATGGCCGAGCGGATGAAGGCGAATATCCGTTCGCACGCCGCCGATCATATGCCGTCTGTCACCGCCCCGCATTTCGTTGTGGACGTAATCCTGGAGGCGGTGCGCGCTGTCGGAACGGGCTTTTGAAGGGCTGCGATCCGATCCTGGGAGAATATCATGAACAGAATTCGGTACTGTACTGTCGATGTCGATGGATTCAAAGTATTCTATCGCGAAGCAGGGGCGCGCGAGGCACGTGCGCTGCTTTTGCTGCACGGTTTTCCGACGGCAAGTCATATGTTCCGCGATCTGATCCCGCTGTTATCCGATCGGTATCACGTCATCGCGCCCGATCTGCCCGGATTCGGCCGATCGGACATGCCGCCGGGTACGACATTCACCTGGTCCTTCGACAACCTCGCCCACGTCGTCGACCGGTTTACCGAAGTGATCGGCCTCAGCCGATTTGCGATTTACGTATTCGACTACGGTGCACCGACCGGCTTTCGCCTTGCGGTCAAGCACCCGGATCGCATTACCGCAATCATTTCGCAAAACGGCAATGCCTACGAGGAGGGCCTGAGCGAAGGCTGGAACCCGATCCGTGCCTATTGGGAAGATGCCTCGGCGGCGAACCGCGATGCGCTTCGGGCATTTCTCACGCCCGAGACGACCGTATGGCAATACACGCACGGCGTGCCCGACCCGACGGCCGTGTCCCCGGACGGCCACTCGCTCGATAACTTTTACCTGGCCCGGCCCGGTCAGGACGAGATCCAGCTCGATCTGTTTCGCGACTATCAAAGCAATGTGCGATGGTACCCGACCTTTCAGAATTATTTTCGAACCCACAAGCCACCGCTGCTCGCAGTGTGGGGCAAGAACGATCCGTTCTTTCTGCCGGCGGGTGCAGAGGCCTTCAAACGGGATCTACCCGGTTCAGTCGTTCGCTTTCTCGACACCGGGCATTTCGCACTGGAGACGCATGCCACCGAGGTCGCGGCGGAAATTCGCGACTTCCTCAGTCGCTGAGTCTCGACCTCCGCAATTTCTCACCCAGATCGTGGCCAGCCTCGCAAATCAGGCCGCGTAGCGCCTTCCGGTCCGCGGTGGCGGCGAGTGCGAGGTGTGTGCCGCGACGTTGCTCGCTCGCCGGATTGCAAGGCGAGCACCGTCGCGGTGCCGGCCAGTCCGTGCGTTCAAAACCACCGCTCGTGCACGGTGACCACATCGCCCGGCTGCAGGAATGTCTGTCGCGTTGCCGTTCCCTCCACCGCTTTTCCGTTCACCGTTCGCACGACCGACACGTCTCCCTCCACGGCGCGATAGGTGAAGCCGCCCGCCACGGCGGCCGCAGTCACCACTGTCATGCCCGGCTGGTACGGATACTCCCCCGGCTTGTTTACTTCACCCAGCACGAAGATCGGCCGGTACGCGGTCACCTCTGCCGCAACCGACGGGTTTTCCAGCAGCTTCTTCTGCTTCAGCTCCGTAGCGACCGACCGTCCCAGTTCCGTCGGTGTCAGCCCGGCGGCGCGCACGCTGCCCAACAGCGGCATGTCAATCGTGCCGGCGGCACTCACGCGAAACTCGCCGCTCAGCGAATCCTCGCCGTAAGTGAGCAAACGCACGGTATCGCCCGGCCCCAAATGGTACGCCATCGAGCCGGGCGGGATCGGCGGCAGGCCATGGCCAAAAAAATCGCAGCCAGACAGCAGCAGAAGCGCAAGGTACAGCAACGGACGCACGGGACGGCACCCCTCATTTTGCGGGCAATCGGCATGGCCCGGTTTTCGGACCAACCACATCATGCGCCACAGGAGTTCACCGATCGGTTAATGCGCCCGCCACGTTCGACCGAAATGCGGCGTCCCCTGACGATCTGCGGCCCTATTAGCGCCCCGTTAAGCTTCCGCCGGTAATTTCGGGGTCTGTCCGGCCAACAGGGCCGGCCCATGCGCCCCGAGGTCAGAACCAGTCGTGCTCGACAGACCCACCGGACCGCCGACCGCCATACCCGCGCCGATCCGCGGCCGTCCGGGTTACGGCGACATGCCGGAACCGCTGCTAATCGAGCCGCTGAGCCCCCGCGTCGCTCTCGCCGCTCTGCGCCGCCGGCGCGGCGCGTTAATCGCCAGCATCCTGCTGTGGCCATTGTTCGCTTTCATCGCGATCAAGCAGGTAACGCCGCAGTACACCGCTGTTGGCACGCTGATTTATGAGCCCAGCCAATACAAGCTGCGCGAATTGCAAAGCATTCTGCAAACCGATCCCACAACCGAAGCCGTGATGGCCAGTCAGGCGGAAATCGTCCGCGGCCTGCGGGTCGTGGAGGCGGTCGTCAAGCGGGGCGATCTATACAACGATCCCGAATTCAATCCGGCGCTCCGCCCGCGCGGCCTTCTCGGTCGCGCCATCGACACCGTCGCATCCTGGTTCCGTGGCAACACAGCATCAAGGGTACCTGCTGCACTTGGGCCGGTGCAGGATCCCAGTCGCAACGCGACGCTAATGGCCGTGCAGGCTGCGTTCGACGTACACACAGTGAAGTTCTCCCGCGTGCTGGAAGTCGACTTCACCGCGCAAGATCCACAGCTCGCCGCCACGGCGGTGAACAATGCGATGGATTTCTATATTAGAAGCCAGTACGCGGCCAAGCATCGCGCCGTGGAGCGTGCTACCGCGCTATTGGATGCGCGCGCCGCCGAGCTTCGCAGGGACGTGCGCTCCGGAGAGGACCGGATTGCCGCCTACCGCGCCAAGGCCGGTTTGGCGCAGGGCATGCATGCCGGCATGGACGCGGAACAAATCAGCCACTTAACCGAAGATCTGGTGCACGCCCGTTCTGAGCTGGGCAACGCGGAGGCAAAGCTGGATGCCGCCAGCGGCCGCGCCGGGGCCGAGGCGCAGGCGGCGATTGCCCCCAGTGTGGTGCAGCTTCGCGCCCAGCAGGATCAGATCTCGGCCCAGATCCAGGCCCAGCAGGGCCGGTTGGGGCCGAACCATCCGGAAGCGATTGCCCTGCGCCGCGAATACGCCGATGCGCAGCGCGCGGTGGCGGCGGAGACGGCACGCGTGGTGGCCGCCACCGAAGCTGAAGTCCGCGCCGCGCGGGAACGCGTCGCCGTGCTGGAGCAGGACCTGCGGAACGGAGAGCAAGCGGCGGATCGCAGCGCGCAGTCGCAGGTCAGGTTGAATGCGATGCAGCGGGACATGGAGGCGTCGCGCCAGGAACTCCAGGCCGTGCTCGATCGCATCCAACAGACCGCACAGCAGGCCGAGGTGGAGTCAGCCGAGGCGCATGAGATCTCGCTCGCGCTGCCGCCTGATGTGCCGAGCTTTCCTCGCAGCCTGCCCCTGATGGCAGCCGCGATTGCGTTTGGCGTCCTGTTCGGCCTGTTGCTCGTCTACCTGCTGGAGCTGGCGGATCACACGCTGCGATCCGGTGAGGCCGTGCGTGCGGCGCTCGGCCTGCCATGCTTTGCGCTGTTGCCGGAGATCCGGCGCCGTGACCTCGGCCATTTGAGCGCGGATGAATATGTCGCTCGCAAGCCGCTGTCGCCGTTCGCCGAGCAAGTGCGCACGCTGCGGACGGGGCTGCGCATCGGCCAAGAGCATCCGCGCGTCGTGGCGGTGACAGCCGCGCGGCCCGGCGAGGCCAAGACCACGGTCGCCCTGGCGCTGGCGCGGTCCGCGGCACTGAGCGGCGAGCATGTGCTGATCATGGAATGCGACCTGCGCCGCCCCACCTTCGCCGTCCACATGAGGGCGAAAGCGCCGATCGGATTGGCGGAATGCCTGCGTGACAAGCTTTCCCCGCATCAGGCGATCTGCACCGACCAGGCGACCGGCATGGACGTCATGCAGGCCGGCCGCATCACTTCCGACTTGCCGGACCGCTTCCTGTCCGACACGATGGCCCGCATGTTGTCGGAACTGCGCCAGGAATACGGCCTGATCTTGCTGGATTCCCCGCCGGTGCAGGCGATCGCCGAGGCACGCATCCTGGCCGGTATAGCGGATGCCACATTGCTCTGCGTGCGCTGGTGCGCCACACCCCGCCCGGTGGTGCAGCATACGCTCGAATTGCTCGAGGAAGCGCACGCGCATGTGGTGGGCTGCGTGTTGACTCGGGTCGATGCCGTTGCCCATCTTCGGTCGGGCTATGCCGACGCGGACGTGTATCATCGCCACCGACGTACGGCGCAGAGGTAGCGGACACATGTCAGGACGTTTTCTGGTAACCGGCGGCGCCGGCTATGTCGGCAGCCACACAGTAGCGGCATTGCTCGCGCGCGGCGACCAGGTGGTGGTGGTGGACAACCTGCGCACCGGCCACCGCCAGGCGGTGCTGCCGCCCGCCCGGCTGGTCGAGGCGGACCTGGCGGACACCGCCGCTGTGGATGCCATCCTGAGCGACGGGCCGTGGGATGCGGTGTTCCACTTCGCCTCGCTGTCCCTGGTGGGCGAGAGCATGCGCCAGCCGTTCCGCTACCTGGCGGAGAACGGCATGAACGGCATCCGCCTGATCGATGCCTGCGCCCGCTACGGGGTAAAGCGGTTCGTCCTCTCTTCCACCGCCAATCTGTTCGGCACGCCGGAGGAGATGCCCATCCCGGAAACTGCGCGGATCGATCCCGGATCTCCCTATGGCGAGAGCAAATGGATGATCGAGCGGGCGTTGCTGTGGGCCGGGCGCATTCATGGCCTGCGCTCCGCCTGCCTGCGGTACTTCAACGCCGCCGGCGCCGATCCAGAAGGGCGGCTGGGCGAGGACCACGATCCCGAAACCCACCTGATCCCGCTCGTGATCGACGCGGCGCTGAGGCGTGCGCCAGAGGTAACAGTGTTCGGCACCGATTATCCCACGCCGGACGGCACCTGCGTTCGCGATTACGTGCACGTGACCGACCTGGCGGACGCGCACCTGCTGGCGCTGGACCAGTTGGGGGCAGGGAGCATGACCTGGAATCTGGGCAACGGCGCGGGGAACTCGGTGCTGGAGGTGATCCGTGCCGTGGAGCGCGTGATGGGCCGCCCGGTCCCGCATCGGCTGGGAGAGCGCCGGGGCGGCGACCCGGACGTGCTGGTCGCCGGCGCGGCACGGGCCGTGGAGGCGGGATGGCGGCCACGGTTCGCGGCTCTCGACGAGATCGTGCGCACTGCCCTGGCCTGGCGAGAGGCGCATCCGGGCGGATATCGCTGATCCGCTCAAGCCGTTGCGCGGCGCGCTTCGCCGGCATTACCGCGGTACGGGCACAATCTACGCGATAGCCGCACAAGTCTTTTCAAGGAATTCGCCGATTTTATCGGGGCAATGTCGCGCCAACTTCCCGCCAAGGAAAGGCCACACGGCCTTCGGACAAGCGGGCGGAGCCAGAGTTATGAGCAACGCACATAGCCAGATGCAAGTCAGGACCCTGCGGAAGCAACGGGAGTGGAACCCGAGAGCGGTTGCCGTGGCGGAGCACAACGGTGCCTCTCGCGGTGAACAGGGTGAACGGCCTATCAGTGTTACGACGCTCATTCTGTTCTTGGGCGTGGCAGGTGAGTTGGTTATCCCATGGGTGGTCATTTGGCTGTCCAACGTCTTCCTCTTTGACGTGCCGCCATGGTTGACGTGGCTCAGCTTCGGAGGGCCGTTGGGAATAGGTCTCTTCGCAATGTTGGCCTACTGGACGCTGGGCGCATGGGGGAGTCTGGCTGCTGATGGCCTGTGTCACGCGCATGCGGGGCGGCGTTGACAATCCCGGCGGAGTCCCGGTCATGGCGAGGCCTGAGCCGGCCACGATGTCGAGGACGGCTACGTCACTTCGTACAGTTCTGCCTCCCATCCCGCGGCGGTGAGCGGGAACGTTTTCAGGGTATTCCGCACCGCGAACTGGTAGATCGGCTGGAACAGAATCAACAGACTGGCCTGGTCGATCATCGCCTTCTCGTAGTCGACATACAGCGCTGTCCGCTTCGTGGGGTCTTGCTCGGCCGCCGCTTTCAACACGAGTTGCTTGAGCGCCGGATCGGGCGTCCAATGGATGCGCTTTGCCACGCGCAGCACGCTGGCAGACGCCCACTGGTCGGTTTCCACGCCCGACGGATTCCAGAACGTCAGCACGCCGCCCTGCGAATGCCCGGTGGTGTATTGCGTGCGCAGGTTCACCTGGTCCAGCGGGTCCAGCACCACCTTGATCCCCACCCGCGCCAGGTCCGACTGCAGCTTCTGCGCCAGCACGGCATAGCTCAGGCCGGACACCGCGGCATCACCATAGCTGATCTTGAATTCGAACCCGTTGGGGAACCCGGCCTTCTGCAATAACTGCTTCGCGCGATCCAGGTCCTGATGCCAGCCGATCTGCTTCGTCGTCTCCTCGGTCGAGCCGTACAGCCCGATCGGGATGAAGCTGGCGCAGCGCATCGCCTTGCCGCCGAGCAAGTGATCGATGATGCCGTCGTAGTCGATGGCGCAGGCGATCGCCTGGCGCGCTTCCTTCACCGCCAGGGCCTTGTTGAACTGCGGCTCGTTGGTCAACGCCATATAGACATAATCCAGGCTGCGCAGCGCCTCGATGCGCACCTGCCTGTCGTCTTTGAGCGTCGCAATTTGCTCCGGGATCAGGTTGAATGCGGCACCGATATCGCCGCGCTTGATCGCCAGAAGCTGCGTCGCGCTGTCGCCCATGTGGCGCACGATCACATGCTCGAAATGCACGGGGCCGCGGAAATAATGTGGGTTGCGCGTCAGCAGGACCTGCGCGCCGCGCGTCCAGCCCACCAGCGTGTAAGCACCGGCACCGCAGGAATGCTGGTTCAGCCAGTTCGTCGCCTTGTCGGCGCTCACTGCATCCGTCCCGGCCGTGCCGCCCTGCGCTTGCAGCACCTTCTGCTCTGTGATGCCAAAATTCACGCCCGACAGGATGGTCAGGATCGGCAGGGCGGGATCCTGCAGCACCACATCAACGGTCTTCGGATCAACCGCATTCACGGAAGCCACGTTCGTCACGTATTGCGACGGCTGGTCCTTCAAATTGATCAGCCGATCGAACGTCCATTTCACGTCTTGCGCGGTGACCGGGTTGCCGCTGTTGAACCTTGCGTCGGCCAGATGAAACCGCCAGCCCTTGCCGTCCGGCGTGCGCTCCCATTTCTTTGCCAGTGCCGGCTTGACGTTCAGATAGTCGCCCGGGGTCATCGTCACCAGCGATTCGTATGCGGCGCGCATGGTCAGGGGCGCCGTGTATTGCGCCTCGCGCGCGGGATCGAAGGTGATCGAATCGCTGATATCGACGCCCAGCACCAGAATGCCGCCACTGGAAGCCGCGTGCACTTTCTCCGGCAACCCTGCCGCGAGCGCCGCGCCACCGACACCGAGCAAGCGCATGACGTCGCGCCGGCCGATCCAACCCAAGTCTCGCACGGTCCCCTCCTGGCGATCTTCTGACGCGATCATACCGGTTTGCTGCCGCAATACAACTTGGCGCATCGCTGCTCATACGGTATGCGGCGGTGTGGGGAGGGCAATGATCGCGTGTTGCGCTACATCATATCCCGACTGCTTGTCGCGGCGGCCATGGTGCTGTTGGCGACGTTGATTATCTTTCTGATCTCGAACACCGTGCCGGGCGATCCGGTGCTGACGCAACTTGGCGACATCGCCGCCAACAATCCCGCGATCGTCGAAGCGTATCGGCACAAATGGGGCCTCGATCTGCCGATGTGGGATCGCTACTGGATCTTTTTGCGCGGGCTCATGCACGGGGATCTCGGCATTTCAATTTCCTCGCAGCGCCCGGTGCTGGACGACATCGAGCAATACGCGCCCGCGACGATCGAACTTTCCACCGTCGCCTTCATGCTCTCGCTCATGCTTGGCTTGCCTCTGGGCGTGTTGGCCGCGATGAAGCGCGATTCCTGGATCGATCACGTCGCGCGAGCGATATCGCTGGTCGGCGTATCCGCCCCGACCTTCTGGCTGGCGTTCATCATGCTGGCGGTGTTCTATGGCTGGCTGGGCTGGGCGCCCGGTCCCGGACAGATCGGCGCCGACCAGTTCCCGCCACCCACCGTCACCGGCTTCATGCTGATCGACGCACCCCTGGCCGACCAATGGGGCACGTTCTGGGATGCAGTCGCGCATTTGATTTTGCCGTCAATCGTGCTGGCATCCGCAACCATGGGCCTGATCACCCGAACCACGCGCGCTGCAATGCTGGAGGCGCTGTCGCAAGACTACATCCGCGTCGCCCGAGCCAAAGGCTTGCGGCGGCACGTCATCATGTTGGGGCACGCTCTGCCCAATGCATTGCTGCCGGTGGTAACGTTGGGCGGGCTTGCCTACGCGCAACTGCTGACGGGCACCGTGCTGACCGAAACGATCTTCTCCTGGCCGGGACTCGGCCGCTACACGTTCCAAAGCGCGGTCATCCTCGACTTCCCCGCGATCATGGGAGTCACGCTGGTGGTCGCGGTGGTGTACGTGATCGTCAACCTCGTGGTGGATGTGTCCTATGCGTTGCTCGATCCGCGCGTGATGCGGCGATGATTCCGCGTGGTATCAGCGTGGCGCTGACCAATGCGGAAGCTGCCGAACTCGCCGCCAGCACCGACACATCAGCCGGCCGGCGCAGCCGCTGGCGCCGACGCTATCTGCTCGCGGTGCTGGGTGGCACTGTCGTCGTGCTTTGGGTGTTGGCCGCGTTGCTGGCGCCGTGGATCACGCCTTACGCGCCCGATACGGTGCATGTGTCGGGCCGCCTTGCCGCGCCGTCGGCCGCCCATTGGCTTGGCACCGACGAGCTTGGCCGCGACGTGCTGACGCGCGTGATCTACGGGGCGCGAACGTCGCTGACGGTGGGATTTACCGTCGTGCTGATCGGCGGCGCCATCGGCACGCTGATCGGCGCCGTCGCCGCCTATGCGCGCGGGCTGACCGAAGAAATCCTGATGCGCGCCACCGACCTGATGTTCTGTTTCCCACCGATCATCCTGGCGATGGCCATCGCGGCCGCGCTTGGTATCGGAACGCGCAACACTGTCATTGCCATGCTGGTGGTGTGGTGGCCAAAGTTTGCCCGTCTTGCGCGTAGCCTGGTGCTGGGCCAGCGGTCGCTGGAATACGTCGCCGCCGCCCGCACCATCGGTTTTTCCCCCGCCCACATCCTGTTCCGCCAGATTGTGCCGAATGCACTGGGTCCGTTGGTGGTGCTGATGACGCTCGATCTGGGCAACGCGATCCTGGTGTTCGCCGGCCTGTCCTTTCTGGGGTTGGGCGTGGTGCCGCCAACGCCGGAATGGGGATCAATGGTATCCGAGGGCCGTGAACTGGTGGCGCAATGGTGGGTGGCCACATTTCCCGGTCTGGCGATCCTCACCGTGGTGATCGGCTTCAACTTCGTGGGCGACGGCCTGCGCGACTGGCTGGACCCGCATGCCAGACGCCGCTGAACCACTTCTGCACGTCAGCGACCTGCGCACCTGGTTCTTCACCGATGCCGGCGTGGTGCGCGCCGTCGATGGCGTCAGCTTCACGTTGAACAAGGGCGAGACGCTGGGGATCGTCGGCGAATCCGGCTCGGGCAAGAGCGTCGCCGCGAAGTCGATCATGAACCTGCTGGAGGAGCCGGCGCGCATCGTCGCCGGATCGATCCGTTTCCGCGGCCAGGAGATCACGGCGCTATCCGAAGACGAACTGCGCGACGTTCGCGGCGCCGAAATCGCGATGGTGTTCCAGGACCCGATGACGTCCTTGAACCCCGTGCTGCGCATCTCGCAGCAATTGATCGAGACAATGACAGCGCATGGCCGCTTCACCCCCGGCGCGGCACGCAGCCGTGCGGCGGAACTGCTGGGGCGCATGGGAATCCCCGGCCCGGAGCAGGTGCTCGATTCGTGGCCGCATCAGTTCTCCGGCGGGATGCGCCAGCGCGTGATGCTGGCGATGGGCTTTTCCAACACCCCGTCGCTGATCCTGGCCGACGAACCCACGACCGCACTGGACGTTACCATCCAGGCACAGATTCTCGACCTGCTGCGCGCATTGAATGAAGACCTTGGAACCGCTGTCATCCTGATCAGCCACGATCTCGGTGTGATTGCCACGATCTGCTCTCGAGTCCTGGTGATGTACGCGGGCGAAGTGGTGGAGGAAGGCAGCCCGCAGGAACTGCTGTCCGACCCTCGCCATCCCTATACCTGGGCGCTTTTGCACGCTGCGCCGCGGATGGATAGCGGGACCGGCGGCGACCGGAGGCTGGCAACGATCGAGGGCCAACCGCCCGACGCGCGCGCCTGGCCCGAAGGCTGCCGCTTCCGCGCCCGCTGCCCTTTCGCGATCGATGCCTGCGCTGCACACCCGGCGCTTCTGCCCGTTGCGCCGGGCCGCAGCGCGCGCTGCTGGGTCACGCAGGGCGGTGCGCCGCTGGTGCCACCGCGGCCGCGCGCCACGGAACCCGTGCCCCGCCCCGATGCCGCGCCTCGCCCGTTGCTCGATGTGCAAGGCCTCTCCAAGCATTTTTCCCTGCCGCGCGAGAATTTCCTGGAACCCCAGCGCGTGCTGCGCGCGATCGACGGCGTGGATCTGCAAGTATTTCCTGGCGAAACAGTCGGGCTGGTTGGCGAATCCGGCTGCGGCAAATCGACGCTGGCCCGCGTGGTCATGCGGCTGGAAGAACCGACCGCCGGCCGCGTGGCGTTCGACGGAATCGACATTTCCCACGCATCGCAACGCGCGATCCGGCCGTTGCGGCGGCGGATGCAGATGATCTTCCAGGATCCCTACGCATCTTTGAATCCGCGCATGACCGTGGGTGAAATTCTCGCTGGCCCGCTACGCCTGCACGGCATCGCACACAACGCAACCGATGCGCGTAACCGTGTCGCCGCATTGTTGCACCTCGTCGGCCTGCCGCCTGCCGCGGCGCAGCGCTTTCCACACGAATTTTCCGGTGGCCAGCGTCAGCGCATTTCGATCGCGCGCGCCCTCTCGGTTGAGCCGACATTCATCGTCGGCGACGAGCCCATTTCGGCACTCGATGTCAATATCCAGGCGCAGATCATCAACCTGATGATCGGCCTGCAGGAACGCCTGCGCCTGACCTACCTGATCATTGCTCACGACCTTGCGGTGGTGCGCCACATCTCGGATCGCATCGTCGTGCTGTACCTAGGCCGCGTGGTGGAAACCGCGCCGGCAGATGTATTGTTCCGGCGCCCGCTGCATCCCTACACGGCCAGCTTGATCTCTGCCGTGCCGACGCTCCACGCCGCCGAAGCACGCGGCCGTATCCGCCTTACCGGCGAGGTGCCGAGCCCCCTGAACCCGCCCTCTGGCTGCCGCTTCCGAACCCGCTGTCCCTCCGCAACACCGCGCTGCGCGGCAGAAGCGCCGACGCTGCGCGAGTCGGACGCCGGGCATCGCGTGGCGTGCCATTTTCCGGGTGCGGTCACAATCTAGCGCCGCCGCAAGCGCGCTGTACCTATCGATCCGAAGCCGAATCCTGTGCCAGCGTCACGCGCCCAGGTTGATCACCTCGACGCGGCGGTTACGCGGCTCCGGGGTCTGCGGTGGGGTCGGTACCAGCAAGCCCTTCTCACCCATCCCTACCGCTTGCAGCCGAGACGCTGGAACCCCGTACTTGCTCTCGATATAGCTCACCACCGCGTTGGCACGCTGCTGCGACAGCGCCCGATTGTAAGCCTGTGACCCGACGGTGTCGGTGTGACCCTCCACCCGGAAGCGGTAGCTGGCCAGTTCACTGCTCGACAACGCCCTGCCAAGCTGGTCCAGCGTGGCCATCGCCTTCGGAGTCAGCGTGGCTGAGCCGTTCGCAAAATCGACCGTCAGGTTGACAGACGGTGCCGCGCTCTCCGCCGCGGCGGCCGGTGCGGGTCGCGTCGTGGCGATGTGCGGCGCACCGGTCGCCGCCGGCATCACCTGCTGCGGCGACGCCGTCTGACCGCTGGGTGGTGCCAGGCGAATGCCCCGCGTACCGCCGCCGGTCAGGTTGCCGGTGGGTTTGAGAGAATTGATGATCTGGTCTGCCGAAGGATTGCTCTGCGCGAAGGCCGGCACGGCTGCGAACACCAACGGAACCATGATGATAGGTGCAATGAAGCTGCGCACGGTCAGTCTCCTCCAGTCGTCACGCATCGCATCCCTATAGCACGAGAATTATCCCTGGCGAAAAAATTGAAATGATTCCCTGCCTGCGGAAATGGCCCTCACAGGACTCCGGCGGCCCGCAGGCGGGGCATCCGCGTTTCGATTGAACCGGTCAAGGCCTCCCGCAGCTTCGCCTCGTTCGTGACGTTGGCGATCTCCGTCACGTGCTGCACCAGGGCATCCACACTTCCTTCACCAGCCATGCTGCGCTCGAGCACGACAAGGTCGAGCACAGAAGCCGGCGCCGGCATGCCCATCCGGTAGCTTGCCGCCGCCACCGGGCGTTCCGGCGGTTCGGTCTGCATCAGCCAACGTGCTGCCATCGTATTGAAACGGCCGGCTGCCGGCAAGGGCGGCGCCGACGGCCGCAAGACAGGGTCAGCCAGGGCCGAGCCCACCAGGATGCCAACCAACTCGGCCGGGTTGTCGCGCCTGCCCTCTATTTCGGGCAATTGCAGCAAGTCTCCAACGCGTCGTGGGCCATCCGCCAGGGCACGGGCGATCGGCTGGTAGAATTTCGGGTTCAGCTCGCCCTTTCCGGCCGGAAATTCGGCTTCCAGCGGCAAGTCCTGCGGCGGAATGTTCAACCCGATCGACAGCGAGGCGAGCGCGGCATCCCGCTGTGGCGGCGACAGCGGCCGGGCACCACGGACATAAACGTCGTGGCGCAGCGTTCGCTCTACGCAGTGGTCCTTGATCAACTCCCGCAGCAGCGGGTCATCGTATTGCCGCATCAGCGTCCGCTGTTGCTCGGTCAATGCCAGTTCGGCAAAGTTTTCCACCAGGCTTGCCGAGCCGGCCCATTCCAGCTTGGCGTCCGCCATCGCTTCGGCCACGTCCGCCATGAAGCACGGCGACCACGACTCGTTCATGTACTCGTGCGTCAAATAGCTCAGAGGCAATGCATCCAGCCCCTTGATCAGTGCCTGCACGATATACGATCGGCGCAGTTGCAAGGCCTCGGCGGCGTACAATTCGTGGATGAACTTGAGGCCCTCTCCCGCCTGGCGGTCACTGCGGCCGGCACGCTGGCGGCCGACAGAGCGTAACAGACGCTGAAAACCGAGCGCGTTGCCCCAGGCCGGAAGCGCATTGTAGCTGACATGTATTGCTCCGCCCGGTCGCACCTTGTCGCGCAACAATCTCACAATGCCCGCTCGCACTGAAGCCGGCACCCATGACCAGACGCCATGGAGCGACGCAAAATCCGCCATCGGAATTGAATGCGCGGCCGCATCGTCGGCCAGCGTCGCCAGATCTGCTTCAATGAATGCGATGTTGTCGAGCCCGGCTTCTGCCGCCCGTTCACGCGCGGCGACGATATGCGCCGGATTGAAATCGATGGCGGTGATTCGCCAGCAGGGGTTGCTCGCTGCGATCGCCATCGCTCCGAAACCATGGCCGCAACCGAGTTCCAGGTAACTTACCGCGTCATCTGGACCGGGCATCGGTGCAGCCACCCCGCCCAGCAGACAGGCGAGCGCCATGATCAGCGGCGATTGTTCGCGTTGCCACCCCGTCACATACGCAACGTCTGTCACATAGCCGCCGCCCCAACCGCTCATGCCACCGCGCCTCGCTCGATGATGCGCTGTGCCTCGATCACCTCGGCTTCGAACAGGGCGTCCGCGGCATCAGCGCGCGGCCGCATCGAGCCAGGCGTGTCGGGCAGCCATGTATTCCAGCCCAATTGCGGCCGCGAGGCGCCGTCGCCACCCAGACGCAACGGCGGGATGTCAGGGGCGGCGAGCACCGGGTTGACCGCGAAGCCGAGCTCGAACCCGACATAGGCGCGGGTCAACGCCACCAGCCGATGCAGCGCCAGGCGGTCCGGCAGCAATTGCTCGAACCCGGCGCGGTCCAGCGGCCCGATCCGCAGCACAAACCGCGCCTGCGGATCCCACGCACGCACGCCCGCCGCCGCGTCGACACCGAGCCGGCTAAAGGCTCCCGCCGCGCCAATGCGTGTCCGCTGGTCCACTGGCAGATTCAGCCAGGCACCGGCGAACTCCTCCACCTGCACCCGCATCCCCAGCCAGTCGGACAGCATCGCCCCCAGCCGATCCGCCGAGCGCGGGCGCATTGCGAATATTCCGGCATAATGCAGGATCGGATCGATCCCCATCAGCAATCGCGGGGACAAATGCCCGGTGCCAAACCCGGTGAGCGCCAGCAGGGTCTGTGTCACGAGGTCCGTCGCCTCTGGCCGCCGCAGCGCGGCTGCCTCGGCTGCCCGGGCCGGCCGATACTTCATCGCGGCGCGCGCGAAGAACCCGACAAAGCGATGCCCCAGCAGATCCAGGAATTCGTGCAGCGCCGTTGATCGATTGCGCCGCGTCTGCGTGACGATTTCGGTATACGAGCGCGGCAGTACGCCCGAGGGACCGGTCAGCCCCATCATTCCGACCGTCAGCTCTGGCTGCGGCCCACGCGCATCCACCTCCAGCACATCCGCCGACGGATAAACCAGGCCACTCGGCGTTCGAAACCGCATCACCTCAGCCGGATCATCCGACCGCCTGGCCCTGGCCAGCACCCGCACCGCCGCATCAAACCGAAACCGCCTCGGCGCCGCCGCCAGCCCAGCCAGCACGGAGCGCGCCCTCATGCCCGTGGCCCATGGTTTGTGGGGTGAGGAAGCAAGGCGAGGGGGATGCTGTCTCCCTTGACGCCCTGCCAGGGGACCGTCGTCCCCTGGAGCCCTTTCACTTGGCGAGGATGGGTTCCAAGGGGCGTCGCCTCTTGGTGGTGGGGCCAGCGCGGCAAAGCCCCTCTGGCCTTCTTTGCCACTCCACACACCGCTGTCATGCGAGCACGCGGGTGCCGCTGCGGGCGGGCCAGGTAGCGGCGGTGCCGGGGCGGCCGCGGAGGGTGACGGCAGTGCGGGTGAAGCTGTTGATAGTACCGTGCAAGGCGAGGAAGTGTTCCAGGACGGAGGCCAGGAGGTAGAGGCCTGAGGCTTGCCAGGTGCGCGGTTCGAATTCGAGCGTGACGTCGAGGCCGCGGCAGAATGCGCCGGAGCGTCCCGGGGCGCGGGCGGTGCCAGGGCGGGCGGAGATGCTGATGAGGGCTTCGATAGCGCTGCGAGTTTCGGCGGATTCCCGCAGGTCGTAGAGGCGCAGGATTTCCTTCAGGGCGTTGGCGCCGTCGGTGCCGCCGGTGACCGCGAGGTGGCCGAGCGAGAGGTGGGAGATCAGTCGCCAGAAGCCGCGTTCGCGCAGGGGCGGGCGGAGTGTGTGGGTGGGTGGGGTCACGGCGCGGATGGCAGCGACGGCGGCCGCGCCTTCGACCAGGCGGAGGACGGGGCGGCCGCCGCCGAAAGGCAGGTCGCCGGGCAGGTCTCGGCTCAAGCAGAGCGCATCGACCGATAGAACGGCGTCGGCGGGTTTATCGGGGTCGAAATGCGGGTCGTGAGGGGCGAGGTAGACCTCGGTGCCGGGGACGCCAGGCGTCGCTGGGCGGCGGGCAACGTGGAAGAAACCACCCGGTGTGGTGGTGTTGGGGCTGGAGGCCATGGCGGCGGATGGTGCTGCGGCTTGGCCGAGCGGGGTGGCGGTTTCGGATTCGCTCAGCCGGTAGAAGGGACGCCAGGGGCGGAAGGAGCCGTCGGGCAGCGATTCGCGCACGCGGTCCACGCTCCAGACTTCGGCGGCGCGAGGGCGGCGGGCGTCGGGGACAATGCGGTATTCGATGTCTGTGTGGCTCAGCCGGATGGGTTCGCAGCGTTGCGGAAACAGATTGACGAGCGGGGTGCAGCCGAGCGCGAGGGCTTGTTGGCCGATGCTGCGTTCAAGTTCCGGGGCAGGGCGGTCGAGGTAGACGAAAATCTCCAGCTTGTTGCCGCCGGAGACGAGCGTCTTGTTGTCGATTTTGGCAAAGTCGACGAACAGGAATTTCTCCGGGAAGGCGAAGTACTCGGTCAGCAGGCGAAAGCCGGAGAAGCCGCGCGCGGACCAGGGCAGCAGGGCTTCCTCGGGGGCGAAGCCGGCGGGCGCGATATTGTTGGGGGCAACGATGACCGGAGCGGTATCGACCGCGGAATCGGCGTAGGCGACGGAAATCGCATGGCCGCACAGCAGTTCGTACAGCGGCAGCGTCTGGTTGGCGGGGCCGCGCAGGAAGAAGCGCAGGCGGTCCAGGCCGAGCTGCTGGAATGTCATGTCGGGGGACATGCATTTCAGCGAGATGCGCAGCACCGCGGCGGCACCCGATGCGGCGGAGTTGGGCGGTGCGACGATCGGGAGGCCGGAGAGGCGGATGTTTTCCACCTCGATCGGCCAGAGTGTGACGGCGCTTGTGGAGTGGTAGCGCAGTGCGTCGCCATGGACCGGTTCGGTATCGATGGCGATGCCGGCGGGGAGCCGGGCAGGGAGGGCCAGATCGGCCTGGCAGTCGAGTTGCACCACCATGCAGGAGGGCATCGGGGCGAGGTAGTGGGGATAAAGCAGGCCGAGCAAAGAGTCGGTCAGCTCGGGGAATTCGTCGTCAAGGCGGTGGTGGACGCGGCCGGCGAGGAAGGCGACGCCCTCGAGCAGTCGCGCGACGTGCGGATCGTCCACCGCGTCGGCGGACAGCCGCAGGCGGCCGGCGATCTTCGGGTGCGTATCGGCAAACTCTGCGGCCAGGCGTTTGATGGCGGCGAGTTCGCGGTCGTAGTAGGGGAGAAGAGTGTCGGACATGATCGATGCGCTTCAGCCCCTGGCCTCGGATGGATATCCCTTGCCTGATAAGGATCTCTCAGTGAACCGGAAACGGGTTGGTCAGCGGCTCCACAACAAGAAACCCTCTTGGCACGCCACTCCCGTGCTTCGCTTGTGGGAGAGAGTACAGCTCTAGTCTTTTGTTCGCACCAGTACATCGTCGGTTGTCGGGTCGACCACTGTATCGAACGTTACCGCCTCGGGCGCCGGCTCGGCGTGCATCACGGCGTCGATCCGCAGCCGCAACGTGGTTTCCAGTCTCTCCTGCGTGTCCACCAAATGCACCCGTACCGACAGGAAGCGGGGTTCGAAGCGGCGGATCGTGTCTTCGATTTCCAGCCGCAACTCCTCGCGCCGCTTGGCATCGTTGAACGCACCGGACGCGAAATCCGGAATGCCGTAGCCGACCGGCGACGTCGCAAGTTCCGTCAGCGATTTCGGCCATGAGCGCCAGTGCCGCCGGGCGTTCAGCAGCGATTCCAGGTCGCGTCGCACGGATTGGCGCAAGGCGGCCATGGTGTCCGCCACTGAAGTTGGCGGGTCGCGCGTCTGGTCCGGGGCTTCGTCGATCAGCCGGTCGAGCAATGGCGCCTGGACGCGGTTGCCCGCGCCGCGACCGCCGACGCGTCCGCTCATGCGCCGCCCGAGCCGGTGAACGTGAGGGCGCCGAGGTCCATGATCGCCAGGTCTGCCTCGCCGAGCAGGAAAACGCGCTGGCCGACGCCGCGCACGGGGCCGCCTTCCGTTTGCAACCAGTCAGTCTCCCGGCCGAGCCGCTGCGCCTCGGTTGCTGTATCGTCGCCGGCGTAGACCACGGGCACATAGACGTCGCCGTCCGGTCCTGCGTCGACCGAAACCGAGGCGCGGCGCCACAGCAGGTCACGTGGCCGCTTCGGCGCATGGAATGCGACGCTGATCAGCCGCTCGGTGGGCACCCAATAGTATTTCCCGGTGGTGGTCAGGACTTCCAACGTGCCGGCGAGAAGGTCGTCGATGTCGCGCATGTCGTCGAAGGCCGTGTCGTTATGCTTGCCGGCGCAATGCGGGCGCGCTGCCTCGGCCGCGACGGACTGTTGCGCGGCATCGGCCAAATCGCCTGCCCGCCACGCGACCAGCGCGGCGAGTTGCAGGCGCTGGGTTTCCGTCGGCTCGCCAAGGAATTCCGGCACGCGGCCGTCCCGGAAAAGCTGGCGCCGTGCCATGTCGGCCCGCACGAGCTGACGGAATTCCGCGACGACCAGTGCGCTCGATGGATCGATGGTGGACGCAGCGTCCAGGATCACGTCGGCCCGTTCAAGGTTGCCGCCGAAGCACAGCAATTCGGCCAACAGCACGCGGGCGTTGAGATCGGTCGGGGCCTTCCGCAGGGTTGCCTGGGCCACGGCGATGGCTTCCGTGAGTTTGCCGGCTCGGAACAGAGAGCTGGCAGTCTGGTCTGACGCGCTCATGCATCCCCCATGATGTTGGCCGAGCCGCCTGCGACGGGTCCGGCCATCTCTATCGTTTGCCGAGGTCGGTAACGAGGTGGAACGTTGCCGCCACGTCATCCAACTGGTAGTGCGGCTGCAAGTGTACGACGCAGCCAAAGCTACCCGGCTTGCCCGCCACTTCGTGCACCTGCACGCGTCCGCTTACCAACGGATACCGCGCACGGGAGTCGCCGGACGAACTGACATTTGCATTGACGTACTGGGTCAGCCAATCCTGCAATTGACGTTCAATCTCGTCGGAAGTTCGGAAGGAGCCGACCATCTGCCGGCCTTTCATCTTCAGGTGGTGGGCAAAGCGCGAGGCACACAGGATCGAGTTGATCTGCGAGGAAAGCCGTGCATTGGCATCCGCGGCTTCCGCGGTGGGGCCGGAAAAACGCTGCGGCGTCAGCAGGCTGCGCACCGCGCCGAACACCAGTTCGTCGCTGAAGGGCAGGGACGACAGCGGGATCAGGCCAGCGTCCAGCAGCGCGCGCTCCTGATGGTCGTTCCAGACGATTTCGACGGCGGGGCGACACCAGACGCGGTCTGAGTCGGTGCGGAACGGTTCCAGTGCCGCGCTTTCCACCAGCCCGCCGCCGATCCGGTCGGTTTCCACGCCGCGCACGTCGGCCGGCCAAGCGTAATTCGCGAAGGCACGGGCGACAACGCTGGCGAAGGCGTAGCTGGCATTCATCCACACGCGTTCTGCGCTGGTCGGCGCATATTCGGCATAACGAAATCCGTCGGCGCGGGTGCCGTCGTCTTCCCAGGGCGGCCGCGCCAGAAGATGCGGCAGGGCGACGCCGAGGAAGCGCATGTCAGGGCGTGTGGTCAGCGAACGCCAGCGGGCATGCTCTGCGTTGCGCAGCGGCGCCGTGATGTCGACCACGCTGGCGAGATCGGCGAAGCTGTCCACTTCCAACAACGCAGGCGAAGCGCCCACGATCACCGGGCAGAATGCCGCCGCCGCCACGCCAGACAGCGCGGCGATCGCATTGACGTCGTCGCTGCGCGCGTTCGCTGCGGGACGGTGGCGCACTTCATGGTCGACGACCAGCAATCCGTAGGGCTCGCCGCCAGGCGTGCCGAATTCATCTTCGTAGACCTTACGAAACAGTTGGCTTTGGTCGAATTCGATGGCGCGTTCCAGGTCGCGGCAGATTTCGTACCAGCCGGAGTTAAGCAACTTTATCTTCAGGCGGCTGCTTTGTTCGGTGACATCGACCAGCCAAGCGATGCCGCGCCACGTACCTTCCAGACGGCGCAATCGCGCGTCGTGCAGGATCGCATCAATTTGCTCTGAAAGCATCGTGTCGAGCGCAGCAATGTCGCGGTCGAGAGCACCGCGCAATGCGTCCGGATCGATGCGCAGCCGCGGCCCTGTTTCCGCGCCGAACCACCGGTCCACCGTATCCCCGCTGTCGCTCAGCAGGAACCCGGAAAGCGCATCCTCCAGCGTCGTGTCGCGAGCGCCGACGAAGAGGCCGGAAAGAATGGAATCGCGAAGGGCGGGGGGTGACCGGGACTCTCCCCCTTCCCTTGTGGGCTCGGGCTGCGAAGCGGACCGAGGTCGGGGGGAGGGGGCAATCACTGAGTCCAGTTCGGAAAGAGGCGAATCCATCGCTATTGCTCGGCCCCTCTCCCTATCCCGGGGTCCGCTTCGCGGTCCCGGCCCACAAGGGGAGGGGGAACGCTCAACCCGGCGCTCCTCCTCCCCTGACGAACTATCCGCCTGCCGCGGCCGGGATCCGTGCGACCATGCGCAGGCTGGTGGTGAGTTCTTCCATCTGCAGCCATGGCTGCAGATAGGCCACTGCGTTGTAGGAACCCGGACGGCCGGGAATTTCCTGCACCACCACCTTCGCGTCGCGCAGTGGATAGCGGGCCTTCATCTCCTGACCGACGTTCTCGTTGCTGTTGACGTAGTTCATGATCCAGCGGTTCAGCCAACGCTCGACGTCGCTGGCTTCCATGAAGCTGCCGATCTTGTCGCGTGCCATCACCTTCAGGTAATGCGCGAACCGGCTGGACGCCATGATGTAGGGCAGGCGGGCGGAGATCGCCGCATTGGACGTGGCCTCCGGCCGGTCGTACTTCTTCGGCTTCTGCAGCGTCTGCGCGCCGAAGAACACGGAATAGTCGGTGTTCTTGTAATGGCAGAGCGGCAGGAACCCCAGGTTGGAAAGCTCGAACTCACGCCGGTCGGTGATGGCGATCTCGGTGGGGCACTTGGCGTCCAGGTCGCCGTCGTCCGACGTGAAGACGTGCGTCGGGAGGTTCTCCACTTTGCCGCCGCCCTCGGCGCCGCGGATGGCAACGCAGAAGCCGTACTTGGCAAACGCGTCGGTCATACGAACGCCCATCGCATAGGCGGCGTTCATCCAGCAGTAGTGGTCATGCTCCATCGACTTGGCGGCGCCAGCATCGTCATAGGGCGCTTCCTCGTAGCCGAACTCCTCGATCGCCTTGGTTGCCTCGCCGTATGGCAGACGAGCGAGCGTGCGCGGCATCACCAGGCTGACGAACCGCGCGTCCTCGCTGTCGCGCAGGCTGCGCCACTTGGTGTATTCGGACGTCTCGAAGATCTTCGCCAGGTCGCGCGGCTTGGCCAGCTCCTGCCAGGATTCGAAACCGAACATGCCGGGCCCGGCCGCCGAGATGAACGGTGCGAAGGCGGCTGCGGCGACATTGGACACCAGGCGCAGCGTTTCGACGTCGTCGGGATGCTGCGTCCACTCATAGTCGCCAATCAGCGTACCAAAAGGCTCGCCACCCGGCGTACCGAACTCGTTTTCATAGATCTTCTTGAAGAGCTGGCTCTGGTCGAATTCCACCGCACGTTGCAGATCGCGCGCCAGGTCGCGCTTCGAAATATTCAGCACCCGAATCTTCAAACTGGTGCCGGTCTCACTGTTCATTACGAGATAGTTAAGACCGCGCCAGGTTCCCTCAAGCTTGGTGAACTTGGGGTGGTGCATGATCTCGTTGAGTTGCTCTGACAGCTTGCGGTCGATGGCAGCGACCGCACGTTCGAACGTTCGGGTCAGATTCTTGTCGAACGTGACCGTGCCAGCCATCGCTTGCTCGACCAGGTTCTTCACCAGGTCCTGCGCCTGATCGGGCGCAGTCTGCTTGGTCGCGCCGATGACCTGGTCGAGGATCGACAGGCTTTCGGTGGTGGTGGCTTCCGCTGCCTGGGTGGCAGTCTGCGCGCCGGACATGGATCAGCCCTCCGTCTTGCCGAGGCCGAGCTGGTCTTGCAGCGACTTCAGCTCGTTTTCATTCTTCAGCACTTGCTCCAGCAGGGTTTCAAGCTCCTCGGAGCGGTCCACCTTGCTGGCGAGGTCACGCAGCTTGGCACGGGTCTCCATCAACGCCCGCAGCGCCGGCACCTGGGCCGCAACGCGCGCCGGCTCGAAATCATCGAGCGAATTGAACTTCAGGTCCACCGCCATCTGGCCGCCGTCTTCGGAAAGCTTGTTGTCGACCCGCAGCTTCAGCCCCGGGTTCATGTTCGCCATGACGTCGTTGAAATTGTCACGGTCGATCTGGATGAACTTGCGATCGGCCATCGGGCGCAGCGGTGCCGTCGGATCGCCGGAGAAGTCACCCATGACACCCACAACGAACGGCAACTCACGCTCGATCTGCGCGCCTTCCGTTTCGACTTCGTAGGTGATGTGCACGCGCGGCTTGCGCACGCGATTGAGCTTATCGTGTATGCTTGCACTCATGTGCGCGCTTCCCCTTCGCTATGGTCGGCCGGAACCGACGCTGGCTGCCCGTGTCGTTGGCGGTATCGCCGCGAAGCCCAAATATTAGTCAGATGCGACGAATAGGGTCAACGACCCGTGGGGGATATGACATGGTTCACACCCCGGCGCCACGATTTTTGTGACACGGAGCGGCAGGAAGAACGGCCGTGCCTCCGGCGGCTTGGGGGGACAGGGGAAGCTGCCGGCAGATCGTTATCCCAAATATCCGGTGTCCGGCATGCGCCGCGGCAAAAGATCGAGACGGGTCCCGCCGCGCCACACGCACCCCTCACTCGTCCGGCGGCGGTGGAGGCTTGATCCCGAGCGAGGTGAGGATCGCATTCCGGCTGTCCCGGTCGGGCACGATCTCTTCGAGCAAGTCCGGCCACGTCATCCGGCCGCGCCGAACTGCCTCCTCGATCGTGTAGGCGAGCGGGGAAACAGGCTCGGTGCGGCGGAAGAAGGTGGCGATGTTTTCCAGCGTCCTCAGAGCATCTTCGCGATTGACAACCTGGCCGGCGGGGACCGCAATACCCGACACTATACCGCCGCCTGCCGCCATGTCGCCCGCGGCATCCGCCCCGGCAATTCGTCCTTCGCCGGCGCCGGACGTACTCTCTTCCGGAGGCGCATAGCGGTTGGCGATCTCCAGGACGTGCCTGACCAGATCCCGCACCGCACTGGTGGAAGGCGGATCTTCGCTCGCCTTCTCGTCGAGCAAGTCCGCCATGTGCTGCCACGCTTCCAGAGCTTCGCGAGCGTCCTGGCGCACCCGGGCAAAGGTACGCGACCCTAAAGCGCGCGCCTCCCTCTCCACATCGTCGAAGGGGACGGCGCCGGCCTCGATCCGGGCGGCTCGCCGCTCGGCATCCAGGGACCCGAGCTGGGCGGAATTGTCGTATTGGTAGACGGCGAACGGCGTGCCGTCAGGGCGGACGTAGAGCGTCAGCTTGTGCAGCGGCTGGATCAGCGATCCGTTACCTTCGCGCCCGTTCAAGCCGGTCACCGGCGCGACGCGCGTCTCCACGCCGTAATCGTCGGGCAGCGGGAACACGTCATCCCAGTAGGATTCCGCCAACCCGGCGATCAGTTTGGCGCCGGCGGTCAGCCCGTTGAGCCCGTGACTCCGGACATAGGCTTCCGTAACCCAGGCAGCGACTTCAAGATCCTTGGCCGTCTCGGTCAGCGTTTTCAAGCCGACATCGCGCACCGTCCGCCACAGCGGCGCAGGGTCGCGCACCTCCTCGCCGTCCGCGTCGCGCGAGCGGTTGTCGAGCATCTTCTCCGCGTCGCGCGCTTCCGAACGGGCGTCGCGCAGGCGGTTGTACGGCGAGAGGGAGGAGAAGTCTTCCCGAATATCCACGCCTTGCGGCGCGTCGCCCGGGATCGGCGCCAGCAGCGCTTCGAGATCGAATCCATCTGGCAATGCCACTTGCGCACCTTGTCAAAAGCTGGACAACGGTTCCGCCGTAACACATACAGTTGAAGCGCGGAATGGGGGATGGCCTCCCAGGGCGGATTGACCGCTTTCGCATCATCAACCGGGCGGAAACACCATGGTCACGATCGATCTGAAACAGCTCGTCGGACACCTGAACGATACGTCCCGCCGGGCGCTGGAGGCGGCCATCGGTCTGACCTCGACGCGCACGCACTATAACGTCGAAATCGAGCATTGGCTCGCCGCCCTCGCGGACCGGACCGATGGCGACGTCTCGGTGATACTCAAACACTATGAGATCGAGCCCGGCCGCTTCGCCGCCGACCTCAACCGGTCTCTGGAGAGAATGAAGACCGGCAACGGCCGCGTGCCCTCGCTGGCGCCCGAGTTGACCGACCTCATGAAGCAGGCATGGTTGTTCGCCTCGCTCGACCAGTCCGCCGGAAAAATCCGCTCCGGCCACCTGCTGTGGGCGCTGCTGGCCGATGAAAGCTTGGCCCGGCATGCGCGCGACGCATCGAGTCAGTTGCTGAAGATCGCCCCGGACCTGTTGAAACGCGATTTCGCGGCGGTCACCGCCAACAGCGCCGAGGCGCAGGAAGCCGCGGCGTTCGGTGCCGATGGCGGCACCGTCGCCGAGGGCGGCGCACCCATGCCGCGCGGAGGCGGCGGCGCACTGGACCAGTTCACCATTGACCTTACGGCGCAGGCCAAGGCCGGCAAGATCGATCCGATCCTGGGGCGCGATTCCGAAATCCGCCAGATGATCGACATCCTGCTCCGGCGGCGGCAGAACAATCCGATCCTTACGGGCGAAGCGGGCGTCGGCAAAACCGCTGTGGTCGAAGGCTTTGCCCTGCGGCTTGCCACCGGCGATGTGCCACCCGCCTTGCAGAATGTGACGCTGCGTACGCTGGATCTCGGCCTGTTGCAGGCCGGCGCCGGGGTGAAAGGCGAATTCGAAAACCGCTTGCGCGGCGTCATCGACGAGGTGAAGGCCTCACCCAAGCCGATCGTCCTCTTTATCGATGAGGCGCATCAATTGATCGGCGCCGGCGGCTCGGCAGGGCAGGGCGATGCCGCCAACCTGCTGAAGCCGGCGCTGGCACGCGGCGAACTGCGCACCATCGCCGCCACCACCTGGGCGGAGTACAAGAAGTATTTTGAAAAGGACGCCGCCCTGACCCGCCGCTTCCAGACGGTGCAGGTGCTGGAGCCGCCAGAGCCGATCGCCACCGCCATGATGCGCGGCCTGGTCGCAACGCTGGAGAAGCACCACAACGTTCGGATCCTGGATCAGGCGGTCAGTGAGTCGGTGCGTCTGTCGGCGCGCTACATCCCGTCGCGCCAGTTGCCGGACAAGTCAGTCAGCCTGCTCGATACCGCTTGCGCGCGCGTGGCGATGAGCCAGTCGGCGATCCCGGCGCCGATCGAGGACCGGGAACGCCGCATCAGCCTGATCGACACCGAACTGGGCATCGTCGATCGTGAAATCGCGGCGGGCGAGAAGCACGCCGATCGTCGCGACGCGCTGGCTGCCGAGCGGATGCAGAAAGCGGCGGAACTGGAAGCGCTGCAGGCACGCTGGGAGCAGGAGAAGTCGCTGGCCGCGGAGATGGCCGAGACGCGCGCGCAGCTCGATGATCCCGGCGACACGGCGGACCCGGGATTGGGGTCCGGGGCAAGCAAGGATGCGTTGCGTGAGAAGCTGACCGCGGCGGCGGCCAAGCTTCGCAGTCTGCAAGGCGAGGAGCCGCTGATCTTCCCGGTGGTGGATGGGCAGGCGGTGGCGGAGGTTGTGGCCGGCTGGACCGGGATTCCCACCGGGCGGATGCAGTCGAACGAAATCCGCACTGTGCTTAATCTGAAGGACATGATGGAGCGTCGCATCGTCGGGCAATCCCATGCGCTGGAAGCGGTGTCACAGGCGATCCGCACGTCGCGCGCCGGACTGACCGATCCGCGCAAGCCGATCGGCGTGTTCCTGATGGTCGGTACGTCGGGGACCGGCAAGACCGAAACCGCGCTGACCCTCGCCGATCTGCTGTATGGCGGCGAGCAGAACATGACCACCATCAACATGACCGAGTTCAAGGAAGAACATAAGGTTAGCCTGCTGATGGGCAGCCCGCCCGGCTATGTCGGCTATGGCGAGGGCGGCGTGCTAACGGAAGCCGTGCGGCGGCGGCCGTATTCCGTGATCCTGCTGGATGAGATGGAGAAAGCGCATCCTGGCGTGCAAGACATTTTCTTCCAGGTATTCGACAAGGGAAACATGAAGGACGGCGAAGGCCGCGACATCGATTTCAAGAACGCGGTCATCATCATGACGTCGAACGCCGGAACCGAGCTGATCACGCAACTCTTCGCCGATCCGGAGACGGCACCCGACGCGGCCGGGCTCGCCGAGGCGCTGATGCCGGAATTGATGAAGTATTTCAAGCCAGCGTTCCTGGGCCGTGTAACGCTGGTGCCATATTTCCCGCTGTCGCCGGATATCATAAAGCAGATCGTGGAACTGCAGCTCAATCGGGTGCGGCGGCGCGTTCAGGAGGCGTATGGGGCGAAATTTGCCTGGGATAAATCGCTCGTGCAAACCATTGCCGACCGGTGTACAGAAACCTCGTCAGGGGCACGCAACGTCGAGAAGATACTGTCTCGCACGCTGCTGCCTGAACTGTCGGCGGAAGTACTGTCCCGTCTGGCCGAGGGGGGGACGATCGAGGCCATTACCGTGGGCGTAGACACGGCTGGCTCGTTTCAGTACCATATCGGCTGACTCGCGTTGGGTATGGCAACAGGAGGAGCATCAGCGTGGCTATCTACATGAAATACGGACCCGTCGCCGGGTCGGTGACGACCGACGGGTTCAAGGATTGGATCCAGTTGCAGTCGTTCAGTTGGGGCGTCGGCCGTGGCGTATCCCTGCCGCATGGTGGTGAAGACACCCGCGAAGGATCTGAGCCTTCCGTCAGCGAAGTGGCGGTGACGAAGCGGATGGAGAAGGCTTCGATCCAGCTCTGGCAGGATGCCGTTGGCGGCGATTTCAGCAATCTGGTGACCATCAAGTTCACGACCACTACGAAAGACAAGGTGGAATCGTACCTCGAATATGAATTCACCGATACCGGCCTGAGCGGCTACAGCGTCAGCGCCGGTCCGGATGATCCGCCGCAAGAGAGCCTGTCGCTCAACTTCGCCAAGGTGACCTGGAAATACGGCGTCGTTGACGCCAAGACCTCGAGCAAGCCTCAGTCCGCGAGCTGGGACCTGACCCAGGTGAAGAAGGGCTGACGCGTTCGTACGGTTCCCTCCCGCGCACCTGCCGCGGGAGGGAACCACGAGCAGCATCGGAAAACGATATATTTTGTTCAATGTCCGCGCGGTCGCTGCATCCCACGCGGTACCCGTTTTTTTGAAATCAGAAACAAATTGACCCGGACCATTGCCTGAGCAGCGGCCTTCCAGACCACACCGATGCCGGGTGGCGCGGTCTTGCAGAATGAAAGGCATGAAGGCCACCCGCTGAAAAGGCGGCAGGTGTGCAGCCACGTCCTGCTTCGTGCCTCGCGCTGGCTCCGCCGTGCGTCGCCTGTTTGGGCTGGAGAGTGCGATGCTGACCCCTGAAGAGCATGACGAAATTGTTGCGGCAATGGTCGAAAACCCGGTCGGATTTCTGGAGACCACGATAATCCGCATTGGGGGCGAGCCGAACGAGAAGTGGAACAATAAGACACCGGCTGCACCGAGACGTTTCAGTCTGCAGAAATCTCGTAAATATTCGAGCGGCAAGACCTGCGCTCTAACGGAAGCCATCGGCGTTGATGCAAGCATCGTCAATGGCCGGCTTGAGGCATTCTATCTGCCTTGGGCGTCCGGTCGGAAGCTGTCGCTGCTCTTGCCGTCAAACAGCACCGCGAAGCTGTTTTTCACCGCCGCGCTGACGGGATGCGCGGTCGGTTTCTGGCGCGCACCGGACAGCGGCGCCAAGGTCTATCATGTCAACGAGACTGGAGACGGCGCGGCCCAGAAAATGCAGGCAACGCTGGAGAAGGCAATCAACAAGAAGGTGGGTAAGGACGGAGCGCCGAAGGCAATCACCCGGACACCCGGAGGCATTTTCAACATGGCTAACTACGGGTGGGACGACTCTTCTAAACTCCAGCGTGGCGAGCAACGGCTTGGCGGGGGCGTCTATGGCGTTCGCCGCGAGGAGGCGTGGCGGTTCTACGGTCAGAGACTTGTGATCGATTGGCGCGGTAGTTGGGAGGTGAAGGAAGTTATTGCGATCGGCTGATCCCGCCGGGTTGGGGTACGGCGACGATCAGCATGGCGGCTCGCCTTGCCTGGCTTTTACCTCTCCGCGGACCGTTATGCGGCTTCGATGGTGACGGCGGTCACATTGTCCGACACGTTCATGGCCAGTGCCGCTGCGATCAGCGACTGTGCCGGCGGCACGCTGTCGGTCTCGCCGAGCAAGGCCGCCAGTTCCGCCTCCGGCAAGGTCTTGGAAAGACCATCGCTGCATAGCAGGAACCGATCACCTGGCCGGATCGGTCCGCTCACCTTGTCCAGGGCAAAGTCATCCAGCTCCGCCCCGACCGCGCGCGTGATGACATTGGCACGCGGATGATGCTCGGCTTCCTCCGGGCGGATCATGCCGGACTCCACCAACTCCTGCACCAGGCTGTGGTCGCGGGTAATCTGGTGCAGCACGCCGTCGCGCAGCAGATAGGCGCGGGAATCGCCAGCCCAAAGGCAGGCGAAGTGTCCGTTGCGCGCAAGCAATACCACCACTGTCGAGGCGATCACCACGTTCGGCCCCCGGCGCTCTGCCTCGGTACGCAGCCACTCATGCGTCTGCACGATGCGTCCGCGCACCTGTGCCAGGAGTTCTGAGGCAGACAGCTCCGGCGGAATCGCATCCAGCGCTTCTCTGATCATGCCGGAGGCGACCTCGCCGGCATGATGCCCCCCGGCGCCGTCTGCAACCGCCCACAGGCCAAGGTCGGGGCGATCGACATAGGTGTCTTCGTTGTGCTTGCGTCTCGGGCCCGGATGCGTCATCGCCCAGGAGCGGAGGCGAACCGCGCTCATGACGGTGGCTCCCATGGATCTCCCCCTGCTGGTGTATCCGACACCGGATCCCAATCCTTTGGCATTTGGGCCGCGTTGGCAGCCTGGTCTGCGTCTGTTGCCGTCGTTGCGTCCAGCATCGTGGCATAAACGCAAGCATCTGGCATCCCCGATATGACAAGGTTCGTTGCGGGGACGCGCGGCGCGCCGTCAGTCCACCACAGGCTTTGCAACGGCCCGATTTCGCCGGGGGAGCGGGCAGCGGCCGGGGCGCCCAGCATGGCGCCAATTTGTTCGGGCGTTGCATCTTGCTCCAGCGCCGCGCGCCCAGCGGATTCGCAGCGATCCAGCCAGGCGGCGTCGGCCGCTGCCGCGCTGCCATCGAACAAAGCCGCGAATGTCAGTGGGAAATAGCGGCCGGCGCGATCTACGCTTGGCAGCATCAATCCGGAGACGGCACGTTCCCCGCACAGTTGCGGCGCCAGGACGAAACGCCAGACCGGTGCTTCCAGGAACGCGGGAAGCCAGTGCCCACCCATGCGCGCACGGCTGCCGGCAATGGCTTGCGCCAGCCAGGCGTCCCAGGGATCAGTGAAATCGCGCGGCAGGCCGCTGCGCACAAAATCGCCGCGTGCCGGCAGTTTGCCGTAAAAACCGGCGATCACGACGGGTACAGCACGAATTACAACCCCGGGCACCGGAAACCGTGCAGCACGCCAGGGGCAAACGGGTTCAGCACCGAACCTGCCCGGATATCGAAACTGGCTTCGCGGTTACCGACATGGAACGTCAACTTGTAGCGGTCCGGTGAACCTTCCTCTTGCAACGTTCCTTGATCGAACAATCGGAACAATGCCCAGGGGCCGGTTGCCTGCAACACGCTGCCTCCGGTGGGCGCCGGCTGGAAAACCAGCCGCGCCGTGTTCATGCCGTTTCCGGGCCAGGTAACCGATATCGCGACCAGCGGACCGTGTGCGTAGGTGATGACCTGGCTGCCCAGTTCCAGCGTCACCTGGTTGGCTCCCCGATCCAGCGTTTCCGGCGTGATCTCAAATTGTACGCTTGGTTGCGCGCCTCCGTTGGCAAAGAACAGTTGGCCGATATTCGAAGCGCGCTGGAACTCCGAAAGGCTGCCTGGAGTGACAGGTGGTGCCACGCCCGCCACCGCCTGCGCTTTCCACACCGGGCCGGACGTATCCACAAAGGGCCGAAGCTGCGTGTTGAAATACGTGTTGATCATGCCGTTCGGCGAAAACAGGCGGGAGAAATCGTCCAGCGGAATTGCGTTCGGTGCGTCGGGGCTGAACGGATAACGTCCTGTCACGGCTGCCTGGCACAGCGACGCCGGACCGCCGGGCGCGTTGAACGCCGCTGCCGCCGCCTGCTTTGCGCTGCCGCTGCGCTGCGCATTGCCGCTCATAGCCAGCGCGATCAGCCAGCGCTGCACAGGCTGAGGTGCATTTGCCGCCTCTGCGCGGAGCAACTCCGCAGGATCGTTGCCGGCTGCGGGCGGGGCAGCGCCTCCCGAGCCGCTGTTCGCCAACTGCGCGAGCTGCTGCTGCAAGTCGCCAAGCAATTTCAATGCATTGTCGATTGGCGCGCCGGGTCCTTTGCCGACATAGGCGATCAGCGTCGCATAACGGTCTTCGATCGCCTTGCCTGGTGGTTCCGGCGCAGGTCCGTTGGTGGTACCGAAAAACTTCTGGAATGCCGAATTCGCTCCGCCGAGCGCCTTCTTTTCGAGCGCACCGGCGGCCTGCGATGTGGCCTCGCCCGCCGCGCCAGGCGCGGCCGGAGGCGGCTGGGTCAAAGTAAGCTGGCGCGTGATGCTGGACAGCAACTGCTTCATCGGCGATTGCGGCGACGACAGCACGTACAAGTCCTGCGCTGCCTGCTGCGGGTTGGTCAGCGGCTCGACCTGAAGGTCGTCCAGTATCGCATCCCACTGCCTGGCGTAGTCGTTGGTATAAAGCCCGACCACATCATGCTGCAGGTTCTGCACCTGCGGGCTGTTCGGGTTGATCTCCGATTGCTTGCCCAGCACCCAGCTTTCGGACGCTACCTGCTTTGCTGCTTCCGGCAATTGCGGCAGCAGCACCTTGTAGAAGCCGTTGACGGTGAAGAAGCCGGGAATGCCGTCTGTCATCGGCTTGCCGGATGCACGCACGAACACACGCACGCCGGTCTGACCCAACGCGTCGGAGGGCCGCCAGGGGGGCAGGGCAGCGGCTTCGGGCGATTGCTCGATCGAGGAATACACACGGTCCGCCAGAGAAACGCGGCTGAACGTGCGGCGGGCGTCCGCCACCAGCGCACCATCCAGTGTGACCTGAGGCAGCGGCTGGTCGAGCAACGCGGCGAGATGCTGTTCCAAAGACGTGCGCAACGCGGCGTTGGCAGAGCCGGGATAGGCTGCCGCCCAGTCGTAATGCATCCACGCTTCCACTGTTCCGCGGTCAAGCGGTCCGAGCGAACCCAGCATCAGGTAGATGCGCGTCGCCTGGTACAGGAAGGTGGGATTGTCGAAATTCTGCCGCATCTGGGATTCCAGCCGGAAGATCAGGCGCGGGAAAAGGATGTTGTCGAGAGCGTGGATATAAACCTGCTTCGCGCCCTCGCCGAGCTTGCCGGTCTGGTCGAGACCGGGAAACCATTGCATCGGCGGTGATTTGGCGGCGTAGCCGAACGGCAGCGCGCGGGCCATGTTGAGCACGGGTACGACGTGCGGCAGGTCCCCGTCTGCCACCGGATCGAGCGGCAGCGCTGACGCCGCTTTGTTATAGGCGGCGAGCGCGGCATTCGACTCCGCAACGGCATTGCTGTTGACGGCGCGGGTCTGAATCAGCGCCGCCGCGCCGACGATCGCGACCAACGCTGCCACCGCGGCCACGCCGATATAGGCGAGCCGGTTGCGCTTCACTGCGGCGGGGTCGCGGGAGACCAGTGTTGCCTCGCCGAAAATCACCTCCTTCAGCAGACGCGTCAGGAAATAGCTTCGCCCTTGCTCGGGCCGCAGGGTCGCCGCGCGCTGGGCGTCGATGCCGAAGCTGCGTGCCATCGCACCGGTCAGGCGGTCGATCGGCGTGCCTTCCTGCGTACCCGACGTGAGATAGATGCCGCGCAGGAACGGCGCCGGGTCGAGACGAGAACCGCCGAACGCCTCGCCGATGAATTCGGCAAGTGGCGCCTGCAGACTGGCGACCTGCGCAGGAAAGCCGGCGATGGCGGTGCGGCGATCGGGGCTGCGCTCGGCTTGCAGGCGGTCGATCAGGCGCTCGTTCAGGCGCTGCACCAGCGCGCCGAATTCGGCGACGAAGGCGCCTGCTGTGCCGCCCTCAGACTTGTCGAGCGGAAACGTCGTGCCCCACACCTGGCTGCGCTTCTCGCGGTCCAGGTCGTCGAAGAATTCCATGAAGCCGGCGATCAGGTCCGCCTTGGTGAACAAGGCATACACCGGAATCTTCACCCCAAGCTGATCCGACAGTTCCTTGACGCGGCGGCGGATGGCGCGGGCATGTGCCAGGCGTTCAACCGGCGGAGCGGCGGCGATGTCGGAGAGCGCAATGGCGACAAGCACGCCGTTCAGCGGCTGGCGTGCACGCGTGCGTTTCAACAGACCGAGAAACGCGTCCCAGCCGGCCTTGTCTACGGCGGCATCGGAGTCCTGCGTGGTGTAGCGGCCGGCGGTGTCGATCAGCACGGCGTCTTCGGTGAACCACCAGTCGCACATGCGGGTGCCACCCACCCCGGCGACGGCGCTCTGGCCCATTTCGGCAGCGAGCGGGAATTTCAGGCCGGCGTTCAGCAGCGCGGTGGTCTTGCCTGCCCCCGGGGGACCGATGATCGCGTACCAGGGTTGTTCATAAAGATAACCGCGGCTGCCCGAGGCTTTTTTCAGCAGCGTCAGCGCGGTGGTGAGCTTCTCGCGCATGGCCGCGACTTCCTCGGCGGAAGCTGCGGCGGTGGAATCGACGGTGGGGGCGGCGGCAGCGCCTTGGACCAGCGCTTCGTCCGTCTTCTTGCGGCGGCGATCGAGCCAGTAATTCATGCCGGCCCAGATCAGTAGCATCACCACGATGATCGCGGCGCGCACGATCCAGGATGCGAGGAACGACAGGAACGGCCCGAACCACCACAGCAGCAGCGAGAGGAGCGCGATGCCGATGAAGGAAAGCAGCCAGCGAGAAAGCAGGAAGCGCATGGTTTAGTTTCACCCTCCCCTTGTGGGCTTTGGCCGCGAAGCGGACCAAGGTCGGGGGGTGGGGTGCGTCTGAACGACGGCGATCATGGTTTGCGCGCCCTCCCCAACCCTGGTCCGCGTCGCGGCCAAAGCCCACAAGGGGAGGGGGAGTTCTTCGGTTCGCACGTCATCAGCCTTGCCTCCGCAGCGTCACTTCGATCCGGCGGTTTTGCTCGCGTCCTGCTGCTGTTGCGTTCGACGCGATCGGATCGGCATCGGCCCGTCCTTCCGCTGTGACACGGCTCGGGTCGCCGAGTGCCTGCACAATGATGGCACGCGCCGCCTCGGCGCGGGCTTTCGACAGTTGGTAATTCGACGGAAACTGCACTGTGTGGATCGGCTGGTTATCGGTATAGCCGATCACGTCCACCGGTCCCTTCTCGCGCTTCAGTGCCGCGCCGATCCGCGTCAGCAGGCCCACGTATTTTGGCGATACCACGGCGCTGCCGGAGGCGAACAAGCCAGTGTTGCGAATCCGTACGATCGGCATGGCATGCGTGCCAAGCACGGTCACCAGCCCCTGATCGATCTCCGGCTTCAGGAACACATAAAGCGGCTCGGGTTGCACGACGGGCGGCGGAGGCGGCGGCTGCACGGGCGCGGCGCGCTCGATGTTCGGCATATGCGACAGCGGCGCACCGATCATCGCGGCGAACGCGTTGTCCGACGCGGCGTTCAGTCCCGACGAGAACCACACGAACAATACGCCGATCAAAGCGATCGCCGTGACCCCCATCACCCAGCTCGGGACGACCGCACGCGCGGGCTTATAGGGCGCGTTCACGCCTTGCCAACGCGGCGCCAGCGCCGGATCCGGCGCCTGGGCGCGCTGGCGCGCGATGACGGTGTAGAGGTCCTCGCGAATGCGTTCGAGTTCGCCCGGGCCGCGCGGCGATAGCCGATATTGGCCCTGGAAGCCGAGGCTCAGGCACAAATACATCAGCTCCAGCACGGGCAGGAATGTGCCTGGTTGCTCGCGCATCTGCCCGAGCAATACGAAGAAGCGTTCGCCGGCGCGGACTTCCTGGTGGAAGGTCGCAACCAGCGAACGCGAGCCCCATGCGCCGGTGCTGCCCCAGGGCGTGTTCAACACCACATCGTCGATGCTGGCACAGAGCGCGTAGTGCGCGGGGCGCAATTGCTCCATTGGCACGGCGGCGTCACGCGCCTCGCGTTCGAAGGTGCGCATCTGCTGGATGGTGCGCTCGCGCAGATCATCGACGTTGGGCTGCGAATAGGTGGTGCGCAGGCGGCCGAGCAATTGCAGCAGGGGCGCGGCGGCCACGGTGAGCGGGTTGAGGCCGAAGCTGATCGTTTCCGCGCCTTCCGTGGGCAACGGCATGGCCGGCTGCACCGGGCGGTTGGCGAAGGGCGACGCCGGTTGGGGTGGCGGCGGTGGTTGGAAGGGCGGGGGAGGGGAGGGTTGGAAAGGCGAGGGCGCGGCCGGCTGGTACGGCGGTGGCGCCGGGGATTGCCCGATTGGAGGTTGGGCAGGCTGGCCGAAGGGCGGCGGTGCCGGCGGCTGCGGCGCTGCGGGGCCAGCAGGGCGACGGCCGCCAGGCATTGGACGGATGACAGTGCGTTCGGAATCGTCGGGTTCGGAGAACGGGTTGTCGCTCATTGGCGTGCTCCTATGCCCGTGCCGGGGCGGGGAGAGGGGGCAAGGAATTTTGAAACATTCAAGGTCGGGTGCAGCGTAATCGGGAGCCGGGTGACGGCGCGGCGGTAAATAGCGTTCAAATTTATTAACATGGAAGAGAAGCGGAGGGCCACCGAGAACCACGGAGCGAGCGTGCCTCCCCGGCCGATCGGGAGCAATGCGATCGCCTTGGTTCTCCGTGGCTCTCCACTTTTCGTCCGTGTCAGAAATTTGTTGTAGTCCGAGCGAGTGCGGGTGACGCGGGGTTCCCCCCCGCCGATCGGGGGTCGACTCTTTTTGGCCAGGATTTTTGATGCCTGGCTCCGGCCTGTCTCCACCGCCACGATGCACTCCCTCATCCCCGGATTGCCCAAAGTTCCAGCCGCAGATTGGGAAAATCGCCCGAGACATGAATTGCAAAGCCACCCGAGTTCTGCATCTGCTGCCAATGCGGGCTGCCCCGGTCCAGTTCGAAATACGTAGCCCCCGCGTAGAACGGCAGTTGCCGCGGCGCTACCGGCAGCGGACGTACCGCGATGCCCGGCAGAGCCACATTCACCAGTTCGCGGATATGCTCCACCGCGCCGATCTTCACCTGCGTCGGGAACACGCGCCGCAGCGTCTCCGCCGGCACGTCGCACTGCACTGTCAGCACGAAGTTCGCTGCCCGCAACACAGAGCGATCGGTGATCGGCCCGACCCGCACGCCATGCCGTGCCTCGCGCAGCGGGATCGGGATCGCCGTCGCTTCCAGCACCGCCGACAGCGAGCGCCGCAGATCCGCCACGACCGGGGCAAAACTGCGTTGCAGGTCATCGTGGCGATAGGCCGGGTACGACGTGGGACGCCGCGTATCCAGGAATGTCGAGAACTCGCCGGCCATTTGCACCAGCGCGGTGTACAGCGCCTCCGGATGCACGTTCGCGGCATCGGCCCAGTGCGCCAGCACGTTCTGCCAGCCGTTGATCGATTGCAGCAGCAGGAAATCCGCGACCTGCGCCACACCTGCCTGGCCCGGTGCGGTCATGCGCGCCGCCAGAGCCTCGCCGCGCTGGTTCAGCATACCAGACAGCTCCGCCACCAGCCCCGATAGCGGCGACACCGCAGAGCATATCAGCGCCGGGGGAACCCACCGGTCATCCAGTACCACGCGCTTGTCGGCGGTCACTTCGGAGATCCGGGCCAGCGCCAGGCACAGATAGCCGGCACGTTCCTCCGTTTCCAACAGGTAGCGCATCTTCAGCCGCCCCACCTGCAATTCCGCCGGCGTGGGAGACGCGGAATGCGTGTCGTAAGCTTCGAACGGATATGAAACGTAGCGGCCTTCGGTGGCGGCATCCGCCACTTCCACCGCGCCCGCCTGGCGAATTGGCAGCGCCAGATACACCAGGATGTTGCGCGCGCTGTCCGGTATGTCGAGGGGCGGGGGGTGGTTCGCCTCACCGGGAATCACGAACGGGGTGCCGTCCTCGAACACGCCCGACGCCGATGCAACAGCGAAACGTCCCGTCGTGAGCAAATCCCGGTCCAGCGCGTAGTCGACCAGCCCCCAGGGATGCGGACGCAACGCCTGCACCCGCGCCCGAACCAATTGCTCGGCCCAGCGGTCCTGCTGCTGGAAATGCTGCGTGCGCAGGAACATGCCTTCCTGCCAGACCACGCGATTGGTCCAGCTCATCGCCTGAAATCCCCCCAATCCGTTCCCATCATCGCGCAACCGCGGGATGGATGCACCGATTACTTGCTGGGTTGCAGCGTCACCGCCGCCTTGGCGATCGTCAGCGTCAGATTGATGGGACCACTGCTCGCCGCCGGCGCCATGGCGCGCCATTGCGCGTGATCGATGTCGCGGTACAGCACGATGATCCCGATATCCTGTACGCCGGGCTTCAGTTCGAACGATTGGATCAATGTCTGGCCAGGCGCCACCACGAATTGCTGCGATGGAGCCGCCTCATCCTGCCCCAGCGTCGCCGCTTCGTTTTGTGTGAGAGACGTCCAGTCACTGCTCTCGAATTTTGCCGTGGCCGTGAGCTGGTACACCTTCACCGCGACCGGCGCGGCATTGCCACTGGGATCCGGATTCTGGTCATTGCTGCCCACCATGGTCAGGGTCAGCACCGCCGGCGGCTTGGGCGCCGGAGCACAGCGTGCCAGCAGCAGTGCCGCGGGCAGCAGCAAAAGCGAACGTCGGTTGGTCATCTTTCCCTCGCCGCAACCTCATCCAGCGCGCGCTCATACGCCCGAGCGAACGCCTTGCCGAACACGCTGTCGAAATCGTCGGCCAGCGCCTGGACGGTGCGAGTGTACAACGTCTCGTATGCGTCCCAGGCGCGCGCCTTGCGCTGCGCGGGCAGCAGCGAGAGGCCGCCTTGCTCGGCCTGGGCGCGCAGTTTCGACGGGTCCAGGCCGTCGAGCAATGAACGCACCGCCGCCTGCATCGCCGCCATCGACGCGAGTTCGTGCAGCCGAATGTCCTTCAGGGCGTCGGCAACCGCGGCGGCAGCGGTCATGTCGGTGCGCCGGCCGGTTCCGAGCAAGGCAGCCAGAGCGTCGTCATCGCCAGCCGAGAATTTCAGCGGGTTGTTGCCACGCGCGCGGATCATCGTTTGCTCGATGCGGAACTCGCTCTTGATCGAGGCGCGCGCAATCAGCACCGCGCGCAGCCCGGAGACCAGCATGCGGAACGCTTCGCCGAGATTGCGCATCATCTCGGTTGCGTCGCTGGGCGTCACGTCCGTCATGCCGACGCCCTGAAGGAACGCCATCAGCAGCGCATCGCCGGCGGCCGGTGTCCGTGCGGGCGCTGATGCGGCGGCCTGGCCCGAGGGAAGAGGGGCCGCAACCGGGGACAGAGAAGGCGCCGGGGCAGGTTCGAGGTCGAAGGGTTCGTCGAACGGCGTGGGGGTACGGACGGCCGACGATACTGCGGGCTGCACCCCCGGCATGTGTGCTCGCTGCTGTGCAGCCGGTTCGGCGAACGGGTTCTGCTCTTTCGGGACCGGAGGCTCAATGACTGGCGGCACGATCGGTTGGGCAACCGGCTGCACGACCGGTTGGGTTACCGGCTGCACGACCGGTTGGACCACCGGCTGGACAATGGGTTGGGCAATCGGCTGCACCACCGGCTGGATGGCGGGCTGCACTGCGGGCTGCACTGCGGGCTGCACTGCGGGCTGGATGACCGGTTGTGCGATTGGCAGGACCGCCGGTTGCACCATTGGCTGGGCGAAGGGGTCTTCCTCGGGGATTACCTGTCTCGCGACCGGCTGGAGAGCATGCTCCGCGAATGGATCGGCCGCCGGCGCGACGGCCGGCCGGGCTGTGGGGCGCGGAGCAGGCGCAGCGAAAGGATTCTGTGCAGGCGGCGCGGACGACGGACTGATTCCTTCCAGCAGATCCTTGTCCCAGTCATCCGGCAGCAGATCGTCGCCCGGCAGCTTGCCGCCGGCCTGGAATGCCATTTGCCCGCCGATGGCTGGCGGTTGGAATGCGTCCTCCAGCATCGGTCGGTGGTCGGCCTGGATGGGGCCGAGGAAGGCGGCCTCGCCGGGTTCCGGCGCCAGCGGATCGAAATCATGCGGCAGTTGGACACTGCTTGGCACGGCGCCGAAGCCGGGCGACGGCACCTCGTCGAACGGCTGGCGCGCGACCGGCGGCGGCGCAAACGGATCAGCCGCGAAGGGATCGGCGAACGGGCTGGCCCCGCGGGACGGCGGTGCGGCGGCGAACCCTTTATCGCCGCCGAAGCCTGCCTGCGGCACGGCATCCTCGGCCATCCGTACTTCGATCTCGTAGGCGCCCAGCGTGATCCGGTCGCCGTCGCGCAGGTTGCGCAGCGTCTCATGGCCGATCGGCGCCGGATCGCGGTTCAGCGTCGTGCCGTTTGTGGACGTGTCGGCAATCTGCCAGTTGCCGCCGCGATAGGCCACGGCGAAATGGTGTTTGGACAGCAGGCGTTCCGGGTCCGGCAACACCCAGTCCACGCCCGGGCCGCGGCCTACGGTGAATTCGCCGCCTGTGATGGTGCGTGTTTCCGGCGGGACGGAATCAGGGCAGCGGAGGACGGTCAGTGTCAGCGGCATGGCACGATCCTAGCAGAATTACCTCTCCCACGATGAATACCCTCTCCCACGGAATGGGAGAGGTCGAGATGCAAAGCATCGAGGGTGAGGGGGATCGGGAGGCGAGGAAGAAAGCAGGACACCGATCCGATCATCCTCACCCTCGGTGCCTGACGGCGCCTCGACCTCTCCGCCGCAGGCGGGAGACGTTATTGCTCATGCTCCAACCTCCCGACGCCGCCCGCGGCAATGCTGCGTCCGCTCTCAAGAAACTGCCGCAGACGGTCCTGCTGCCGTTTCGGATCGGTGCGCACCGCCGCCAGCACCACGGCACCGCCCAAAGTCCGGCCGGCGATATGCGGCTTGGGTGGCACCTTCGGCTGTCCCTCCGGGGTGATCGACTCGCCGCAAAAGAACACAGCCATGGCCGCCCAGGATTCCGGCGTGGACTGACCCGTGGCGTCGGACTGCTGCTTGGCCGCGATGCGATTCTGGTCGTTTGGCTGCCGCACCCATTGTTCTGCCGCCGCGCGTGCGCTGCGGTCTGCCTCTGGCAGATCGGGCGGTTCGGTGTGGCTGGCGCACATGCAGGTCCACCACACGGCCTCGCGCCGCGGCAGCGCATGGGCCAGCAAGCGGGCGGCCTCCATCAGGAAGCCGCCCGCCTCCAGCCGGTCCAGCGCCTCGGTCGCCAGTTGGCAGCCTTGCACGGCCGCCGCCGCTGCTTCCGGCAGCTTGAGCAGGGGCTGTAGCGGTGCCAGGCCTTTGCCCGTGAGCTTTGTCAGGGTCTGCGACATGTCAGGAGTTGATCGCCACCATGCCGGCGGTCAGCGACAACTGCCCGCCGCCGTCGAATGAACCTTGTGAGTCGGCCGAGAGGCTGATCTGCATCCCGCTGATCGTGATCCCGGACGGGGTGATCTGGATGGAGTTGCTGCCGCAGGTCAACTGGATGCCTTGCATCGCATTCACGCTCATCTGGCCGGAATTGATGCTGATCGAGTAGTTGCCGGTGCTGACCGTCAGCGAGTCGTTGCCGGTGCTGACGGTGAAGGAGTTGTTGCCCTGGCTGACGGTGACCGAGTTGTTGCCCTGCTGCACCGTCAACGAATTGTCGCCCTTGATCGTCTCCGTGTGGGTGCCCTTGCTGACCGTGAATGTGCTGTTGCCATCTGTCACCGTTACGTCACGGTTCTGCTTTACCGAGATGGTCTGGTTGTTCTCGATGGTGATGGTCTGGTTCTGCTTGATGTCCACCGTCTCGTTCTGCCACACCGTGACGAAGCGGTTCCCCTGCGCCGGATTCTGCATCCCGACCGTGAGAGTCTGGTTGTTTTCGACTTCGGTGAACAGATCCTTCTCGGCGTGCATGAAGATCAGTTCGCTGCCTTTGGTGTCGTCAAAGGTCAGCTCGCTGAAATTGGAGGTGCTGCCTTGCATGGTGCTGCGCGTGCGCAGCCCCGACTTGTTCTTGTCGGTCGTGAGGTAGATCGGCGCCTGCGCGCCGTTGTACAGGCCGCCGATGACGATCGGCCGGTCCGGGTCGCCATCGACGAATGCGACCGCGACTTCGGTGCCGACGCGGGGCAGGAACTGCGCGCCCCAGCCCTTGCCGGCCCAGGGCTGGATGACGCGGGCCCAGACCGCGCCGCCGCCGGTGGAGCCCTGGCGCCAGTCCCAATAGAACCGCACCTTCACCCGCGCCATGTCGTCGGTATAGATCTCGGCGCCGTCCGCGGCGTTCTGCACCTGCGGCGCGGTACCCTCTGCTGTCTGCGGTCCCATCACCAGCGCGGTGTAGACGCCGTTCATGCGCGGGCGCGGCGTGATGATCGGCTGGCGCCAGGTGGTGGACGACAGGAAGGCGACGAAGCGGTTAGAATAGCTCGCAGTGCCGTTCTGGTTCAGCCAGGTGTCATCGGCAATATGGTGCGTGATGCTGCGCACCACGTAGGTGTTGTCATAGGAACTCGCCGGCTGGCTGGCGATGGTGAACTGCCCGCCCGCCACCAGGCCGCCGAACGTGCAGGCACCGTCGTACAGCGTCGCCACGGCCTCGGCCGCCTGCATGTCCCAGTTCGCCCGGTTGGAGACGACGGTCCCCTGATTGTTGATGTTGGTGCTGGCATTGGCTGAGGGATCGGTGCCGGATTCATTGCTGTAGCTGACGGCGGTCGGCCAGCGGAAATCGTCGCGCGTGGACGCGCCAGCGGTTTGCAGCACGGTCGGCTGTGAACTCTGCAATTGCGACGTTGGGCTGACCGGTTCATAGTCCGCCAGCGTCATCTTGCCGCGCACCGTGGCGGCGGAGACATTGAAGTCGACCAGCTTCAGGGCGCTATCGGCGCCGCCGACAATATAAAGCGTGCCGCTGGAACTTTGGAACGATGAGTTCTGGTTGGCAATCACCAGCGTGTGCGCACTGTCGGTGTGCTGGAAGAAATAGTACCAGCCTTCCTCTTCCATCAGCCGCGTCGCGAAATGCAGGTCGGTCTCATTGTACTGGATCGTGTACTGGCGCGTTTGGCTGCCGGGCGGACCGCTATAGGCGGTCAGGCTCGCGTCGGTGAACATCGATTCGATGATGTCGCCCGCCGACATTTGTTCATAGACCCGGCAATCGGTGGTCTGGCTGAGGAACCATAGCGTTGGCACCAGGCGCAACCGATAGAGCTGGAATGCGTCGGCCGCTGTGTCGCTGCGGTTGGATCCTTCCGCGCTCACGCTCTGGACGACACCGTGAAAATAGCGGACCGGGCTTCCCGCGACCTGCAGCGTCACGCAGGCAGCGTTGTTGAGCAATTGATTCGGGTCGATGACACCGCTCTGGCACACCGCGGTGACGTCGAACTGAAACGGCTGGCTGATCGCCTCATGGGCGCTCAGCCCGATCGGGATCAGCACATCGGCGCCCAGCGTCGACGTCATCGTCAGCAGGGCATTGGCACGCGACCAGGTTGGCATGGTTCACCGGCTTTCGCTTGTCATGCGATGTTCCACTGCTCCCGATCCCCAATTGCCCGTTGCCGGTCGTGCGCCGGCGCTGCCATGGGTTATCACACCATAACGACCAGGCATGACAACATTTCCGTGCTACGGCAGCGCCGAGGACCGTGCAAGCCTGGCCCGCATGGCAAAAGACTGGCCCGCGTGGCGTAAGGCGGCTCCGCCGCAGCAACCAAGCCGGCGGTCATGAGGCCGCGGATCGCCGGACGAAACTCGTGCTGCGCCGCAGGCCGTGCCGGCCGAGGACAGAGGCGGTGATTGCGATAGCCGTGTCGGCCGCCAGCGCCACCGCGGCGACACGCGCCACTGGCGACGGTGCGGCGGCGAGCCATACGAGGCAGGCAATGGTGATGGCCGTCAGGGCGGCCGGCACCGCGGTCAACGTTGCCGCCAGGGCACGGGGCGACTGCCGGGCGCGGGCAGCGAGCCGGAACGTCCAGCCGATGCCCAGCGCGGCCAGTGCGAGCATGCCCGCCAGGCCCGCCGGTCCAAACGCCGGGATGGCCGCGAACCCCACCCCGATAACACCACAGATCACGACGAAGGCCGCCGACTGCACGGCAAGCCGGCCGGCACGATCGACCGGCACGGTACCGGCAGAAGCTCGATGCGGTCCAGGATCGGTGTGGGCCGCAGCAGCACGCCGCGTGCTCCCTGGCAGGGGTTCCCCGGATGCCAGGGCGCTGAAGCGCAATGCGAGCGCGCTGCCGGCCGCCGCCACGACAGTGACGGCGGCAAGCCAGCGCAGGACCGATGACATGTCTCCTGCGCGCGCGGCAGGGGCACCGCCCACCAGCGCAGCGGCCACGCTCGCGAGCGGCGCCGCGACCAGAGCCCAGCGCAGCATCCGCATCGCACGCGGCCGATAGCTCAGCAGCCCGGCCCCGATCAGGATCGCGCCTGGCAGCGCGGCCAGCCAGGCCAAGGGGTTCAGCCGTACAATCTGGCCATTGCCCGGCGGGATCAGGATCAGCATCCACCCGACCGAGGCGGCCAGGACAGCAAGCAAACCCAGCATGCCCCCGGTTGCGGCGCGGCCGTCGCGCCGCAACCTCTGCCATTGTCGCTCGTCGTATTCCGGTGGCCGAGCACCGATCACGGAGACCGCCGCAGCATCATGATCCGCCGCCGGGAGCCCCACCCTGACCCTCTTGCACAGCCCAGATACGCACCTTGCCGACGAAGAAGTGAAGCACGCCGGTGCCGCTGTGCAGGCTGCCGGCGGTGGCGAAGGCGCCGCCGATCGCCTGCACGATCCGGGTGCGGGCGATCGTGTTGAGCTTCGCCGCCGCGACCCGGCGCGACCCCTGCAAGCCCAGGGCCCGGGTCAGGCGCAGCCGCTCGTTGCGATTGAGGTCGCCCAGCATGCGCGACAGGCTGACATCCGCCTCGTCGAGTGCGCGCGCGAACTCCAGCGAGTCGCGGCCGACATTCACCACGTCCATCAGCGCATAGGCGTCGGCGGCATACATGATGGCGTTGAACACCGGGCTGCGGTCCATCGCCTCGTTGATGTCCTCATGACCGCGATAGATGTTGGTGACTCGATAGATCTCGACGCCACACTGACCGGCGGCGACCGCGGTCTGGCTGACCAGATAGGCGGTGCCAAACGCGCTAAGCCCGCCGGTTTCCGGCGCTGCGACGACGGTGCCGGCGGCGCCGACCCCGGATACCACGGCTCCGCCGCAACTCAGCAGCAGATCGACCCATTCGCCGGTGAGCGCAGAGGAACGCCGCCGCGGCGGCGGGGGCGGAGCCTGGCGGTCCACCTCCACGATGAGCCATTGGCGCGGCTGGCCGCTGGGCTGGCGGGCGACCACAACCGCATCGCCTTCGACCAGCACCACGCCCATGCCATCCGTGCCGGGTTGGCCGGCGAGCGCGCGCAGCACCAGCGGGACGTCTGCCTGCGCTGGTCCGCTGACTGCCGTCATACCGCCTGACGCCTCACTCATCGCTTCCCCCGCGATCGCGCGCGCGAGTATGGCCGAAGCGGCGCTGGCCTCACAGCGTTACGGTGCGGGCGTCCCCGCGCAATCGCGTCAATACCGAAGCGGGTCCAGCGGACGGTATCGTCGTCTCTCCGCAGTCGCCATCACAGCATCACAGTGCCCCCGTCCACGGCGATCGTCTGCCCGGTGACGAACCGCGACTCGTCCGAGATCAGCCACGCCACCGTCCCGGTCAGGTCCGCCGGCACCAGCGTGCGTTGCAGCGCCTGGCCGGTGCGGATCGTCTCCAGCGCGCGATCCAGCTTGTCGCCAAAGAACTCCTGCGTGCCTTCGGTCATCACCGCGCTCGGGGCCAGCGCGTTGACACGGATGTTATCGCGACCGAGTTCGCGGGCCAGCCCGCGCGTCATGCCGATCACCGCCGCCTTCGACGTGGTGTAATGCAGCGCGTACGCCATGCCGTAGGTTGCGGCAAGCGATGACACATTGACGATGGAGCCGCCGCCGCCGGTACGCATCGCCGCTACCACGGCCTTGCAGCAGTTCCAGATGCCTTTGACGTTCACCGCCATGGCTGCGTCCCAGTCGGCGTCCGCGATCGCCGTGAACCGCCCGCCCCGCAGCGAGCCATACAACGCGGCATTGTTGATCAGCGCATCAATGCGGCCGAAGGCGCTCAGCGCCGCCTCCGCCATCGCCTCGGCGGATCGCATGTCGGTGACGTCCAGGCGCACGCCGATGGCGCCATTGCCGGCCGCCTCTGCCGTGGGCGCGCAATCCGCAATGTCACCGGCAACGACGCGGGCGCCTGCCGCGCCGAGCGTGCGGGCGTATTCGCAGCCCAGGCCGCGCGCCGCGCCGGTGACAAGCACGACTTTCCCCTCGACCGACATGACGTTCCTCCGTTGGTGTGCGGTCCGTCAGTGTAGGCGGCGAAGGTGACTGCGGGCGAGGGCTTGCGCCGCTTCCGGTTGCGCCATGGCGGCGCAACGACATCTCACATGACGATGTCGGTCACAGTGAAAGCGCTCTACGTCGCACACCACGGTGCCGCCATCCAAGCGCGCAGGTGGGGTAGCAACTCATGGTCCGGCGTCTTCACCAGGTCCTTCGCCAGTCGCCCCGCTATCATTGACGCGGTGTGGCCATCCAGCGCGTCCTCGATTTCGTTCAGGCAATAGGCGGGCGCCACCAGCACCAGGCGATCGAAGGCGCCTTCGCCGGCGGCGATGCCAATCTCGTCCGCGACGAAATCGGCAAAGTGCAGCTTCTCCAATTGATGCGGGTCGTGCCGTGGCGTCACACCATGACTGCCCGGACGGGCGCTTTCAAACGCACGACCAGGGCGATCGGAGCCAATCTCGTGCGACGGCACATGCGCGCTGGCGGAATCGAAGCTGCGTACCGTGCGCAGGACATTCTCCCCGTTCGCGAAGACGACTCGGGCATGCTCGCCATCGGCGATCAGGAAACACAGTCCGTTCTTCCCGGCCATATCAAGACATCCCTTCAATGCGCGATGAGCACGGGCAAGGCAGACGCCCGCAGCACATGGCGTGTGACACCGCCGAACACCGCCTCTCGCATGCGGCTATGACTGTAGCCGCCGATGACCAGCAGATCCGCGTCGGCTTTTTCGGCGGTCGACAGCAGCACGGCCGCCGGGTCGGCGCTCCCGGGCGACACGACCTGGAGTGTGGTCGCCTGGATGTGCCAAAGCAGCGTATGGCTAAGACGCGCCGCGGAGCCATCTTGTTCCGTGCTCTCGTGAACTGAGATCACCGTGACAGAATCGGCGGCGCGGAGCATGGGCATGGCCGCGGACACGGCGCGGGCTGCCTCGGGCGTATCCTTCCAGCCGATGGCAATCCGCCGGCCGAGATGCTGCGGCGGCCGCGCCGGCGCGATCAGCAGCGGCCGCCCGCTATACAGCAGCGCCGCTTCCAGCAGATCGAGCGTGACCGCTTCGCCTTCCGCGGCGCGCCCCAGCACTGTTACATCGGCCGTGCGCGCCCGTGCCGCCAGCACCCGGGCTTCGTCTCCGGTTTCAACTCGGAAGGTGGCGGAGGGGGCTCCGCCGATTGGATTGTCCGAGAGCATGACATGCTCGCGCTCACAGAACCGCAACACGGCCTTGCGCGCATTGTCATGCCGCGCATCGACCTCGCGTTGCAGCGACTCGAGCACGTCGCCGAGGCCGGCGCCGCCGCCGTAATCCCCGGTGGACATGGCGACCATCATCATCTGAACGTCCAGGCGGACATGCAGGAAATGCAAATGCCCGGCCGACTGACGTGCCAGTTCCAGGGCGGTACTGAACACCGCGTCATGCGTCGCGCTGCCAGGCGCGGGAACCAGAATATAGCGGAACATGCGATCCCCCGATCGCCGCTCAGCCTGCCGCAGAGCGACCTGGGTTGCGTTGATCTGCATCAACCAAGCGGAATTTTGCGGCCCTTGCGCGAGCGACCCAATGACCCGATGTTCGGCGTCCCGAGGTGACAGACATGCCGGACATCGAGATCTACACCCAACCCTGGTGCCCCTATTGCGTGCGCGCCATCCACTTGCTCAGCGGCAAGGGGGTGGCGTTCCGTGAGATCGACGCGCCGCACGGAACCCCGGAACGCGCCGAGGCGATGCGGCGCTCCGGTGGGCGCACCACGGTGCCGCAGATCTTCATCAATGGGCTGCATATCGGCGGCTGCGACGACCTGGTGGCATTGGACCGCGCCGGCAAACTGGACGTGTTGCTGCGCGCGGCGTAGGCGGCCGCGCCGCGGGAACCTCGCCGGCAGCCCGGGCGTTTGCCGCGCACCCCCAAGCGGCGCACCCACCGTGTCCTTGCTGATCGCCTGCCCCGACTGTGCTGCCATCCAGCGCATGCCGCCCCCGCCGAAAAGCGGCCGGTTGGGGTGCTGGCAATGCGGCTACCCTCTCGAGAAGCGGTCGGGCCGCAGCCTCGATGCCGCGCTTGCATGCTCTATCGCCACGTTTCTGCTGCTGTTGCCGGCCAACCTGATGCCGGTCATGACATTGCATGTCGCCGGAATCAGCCGCTCGACGTGGCTGGCTTCCGGCGTTGCAACGGTCTGGCGGCAGCACTTCAACCTGGTGGCGATTTCCCTCGGTCTGTTCGCCGTCGTGCTGCCGCTGCTGCGGTTCAGCGTGTTGTCGGTCACGCTCGCCGCGGTTCGCTATGGTGTCCGTGGCCAGTGGGTAGGACGCGGATTCCGTTATTGCGAGTCGCTGGACCCGTGGGCGATGTCCGATGTGCTGCTGATCGGTGCCGGCATTGGCTATGGCCGCGTCGCATCGCAGATTCCCGTCTCCATTGATCCGGGCGGTTGGTGCTTCATCGGCGCCGCGATTTTGACCATGCTGACCCGTGCCAGTCTGGAACGCCGCGCGGTTTGGCGCCACCTGCGGCAGCCACCGGCGGATGTCGGCCCCGACCCGGCGGCTTGCGTGCACTGCGCCATGGTGCTGCCGCGGACGGCGCTCGGCCATCCCTGTCCGCGTTGCGGCGCGCGTATAAACCGGCGCAAGCCGTTCGCGGTAATCCGATGTGCCGCGCTGACCCTTGCCACGGCGGCCTTAACGCCAATCGCTTACAGCTACCCGATGAGCGAATTGTGGGAAGCCGGCACCCCCCACCCGCACTCCATCATTCGCGGTATTGAACTACTGGTCACCACCAACTTCTGGTATTTCGGCATCGTGATCTTCTTCGTCTCGGTAGTGTTTCCGCTGGCCAAATTGGTAGGGCTGACCTGGTTCCTGACCTCATTGCACTACCATTCCGCCTCGCTGCCGAGAACCAAGACGAAGTTCTATCGTTTCATCGAAGATATCGGTCGCTGGTCCACGCTCGATCCGTTTGCGGTGATGATCTTCGCGCCGTTGGGACAGTTCGGGCAGTTGGCCCATATTCAGGTTATGGGCGCTACACCGGCCTTCCTGGCGACGGTGATCCTTTCGATGTTCGCAGCGCACCTGTTCGATCCACGCCTGCTGTGGGACGTGGCGTTGGAAGGCTCGTCCCGTGCCGGCACCGGGCGCGCCTGGCGCGTTGCACCCGACCCGGCTGCCAGCCGCGCTGCATTGGCAGTGCGCGCAGTGCAGTGACCGAAGGCGCAACGCGTTCGCGACACCTTTATCAAACCCGCCGGCAAGTCCTACACTCCGTTGCATCCACTCTGTCAGGCGGCATCCGGCATGCATGAACCAATCGGCAGTGGAAGGCGCATGACCGCCGGTTTCGGCCGCACTCCGGTGGTATTGTTCCTGCTGCTGAGCACTGCCAACGCCCTGGCCTGGATCTGGGCCTGGCAGGACTTCGCCAGCCGCCCGGCTTTGCTCGGTCTGGCGCTGCTGGCCTGGGTGTTTGGCCTGCGCCACGCAGTGGACGCCGACCATATCGCCGCTATCGACAATGTCGTCCGTACGCTGATGCAGGACGGCCAGCGGCCTGTCGCCGTCGGCTTCTACTTCTCGCTCGGCCACTCCACGGTTGTCGTGCTGGCCTCTCTGGCCATCGCCGTCGCATCCGCCACCATGCAGAGCAAGCTGCAATGGTCCCACGGCGTGGGTGGCGTGATCGGTACCACGGTCTCGGCCGGGTTCCTGCTGGTGATAGCGCTAGTGAACCTGGCGATCTTGCGCGGCGTGTGGCGCGACTTCCGGCACGTGGCACGCGGCGGCGCGCTGGACGATGCCTCACCGCAGGCAATAAGCGCCGGTGGCGGCTTACTGGCATGGGTCATCCGGCCGCTGTTCCGTGCTGTCACCCGCCCCCGTCACATGTACCCGCTCGGCTTCCTGTTCGGGCTCGGGTTCGATACCGCGACCGAGGTCGGCTTGCTGGGAATCGCCGCCGCGCAGGCGGCGCGCGGCATGTCACCCTGGCAGACTCTGGTGTTTCCGGCCCTGTTCACGGCCGGCATGGCACTGGTGGACACCGCTGACAGCGCGCTGATGGTCGGTGCCTACGGCTGGGCCTTCGTCCAGCCGCTACGCAAGCTGTGGTACAACCTCACGATCACCGCGGCGTCCGTCGTGGTCGCACTGCTGATCGGCGGGGTGGAAGCGCTCGGCTTGCTCGGCGGCCAGTTCGGACTGCGCGGCGGCGTGTGGTCGCTGGTGGCGCGCCTGAACGATGATCTCACCGGGCTGGGCTTCGCCGTGATAGCGATCTTCCTGCTCACTTGGGGCATTTCCGCCGCAGTGTACCGGTGGAAAGGTTACGAAAGAGTGGTTCGTGCAACTTCTGGCTAGCACTCCCTTGTCGGGAGTGCCAATATTCGCCATGTGTTCGGATTGACGAAGCGAAAACGGCGAGTCGCGTATGATCCATTATCAGTTGCGCTGCAGCCAGCAGCACGAATTCGACGGCTGGTTCCAGAGCAGTACCGCGTTCGAGAAGCAGGCTACGGGTGGGTTCGTGGAGTGCCCGGTGTGCGGCGATGTGAAGGTTGGCCGCGCGCTGATGGCGCCTGCGATTTCGACCCGGGAGGCCGAAGCACCGGTTCCGGCGCAGCGTGCGCCCGAGGCTCAGCCGAGTCCGCCGGCTTCCGTGCCGGTTCCCGCGCCGACGGCTGCCGTCAGTGGGCCGATGCCGGCGCATATCCGCGCCATGCTGCAGCGGATGCGGGCAGAGGTCGAGAAACATTGCGACTATGTCGGTCCGGCCTTTGCCGACGAAGCGCGCAAGATGCACCGCGGCGAGACCGAGCACCGCGGCATCTATGGCGAGACAACGCCGGGAGAAGCTGAAGCGCTGGCGGACGAGGGCATAGAGGTGTCTCGCATGCCCTGGGTGCCCAGGGCGGACGGCTGACACCAAAAACCTCTCTTGCCTGCGGCGGTAGAGGTCGAGATGCAAAGCATCGAGGGTGAGGGCGATCGGGAGGTACGTGGCACGTTCCTTGCCCTCCCGATGATCCTCACCGTCGGCGCTGGCGCGCCTCGACCTCTCCCGCTCGCGCCGGAGCGGTTGCCTGGGCCGCGACGCTTCGCGCGGTCTGGTTGAACAGGAGCTGGCGTTCTTCCTCGGTGCGCGGGCCGGAGCGACGCAGGTCCTTCCCCAGATCGACCCCACGTTGCACCGCCGGGCGTTGCTTGATCGCCTCGCGCCAGCGCATGACATTGGGAAATTCGTCCAGCGGCTGACCCAGAGGTTTCGCGATCAGCACCCACGGCCAGGAGATGATGTCGGCGATCGAATACGCATCGCCGACGATGTACTCCCGCTCGGTCAGCCGCCGTTCCAGAACGCCCAGGCAGCGGTTGTACTCGTTGGCATAGCGTGTCTTCGAATACGCATGCTTGCCCTGCGCGTAATTGACGAAATGGCTGAGCTGCCCTGCCATCGGCCCGAGATTCCCGACCTGCCAGAACAACCACTCCATCGTCTGCTTCCGGCCGACGCGGTCGGTGGGCATGAAGCGGCCGGACTTCTCTGCCAGATGCAGCAGGATCGCGCCGGATTCGAAAATCGGCAGCGGCCCGTTCGGCGTGTCGTGATCGACAATGGCGGGCATGCGGTTGTTCGGGCTGATCGCCATGAAGTCCGGCTTGAACTGGTCGCCTTTGCCGATGTTCACCGGAACCATGCGATACGGCAGTTCGGTCTCCTCCAGCATGATCGAGACCTTCCAGCCGTTCGGCGTGGGCCAGTAGTAGAAATCGATCATGCGGCGATACCTTTCAGGGCGGCGATTTCCGCCGGGGTATAGCCGAGTTCGGCGAGAATTTCCTCGATGTGCTCTCCTAGCGCCGGCGCGCCAAAGCGGATGGCGGCGGGCGTGGCGGAGAACCGCGCGGCGGGGCGGGTCTGCCGCAGCCGGCCGGCCGCTTTGTGGTCCGTTTCGGTCAACGTTTCGTTGGCGATCACCTGCGGATGTTGGATCACCTGGCTGCGAGTCAGCACCGGAGCGCAAGGGACATCCTCCGCAGTCAACCGTTCCAGCCATTCCGCGGCGGGGCGGGTTAACAATGTCTCCTGTGTCAGGCGCAACCGTTCGTCGAGGTTCTGCTGCCGCAGTGCGGGGGTGCGGAAACGCGGATCGTCCAGCCATTCGGGATGACCCAGCGCGCGCGTCAGCCCTTCCCACTGCTTGTTGGTCTGCACCGCCGCGCTGATGTAACCATCGGCCGTGGCATAGATCAGGTCGATGGCACTGGCGGTTTCGGCCTGCGTCTTCTCATCGCCGACGAACGTCTGGCCCGCCATGTCGGAACTCCACAGGAACTGCAGCACGGCGTCCAGCATGGAGAGGCGTACGTGCTGGCCCTCGCCGGTGCGGGCGCGGTGCAGCAGCGCCGCGGTGATGGCTTGCGAGGCGGTAATCGCGGTGAGCTTGTCCGGCAGGATGGTGCGCACCAGGCGCGGTCGATCCACGTCGGATCCCGCCTGGATCGTTGCCAGGCTGGACAACGCCTGCACCACCGGATCGTAGGCTGGCTTCGGCGCGTAGGGGCCGCGCTCGCCGAAGCCGCTGATCGAGACATAGACGATATTCGGGGCTGCCGCGCGCACGGCGTCTTCGCCGAGGCCCATGCGTTCGATCACGCCCGCACGGAAGTTCTGGATGAACACGTCGGCGGTGGCGGCAAGTCTGAGTACCGCATCGCGCGCCGCCGCGGTTTTCAGGTCCAACGCGATCGAACGCTTGTTGCGGTTGTTGTTGAGGAAGGAGGCGGAGAAGCCGCCTTTCCGGTTTGCTGAAGCGCGGGTGTGATCACCGCCTTGCGGTGGTTCCACCTTGATCACGTCAGCACCTTGGTCCGCCAAAATCATCGTGGCCAGCGGGCCAGAGATGTTCGATGTCAGGTCGATGATGCGATAGCCGTGCAGTGGTCCTGGCATGGCGGTACGGGGCTCCTCGGCGCGGTCATGAGTGGGCGAACGCCTGTGGGGACGATCCCCGACGCGGCACTACCTAGAATGTCATTGCGAGACGCTCAACGACGAAGCAATCCCGATCGGACAGACGCACAGGACGCTGGCGCCGCCGCTCGATCGAGCTTGCTTCGTCGCCAAGCGCCTCGCAATGACATGGGGTCGGGATGGATGCCGCGCTACTCTGCTGCCATACGCGGAACGAACGGCGCCACGTCCGCGCGTTCGGCGCTCGGCATCGGCGCCGGCCACCACCGATCCTCCCATTCCGAAAACAGCGGCCGCAGCTTCGGCAGCACGTGCTCCGAGAACAGTTTGGTGTTGTACTTGGCGAGTTCCTTGCCCATGTTGCCGAATTGCAGCAACAGCATCAGGTGCCCGACATTCAATTCGGTCGCCACTTCGGTAAGCTGCGCAACCACTTCGTCGGGCGAACCGAGAATCACGTAGCCAAGGTCCACGATGTCGTTCATCTCGGTGGCGCGCATGCGCGACCGTGCGCCACTGGCAGACGCCCGGCCGATCTGGCTTTCAATACCGGCGCGTTGTGTTGCCTCTGTGATGTAGCCCGGCGGAGTCGCCCACATCGGATCGACATGCAGGCAGCGGCCGTAGAAATACTCGGCGGGTTCTTTGTACAGTTCCCACGCCTTTTCGCGCGATTCGGCCACGCCGACGAATTGCAGGAACCCGGCGCGGTACGGGTTGCGGTCCTTGCCCAGGCGCGCCATTTCGTTCCAGAACCCGTCCATTGTCGCCTTGCCGTCCTTGTAGCCGAAGTAGGACAGGTAAGCGTAGACGTAGTCCATCCGCGCGCACCACTGCCAGGTTTCCACCGAGCCTCCGCCCGGGATCCACACCGGCGGGTGCGGCTTCTGCACCGGACGGGGCCAGATGTTCACGTAGCGCTGCTGGTTATAGCGGCCGTTGAAGGCGAAGGTCTCCGGCTCCTGCCAGGCCTTCATCACCAGGTCATGCGCTTCGTAATAGCGGTCGCGCAGCAGCGATGGGTTCTGGCCGTAGGCGTAGCAGGTATCCATCGGCGTGCCGACCGGGAAGCCGGCGATCAGCCGGCCGCCGGAGATCACGTCGATCATCGCGAATTCTTCCGCGACGCGCGTCGGCGGGTTGTACAGCGCCAACGAATTGCCCATCACGCAGATCGCGGTATCGCGCGTACGGCGCGACATGGCGGAGGCGATCAGGTTGGGCGACGGCATCAGGCCATAGCCGTTGGAGTGGTGCTCGTTGCAGCACACCGCGTCGAAGCCGCAATCGGCGGCGTATTCCATCTCGTCCATGAAGTCGTTGTACATGAGATGGGCGCGCTTCGGATCGAACAAGCTGGAGTGGACGTCCACCCAGACCGAGTGGTGCTGGTCGCGGAAATCGTCCGGCAGCTCGGTGTAGGGCATCAGGTGGAACCAGAGCAATTTCATGG
>DATKPQ010000196.1:0-68503 GCA_035523995.1 Acetobacteraceae bacterium | reverse complement strand
CTATGTATGGCAATCCTCAACGGCGGACGAACGTTGAAGTCCAGGATCTGCGCCGCGACGGCGGTCGCTGGCTGAGGGAGCAACGCGAGCGCGCTGGCCTGTCGCAGCGCCAGCTTGCCGAACGGGTCGGCGCCGAGTACTATACATTCATTTCACAACTGGAAACCGGGCGCGGGCGCATTCCACCAGACCGTTACCGCGTCTGGGCGGAGGCTCTCGGCCTGCAGCCGCGGAGCTTCGTACGAGAGATCCTGCGCTTTTACGATCCCATCACCCATGATATTCTGTTCAATGAAACCGCAACCGGCAAGCCTGCGGAGAATTAGGCTGGATGAGCGTGTCTGTTGTCTCGTTTGTTCGACGCGCCCTTAACAGCGACTGGTCGGCGCAGGAACTGGCTGAGTTTTATCGCGTTGAAGCAGCGTTGCTGCAGGCTGGCATGCGGGTTGCCTCGGATCGCGGCGTTACGGATGAAGGCGATCCCTGGTTCGTCTTCTGCCGCGCCGAGGACGATGAGGTCATCATCCACTTTGCACGGATTCGCGGTCAGTACCTGATCTGCGCGCCGTCCTATGGCACCCACGCGACCGGACGTGATTTTCGTGCCTTGGTGCGCGACCTGGTGGAGCGTCACAAAGCCCTCCAGCCGGTGCGCCGCAGCGCGGACGTGTTGTTCCACCCGTCTTCGCTCCTGGTGGTGCTGGTCGCATCAGCCTTGTTCAAGGCGGGATACGCGCGCGCGGCGGAGGTTGCTCCGGCCACTCGGACTGCGCCCGCCGCCGCCGGTCCGGGCCAGGCTGAGTCCCAGCCGCCTCGGACCAGCCTCGCGCAACTGGAGCATGCGCTTGACATTATAGCGCGGGATTTCCCGCAGACTGCGGCAGCGCTATCCGCCGCAACGTTCGCCAATGTACCGTCGCCTGGCCCGGTGCCGACCGTGGTCGTGACGGCGCACGTGGCATATACCCCCCCTGCGAGCCATGGGCCGCCAATCCTGGCGCAAGGGTCGGCCGATCATGTCGTGACGCCGCTGGAAGGGGCAGGCAGCGTAACACCGTCGCCGCTACTGGCGGTGAACACGACGCCGCTGCCAGGCCATAGTGCGCACGACCTCGATCCCGTCGCCATCGGTGTGTCAACACCCTTGACGGAAGGAAGCGGACCCGCTGCCGGCGCTCCGCTCACGCATCCGTTGTCGCTGCTGACGGTACCGGTGCTGCACGCGGTTGACGTGGTGGTGAGCAATGAGAGTGCCGTATCTGCGGTGCCGACCGCCTTGGCGAATGTGAACGACCTTGCGACGACAGTGTTGCATGACCTTGGAGCCGGGGAACCAATCCTTTATTTGAACTCGGTGCCAGAGGCCTTCAATATGCCGCTGCACCAGAGCCTTCAGGTTGACCATGCCAGCGAGGCGGATCAGACTGCGGGCGCACCGCTGCTCCATACGTCGGCAGCGGTTGTGGCCCCCACAGAGGCCGCATCGGTTGTAGCCCTATCGACAACCACGGAATCGGTGGCCAGCACGCCGAGCGACACAGCGTCGACAGGGCTGAGCTCGGCCAGCGCTGCCGCCGCAGATATGGCGCAAGGCCCGGCGGCCATGCCGGCATCGGAGGCGCCACCAGCGAACGGGTTGAGCCTCTCCGATCTGGGAACAGTACTGAACCTGGTTCAGACGTTTAGCCAAGAGGTCGGTTCGCACCTCGCCGTGGTGGTCACCCCCACCCAGGTCGTCGCCTACGATGCCTATGCTATCGACCACTCACCTGCAGCCGTTTCGGCCGTGACTTATGATTTTGTTGATGGTAGTTCTGTGAGCCTGGTAGGCCTTCCTACGGAACTGCCGCACATTCATCTTTAGGCAATCAGGTTCCCGGGCCGCCAACAACTTGCCACGGCAGATGGCTCTTCGGTGAGGACCGGACCGGTGAAGAAACGGATAACTGGGTCGAGCGGTCGCTCCGGCCGTGTGGAAAGGCCATCCACTTCGGCATTGGCAGCAGGCATTCGTGAAATTCGTCCGGTTATCGGTGTCGTTATTGTCTTCAGTCTATTTATTAATATTTTGATGCTTGTCAGTCCGCTTTACATGCTGCAAGTGTACGATCGTATTCTCAGTACGCGCAGCGACTCAACGCTGATCGCCATCACGGTCATCGCAGCGTTTATGTTGGCGGTTTATGCGATACTGGAAACCCTGCGATCCCATGTATTGGTCCGTGCGGGACTCATGTTCGATCGGAGCCTGGCGAGCGCAGCGTTCAACGCAATCCATCGCGGAATGCTGCAACAACCAAGCGGTACCCTGGTACAGGGGCTGCGTGACGTTGACACATTGCGCGAATTTCTGACCGGCCCAGGCTTGATTGCATTTTGCGATGCGCCGTGGTTTCCGGTTTTTGTCGGAGCCGCGTTCCTTCTGCATCCCTGGTTTGGCTGGATGGCGATCGGCGGCAGTGTGGTGATCTGGAGTCTCACACTGATTAACGAACTCCTGACCAGGCGCGATCTGTCGGCGGCAACGGCAGCGAATATCGAGGCTGGCCAACGCGCCGCCACCACGTTTCGCAACGTGGAGGTGTTGCAGGCGATGGGCATGCTCGGGGCATTGCGCTCGCGCTGGCTCGATCTGCATCACACGCATCTCGGCCGGCAGGCCCGGGCAAGCGACCGCGCTGGAACGATGCTGGCCAGTACAAGGTTCTTCCGAATGTTTCTGCAGATCGTCATCCTGGGAACCGGCGGATATCTGGCGATTGAACGGCAGCTTTCGCCGGGCGGAATCGTCGCTGCATCCATTTTGATCGGCCGCGCACTCCAGCCGATGGAAATGGCCGTCGGAAGTTGGAAGCATTTCGTCAGCGCGCGCGGCGCCTATCGTCGCCTGAAGGCGTTGTTCGACGTAGCCGGTGCTGAACCGAATCGGATGTCATTGCGAGAGCCAAAGGGCGCGCTGGCGGTTGAATCCGTCTACGTTGCGGCGCCCGGGCAGCAAGAGCCGATATTGCGCGGCGTCTCGTTCTCGCTGGCCCCTGGCGAGGTGCTGTGTGTTGTCGGCCCCAGTGCCGCCGGCAAGTCCACCTTGGCGCGCGCATTGGTTGGCATCTGGCCAACGCTGCAAGGCGCCGTTCGATTGGACGGTTCGGAGTTATGGCATTGGGATTCGCAACGCCTGGGACAACATATCGGCTATTTGCCGCAGGATGTGGAACTGTTCGCCGGGACTATCGCCCAGAACATTGGTCGCTTTCAGGAGGATATCGACTCCGAGCAAGTGATAGCTGCGGCGGAGCAAGCGGGATGCCACCAGCTCATCCAGTATCTCGCGGATGGCTACAACACGCAGATCGGCGAAGGCGGTCAGGCGCTTTCGGGGGGACAGCGGCAACGTATTGCACTTGCACGAGCGCTCTATGGGGACCCGCGGTTCGTGGTGCTCGACGAACCCAACTCCAACCTTGATTCGGCGGGCGAGGAGGCGCTGCTAAGCGCCATTCACGGGCTGAAGAACCGCGGCAAGACAGCGATCCTGATCACCCACAAGGTCAATGTTCTGGCGGCAGCTGACAAGATCCTGGTCATGAACGGTGGAACAGTTCAAGGTTTCGGGCCTCGCGATGAGATTCTCACGCGATTGCTCGGGCCGCGGATTGTGCCGAGCGCCATAACCCCGTCGGCAGACGTGCCGACGATGCAACCAGTTCCCGCTGTTCCTGGAACAAACCGATGAGTGGTGCGGTGACGATTTACCAGGCGCCTCCGGACTGGCGGCGGCCAGCGATGCTGGGCTTCACGGTGATCATCCTCGCGTTCGGCGTATTCGGCGGCTGGGCAGCCACGACGCAGATTACCGGTGCTATCGTAGCTCAAGGGGTGGTCGCAATTGAAAGCCATAGCAAGCCAGTGCAACATTTGGAGGAGGGAATCGTTTCTGAAGTCCTGGTGAAGGAAGGAGATCACGTCGAGAAAAACCAGATTCTGGTACGTCTCGACAGTGTTGTGGCGAGGGCCACGTTGGATACATACCGTGATCAGTTGCTGGCTGCCCAGGTCTATGAGGCGCGTCTCATCGCCGAGCGCGATGACAAACCTGTCATCACACTGCCGCCGAAGTTGTTGGCTCTCAGCTCTGATCCCGTCGTTCGTCAAGCGATCAACGACCAGCAGGCACAGTTCGAAAACCGGCAGCGCTCGCTTCAAAGCCAGATTGGCATCCTGGATGCGCGCATCAAGGGGCTTCACACCCAGATCGAAGGCCTCAAGATCGAGCAGGATTCGACGGCGAGGCAAGTCGCCTACGTTGACGAAGAGCTGGTAGGCTTGCGTCAGTTGCTGGCCCAGCAGCTTGTCCCGCTTGAACGCGTCCTGTCGATGGAACGTGAGAAGACGCGTCTGGAGGGGGAGATTGGCCAGGCGATCGCCGATCAGGCGCGCGCCGGCAATGCGATAGGCGAGACGCAGATTCAGATTCAGGAGCTGCGCCATAAGTTCCAGGGGGATACTGCGGCTGCCATCACCGACGTGCAGCAAAAAATCATTGACCTGGTGCAGAAGCAGCAGATCGCGCAGGACGCATTGAACCGTATTGATATACGTTCGCCGGTGACCGGGACTGTACAGAACCTGGTGGTTTCCGGCGCCGGCCAGGTGATCCGGCCGGGCGAGGCTCTGATGGAGGTCGTTCCGGATACCGAGACGCTGATCGTTCGAGCCGAATTCCGGCCGACGGATATCTCCCACGTCTATGCCGGACAGAACGCGGAGGTGCGTTTCCCGTCTTTCCACTCGCGCGCGGTCCCGGTGATCCTGGGCAAGCTGTCGTCCCTGTCACGCGACAGGATCACGGATGATGCAACGCACCAAAGTTACTACCTGGGGTTAATTGCTGTTAACAAACTGGACATTCCAGAGGAGCTAAGGCTACGGTTACGCGCAGGCATGCCAGCCGAAGTGATCGTTTCATCAGGGAAAAGGACGGTGCTGAGTTACCTGACATCGCCGCTCATGGAGGCTTGGCTAAAGTCCTTCCGGGAGCCCTAGGCTCGTCCGCCCATGCCTTCTATGGGAACGGGGGAGTTTCCTCTGCTGGACGGACAGATCGGCTTGTGTATCGGCCGGTTATCGGTTAGGTGTACGCCCTCGCGGCCTAGGGAGTGGTATGCTTTATTCGAAGCGTGTGCTTGTCACGGGCGCAGCCGGATTCATCGGAAGCCATCTCGTCGAGCGATTGGCTGCGGAGGGTGCGCGGGTAACGTGCCTTGTGCGATATAATTCGGCGTCCAATCTCGGCAATCTGGACCTGCTGGCGGCCGAAATCAAAGCAGAGTTGACCGTTCTGTACGGCAACGTCGAGGACAGTGATTTCGTGCTGCGGGCGGTCGAAGGCCAGGACATTGTGTTGCATCTGGCAGCGTTGATTGGCATTCCATACTCGTACATGGCTCCGCGTAGCTACGTTCGCACCAATGTCGAGGGTTCGCTGAACGTTCTGGAAGCGGCGCGACGTCATGGGGTTTCTCGAGTCGTGCATACCAGCACATCCGAGGTGTACGGCAGTGCCAGGCGGCTTCCGATGGATGAGGACCATCCGCTGCAAGGTCAGTCGCCATACTCCGCGAGCAAGATATCCGCTGACAAGCTGGCCGAGAGCTATTATCGATCGTTCAACACGCCTGTGGTAACCTTGCGACCGTTCAATACCTACGGACCGCGCCAATCCACGCGCGCATTTATCCCAACGGTTATCACCCAGGCGCTGGACGGGGATACCGTCCGTCTCGGTTCGCTGACGCCCCAGCGCGATATGACTTATGTCACTGACACTGTGGATGGGTTCATCCGTGCTGCCGGCACAGATGGAATCGACGGAGAAACGATAAATCTGGGTACGGGTGAGATGCACTCGGTCGCGGAGTTTGCGGAGCGTATCCTCGCGGCCATGGGATCCAAGGCGAAGCTCCATCCGGAGCCGGCGCGGTGCCGGCCAGAGGCGAGCGAGGTGACGGCCCTGCAGTCGGACAACGCAAAGGCACGGCGTTTGCTTGGTTGGGAACCGCGCCGGACATTGGATGACGGTTTGCGGGAGACAATCGATTTTATTACCTGCCATAAGCATTTATATCGTCCGAATTACGGCGTCTGAAGGTCGGGTGGAATGAAGGCCATCATCATGGCGGGGGGGAAGGGCTCGCGCCTCTATCCCTATTCCGCGACCCTTCCAAAGCCTCTGATGCCTCTGGGCAACATGCCTGTCCTGGAATTGTTGCTGCGACAGCTCCTGCGCGCTGGGATCACAGAAGTCATCCTTGCAGTGAGCCATCTGCGCCACCTGATCGAGGCGTTTTTCGGCGATGGATCTCGCTTTGGCATGCGGATCCAGTACAGCCTGGAGGATTCGCCGCTCGGCACAGCTGGCCCAATCGGCGCAGTTCTCGACCAGCTGGGCGAACAATTCCTTCTCCTCAACGGCGATCTCGTAACTTCCCTCGATTTCCGCCGGATGATACAGGCACATTTCGACACCAGACCAGATGTGACAATCGGTGTCTTTGAGCGTGACTTGACGATTGAGTTCGGTTTGATCGAGATGGATTCGGATCTGCGGATGACCGATTATCATGAGAAGCCGAGTCAGAAGCATCTCATCAGCATGGGAGTCTATGTGATCCGCGCGGCCGCCGTGCGGGATTTTGTTGCGCCGGATCGGCACCTGGACATGCCACAGCTTGTCCTCGGGATGCGGCACGCAGGTTATGACGTGCGGTGTCATTTGCAGGATTGCGTCTGGCTCGATATTGGGCGGCCGGATGATTTTGCTCTGGCGCAACAAATGATCGAGACTCAGATGCCTGTCTTTCTGCCGCCCCTGACGTAATGAAGCGTGCGCTTGTCACGGGCGCGGCCGGGTTCATCGGGCGCGCGGTGACTGCCCGCCTGATTGCAGATGGCTGGCAAGTGGTTGGGCTGGTGCGAAAGGTGGATGCCCCGCTGCCGTTCAGCACAATTGCGCTTGGGCTCGCGCCATGGACCGTTGATGCGCTATCCAACGCCATTTCGACGGTCGCTCCGGACATCGTTTTCCACATTGCCGGCACGGTATCCGCGGCCTCGGTAGCGGAATTCTACGCCAGCAACGTCGCACTCACTGCAACCCTGCTGGATGCGGTGTCGAAAGCCGCCGTTCCGGCCGCTGTGGTTCTGATCGGATCGGCCGCGGAGTACGGTTATCTGCCGCCGGAATTTTTGCCCGCGCGGGAAGATGGTCCATGCCATCCGGTAACGCATTACGGAATCAGCAAGTTGGCACAGACCTGGATGGGGATGGCCCAGGCCAGGGCTGGCGCTCGCGTGCTCATTGGGCGTATTTTCAACCCGGTGGGGGTTGGTATGCCGAGCAATATGGCCTTGGCGAGTTTCTCACAGCAGTTGCGCCAGGGGGCGCGCCGCCTGACGGTTGGCGACCTTGATGTCGCGCGCGACTTCATCGACGTCGAGGAAGCTGCGCGACTGGTCGTCGCTCTCGCATCCAATTCGCGGAATTATGGGTCAATCTACAACATCTGCTCCGGGACCGCGGTAAACCTGGGCAATCTCGTCGAGCAATTGATCGCGCTAACAGGGCGCGATGTCCGGCTTGTCATTGACCCTGCGCTCGTCCGTCCTGGAGAGCCTCGTGAGTTCTGGGGCGATGTATCGCGATTGAACCAAGCCGGGCTTACGGTCTCGCCGCCGACTTTCGCTTCATTGCTGGCGAGGCTTATGGCCCTACCTGGCACGGCATTGCCATGAAGGAAATGCATTTGGCCTCGAATGGCGGGCCCTGGGCCAAGGCAGCCGCGGGTGATCACGACAGTACGACATCGGATGTTGCCACGGTATCTTCTCAAAATGATTCAATCTCGAACGTCCTGGGGGATGTTGCCTCCGTGGTTGACGCAGGTCAGCAACGGTTCGAATTGCTGGAAGATGCCTCGCGGCAAGTGAACCGGCTGCGTAGCGATCTTGCAGCCGCAACCTCCGACCACAGACGCAACGAAGTGGAGATGACAAACGCTCTGATCGCCGCCGAGATGCGGCTGCGGAGCAATACAGAGGAGATCCAGCACCTAAATGCAAAGCTGGCTGCATTGGAAGCCGATATTGCCGTGGCTCGGGCATTCGAAGCGAGCCTGTCATGGCAGCTGGCTGATCGGGCGCGGACCATTGCCAGACGTTATCCATGGGCAGCGCGCCAGGTGCGACGCCTGATTTTGCTGATGTGGTGGACTCTGCAAGGCGAGGTGGTAGGTAAGGTCCGGGCGGCCATTGCCTACCGCCGAAGCAGGATGCGCGAGCCCAACGCGCTTGCGCCAATCGGCAAGGACGCAATTGCCCCGCTCCTGGATGACGACCAACCGCCGGAAGTCGATGATCCCTGGCCCCCGGATCGACCGCTCGTCAGCGTCGTAATTCCCTGTTTCAACTATGGACATTTTATCACCGAGGCGGTCGACTCCGTCCTTGCCCAGACCTACCGCGATTTCGAGTTGATTATCGTTGAGGGTGGGTCTACGGCCCTGGAATCGCGTCAGTTGCTTCTCGGTCTGAGCCGTCCTGGCGTTCGGATATTGCTCCATGGTGATGCGCAGCGTGTCGGGGCAAATCGCAACCTTGGCATTCACCATGCGCGCGGGCGCTATATTTGCTGCCTCGATGCAGACGACAAGTTGGAGTCGACGTACGTAGAAAAGGCTGTCTTCCTGCTGGAACGCTGTGGATATGACGTGGTGTCCTCGGCGCTGCGTTTCTTCGGCAACCGCAAAGAGGTTATACATACTATTCAATATCCCGATCTTCCGCGCATGCTCGAAGGGAACCACGTCATGACCACTGCGGTCTTTCGACGTGGCTATTGGGAGAAGGCTGGCGGCTATCAGGATTCCGATCCCGCAGTGCATGGATACATTTACGAAGACTGGCGGTTGTGGGTGCGTTTTGCCGCGCTTGGCGCCCGCTTCGTCAACCTCCCGACGGACCCGATGTTGCTGTACCGGAGCCACGGCCCGAGTCTAAGCAAAGGCGCCCGCCCGATGGACGCCCAGCGGCAAGTGATACGCGCGCTTAATGCCGATGTCCTCGATCCGCACAGTGCGACGCAGGCGGCGGCGGAAGCAGCAGCAGCGCGTCATCGAGTACCGATGTCCCATCTGATGCGCGGCATCGAACCGCCGAACGGCCCCAGTTTGCTGCTGGCATTGCCATTCATGATCATCGGCGGCGCGGAACGATTGCTCAGTGCGTTGGTCGGACACCTCGTCAAGATGGGATGGCGCGTCGTCATAGTGACAACCATGACGGCGGGCGCGGAACATGGTGACACGGTCAACTGGTTTGAAGCATATACCAAGGAGATTTTCCGCCTTCCTGGCTCGCTACCCGAAGCTTGCTGGACCGAGTTCCTGCGGTATCTTCTGCTGTCCCGCCGAACAGACGTGCTATGGATCGTTGGCAGCGAATTTGTCTACCGGGAGCTTCCCGAGATAACACGGCTGCTTCCCGACATTCGTGTCGCTGATCTGCTGTTTAATACCGGGGTTCATGCCGACAGCAATCGGCAGTATCGGCGCTGGATCGATCGGACGTTTGTTGAGAGCGAGGAAGTCTACCGTTGGCTGATCAATGACGGCGCAGCTACGGATACAGTTGCCCTGGTACGAAGCGGGGTAAACACCCAGCGGTTGCGGTCACCGGTTCACGCAACAAACCTGCGCCAGTCGATTGGCGGGACGACGGGGGACCTTGTCATAGGTTATTCCGGGCGGTGGTCCGAGGAAAAGGATCCCCTGGCGTTTGTTGAGATTGCACGACGCACCGATCCAACGTTGCCTGTGCGATTCGTCATGACGGGTGCCGGCCATCTCGGCCCGGATATCAGCCGGTCGGTCGCAGCTGCGAAGTTCCCGTTGGGGCGGTTTCATGTCTTGGGGGATGTCGGCGACATCCAGCCATGGTTGCATGCCTATGATCTGCTCGTTTTGCCCTCACGGTTGGACGGCCGCCCGGTCATTGTGATGGAGGCACTGGCTGTCGGTGTGCCAGTTCTGGCATCGAGGGTAGGAGCGCTTCCGGAAATGATCCACGAGGGAGTTACCGGATGGCTGTTCGAAGCGGGAGACATCGATGGATTCGTAGCAAGGATCGGGCAGGTGGCGCGTGATCCGGACGCTCTGATTGCTATGCGGCGGGCGGCGCGTGCATTTGCCGATGCGCATCTCGATGAGCGCCACATGCACGAACTGTACGATACCCGTCTACGTGAACTTGTTGGAGCCAAAGCCAGCCTTGTCTCGATTCGGCCTGACCTCGCCAAAGAAGCCAGGGCATGAGCAAGAGTCCAAGCCTGCTTCAGCGGTTTGTTGTGCTAACGGAAACGGTGGACCGCCGGCGAGCCAGGATTGCTTTTGATTTGCTGCGTCGCGGCGAATTGCGAAATCTTCTGGTTCATTTCGCCTTGCACACTGCCTTCCGATGGCGTCTGAAGCGCATTGGCACGACAGACGCAGGATCCATCGACTTCCTGCCGATGCCGGACGAGCCATCGGGAACACCTCAGGTTTATACCGAGGCGGTTTGGCCAGCGGATGAACCACTCATCAGCGTGATTATCCCTTGCTTCAACTACGGCAGGTTCGTTGTTGACGCGATCGAATCGGTCCTGGCCCAGACGTTTCAGGCTTTTGAGATCATTGTCGTCGAGGGCGGCTCGACCGATGGCTTCACCCGTGATGTCGTTGTAAACCTGCAGTTTCCCAAGACGCGAATCCTCGTGCGGCCTCGCCCCTGCCGGGCCGGAGACAACCGCAACTTTGGCATTCAGCACGCGCGAGGCAAGTACATCTGCTGCCTGGACGCGGACGATCTACTGCAGCCCACGTATCTTGAGAAAGCGGTCTTTCTCCTCGAAACCTTCGGGTATGATATCGTATCTACATCGATCCATGAATTTGGCGCGCGAGACGGTAGGTATAATGTGCTGCCTCGTCCGGTCTTGTCCGATATGCTGCGAGGCAACCATGTGACGACGTGCGCAGTATTTCGTCGCGCGCTTTGGCAGGATGCTGGGGGGTTCCAGGACTCCGATGTCGAAACCCAGGGACACATCCACGAAGATTGGCGTTTTTGGACGCGCCTGGCTGCCTTGGGTGCACGCATCATCAACATCACCGGCGAGGCGCTTTTTTGCTACAGAATTCATCCATCGCCTAGCCAAAGCTCCCAATCGGGCGTGCTCCCAATGCCGGAGCAAGCAAGGTTGATACGTGAACTAAATCAGGACCTTGTCACGCGGCAGGCAGAGATTCGCTCACGTAGGCGAGCGAGGTTGCGGCGACGCTCCGTGAACGGCATAGACAACCTTGTCAAACAAAAGGTTCCTCATAAGTCCACTGGTACTGTTCTGCTCGCGGCGCCGTATCTCGCGCTTGGCGGTGCCGAGCGCCTGCTCAGCGCAGTGACGCAAGCACTAACGGATGCCGGATATCGTGTGGTCATTGTCACCACTCTGCCAATATTGTCGGATGTCGGCGATACCACGGCTTGGTTTGAACGATCATCCAGTGAGATCTACCACCTGCCTCGATTCCTGCCGGAATCATGCTGGCCGGATTTCGTCGATTATTTGATTCCTGCCAAGGGCGTGGATGTGATTTTGTTGGCTGGCAGTACGTGGTTCTATTCGGCCATACCGCACTTGAAGTCACGGTACCCACATCTCCATCTGATAGATCTGCTGTTCAATACGACCGGTCATGTTTACAATAATCGACGACATGCCGCTTGGATTAACCGGACAATCGTGGAAGGTGAAGAGGTTCGATCGTGGCTGCTTTCCCACGGTGAAACTCCAGGGCGGATACGCGTCATTAACAGCGGTGTCGACTTGTGCCGGTTCCAGCCCCGCGGCAAATCGGCAACGGTTCTGGCGGCATTGGGCTTGGTGCGTGATACCTTCATCGTCGGCTTTTCTGGCCGGCTTTCGGAGGAAAAAGCGCCTCTCACATTCATGCAGGTTGCAGCCAACCAGACTGCACCATCAATGCACTTCATCATGACGGGAACCGGCCCGCTTGAGGAGCAGGTGCGCGCTCTTCTTCGACAAGAGCGTCTGGCCCGACGCGTCCATTTCGCCGGTGTCGTGGAGGACATTACCGAGTATCTGGCCTGCTACGACGTTCTGATGCTGCCTTCGCTCATGGATGGGCGACCGATGGTCGTAATGGAAGCTCTGGCAATGGGTATCCCTGTCGTCGCTTCGCGCGTAGGTTGCCTGCCGGACCTGCTTATCGAAGGGACGACAGGCTTCCTCTGCGACCCGTACGACCTTGAGGACTTCTCTGAGAAAATCAAGTGGCTGCATGGTCATCGCTCGGCGCGCTTGCGTATGAGTCAAGCCGCGCGCACTTATGCCGAAGAGCACTTTCGCGTTGATCGCATGCTGTCTGCCTATGTAGAGACAATCACTGCAATGGACGACCAGCGGCCGGCGGTCGCGGAGTAATAATACGACGAGGCGAAAGGGTGGATTAAGTGCCCAGCCAACTGAATCGCACGTTCTGATGGATCGTGAATCACAGCGTGTCGTAATTGTCGGCGCCGGCGGTCTCGGCCGCGAGGCTCTGCAGACGATTCGCGACCAAATCCGTGCGGGTGCAAGCGTATCGATCGTGGGCTTCCTGGTAGATCCGGAATTTGATGCTCCTCCCTGTGTCAAGGGAGTGCCGGTGTACCGAAAGCTAGAGGCATTCACGAACGATCCAACAGTCAGGTTTGTCATCGCCATTGGCGATCCTGTTGCTCGTGCGCGCTATGCTGCCCGGATCATGTCCCGCGCCGGGCGACGATTTGCAAGCATAGTTCACCCTTCGAGCCTGCTGAGCGATACCGTTGCAGTCGGGTCTGGAACTATCATACTACAGGCCGCCTCCATAACGACCGATGTTCAAATCGGCGCCCACACGGTGGTCAACCCGCACGCGAGTATTGCACACGACTGCGTCCTTGAGGACTTTGTTTCATTGGCCCCGGGCGTAGCACTGGCTGGAGGTGTTCATGTCGAAACAGGATGCGAAATCGGAACGGGGGCAGTGGTGATTCCGCGACAGCGCATTGGACATTGGTCCATCATTGGTGCCGGTGCCGTGGTAATTGGAAGCGTCCAACCCAATTCCACAATGGTCGGAGTGCCTGCTCGCTGCATTTCTAGCCGCCCTGCAGGGTGGCAGCACCAGGTCTGAAACCGGCTGCTTCATCCCATCCATAGGCCCCGATCGTACCCGGAATGGGCGTTAATGCTGCCGGCGACGGCGCCCCGCGTGGCGGAACGGAAGAACTGCCCGCCGGACGATGAGGTGGTGCGATCCCCCCGAAACGGCGGCGATCAGCAGCATAAAGTCCAGCTCAGGGGGTCGCCAAAGCTCCAAATGGCGACCAATATAGAATGAGCTTGGGGTAGGGAATCCGGATTCGAGGGATTCTTGGCGCTTCCAGCCCCAACGGCAGGCCAGGGGTACATTCGGTGCGAGTTGATTTGTCCAACGCTAAAACGGCTGAAATCGCTGGGGTCCCTGGACGAGGGATCCAAATCCTCGTTCCGCGATTGCCGAGCACTGATGAGTTGATTCCCTATCTACGACGGATCGATGCTAGCCATTGGTACAGCAATTATGGCCCCCTCTGGCAGGAGTTTCGTCACAAGCTGACCACTGTCATCGCCAGGCGCACGCACCAACCTGGGCTGATGATAGCGTTGACCAGCAGTGGCACGACGGCCATTGAATTGGCGTTGCGCGCGCGCGCACATGCCGGGCGCCGTTATTGCCTGATGCCTTCCTATACTTTCATTGCCAGCGCGCATGCCGTTTGCAATGCTGGGTTTGAGCCGTTTCTTCTGGATATCGACGGATCCAGCCTCACGCTGACACCAGAGATCGTTGCCGACGCCCTGCCGAAATTGCCTGAACCGCCCGCGGCGGTGCTCGTTATCAGCGCCTATGGTGCGCCACCGGATATTCCCGCCTGGGACAAGTTCGAACGGGACTATGGCATTCCTGTCGTATTCGACGCGGCTGCGGCGCTCATGTCGCTCGAAATGGCCGCACGGCAGCCGCTTTGCGTCAGCTTGCATGCGACGAAAGTGTTTGGGATTGGCGAAGGTGGGGCCGTATTGTCCAGCGATGAGGATCTGATTGAACGGATCACGGCGATGACGGGATTCGGCTTCACCGCCGCATCACGCACATCGGCACTGCGCGGCGGCAATTATCGGCTGTCCGAATATGCGGCTTCGGTCGGCTTGGCTGCCCTGGATTCGATTGACACAAAAATCAACGCTCTAAAGAAGGTCGTTCGGACCTATGCCACGCAACTCCGCAACTCTCCTGTCCTAATGCAGGCCGACGTAGGTGAGCGTTGGGTCACGATGACCTTGAACGTCGTTCTTCCGTCAGAGACAGCGGCGACAACCCTCCACACATTGGACCAGGGGGGTATCCCGTGGCGCCATTGGTGGGGACTGGGGTGCCATACCCACCCGGCGTTCGCCAACCTCCGCGCACTCGATCTATCCATGACACGCAACATGGCCCCGAGAGTCGTTGGAGTACCTTGCCACACGGAACTGAGCGATGACGCTGTGCAGACCGTTTGCGAACACTTGCTCATGCGCGGTTAGCCATATGAGCGTCTCAAACCTTGGGGTCATGGGGTTTGGCCGTGCCGCCGGCGTCACCGGGTCGCCGCACGGACCGCGCAAGCCAGCGGCACGGCGGTGGCAGAGAGAGGTGGCACGTCCACCACATCGAGGCGATGATCGGGCACCGCACCCTATCGGCAGTGGAACAATACACGCACGCTGTCGGGCCGGAGAACCTGCCATGCTGAATGGCAAACCCCAAACGGCAAGTTTGCCGCTTTTCGGCGAATTATTCTCGCATTTCAGCAGGTCAGACGGGACGATGGTGGAGCTGAGGGGATTCGAACCCCTGGCCTCCTCATTGCGAACGAGGCGCTCTCCCAACTGAGCTACAGCCCCGTCCCGCCATGCACGGCGACGACCCATCCGAGGGGGAAGGCCGGCGCAGGGCGCGGAACATGCGCAGGGGGACAGGGGAAGTCAAGCGCTCCGGCCGGCTTCAAGTGACATCCGGTTGCCCCCATTTGACACCGCCGCTAGCTTCCGCCGACCTGGAGGAGGACCACCCCTTTGCTCACGATCCTTTATACGCTGATTGAGGCGGTCCTCGGGCTGTACAAATGGGCCGTAATTCTGGCTGCGGTCGTGATGACGCTGGTCAGCTTCGGCGTGCTGGATACGCGCAACCGGCTGGTCTGGACGATCGCCGATTTCCTTTACCGCGTCACTGAGCCGGCGCTGCGCCCCATCCGCAACTTTCTGCCCAATTTCGGCGGCATCGACATCAGCCCGCTGATCCTGATCCTGATCATCTGGGCGCTGCAGATGGTGGTGGCGCGCATCTACGCCGCGCTGGTGACGGGCATGTGGGGCCAGGTTTTCCTGTGACGGTATTCTGGCGCGCTTTGCCGGGCGGGGTCAGCGTGGCGGTGAAGGTGCAGCCCGGGGCGCGCCACACGGGAGTGCACGGTACGGCGCCCTCGGCCGATGGACCGCGCCTTCGCATCGCCGTCACCGAGCCGCCGCAGGGCGGTCGCGCCACCCGTGCCGCCTGCGATGCCCTGGCCGCCGCGCTGGATGTCCCGCCGTCAGCGGTGCGCATCCTTGCCGGCGCCGCCACGCGCGAAAAGCGCCTGTTCGTTGGTGGCGACACGGCCGCACTCGGCCGGCGTCTGGACACGCTTTGAGCGCCCGGATCATCGACGGCAAGGCAATTGCCGCCGCGTCGCGCGCGCATGTGGCGCAGCGGATTGCCGGGCTCGGCTTCCGTCCAGGCCTGACCGTGGTGTTGGTGGGCGATGATCCGGCCAGTTCGGTTTACGTCCGCAGCAAGGACCGCGCCGCGCAGGAGGCGGGGATCATAGTTCGCACCATCGCTCTGCCGGGCGATACGCTGGAAGCGGCATTGCTGGCGGAGATTGGCAGGCTGAACGCCGATCCGGAAGTGGATGGTATTCTGGTGCAGCTTCCATTGCCGCCGCACATCCGCACGCAAGCGGTAGTTGAGGCGGTCGACCCGGACAAGGATGTCGATGGGTTCCATCCGCTGAATATCGGGCGCCTCGCCGCGGGTATGCCGTCGATCGTACCGTGCACGCCGCTCGGCGTCATGCGTCTGCTGGAAGCGGAGGGTGTCACGCTGTCGGGCATGCGCGCCCTGGTCGTCGGCCGTTCGGCCATCGTTGGCCGGCCGTTGGTGGCGCTATTGCTGTCTGCGAATGCTACGGTGACAGTGGCGCATTCGCGGACCCGGGACTTGCCGGAGGAATGCCGCCGTGCCGAATTGCTGGTCGCAGCGGTCGGCCAGCCGGAGTTGGTGCGCGGGGACTGGGTTCGGCCGGGGGCGGTGGTGGTGGATGTCGGGGTGAATCGCCGGCCGGACGCGAAGCTGGTGGGCGATGTGGCATTCGTCGAATGCGCGAAGTTGGCATCGGCGATCACGCCGGTTCCGGGGGGGGTCGGACCGATGACCATCGCCTGCCTGCTTGAGAATACGCTGACCGCAGCGTTGCGGCGCCGGGGCGGCTGACGGCGTTTCTGGGATCGTCCGGCCGATGCTTCCGGCGGGCGCAGGCCGCCGGCTCACGTCGCTGGAAGGTCCGTCACGCTACCGCGACGATGTTGTAGGCTCGCTCGGGCACCGGTTCGCCATGTTCGATCCGGTCACCGATCACTCGGAGGGCGGGGATGCAGCCCCGATACGAGCCTGGCTTCGCTCTCCGTTGCGTCGGCTAATCCGGACGCCAACGAACCATCGGAAGCAACGGGCATCACGGACCCTGCATGAACGCATTCAGTGCCGGCGTGGCGATGGCGGTCTCCACATAGCCAAGCGTGCCTCGTTCCTTCACCTCGGTCGCCGCCGCCACCAGCCCGGTCATGGCCGCGCGGTACAGCGACGTGGCGAGGCTGATGCGCTTCACCCCCACCGCGGCCAATTGCGCCACGGTGAAGGATTTTCCGGGGATCCCGGCCATGAAGTTGAACGGTCGCGAAACCGCGGCGCAAACCGCGCGCACCGCATCGAGGCTTGGCAGCCCGGGCGCCATCAACACGTCGGCACCGGCGGCCTCGAAGGCCTGCAGCCGCTTGATCGTGTCGTCCAGGTCGGGATTGCCGCGGATGAAATTCTCCGCCCGCGCCGTCAGGGTGAAGGGGAACGGCAGTACCCGCGCGGCCGCCACCGCGGCGGCGATGCGCGCGGCGGCCAGGGAGGCATCGAACAAGGGCTGGCCGGGACCGGCGGCATCCTCGATGGAACCGCCGACCAGGCCGACACCGGCGGCCAGGCGGATCGTCTCCGCCGCTGCTTCGGGCGTGTCGCCGAAGCCTTTTTCCAGGTCGGCGGAAACCGGCAGATCCGTGGCCTCCACAATCGCGCGGCAGTGCGCGAGCGCTTCCTCGCGCGTCACCATCCCGTCGCGCCGGCCCAGCACGCCGGCCTGCGCGCCGCTGGAACTGGCGAGTGCGAGGAAACCAAGTCCGGCCAGGATGCGGGCGGAGCCCGCGTCCCAGGCATTGGCGATGACGAAATGCCCCGGCCCCGTGTGGAGCATGCGGAATTGCTCGGCTTTTTCGGCTTGGGTGACTGGCATGCCACGGCCTCCTGCCCTGATGAGTTGGCGGCAGGAAACCGGCAAGCGGGGCGGCGCGCAATGCAGCACACCGCGACGGGCGCCGCCGGTCTGCGGCGCCCGGGCTGGATTGGTCTAGTGGTTGTCAGCGGCGTCGCGCACGCCGTCCTTCGCCCCGCCGACCGCATTCTGCACTTTCCCGGCCGCACGCTCTGCCTTGCCCTCGGCCTCGGTCTTCTTGTCGCCCATCGCCTTGCCGGCGGCTTCCTTCACCGCGCCCTTGGCCTGGTGGCCCATGCCTTCAACACGATCCTTGTCCATGGTTTCTCTCCTCTGAACCGGCGGCCGGAAGGCCGCGTGAAGACAAAACGAATGAGGGGCGGGATGGGTTGCGAAAACCTCTCTGGCGTCACTGGGAGCGCGTTGGTTGGCCGCGAAGCGGACCAGCCCGAAGGCGGCGAGGTGTGAGGGCGAGCAGGAGGATGGAAAAGGGAGGTGTACCGGCCCCGTCACCTTCACCCTCGGTGCTGCGCATCGCGACCCCCCGCTCGGCGGGAGAAGTTTCCTACATGCTTATGACCGGGTTGGCTCCGACCGCCTCCAGGAATGTCGCGACGCCGGCGACCTCCACGCCTGGCAGCAGACGCGCGGTGTCCAGGCCTTCCACGCGCAGCCCCGCCTCGCAGGCAATCAGCCGCACGCCCAGTTCGCGCGACGCCTCGCGCAGTTCCTCGAGCCCGGCAACCCCGGCGGCACGCACGCGCCCGTCGCGTACGGAGCCCGCCAGGCCGGACCAATCCGTCATCAGCGCATGGCATCCGGCATTGGTCGCGAACATCACGACCCGGCGGCCCAGCGCCGCCGCCCCGGAGGCCAGCACGAACGCGTAATGTGCGCGATCGTGTGAGCCGGACAGCAGCAGGATGCCGAGTGGTTCAGACGGCACAGACAGGCGCCTCGTCCGTCGCATCGGTGTGGGCGGACAGATCGCGGATCGTCGCTTGCGGCCCGCACAGCGCACAGTCGGGATCGCGCGGCAGCTTCACCGTGCGGAAGCGGGTCGCCAGCGCGTCCCATACCAGCAGCCGGCCTGACAGCGACTCGCCGATGCCCATGATCTCCTTCAGCACCTCGGTCGCCTGCAACGTGCCGATCACGCCGGTGACAGCGCCGAGCACGCCCGCCTCGCTGCACGACGGCACCAGGCCGGGCGGCGGCGGCTCGGGATAGAGGCATCGGTAGCACGGTCCGCCTTCATGCGGCCGGAACACTGACAACTGCCCATCGAACCGCAGCACCGCGCCGGAGACCAGCGTCTTGCGCGCCAGCACGCAGGCATCCGCTACCAGGAAGCGGGTGGCGAAATTGTCGGTGCCGTCGCAGACCAGATCGTAGCGTCGGATCAGGTCCAGCGCGTTGGCGGCGGTGAGCCGGGTCTGGTGAGCCTCCACCGTCACGCCGGGGTTGATCGCGCGCGCGGCAGCGACGGCCGAATCCACCTTCGGCATGCCGAGCGAGGCCGTGGTGTGGGCGATCTGGCGCTGCAGGTTGGAGAGTTCCACCACATCGTCATCAATGATGCCGATGGTGCCGATGCCCGCCGCGGCCAGATAGAGCACGAGCGGGGAACCAAGTCCGCCCGCTCCCACCACGAGCACGCGCGCTGCCTTCAGCCTGGCCTGGCCGGTGCCGCCTACCTCCCGCAACAGGATGTGGCGCGAGTAGCGGCGGATTTCGTCTTCGGTGAAATCGAGGTCCATGGCGGCAGGATATGGTGGCTGCGGCGTCGGGGCAAAATGGCCAGGCGCCCGTTCCGACCGCGGTCACCGCCGACGCTTTGCGATCAGGTTCTGCGTCACGTAGATCTCGCAGGTCTTGACCGTATAGGGCTGCAGCGGCAGCAATTGCCCGTTGAGGCACATCCGATAGAGATCGTAGCCGTCGAGCACTTCGAAGAAGTCCTTGATCGCCACCCGTCGTACCACGTCCACCGGAATGATTTCGAACTGGATCATCTCGATGCGGCGCTCGGTCAGCAGCCGGGTCGCACCTTTGAGAACCGCGAGGTCAAATCCCTCGGTGTCTATCTTCAGCAGACCGATATTCCGGATTTGCAATTCGTCGGCGAGATCGTCCAGGCGAACCATGATAACGTCATGGCTGACCGCTGCCTCGTCCTGAAAATTGATGGTCTCCTGATCGAGACTGGCCTGGGTCGATCCATCCTGCCCGGCAAAATCGAACAATTGGGCCGGCCCGGCTGTGTCGCTGACGGCCATCTGGATGGCCGTGAAACCTTTCGTTTCGGCCGTCCGCTGCAATTTCGCGAAGGTCCGCGGATGTGGCTCGAACGCATAGACGGTGCAGTCAGGGATCAGATCTCGCAGCAGACTGGCATAGCCTCCGGTATTGGCACCGACATCGAGAATTGTCGCTCCTTTCAGGCCCGGGGCGGCGCGGCGCAGGAAATTCTCTTCGCTTCGCGTAAGCCCGTGGCGGCCAGGGAACGCGATCCCAATGCCGTTACATCGAAGCGCGAAGTCATATAGAAGCTTGCCGACGACATGGAAGCGTGGGCGATTCAGCAGGTAAGCGAAGGGGTATCCGACGCGCTCCGCAATATCCCGCCCCGTGGAGGCTCGCCAACGAGTCGTGTGAACCAAGCGTTCTTCTCCGATACCAGGGAGGCCTTCACGCCGAATCCGTGCCACCGCGATAGGGTCGACACAGGCTGCCTTTGTGCAGCTAGCGGCAGTTACCCAGACAGTCGTTGCGTACTTGATGCCTGCGTTGTTGTCGGTACCACATCGTCAGGACCGTGGTCAACGGATGGCCGGCTTCGCGAGCACCGCTACGTGATCCGTCCTCGGGACTCAGCGCGACCCAACGGCCTGGCCGGCGTCCCCGGGGTGCCGATTAGCGCGAGGTCGTTGACCGGGTGCTTGGCGTCGCGGCGGGACGAGCCGATATAGGCGCCATGCAGTCCCGTGCCGCCCGGCTGGAAGCCGCTCTGACCGAAGTGTTTGCCCCCGTCGTCGTGCGGGTTCAGGACGACAGTGCGCGCCATGCGGGCCATGCCGGGGCGCAGCCCGGCGGGGAAACGCACTACAACGTTCTGTTGGTATCGGCGATGTTCGCCGGCATGCCACGGGTGGCGCGGTCGCGCGCGGTGCACGAGGTGCTGGCGCGGGAGTTCGCTGGCGGCATGCACGCGCTGGCACTGACGCTGCGGACGCCGGAGGAGTTTCACGCAGCTTCGGGCGGGCCTGGCGGACGCCATGTCATGGCGGGCGGAGTGAAGGAGTCCGGGCCGGGATGACGTCGCAATATTAGAGCTATATTGCTTCGCTTCGCTCGTAGTGACATGTGCCCGCAATGACCTGCGCTCGCAGTGACGCGTGCCTGCAACGACATGCGTTCAATGCCCTCCCGACGCGATCGCTGCGATCTGAATCGATACCGCCACCAGGTTGTTGGCGACGTGCAGCGGAATCGATGCGCGCACGCTGCCGCCGTAATGCCGTGCCAGCGACAGCAGAATTGCCGCCGGGATCAAGATCGGCACGCGCACCGCGCCTTCCAGGGCGTGCAGTGACAGCCAGATTCCGCCCGTGCACAGCGCCGTGGGCCACACGCTCCAATACCGGCGCAGCGCGGTCCAGAACCAACCGCGAAAGAACAGTTCCTCGGCGATTGGTGCCAGGCCGGCAATCAGCAGCACGCGCAGGATGATGAGGGCCGGGCCTCCGGTCATGGTCAGCACCGGCGCCTGCGGCACGTCGCGCGCGATGTAATGGGCCACGCTCTGGAAGCGGGTCACGACGGCGATATAGGTAAACAACCAGGCGATCATCAGCACGAACAAGACTGCGATCAGCCATCGCCGCTGCACGGGGCCGGCGCCAAGGCCTGCCCTGAGGTTGCCCTGCCCGAAAATGCGTGCCTGGCGAAAATCGGCGAATAACAGCGTTGCTTGCAGGGCGACGGTGGCGGGGAGTGCATAGACCAGGGGTACCGGCATCCCTCCCGGCCTGGCATGTGGGGCCTCAAACCTCCGCGTCAGGACGAGGAACAATACAATCAGGAAGGAGGCGGCCGCTGCGGCAAACTCGGCGGCCAACAGCCAGAGCACGGCACGCCGAAGCACGCGCCAGGGACCGGCAGGAACACGCGAGGTGTCGCCGGTCGATCGACGTGCCCGCCGCCAATGGAACATGTGCTCATAGCCTACCGCATGGAATGGCCCACCGGTTCCATCTCGCGCCGCGCCTTTTCTTCGGTCTCGCGCACTACATGGTGGTCGCCGGCGAGCACCATATAGACCGCAGGCACGACAAACAACGTGAACAGCGTGCCGACGCCGAGACCGCTGGCGATCACCAGGCCCATGTCGAAGCGCGACACCGCGCCGGCGCCGCTGGCAGTGAGCAAGGGAATCACGCCCAGCACCATCGCCGCGGTGGTCATCAGGATCGGACGCAACCGGATGCTGGCGGCTTCCTCGATCGCCTGGCGTTTGGTGCGGCCTTGCCTTTGCAGCTCGTTGGCAAATTCCACGATCAGGATGCCGTGCTTGCTGATCAGGCCCATCAGCGTGACCAGTCCGACCTCGGTATAGATGTTCAGCGTCGCGCCGCCGACGCCGGTGCTAACGAACAACAGCGCGCCGGCGATCGACATCGGCACCGAGACCAGGATGATCAGCGGATCGCGGAAGCTTTCGAACAAGGCCGCCAGCGACAGGAAAATGATGATCAGCGCGAAGGCGAACGTCACCACGAAGCCGGACGATTCTTGCTCGTATTGCCGCGACAGTCCGCCGTAATCGATGTTGTACTCGTGCGGCAGGGATTCATGCGCGAGCTTCGTCAGGTAGTCCAGCGCGGTGCCGAGCGCGACGCCAGGCATGGGCACACCCTCGATGGTCGCGGAATTGAGCTGCTGGAAGTGATTGATCGATTCCGGCACCGTCTTGGTGTCGATATGCGCCACCGTCGATAGCGGCACCGACGCGCCACTGCTCGTTGTGACGTAGTAATTCAGCAACTGGTCGGTGTTCAGCCGGAACCGCTGCTCCACCTGCGGGATCACCTTGTAGGAGCGGCCGTCGAGGCTGAAATAGTTGACATAGCCGCCGCCCAGCATGGCGCCCATCGCTGCACCGATGTCGTTCATGTCCAGGCCAAGCAGCGTCGCCTTGTTGCGGTTGATCACTACCGTGGATTGCGGCTGGTCGATTCGCAGGTCGCTGTCGAGATAGATGAACAATCCGCTCTGGCGGGCCTGTTGCAGGAATTGCTGGGCAACATTGTTCAACTGATCGAAGGATTGCGTGGTCTCGATTTCGAACTGCACCGGCAGGCCGTTGGAACCTGGCAGCGGCGGCGGCTGGAATGCCACCGCGCGAACGCCGGCGATACCGTTCAGCTTCTGCTGCAACAGCGGCTGCAACTGGTTGGTGGTACGCGTCCGCTGATCCCAGGGCTTCAGCACCATGCCGCCGATGTTCTGGCCGGGCACATCGAGCTGGAACGTGTGGGCGGTTTCCGGAAAGCTCTCAAACACCTTGTTGACCTGGGCGTCATACATCAGCTTCTGTTGCAGGGTGGCATTCGGCGCCGGCGTGGACAGTGAGATGACGACGCCTTCGTCTTCCTGCGGCGCCAGCTCGCTGGTAGCGCTGTTGTAGAGGAAATAGATGCTGCCCAACACGATCGCGGCAAAGGTCAGCGTGACCGGCACGTAATTCAGGCTGCCACGCAGGCGGCGCTCATAGCGGCGGTGAATCGACGCAAAGCGGCGGTCGATGAAATCCACCATACGCGTCTCCCAACCGCTGCGGTCCGTGGTATGCGGCGAGAGCACGCGGGAGCAAAGCATCGGCGACAGTGTCAACGCGATGATGGCCGAAACCGTCACGGCACCGACCAGCGTGAAGGCGAACTCGGTGAACAATGCGCCGGTCAGGCCGCCCTGGAAGCCGATCGGCACATAAACCGCGACCAGCACGACGGTCATGGCGATGATCGGCCCGCCAAGCTCGCGCGCCGCCTGAATGGCGGCAGGGATCGGCCGCATGCCGTCTTCAAGGTGGCGGTTGACGTTCTCCACGACGATGATCGCGTCATCCACCACCAGCCCGATTGCCAGCACCAGGGCCAGCAACGTCAGCAGATTGATGGAGAAGCCGAACGCCAGCATCATGGTAAAGGTGCCGATCAGCGACAGCGGGATCGCAATGATCGGAATCAGCGACGAGCGCGGCGAACCGAGGAACGCGAACACCACTAGCGTAACGATTAGCACCGCCTCGACCAATGTCGAAATCACTTCATGTATCGAACTGTTCACGAACTCCGTCGAGTCATAGACGATGGTTCCCGACATGCCGTGCGGCAACTGCGCCTGGATGCTGGGAAATACGGCGCGCACGCCCTTCACGACGTCCAGCAGGTTGGCACCCGGCGCGACCTGGATGCCGATATAGACCGCCCGCTTGCCGTCGAAGCTCACCTGCGAATCGTAATCGTCGTAGCCCAATGAGACGTTCGCGACGTCCTTCAGACGGATGATCGCGCCGTTCACCTGCTTTACGATCAGGTCGCGGAATTGCTTGAGCGTGTGCAGGTCGGTGGACGCGGCCAGATTGACCTGCACCATCTGTCCCTTGGTGTTGCCCAGGCCCGAAATGTAGTTGTTGCGTTGCAGGGCCTGCGCCACGTCGCTGCCGGTAACGCCGTACGCCGCCATCTGGTCCGGATTGAGCCAGGCCCGCAGCGCGAAATTCTTGGCACCGAGCATTTCTGCCGTCTGCACGCCCGGTACCGCCTGCAACCTGGGCTGCACCGCGCGGATCATGTAGTCGGTGACCTGGTTCGGCTGCATCACGTCGCTGTAGAAGCCGATATACATGGCGTCGATCGTCTGCCCGACGGTGACCGAAAAGATCGACTGCTGCGTACCGGCGGGCAACTGGTTTTGTACCGAGCTGATCTTGGTCTGGATCTCGCTCAGCGCCTTGTCCGGATCGTAGTTCAGCCGCAGGTTCACCGTGATCGTGCTGGTGCCGACCTGACTGTTCGAGGTCATGTAGTCGATGCCATTCGCCTGCGCGATGGCATTTTCCAGCGGCGTGGTGATGAACCCGGCCACGGTTGACGGGTCGGCGCCGTAGAGCTCGGTGGTGATGGTGATCACCGCGTTCTCGGTCTGCGGATATTGCAGCACCGGCAGCGAGCCGACGGCACGCAGCCCCAGCACCAGGATCAGCAGGCTGACGACCGTCGCCAGCACCGGCCGGCGGATGAAGATGTCGGTGAAGTTCATCGTGCCGGTCCCGCTATTGCTCGGAAAAAATCTTCGGGTGCGGATTGTCGAGCGGCTGCACCGAGTTGTTGATCGCCAGCGGCGAGCCGTTGTGCAGCTTGACCTGCCCTGCCGTGACCACCGTTTCGCCGGACTTCACGCCCTTCAGGATGGCCACCTGGTCGCCGCGCGTGTCGCCGGTGGTCACGAAGGTCTGCTGCGCGATCAGGTTCGGCTGGCCCTCAGCGTTCTTGCCCTTGTCGATCACGACATAGACGGTGCTGCCATACGGATTATAGGCCACGGCGGTGTCCGGCAGGGTCACAAAGCGTTGCGGCGTGCCGGTTTCGATCTGCAACGTTGCGAACATGCCGGGGAACAATCGATGGTCCGGGTTCGGCAGCTCGGCGCGGACCTGGACGTTGCGCGACGTGGTATCGACCAGCGGATTGATCGCACTGATCTTGCCGTCGAATGTGTGGCCGGGCCAGGTATCCACATCAAGCGCTACGGTCTGGCCTACCTTCAGGTCGGACAGAGCCTGCTGCGGCAGATAGAAATCGACGAACAACGGGTCCAGCGCTTGCAATGTGACAACCGTCGTGCCCGCGTTGAGATACTGGCCGAGATCGACGGCGCGGATGCCGAGATGGCCGGTGAACGGCGCGCGCAAGATCTTCTGGTCCACGATCGCCTGCTGCTGCGCCACCAGGGCATCGTCGTTTTTCAGCGAGGCGAAATCGGCATCAACCGTCGCCTGCGCCACGGCATGGATGAGCAACTGCTTGCGATCGCGATCGTAGTTGATCCGTGCCAGTTGGGCGTTGGCTTGCAGCGACTGCAGCTTGGCCACGTCGTCGTCGTTGCGTAGCCGCAGCAGTACCTGGCCTTTTTGCACATCGTCCCCCGACTTGAAGTCGATCTGGTCCACGATGCCGGAGAGCTGGAGCGACAGGTTTGATCCGTTCACGGCACGCAGGGTGCCGACGGCGGACAGATGCGGCTGCCATTCTTGCTGTTTGGCGATCACGGTGGAGACGGTCTGCGGCGGATTCACGAACTTCGCCATGACCTGCTTGATCATGTGCGCCTTGAAGACCTGGAAGCCGAACACGCCGCCCAGCACGATAGCGACGGCAATCAGCATGATGATCATGCGTTTGGCCATGATGCGGCCTCCATCAGTCCAGTTTGGACGAGAGCGAAATACCGAAGCGGTCGGGCCGGCCGATCGCGTCGGGCGCCACGTCGTTGCGATCCCACCAACCGCCACCAAGCGCCTGGAACAAGGCCGCCGTGTCGGCGTAGCGGTCGCCTTCCGCCTGCACCAGACCGATGCGGGCCTGCTGCCAGGTACGTTCCGCGGTGTCCAGTGTCAGATAAGTGATTGCGCCAAGCCGGTATTGCTCTCGCGCCAGGTCGAAGCTGGCGCGTGCGGCGGCATCGGCCTCGGCCTGCGCGCGCACCGCGTCGGCATCGGCTTCCAGAGCGTGCAGCGTATCGGCGACGTTCTGGAACGCCTTGATCACGGTACTGCGGTACTGCGCCGCCGCCTGATTGAACGCGGCGACGGCGGCGCGCTTCTTGTGCAGCAATGTTCCGGCATCGAACAAGGTCTGCGTGATGCCGCCGCCGATGTTCCAGACGGCGTTCATCGGATTGAAGAAATTGGCAAAGCCGAGCGCCTCGCGGCCGTAGTCGCCGGTGATGGTGAACTGCGGCAACTCATTGGCGATGGCGACGCCGACATTGGCGCTGGCCTGATGCAGCGTCGCCTGCGCTGCGCGCACATCCGGCCGTTGCTCGACCAGTTGCGAGGGCAGGCTGAGTGGCAGTTCGGTCGGCAGGTGCAGGCTGTCGAGGACGAACCGCGCAGCGGGCTGCTGGTTCGGGAAGCGGCCAAGCAAGGCGGTGAGTTGGTCGCGGGTCTGCGCCAACTGCTTTTCCAACGGCGGCAGGGTGGCCACGGTCTGCATCAGCGTCGCCTGCTGCGTCAGCACATCCGACTTTGCGGCGCTGCCGAGAGCGAATTGCTGCCGTATCAGGTCGAGCTGCTGTGTTTCCAGCCGGATGACGTCGCGCGTGGCGGCGATCTGGTCGCGCAACGAGGCTTCCTGCACCGCCGCATTCACGACGTTGGAGGTCAGCGTCAGGTAGGTGGCTTCCAGTTCGAAGCGTTGGTACTGCGCCTGTGCCGCGAGCGATTCGATCTGGCGGCGCACGCCACCGAACACGTCCGGCACGTAGGACACGTTCAACGTCGCGGTGGCGAGGCTGAGTGTCGAGCTGAGGCCAGGTTGGCCGAACTCGGCGCCGGAGAACCGCTCCTTTGCAGCCTGGGCGCTGACGTTGGCAACCGGGAACAGGGAACCTTGACCGGCATAGAGGTTTTCGTTCGCCTGGCGGAGCGACGCCTGCGCCGCCTGCAAATCGGGATTGGCACGCAGCGCCTGGTCGATGAGGCCGTTGAGCGGACGCGAGCGGAACAATGTCCACCATTCCCCGGACAGATGGCCGCCCGGCACGAAACGCTGGGATGCTCCGCCAGGGACGTTGGCGGAGGCCGTCGGCGCCAGCGGCGTGCTGCTGTAGCCGGCATCCTTGGGTGCGGCGGGGGGATGGAAGTTCGGGCCGACGGCGCAGCCCGCGCAGAGCAATGCCAGGGCGAGGACGAGCGGGCGGGTGGGCAACGAAGCCCCCCTCTCGCCCTCTGGCAGGGGGGTGGGGGCAGCGGGCGTCTCTGTTGCGTGCATCGCGTAGAAGGTCGTCATGATGCAGCGCCTTTGACGGTACGGAAGATGGCCCTGGTGTGCTCGCGCACCACGGCTTGGATGGCTTCGACGCGGTGCCCGTCGAGTTCCCGCCAGCCCATCGCGCGGTGCGCCTTGCCGGAGCAAAACACGGTCACCTGTCCGATGAGTGCGACGGTGCGCAGCAGCGTTTGCTCGGTGTCCGGTGGTTCGCCGGTGAGCTGGCCGACCAGCAGCGCGCAGGGCTCGATGATCTGCCGCATGACACGCTGGTGCAGCGTGTCGAGTGCAGCCTGCGATTCGATCTCGGCGCGGCCGAAGAACGAGGCGCGGGCTTCCCAGTCGGGGCTGGTCTGGTCGGTGACCAGGGCGACGAAGGCATCCAGCATACGGCAAAGCAGATCGAGGGCCTGGCGCCGGGGGATTGGGCCGTTGGCGAGGCCGGCGCGGACTTGTTCCGTTACCGGTGCGATGTGGCATTCCAGGGTTTCGCCAAGCATGTCGATGACGGCGCGGTAGAGGCCTTCTTTGCTGCCGAAATAGTATTGCAAGGCAGGGAGATTCACGCCGGCACGCTGTGCCAGCGTGCGGGTGCTGGCACCTTCATACCCCTCTGCGGCGAAGACCTCGAGCGCGGCTTGCAGGATGCGCAGGCGCGTATCCTCGCCGCGCTGCTGCACGGGCGGGCGCAGGCGGAGAGCCGCCGGGTCCGGGGAAGGGGCCATGCCGCCAGGTATTATATCGATCGATCGTTTATGTCAATCGACCGATATGATTTTTCACGGATTCGTGTGCGGCGGGGAGGAACTCAGGCCTGAACCGGCCGTTGGAAGCGCATCCGTCCCACCGCTGCCAACCGGTGCGGAATATCAAAATCCGCAATGTTTGCCGTCAAGGGTGTGCAGCCGAGTTTCCGTGCCTGCAACGCGTCGTCAGGGCGACGCGCAAGCGTGCGACAGGGATCGAACCGTGCCCAACGCATGGCGCCATAGCCTGATTTGTGCATCAAAACGCGTACGTCAGGGCTGCCAAGGCATCAGGGGAGAGGAAGGTGCAGAGCCGGTTCCTCAACTCCGGTTGATCAGCAGCAGAGCCGGCAATGCAACCTGCGCGATCAGCCTTACATGCGGCAAATGCGCTTCGTCATAGTGGTCGGCGCAGTGGCACAGGTTCAGCGTGCCCATCGTTTCGCCACGCCAGCGCACAGGCATGTTCAGGATGCTGTCGCAGCCGAGCGAATGGATCAGTTCGTGGTCGAAGAAGTGCGCGGCGATGTCCTGTTGCGTGCGGCCGATATACGGTTCGCCGCCATGGATGACTCGCTGCATCCAGGGTGAATCCGTCACCGGCTTGCGGCCGCCGAGCGGATAGGCCTGAGGCTGATTGGTGTAGAACCGCTCGGATTGTTTCAGCGCCGGGTGGTGCACCAGCACGGTGAACAGGATGTGGCCGGGAAATTGAGCCAGGGCGGCGTCGATGGCGCGGAAGGTGGCGCTGGGCTGATCCGGATCGGCGTGCGCGGCGACGATGGATTCGAACATTCGGTGTCTTTCGCGAATCAGGAGATGGTGATGCCGCTGTCCACCGGGTAGACGTGTCCGGTGATCATGCGCGCTTCCTCGGAGGCCAGGAACACGGCCATATCGGCGATGTCCTCGGGCTCGATCAGTCCGAGAAGCTGGCCTGCGGCGATCTTCATGACGCTGGATTTGCCGGAGTCGAGCCGGGCGCGCACGCGCGCGGTCATTGTCGCGGCCGGGGCGATCGCGTTCACGCGCACCTTTTGCGGCGCGAATTCGACGGCCATGGAGCGGGTGATCGCGGCGATGCCGCCCTTGGCGGCGGTGTAGCAATCCATGCCGCCGATTCCCATCAGCGCGACGTTCGATGCCATGTTGATCACGGCACCGCCGCCGGCCGCAATGATCGCGGGAATTCCGAAGCGGCAGCCGAGGAAGGTACCGAACAGATCGAGACGGATGGTGCGCCAGAATTCTTCCAGCGGGACATCGACGACGGTGTTGTCCACTGGGGTCGAGCCGCCGGCATTGTTGTGCAGGACATGTAGGCCGCCATAGTGGCGCACGGCGGTTTCGATCGCGGCCCTGACGCTGTCCTCCTGCGTCACGTCGGTGGCGACGGCGATGCAGTTGCCGCCGGCTTGCGCAATGATGTGCGCCGTTTGTTCGCCCGACGCGGCGTTCAGTTCGGCCACCACGATGCGGGCGCCTTCCGCCGCCATTGCCCGTGCGGTGGCACGGCCAATGCCGGTGCCGGCGCCGGTGATGAGGGCGATTTTGTTCTCCAGGCGTGGCATGCGCGTTTCCCCCTGTTATTAACGCGACGAGAGTCAGCCAGGGGTGCGGAAGCGGTCAATAGCCACCGCATGTCATTGCGAGGAGCGAAGCGACGAAGCAATCCCGTTCGGGAAGGCGTCCGGATTGTTCGTGCACCCACCCGTTCGAACTTGCTTCGTCGCTACGCTCCTCGCAATGACATGCTGATCAGAAAAGGAACACCGCTGCGGCGACGGCGCAGGTCCAGTGGTTCGCCACGCCGCATTCGGTTGCAGCCGTGATCGACGTGCTGTCGATGATCAGGTTGCTATGTTCGTAGATCTGCTTGCGTTCGTTCCAGGCGGCGTCCGGATCAAATTCCAGCCCCAGCGTCGATGCCAGCATCGTCGCGGCGAGATCCTCGGCTTGCTCGCCGCTTGACTCGACGGTCTTGCCGTAGCCGTGCAGTTCGGAAATGTAGCCGTACATCGCGGGATCGGCCGGACGGGCCAGGCCGATGCTGGCGTAGACATGGCGGCCGAATTCATTCGTTTCCGCACGCGCCATCACACAGAACGTGATATCGCCAGGTTTCAAGTGCTCTATCCCGGTTTCGCGCGAGATCAGCTCGCAGCGTGGCGGCAGGATCGACGATACATACACCAAATTCTGTTGCTCGATGTCGGCGTCACGCAGTGCAAATTCGAATGCCGTCAGGGCGTGGCGATGCGTGCCGATGCCTTTGGTCAGGAACACGCGGGTCGGGCTGGGGAACATGGCAGCGTCCCTTCATGGTTTCTTGCCGCGCCGGCGGGCGCTCTGCGGGATATCGGCACCGTCAATGGTTTGGCAAGGATTTGCCGCCAGAATCCAGGCCAACCCTGTCACAAGGATGCGGCGGCTACCGTCGCGGTGGTGCTTGCAGGTGCTTGTTATCTCACCCGCCCCCCGAAGCTCTGATATGCACCACCTGGCCCGGTTCTTCCGCACTTGACAACACAGCAACGGGCATCGTCCATCGTCACCCCGCCTCCGCCAGGATCATCCGTGCCGCCTTCTCCCCGATCATGATCGTCGGCGCATTCGTGTTGCCCGAAGTCAGCGTCGGCATGATCGAGGCATCCGCCACGCGCAGCCCCGCCATGCCATGCACCCGCAAATGGTCGTCCACCACCGCCATCGGGTCCGACCCCATTTTGCACGTGCCGACCGGATGATAGGTCGTTTCGGCATTCTTCTTCACCCAATCCAGCAGTTCGTCATCGGATTGCAGGCCGGTTCCGGGCGCGATCTCGTCGGTCGCGACCTGGCGCATCGCCGGCGCGGTCATGATCTTTCGCGTGATGCGCATCGCGGCAAGTGTCACGTCCCGGTCCAACTGCGCGCTCATGAAATTGAAGCGCACTGCCGGCGGCTGGCGCGGCGAGGCCGAGGCGATATGGATGCTGCCCGTGCTCTCGGACCGCAGGATGTTCATAATTGCGGTGACGCCGGATTGCTTCGCCAGCCGGAAATTCGAATCCGCCAGAAACGGAATCCAGGAGATCGCTGCATCCGGCGCATCCAGCCCGGCGCGCGTGCGGATATAGGCGCGGATCGGCGATGCCGGCAGCCCGAGCAATCCCTTGTGGCTCAACGCGTAACGGAGCGCCTGCCACACCATTCCCAACCCGCGGCACTTGGCGTTGTAGGTCATGTTCAGCGACTCCGGCACCAGCCACTTCATCCGCGGCGAGTAGTGGTCACGCAAATTCTCGCCCACGCCCTTCAGCGCGTGGTGCACTTCGATGCCCAGGCTTTGCAAGTGCTCTGGCTGGCCGATGCCTGATAGTTCCAGAAGCTGCGGCGAGTTGATGGAACCGGTGCTGACGATCACCTCGCGCCCGGCGCGCGCCTCGCGCACCTGGCCATCCACCGCATAGCGCACACCGACACAGCGCTTGCCCTCCAGCAGCAGGCATTCGGTCAGTGCGTTGGGCTGGATCGTCAGGTTCGGCCGGCTGCGCGCGGGATCGAGATAGCAGACCGCGGTACTCTGGCGGCGGCCGTTGCGGATGGTGGACTGGGTCATGCCAATGCCATCCTGGCGCTCGCCGTTATAGTCGCGCGTGTAGGGGATACCGACCTCGCCGGCGGCCTTGACCAGCGCATCGTACAGCGGCCCGGTCTCGTGGTTTTCCGTGACCTTCAGCGGGCCGGTGCGGCCGCGGTATTCCTCGTCGCCGGTGCCCTGGTAGCTTTCCATGTCCTTGAAGATCGGCAGAACCTCGCGATAGCTCCAGCCGCGATTGCCGAGTTGCGCCCACTGGTCATAGTCCTGCGACTGGCCGCGCACGAACACCATGCCGTTGATGGAGGACGACCCGCCCAGCAATTTGCCGCGCGGGATCGGGATGCGGCGGTTGCCGGTGCCTTCGTCGGGCTCCGACGAATACAGCCAGTTGGCGGCGGGGTTGTTGATCAGGCGCGCGAAGCCGACGGGAATGCGCGACCAGGGATGGCTCTCGCGGCCGGCTTCCAGCACCAGCACTTTGTGCTTCGGATCGGCGCTGAGGCGATTGGCCAGGACCGACCCTGCCGAGCCTGCGCCCACCACGATGTAATCGAAGGTCTGGCTTTCCATTGGTTTCCTCCAGAGCAATTTTTTGTGGCGACCTGGCGTGGCCTCGCCTGCCGTAAATCTCCGATGGTTGTGCCCGGATCGGCAAGCCCGGCTTCTCGCCATTCGCCCCGGTTGTTAGCATCGCCGGCGGTCGATCGAAGGAATTCACATGTCCCGTCTGCTCCGCCGCTTCTGGCTTCCGGGCATTCTCGCGGCGTTCCCAGTGGCAGCGCAGGCGCAAGGCCTGATCGAGACGCATCGCATTCCCGCCGCGCTCGCGGCCGAAGCGGTCACGGCCGCCGTCGCCCATTGTGCCGCGCAGGGCTACGCCGAGACCGCCGTGCTGGTGGATGCCGATGGTGTGACGCAGGCCGCGCTTCGGGGCGACCGCGCCGGCGCCCATACGCTCGAAAGCGCACGCGACAAGGCCTACACCGCCGCGACGTTCAAGATCGACACGCTCACCTTGGTGGAGCGCGCGAAGACTGCGCCTGGCTTCGCCTCCCTGTTCACGCAGATCCCGCATTTGATCCTGTTTGGCGGTGGCGTGGCGATCAAGCACGGCGACGAGGTGATCGGCGCGATCGGTGCCGCCGGCGCGCCGGGTGCGAACCTGGATGCGGCCTGCGCGCAAGCCGGGTTGGACAAGATCGCAGACCGCTTGAAATAGCCACCGGTGAAATAGCCATCGGCCAGGCGCGCGCCGCACGGCTCGATCCCGCGGTCAGCAGTGGCAGGCATGGGAAGGCAACGCATCATGGACAGATCAGGCGGAATCCCCGACGGCATCGGCCAGCCGGTGCGGCGCAAGGAGGATCTCCGCCTGCTGCGGGGTCGCGGCAGCTACGGCGACGACCTGATGCTCCCGAACCTCGCCCATGCCGTGCTGGTGCGCTCCCCGCACGCGCATGCGCGCATCGTGAGCATCGACAAGACGCACGCCGTGTCCGCGCCCGGCGTGCTCGCGGTGCTGACCAGTGCTGACTACATCGCCGACGGCCTCAAGCCGATCCCGCACGGCCCCTGCGCTTTTCCGCCACCCGACGTGCCGGTGCGGCTGTGCATGCCGCCGGTCGAGACCCCGCACTATCCGATGCCTGTCGACAAGGTGCGCTTCGTCGGAGAGGCCGTGGCCTGCGTCGTTGCCGACAGCATCGCCGGTGCGAAGGACGCCGCGGAGCTTATCGCAATTGAGTGGGAACCGCTTCCGGCCGTCACGGACTCCGCCGCTGCGATCCAGCCGGATGCGCCGGTGCTCTGGCACCAGGCGCCCGGCAATCGGTGCGTTGAACTCGAAGCGGGTGACAAAGTCGCGACCGACGCAGCGTTCCAGCGCGCGGACCATATCGTCCGCCTCAGCACCCATGTGCAGCGGGTGACCGGCGTGCCGATGGAAACGCGCACCGCGACCGGCACTTACGATGCCACGTCGGGGCTTTATACGCTGTACGCCGGCACGGGCCTCGGCGTCGTGGCGCAGCGCCAGCAGCTCGCGGACATTCTCGGCGTAACACCAGAGCAAGTCCGTTGCGCCTGCCAGGACATGGGCGGCAATTTCGGCACCCGCAATTCTTTCTTTGCCGAATACGCCCTGCTGCCCTGGGCCGCGCAAAAAGTGGGCCGTCCCGTGAAATGGACCTGCGAACGCCATGAGGCATTCCTCACCGACTACCAGGGGCGCGACCTGCGCGCCGAGGCCGAACTCGCGCTCGATCGCCACGGCAATTTCCTGGCGGTGCGCAGCGTCAACACCAGCAATATCGGCGCGCACACGGTTTCGTTCGTCCCGCTGCGCAAGGGCATGGGTCTGCTCTCCGGCGTGTATCGCATTCCGGCGGCGCATATCATCGGCCGCGGCGTCCTGACCAACACCGTGCCCACCACGCCCTATCGCAGCGCCGGCCGTCCCGAAGCCATCTTCATCATCGAGCGCCTGATCGATCTGGCGGCCCGGCAATGCGGTTTCGATCCGGTGGAATTGCGCCGCCGCAACATGATCCCGCCGGACGCGCAACCCTACGCCAATCCCGTTGGCCTGACATATGACAGCGGCCACTACCGCGACGCCATGGAGCAGGTGCTGGCGCTGGCCGATTATGCCCGGTCTGCGGCGCGCAAGGCAGAAGCGCTGCAACGCGGCAAGCGGCGCGGCATCGGCGTCGCCAACTACATCGAGATCACCAGCGGCAATCCGCGCGAGCGTGCGGAAATTGCATTCCTGCCGGGGGATCGGGTGGAACTGGTGATGGGAACGATGTCCACCGGCCAGGGCCACGAAACCAGCTTCGCCCAGGTCGTTGCCGAGTTGCTGGGCGTGCCGTTCGACCGCATCGATTTCGTTGCGCATGATACCGACCGCGTCATGGGCGGCGGCGGCTCGCATTCCGGACGATCGATGAAGATGGCCGGGATCGTGGTGCCCAAGGCCGCGGACGAAATCATCGAGAAGGGCCGCAGGATCGCCGCGCATCTGCTGGAGGCGGGCGAGGCCGATATCGAATTCGACCGCGGCACGTTCTGCGTTGCCGGCACCGACCGCAGCGTCGGCATTTTCGAAGTTGCGCGTGCTGCGGTGGTGCGGAAGGACCTGCCGCAAGATTTGCAAGGCCAGCTTGGTGCCGTCGCCGACGAGACCATCCGCGTACCGAGTTTTCCGTACGGCACGCAGGTCTGCGAGGTAGAGGTCGATCCCGAGACCGGAGTGGTGGATCTGGTGCGATTTGCCGCGATCGACGATGTCGGCCGCGCGGTGAACCCGCTCATTGTCGAGGGGCAGACTCACGGCGGCATCGCCCAGGGCGTTGGTCAGGCTCTGTGGGAACATGCGTCTTACGATGCCGGCAGCGGGCAGATGCTGGCGGCCACGTTCATGGACTACGCGATGCCGCGTGCCGACCTGCTGCCGGCTTTCGCCACGCTGCTGAGCGAGGTGCCGGCGCCGACCAATCCGCTCGGGGTGCGATCCGGCGGGGAGGGCGGCACGACGCCGGCGCTCGCGGTGGCGATCAATGCGATTGCCGACGCCCTGGCGGCGCTGGGTGTGGCCCATGTGGAGATGCCGGCCACGCCCGAGCGCGTCTGGCGGGCGATCGAGGCGGCGAAGGCTTCGCAGAAGGACTGAATCGCCATGGCTGGCTGATTGACGCCAACCGCTTTGCCCGGTCATGTGCGCGCCATGCGCATTGCCGCGATTCTGGTCGCCGCCGGCTCCGGCAGCCGCTTCGGCGGCGAGACCCCAAAGCAGTTTTTTCCGCTCGCCGGCAAGCCGGTGATCCGCCACGCTGCCGAGGCGCTTGCCGCATGTGCAAGCCTGCTGCTGCCAGTGGGTGAGGCAGACCCCATCAACGCCGCGCTGGCCGGAATAGAGCACTTGCCGCCGGTGCCTGGGGGCGCGACGCGGCAGGATAGCGTGCTGGCGGGGCTGGAGGCGCTGGTCCCGTACGCTCCCGACATCGTCCTGGTGCATGATGCGGCCCGCCCGTTCATCCCGGCCGGCACCGTGCCTGCGCTGCTTGCAGCCCTGCAGGATCATCCCGGCGCCATTCCCGGACAGCCGGTGGCGGACACGCTGAAGCGGGTCCAATCCGGCGTGATCGCCGCCACCGTCCCGCGCGACGGGTTGTTCCGCGCACAGACCCCGCAGGCGTTCCGGTTCGGTGTGCTGCTGACGGCGCATCGCTCTGGCGTTGCCGGGGCGACGGATGATGCCGCCCTGGTGGAAGCCGCAGGGGGGAGGGTCGCGATCGTCCCCGGCTCCGAAGACAATATCAAGCTGACCTACCCCGAGGACTTTCTGCGCCTGGAGCGAGCCATGACTGCGCATCTGCTGCCCCGGGTCGGCACCGGGTTTGACGTGCATGTCCTGGTGGCCGGCCGGCCGCTGATGCTGTGCGGGGTTGCGGTGCCGCATGACAAGGGCTTGTCCGGGCACTCGGATGCGGATGTCGGCATCCATGCCCTGTGCGACGCGATCTATGGGGCGCTGGCCGAGGGCGATATCGGGCGGCATTTTCCCCCATCGGAAGCAGCGTGGAAGGACGCGGACAGCGCCCGTTTCCTGAGACATGCTGCGGCGCGCATCATTGCTCGGGGTGGGGCGCTGGCCAATGCCGACGTGACCCTGATCTGCGAACGCCCGAAGATCGCGCCGCATGCCGATGCGATGCGTGCCCGGCTGGCGGACCTGCTGGGGGTGGACGCGGGGCGGATCTCGGTGAAGGCGACCACGACGGAGAAGCTGGGGTTTACCGGGCGCGGCGAGGGGATCGCGGCACAGGCGGCAGTCACCCTGCTGGTGCCGCCGTGATCCGTGGGTGCATGGACAGCACGGTGGCGCGGGGCCATGTGAGGCGGCATTCGGGTGAGGCTGGGGCTGAGAGCAAATGACCAAAAGCTTGTTTGTTGCGGGGATGTTCGGCGTGGCCTTGCTGGCGGGATGCGCCAGCCAGACCACGACGTCCTCGTTGCCGTTCCCGCCGGTGCCGGCGCCGCTGCAGGAAACGATCCCGAAGCCACCGGTGAGCGGCGATGCTCTGCTGTGGCAGCCAGGGCACTGGAACTGGAACGGCAACGGCTATGTCTGGCAGCCCGGCGAATACGTCCCCGCCGCCGGGCACGGCAATCTGTTCCAGACCGGGTACTGGGAGCAAACGCCGACCGGTTGGCGGTGGATGCCGGCGCATTGGACGTCTTGATATATTCGTCCAATGCCTCTCGCGGGTTGAACGGGATCGGCGTCACCACCGCGCCGGTGTCGTACGACAGCTCTGTCGCGGCACCCGCGAGTGGGCCGGCTTCGTCCCAAAGTCCATTGCAACCGTGCAGGAACATGGCCACGTCGTAGTCGGAGTCAGGCTGGGTATCTTCCCGCGCGCGGGAACCGGACAATATCGCGCGATCCAACCTGACGCCGTACCATCCCGCGAACATTGAATCCAGCCGTTGCAGAACAGGATCGTTGGAAGCATTTGGCGCTGCCAACTGCCTGCCATTTCTCGTATTTTGCCCCCAAGTTCCGGGTAACCCAAGCGGAAGAGGTTCGCCGCACTTTGCGCCGCCCCGAGATACTGCGGGGCGATGTCAAACGATCGTCACACACGTCCCTGGATCATGAAGGTGCATCGCGTGACTCCGGCAAGTCTCCGCTTGTTATCAGTCCCCCGCCAACGGCCTTACCTCCTCCGCCAGCAGATGCAATTGTTCCACCGCGAGAGCATTCGGCATCCCCGGCCAGTGCACCGACGCCACCAGATGGTTCACCCCCAGCCGGCGGTTGAGCCGCACCAATTGCTCCGCCACCTCTGCCGGCGAGCCGAGCAGGAACCGATCCTCCAGCAGTTCACGGAATTCGTGGTCGAAATCGTCGCCTTCGGGCATCACCTTGTCCTGGCCCCAGGCGCGGTACGCCTTGTATTTCTCCTCCAGGTAAGGCTGCGCGCGGCGGATCGCCTCGGCGCGGGTTGGCGCGACAAAGACTTCGCGTCGCATCGGCACCTCCGAAGGAAACGGCCGGCCACACGCCTCTAGCGCGCGTTTGTAGACATCCATCTGACGCTCGATCGTCGCCAGCGTGTTGTGCGGGTTGATGTACCAGCAATCGCCCAGCCGCGCCGCACGACGGATTGCCACGTCGGCGTTGGCACCGATCCAGATCGGCGGCGTCGGCTTCTGCAGCGGCTTCACAGGGCAGGACGCGTTGTCCAGTTCCCAGCCCGCGCCGGCCATGCTGACGAAATCCTCTGTCCAAAGGCGGCGGATCGCGGTCAGTGTTTGCTCGAACCGAGCACCCAGTCCGCCGCGCGGCACGCCGAATGCCTTGAACTCGACGTCGCGATAGCCGATGCCGGCGCCGAACACGAGCTTGCCCCCGCACAGGACATCCAGCGTCGCCAATTGCTCCGCCAATTCCAGCGGCTTGTGCAACGGCACCAGCACCAGGCCCAGGATGATCCGCAACTTCGGCGCAATCGCAGCGCAGTACGACAGGAACGGAATCTGCTGCACCGATTCGAACGGATACGCGCTGAAATGCGAGCCTTTCACGATGCCGTCGAAGCCAAGGCGCTCAGCGCAGCGCACCAGTTCCAGGTCGTCGCGCAAACGCGCTTCGGTGTCCCCGGGCGGATGCTGGCCACGCACGATCAGACTGAATTTCACGCCGCTGACTCCCCTGCCACACCCTTCGCCGCCTGCTCCAGCCGGCGGCGGTGCTGGCCCGTCGGCATCGCGTGTCTGGCGGTGCGAAACGGGGCCCGTTCCGAGGATGCCACGGCGCGCGCGCAGAGGGCAGTGGCGTCAGGGCTTGCTGGCGTTCGAGGTGTCGGGTGTGGCGGCTGTGCCCGCGGCGGGGACGCCGGTGCCGGCAGGCGGGTCGGACAGGGCAAGGCCGGGCGGAATGGCTGGCAAGCCAGACGGAGCGCCCCCCGAGAGCAGAGACGGCATTTCGGTTGGGGCGACGGGGCTGGCCGAACCGCTGGCCGGCGCGGGAGACGTGAGAGGGCCCGCAGTGCTTCCGGACGCAGTCGGCGCCGCATCCTCCGTCGTGCTGGGGCCGGATGAGGTCGCGGGAGCAACGACAGCAGGAGACCCGGCGACCGCCTTGCCACCGATCAACGCCGGCACGACCCCGTTCGGGCGCGACGCTGTCTCGACCGGCGGTGTGGCTGTGGACGGACCCGTCGCCGCGCTTGCCGCTCCCGGCCCGGCGCCAAGGCCGGCAGGCGAGGCGGCCACCGCGGCCGGACCTGCGGTAGCGCCAGATGCACCGGGCCTGGCCACGGGCAGCGGGCCGGCTGATCCAGGGACACCGGGCGATCTTGCCGCCATCCTCGGAGTGGCCGGCGACAGGCCGGGAATGGACACCGTGTAATCCGGCACAATCCGTGCCTGCTTGCCCGCGATCACCAGCACTTTTTCACCGATTACCAGCGGCACCTTGTCCCGCTGCGTAACCGAGACCAGGCTGCCGTCGGTCTGCCGCACGATATATTCGTACGCGGTCGTGTCGCCCTCGGCGTGCTGCACGCCGCTGCCAACCAGCCCGCCGACAACGGTGCCGCCCAGCGTGGTCAGGGCGGTGATCGGCCCGCTGGTCCCCACTTGCGAGCCGGCAATGCCGCCGGCCGCCGCGCCGGTGACCGTGCCGAGCGTCGTGTCGGCGCTGACCGCCACATGGCGCACGCCGACCACCACGCCCTGCGTCACCTTGTTCGCCTGCTGGACCGCGAGGGAACTATAGGTGTTGGGGGAATAATTTGGGCCGCAGCCAGTGAGCAATGCCACCAGCGCGACCGCGCCTCCGGCGATGACGTTCCGAACCAAATCCCGCCCTTCCCGTCTGTTGTGCGGGCGCGAGATAAGCGTCCTGCACGGCGATGTCATCCCTAATCTGCCCGCATCCGGGGCGGTACGGCGACCTGGTCGCACACCATATCCATCGAGGCGCAAACGACGGCGAACGCGGACCGGTCCGGCAAGCCCGTTCGCCCCTTGCCCCTGCGCCGCAGCACGGGCAGGAAGCCCTCTAACCTGCTGGATTACCCTGTGCGCAAGCTTTCCTTCCTGCTCGCTGTTGTCGGCATCCTGGTATCGATTGGCCTGGTCGTGTGGTACGGCTTCGACGGTATCGTCGCGGCCGTGGCGTCCGCCGGTTGGCGCGGCTTCGCCATCATCATCGCTTGGCAGATGGCCTTGTTCGGCGTGCTCGGGCTGGCATGGGATGTCATTCTTCCCACGGAGAGGCTGCGCCGCCGGATCTGGGTGCCGGTGTGGGGGCGCATGGTGCGGGATTGCTCTGCCAATATCCTGCCGTTTTCCCAGGTGGGCGGCTTCATCTTCGGGGCGCGCGCCGTGACGCTGCATGGCATCGCCTGGCCGGTCGCCACCGCCTCCACCGTGGTGGACGTAACCGCCGAGTTCCTGGCCGAACTCGCCTTCGTCGCCATCGGGCTGGGGATTCTGCTGGCCCGCGCGCCGCGATCGGATCTGGCGGTGCCGGTCGAGGTGGGGCTGGGCTTGGCCGTCTGCGCGACGTTCGCCTTTGTCTGGCTGCAACACGGCGCCGCGCCATTGTTCGCCCGTATCGGTGGCCGCATCGCCGGACGCTGGTTCCGCAACACCAAGGATCGGCTTGATGTGGTGCAGACGCAGTTCGGGTTGATCTACGGCCAGACGCTACGGCTGGGCGTGGGGTTCTCAGTGCATCTGCTGGGGTGGATGGGCACCGGCGTCGCTGGCTGGATCGCCTATCGCGTGATCGGCGTGCCGATCAACTTCGATGACGCTTTGGCTATCGAGGCGCTGCTCGCCGGTGCGGCGGCGCTCGCGTTTCTGGTGCCGGTGAACGCCGGTGTGCAGGAGGCAGGCTATGTCGGGCTCGGCGCCATTTTCGGCGTGCCGCCCGAGCTTTCGCTCGCCGTGTCGCTGATCCGTCGCGCGCGGGACGTGGCCGTGGGGGTGCCGATCCTGCTGCTGTGGCAGGTGCTCGAGGCGCGGCGCCTGGGTACGCGCAGCGAGGCAACACCGTGAGCTTGTTGGTGGTTGCGTGAGGTCTGCGGCGTGGCGACGCCTCGGTTGGAGGAGCATACCTTGCCGGTCTGGACAAGCGCGTTTGCGGAAGGCAGAAGACGGCACCGCCTGAAGGTATTTGGCGCTTTCGGGGGCACATCGGTGCGTGGGCCTGTAGCTCAGTTGGTAGAGCACGAGACTTTTAATCTTGGGGTCGTGGGTTCGATCCCCACCGGGCCCACCATAAATCCCTGAGAAACCACAGAAAGCTTGAACCAAACCGAAACGGACAGTCTGAGATATCCGGCACAGGAGTCTTGGGGGTCATCAGCCTGAACCGGCCGGGGTTCAGTGCAACGTCCCGAAAAACCGCGATATTGGTGAACGCAACTGGCAACGAACGCTTTAATCAACTGCCTGATCGAGGTCATGTATGACCCCGATCCAATCTTCGCGTCGTAAGGACCGCGAGGAACCACCGGAGGAACGTGATGCCGCAACCTGCGCCCGCCGCTGCCGCGGTGCCCGCCACCTGGGCCGGCCGCCGTAGCAACGCCATGCTGTACCTCTTTGGCGCCCTGGGCGGCCTGCTGTTTGGCTACGATACCGGCGTGATCGCCGGCGCCCTGTTGTTCATCAAAAGCGAATTCCACCTCTCGCCCGCGCTCGAAGGCTGGGTCGTCAGTGTGCTGTTGCTGGGCGCCATGCTCGGCGCCGCGACGTCCGGCCAGGTCTCGAACCGGATCGGCCACCGCCGCCTGCTGATCCTCGCCGGCTGGTTGTTCGCCGGCGGCGCGCTGGTGGCGGCCTTCGCCCCTTCGGCGGGCGTCCTGGTGCTTGCCCGCTTCGCCCTCGGGCTCGCCGTCGGCACCGCCTCGGTGCAGGTCCCGCTCTACCTGTCCGAAATGGCGCCGACCCGTATCCGCGGCCGTGTCTCTGCGCTCAACCAGGTCATGATCGCGCTCGGCATCTTCGTTGCATATTTGATTTCGTTTCTCCTCGCCGGCACGGGAGCCTGGCGCCTGATGCTCGGCATCGGCGTCATCCCCGCCATCCTCCTGGTCATCGGCATGACGCTGCAGCCGGAGACGCCGCGCTGGCTGATGGTGCACGGCCGCGCCGACGAAGCGAGCGCCGTCCTCGCCCGCTCGCGTCCGCCGGCCGAAGTCGAGCGCGAACTCGCCGACATCCGGGCCGCCTCCCAGCGCGAGCATGTCGGCCTCGCCCAGCTCCTGCGCGCCCGCTGGCTGCGCCGCTCGCTTCTTGTCGCAGCCGGGCTTGCGATCTTCCAGCAGATCGTCGGGATCAACACGATCGTCTACTACGCGCCGACCATCCTCCACGCGATGGGTTTTTCCGCCCAGACCGCTATCCTCGCGACCTTCCTGCTCGCGATCCTGCCGCTGGTCGTCACGATCTTCTGCGCCCAGATCTGCGACCTGGTTGGCCGCCGGCCCCTGATGCTCGGCGGCGCGCTGGGCATGGCCGTGGCCATGATCATGCTCGCAGTCGTATTCTCGACCGGTGCGCTCGGCACGCCTCTCGGCAAGGGCGTCTCGATCGTCTCCATCGCAGTCTATAAGATCTCGTTCTCGCTCGGCTGGGGAGCCCTCGTCTGGGTGATGCTGCCCGAGGTGCTGCCGCTCAAGGCGCGCGGCGCCGCCATGGGAGCGGCCACATTGCTCAACTGGCTGTCAAACTTCGTGGTGTCGCTCACCTTCCCGATTCTGCTGGCGCTCGGCGCCGGCGGGGTCTTCGGCTTGTTCGCGGTTTGCTCATTGCTCGCATTCGTCTTCATCTACTCACAGCTCACCGAGACGGCCGGCAAAAGCCTGGAGCAAATCGAACTCGAGGCGAACTATCTGAGTTAGCAGCGTGAAATGCGTTGCGCTGGGTGAACCCGGCGCTCGCGTGCGGGCGCGTGCTTCGCCATGGCGCACGGGCGAGCGCGTAGCTCTGTCCCCAATGCCACCCGTCCCACACCAGGGGTATCCGAGCGAACGCAATCCGCGGATGGCGATTACCCGCGTGCAAGGCTCATCTCCGCCGCATCAGCCCACCAACAGGAGCCTTGCCATGGACTTCCGCATCTACGGCCTGCCGGTCGAACCATTCCTCCAGTTTTACAACATGAGCGACGAGGCGCTGCTGACGCATGGTGCGCGCCGCGTGATCGCCACGCCGGACATGGCGCCGTCGATGCCGCCATGCCGGGTCAGCCTGCGTGACGCCGAACCTGGCGAGATCTCGATTCTGCTGCACTTTCCGCACCATGTCGCACCGGCATCGCCGTACCGTGCCGGCGGCCCGATCTTCGTGCGCGAAGGCGTGCGCGAGACCGCATCGTTCCTCAACCACATTCCGGCGCAGCAGCGCATTCGCCTGCTGTCGGTGCGCGCCTACGACGAGGCGGGGATCATGGTCGATGCCGACGTCACGGAGGGCACCGATCTGGAATCGGTGATCGACCGCATGTTCTGCCGTAACGACGTCGCATTCCTGCACGCGCACAACGCCAGGCGTGGCTGCTATTCCTGCCGCATCGACCGCGCGTAGTGGCCGTGGCGATTGAGACCGGCGGTGCGGCAGCGTCCGAGGTCGATGCCAGACCGTAGCAAACCAGGCAATCCCGGTCCGCACGATATCCGAGCCGGTGCGGCCGGGATTGCTTGTTTCCCGAATTCCCGACAAGAAAAGAAGCGCTTGACGCCTGTCTACACCTCCGGAATACCCTGCAACCGTCGGTAATATTGCCGACGGATAATGGACAAACGCCGGACCCGCTCCCGGTGGCCGCCACGCGGCGCCATTCGGGTGCTGCGGAGCAATCCCACTGCGCCCCAATAAACGGCGTGCGCTCCTAAACGGCGTGCGCTCCCGGGCAAGATCGGCGAGGTCCTCTGTGCAGGGAGAACGATCCATGGATAGCACGGTCGCCGCCGGCCAACGCGTCGGCGGCTTGAGCGCCATCACCCGCTACCAGTGGCTGGTGTTTCTCGTGGTCTGGCTCGGCTGGACGCTCGATGCCGCCGATTTCGGCCTTTACTCACTGGTACTGCGTCCCGCCCTGACGCAGCTTCTCGGCGGCAACCCGCCCATCGCCCAGATCGGCGCCTATGGCGGCATTCTCAGCATGATGGGATTGCTCGGCTGGGCGTTCGGCGGCTTCGTTTTCGGCATCTATGCCGACTATGTCGGCCGCGTGCGCGCGCTGGCGACCAGCATCATCCTGTACAGCGTATTCACCGCCCTGCAGGGCATCTCGCAAGGCATCTGGGACTTTGCCATCTACCGCTTCATCGCCGGCCTTGGCACCGGCGCCGAATTGATGGTCGGCATTCCCTTGCTCGCCGAGGCTCTGGGCGAGACCCACCGCGCCAAGATCGCCGGCTTCATGATGACCGGCGGCGCGCTCGGCACGTTCCTCGGAGCCTGGGCCTATGGCCTCGTGGGTGGCTATGGCTGGCGCGTCGTGTTCTTCATCGGTGTTGTTCCGGCGCTCTTGCTCGCCGTCATTCGCCGCCGCGTCATCGAGCCTGACCGCTTCGCCGCCGTCACTGAACGCCGCCAGACCATCCGCACCGGCCAGCAGGTCGCGACCGACGACACGCAGTTCATGCGCTTCGTTCCGTTGCAGCTCTTCTCCCGCGAGCATCGCCGCAGCACCATCGTCGGCCTGTTGTTCGGGCTCGGCTCGCTGCTGGCGATCTGGACGACGAATATCTGGCTGCCCACCATCCTGTCGCTGATGGTGCAGAAGAGCGGCATCTCGGGCGCCGCCGCCGTCCCCTTCGTCAGCCACGGCATTATGACATGGAGCCTGGGCGGGATCGCGGGTTACATCGCGTTCGGCTTCATCGCCGATATCGTCGGACGCAGGCCCACGGTGATCCTGTACGCAGTCGGCACGATCGCCGCCGCGCTGACGCTGTATCTCGGCCTGACCAGCTATGAGCCATACTATCCCGTGGTGCTGCCAATCTTCGGCTTCTTCGTATTCGGCACATTCACCGGCTTCGCCGTCTATCTGCCCGAACTGTTCCCGACGCATATACGCTCCACCGCGGTGGGCTTCACCACCGGGTCCGCCCGTGTGGTCACCAGCTTCGGCCCGCTGGTGGCCGGACTGTTGGTCGGCGTGTTCGGCAGCTTCAACAAGGTGACCGCGTTCATGAGCTGCTTCGCGCTGCTGAGCATCATCGCGATGTTCCTCGGGCGCGAGACGAAAGGCAAGGAACTGCCGCACTAGCGACCGGCCCCCGACGGGGCGAGAGACGATGCTCCCCTCCGCTTGCGGGCCTGCGCCGCGAAGCGAGGGGGGCGCGTTTTCCCCGCCTGGCTATGATGTTACGCGTTTGAATCGCTGAACGCACGGGTGATACGCCCGCCTTCGTCGCGAAATTGGACGGGCGCCATGGCAGACGGCACGTTCCGGGTGTTCCTCTCGGCGGTGAGCAGCGAGTTCGCATCGGCGCGGTGCGAGTTGGACTATTCCTGTACAGCCCGGCACGTATTTGTTCAGCCGAGACCCATAGCGCGCGGCGACGCGCCAGCTTGCCGTATCGAGCGCCCGCAATGAGCTCGATCCAATGGAGCCGCTGTATCGCCGCGCGCTCGCCATCGCCGAGGCAAGCCTCGGCAAGGACCATCCGACCGTCGCGATCCGCCTCAACAACCTCGCCTCGTTGCTGCAAGGCACCAACCGGCTCGGCGAGGCGGAGCCGCTGATGCGCCACGCGCTCGCCATCCACGAGGCAAGCCATTGCTTCTCGGTGATGCCGGAGCTAGGCCGCACGCCGACTTGATGGCACGATCGGCGCAGACTCTGGTTGTTCTATAGCTCTATACCAGCAACCAAACGGCGACTGGTTATTTCGGCAATCTTATCAAGCGCTCCCAAGGTGGCAGAGAATTGCGGGTCGGCGGTCGCCCTGGCAAGCACTTGGCCATACGATTCCCAATCTCTAAATCGTATCACAAGTACCCACTGGCCCGCATCAGGACCAGCAATTTCGGTGGAAAGTTGTAGGTCGTCGGCCCCGTGCTTCATCACGAACGCCTTTAACTGCTTGGTGGCAGCAGTGACATCTTCTGGCTTGCCACCCTTGCGGTGGGTCACGAGATTAATCGCCATGTGCTAACCTCCCTGATGGATCGGCGCCTTACCGATCGAACCGAGATATACTCCCCGCAGAGACATTGATAAACAGCATTTTTATGGCAACATTAATGACGTTGCCTAGTTAGTTTCTCGCTGGCGACCCGCGCACCGCCATTTTGAGGCTGTCATGCCCACCATCGCGATTGTCGATGGCATCAAAATCCAAATGTTCTACAACGACCATGCGCCGGCGCACTTTCACGCCATTCTGGCCGGGCAGGAAGTGCTCATTGCCATCAGCACCCTTGACGTGATCCGTGGCGCGCTACCATCTTCCAGGTTGCGTCGCATCCTCGCCTGGGCGCGCGACAACCAGGAGGCGCTGGCACTGAACTGGCTCAAGTGCCAGGAAGAACAGCCGCCGGAGAAGCTCTGATATGCCGAAAGTGCTTGAGAACGTCATCACACGTGCCGTGCCCAATCCGGGCACGTACACCCTCACCCTCACCTGGGCAAACGGGGCGACGACGGCGAATCGTTTCGGTCACCTGGTTGGCAAGGGTGTGTTCGCACCGCTCGCTGATCCGGCGGTGTTTGTACAAGCGAAAATCGGCGAACGGGGCCGCAGCCTGGAATGGCCTGGTGAGATCGACTTCTGCGCTGATGCGTTGTGGTTTGAGGCGCATCCCGAGGACGCTCCACAGCAGGCGAGCGTGGAACACGCCACGTAATTCATGCGTACGCGCGGGGTTTCGATATCGGAGCCACACTCGGAACCTCCGCATGCGCATCTCCGTTGCAGCCGCGCCTGTGCCCGAGATGCGTGAGCAAGTCGTTTGTTCTGTCGATTGATCCCACTGCCAGTCAGCAACGAGGCAAGCCATCGCGGCGCTGTGATTGTTATGCCCATCATCGCCATTGTGTCGATGGCAGAAAAATCCGAATGTTCTATAACGATTCATCTGCCTGCGCATTTTCACGGTGTTCTTGCCAGGAACGAAGCGCTGATCGCCATTGGCAGCCTTGACGTAAGACCGTCACTCTTACCCGGCCAAACGGGGCGACAATGGTCAATCATTTCGACCATCTCGTTGGCAGAGGCGTTTTCGTGGCACTTGCCGATCCGGCGGTTTTCGCTCAGGCGGAAGTCGGCGAACTGCGCCGATGCGTTCTGGATTGAAGTGCATCCGGCGGACGCACCCCAGCGGACACCTTCGAGCGAGCCAGATCCTGATCGACCCGCACAGATTGGATAATCTCTTCGTGGCTTCGTGCCTTCGTGGTTTATGAAAAAAAGCCGCTGCCCACAAAGCAGGGCAGAGCACAATAAGCGAATCAGGCTGCCCGCGCTTCCCTGCCCCCATTCACCCGCCGTTAACCACCGTTCTTCCAATCTTCAAAAACCACGAAGCCACGAAGGCACGAAGAATGACATTGATTGATGCGCAGCTCGCGCGATGTCATTGCGAGGCGCAAAGCGCCAAAGCAATCTCCGGCGAGAAAGATCGGGACAATCTATGCGTCCACACGACGAGGATTGCCGGGAAGAGCGCCGCCGGAGATACTTTGCTCATGCCGAAGGTGCCGGGTAACGTCATCAAGCGCGCTGTGCCTGATACGCGCGCGCAGCACTGTCTGAACGACTTCTTCGTGGCTTCGTGCCTTCGTGGTTTATGAAAAAAAGCAGCCGCCCACAAAGCAAGGCAGAGCGCAATAAGCGAACCAGGCCGCCCGAGCTTCCCTGCCCCCATTCATCCCCTGTTAACTACCGTCCTTCCAATCTTCTAAAACCACGAAGCCACGAAGGCACGAAGAATGACATTGATTGATGCGGACCCGCACTCGCGGCGGGTGATTGGCTGCGCCATCGAGGTGCACAGGACGCTCGGGCCGGGACTGATCGAGTCGGTGTAAGAAGAGTGCCTCTGCCAGGAACCTGCCCTGCCCGGGATCGGGTTCGTCCGGCAGCAAAAGCTTCCGGTCGTTTACAAGGGTCATTGTCTCGACTGCGATCTGCGGATGGATGTCGTCGTCGAGCAATCGCTGGTACTGGAAATCAAATCGGTCCGCGTGCTGCATCCCGTGCATGAGGCTCAGCTTCACACCTACATGAAGCTCAGCGGCCTGCGCGTGGGGCTGCTGATGAATTTCAACGAGGTCCGCCTGGTGGACGGCATTCGGCGGCGGCTGCCCTGATTTGCGCGCGCATCAAGCCGAGTTCACGATGCTCCATCTTCGGTCCGATCGTCGCCGGTGTATTACTTGCCGCGGCTGGTTCGCCTATATCACCATCCCCGGCGCGCTGATTCCCGCGCTGTTGGTGGCGTGGTTCGGCATCAACCAGCGACGCGCCGTCCTGGAGCAAATCTCGGCATGGCGCGCATCGCGTTTACCGCTATATAGGTCGCTGCAGCGAAACGCGTGGGATGCAGCGCCCTGATCACGCCGCGCTCGCTTCGAATTGTCCATCCGGTCCCAGTATGCGCAACGCACCGGACCGGATATCGAAATGTGCGCCGTGCAACCGCAACGCGCCGCGGCTAACGCGTTCGGCGATCCACGGAAAGCCCAGGAGGTTCGCGAGCGATAGCTTTACCGTCTCGAATTCACCGACAAGCTGCCGTTCCGCCGCATCGGCGCAGGCCATCGCCCGTTCGCGCGCCGTCGCCGCGAGTTCCATCCACGCGCCCACGAAGTCGGAAAATTCCGGCGGCGGGCCTTGCAACAACGCACGTACGCCGCCGCACAACCCGTGACCCATCACCACCAGATCCGGCACGGCCAGCGCGCGTATTCCGAATTCGATCGCGGCGCTGGTGCCGTGATAGCGCTCGTCCGGCGCATAGGGTGGCACCAGGTTGGCGACGTTACGCACCACAAACAGCTCGCCCGGGGCAGCATCGAAGATCATCGCCGGGTCCACCCGGCTGTCGGCGCAGCACAGCACCAGCGCGCGCGGATGCTGGCCATGCTCTGCCAAGGTTTCGAACAACCGCCGCCGATCCGGCCAGCCATCGCGTCGAAAGCGGCGATAGCCCTCCAGCAATCTGTCCATCAGATGGTGCTGGCCTCGCCGGTACGCCGCCGTGCGCCGTTGCGGCGGAGCAGGAATTCGCGGCCGATTTTGACCATGGGTACGCCATCGTATTCGACGATGTCGGCCGTGGCGTAGGTCTCGTGCCATGAATCCGGAATGAAACTGCCGGTGCCCACCACGTCGATCGGGGTGCGCGCGTCCGCCATCACGCGGCATTTCTCCACGCCGAAGCCGGACGAAACGACGATGCGCACCTTGGCATAACCCGCCCGGTTCAGCGCTTCCCGCATATGCCAGACCGACGCCGCGGAAACGCCGGTGCCGACCAGATAGCGCAGCTCGGTATCGCTGCGGTAACGCCGGATGGCACCGGGCGCATGGCGTTCCAGCACGGCATAGCTTTCGGCCGGATCGAGCCCTTCGACAAACCGGCCGCCATGCGTGTCCAACCGGAAGGAAAGCTGGCCTTTCGCGGCCAGTTCCGGAAACCGCCGGCAGGCCGCGAGCGAATCGGTGATCTCGTGGCCGAAATAGTCGCACAGCACCGTCATCGGTTCGTCGGGGAACGTCTCGTGGAACATCTCGGCGGCGCGCACGGTCGATCCGGCATAGCCGATCAGCGAATGCGGCATCGTGCCATAGCCATGCGGCGCGCCGAACCAATGCGCGGTGCCGTCATTCGCGTTGCCGATGAAGCCCTTGGCGCCTTCGCGCCGCGCCGCCGCACTGCCCACCGAGGCGCCATAGGCCATCATGTCCTGCATCTCGGCGCCGGCGCAGTGCCGAGCCTCCATCGCGAGGAATGCGGCATCCGGCAGCGCCAGGCACATCTGATACGCATTGTGCGCCGCGACGCACACCGGGCCGATCTTTTGCAGCATGATGGTTTCAAGATCGGAGAGCTGCACCAGGCTGCCGGTGATGTAAACCAGCGGTTCGCCGGCGCCGACCCAGGAACCTTCGGGATACATCAGATCGACATCGATCGCGGTACCCCGCGCTGCCGCCACCATCTGCAGCCATTCGGTCATCAGCCGCGGCGCCGAGATCACCGGGCGGCGCAGGAACACCGCGTAGGTGACGCGCTTGTCGCCGAAGCGTGCGACGATCTCCTTCGTGCGATTGAAATAGGAGTCGGCGCGTGCCGCGATATCGGCAGCAAGGTCGTTGGTTGACATGGCGATGATTGCTCCTCCCCCATGTCATTGCGAGGAGCGAAGCGACGAAGCAATTCCGATCAAGGGGCGCACGAACCGGCCGTGTGCCATCCGAACCAGATTGCTTCGTCGCTTCGCTCCTCGCAAGAAAGTTTCCGTCAGGTCCGGCCATGACGAAAAACGCGTGGCGCGCCGCAGTTTCATCCCATCGTGGGTCGGCCCGACCGGCCGGTGGTCAACTTGCAATGAATTTCCAACCTTCACTGCGCCGCCACCTGCAACCCGGGCACCGACCGCCGCCGCTTCAATTCCTCCGCCACCAGGAACGCCAGTTCCAAGGATTGCTCTGCGTTCAGCCGCGGATCGCAGAACGTCTCATACCGTTCGGTCAAATCCGCTTCCGTCAGCCGGAACGCGCCGCCGGTGCATTCCGTCACATCCTGTCCGGTCATCTCCACGTGCACGCCGCCGGCCCAGGTGCCCTGGGCTTCATGGATGTCGAAGAACGAACGCACTTCGGACAGGATCGAGTCGAAATTACGAGTCTTCAGCTTGGCGACCGTGGTGATCGTGTTCCCATGCATCGGATCGCAGATCCACACCACCTTGTGCCCGCTCCGCTGCACGGCGCGCAGCAGCGGCGGCAGCTTCTCGCCCACCTTGTCGGCGCCCATGCGGCTGATCAGCGTAATGCGGCCGGGCTCGTTCGCCGGATTCAGAATGTCCAGATTCTGCAGCAGCTCATCGACGCTCTGCGTCGGCCCGACCTTGATCCCGATCGGGTTCTCCACGCCGCGCAGGAATTCGACATGCGCGCCCTCGGGCTGGCGGGTGCGATCGCCGATCCACAGGAAATGCGCGCTGCAGCCGTACCAGTCGCCGGTCGTGGAATCCACCCGCGCCATCGCTTGCTCGTAGGGCAGCAGCAGCGATTCATGGCTGATGTAGAAATCTGTCTCGCGCATGTCGCGTGTGGTGGTGCTGGTCATGCCGCATGCCGCCATGAACGCCAGCGTCTCGTCGATCCGCCCGGCCAGGTCGCGATAGCGTTCCGCCAGAGGGGAGCGCTCAACAAATCCCAGATTCCACCGATGCACTTCGTGCAGATCCGCATAACCGCCGGAAGCGAACGCACGCAGCAGGTTCAGCGTGGACGCGGACTGGAAATAGCCGAACTCCATGCGGGCGGGATCGGGGGTGCGTGCCTCGGCGGTGAATTCGGGGCCGTTGATGATGTCGCCGCGATAGGAAGGCAGCGTCACGCCGCCCTGCGTCTCGGTGTCCGAGGTCCGCGGCTTGGCGAACTGCCCCGCAACGCGGCCGATTTTCACCACCGGCAGCGAGGCGCCGAAGGTCAGCACCACCGACATCTGCAGCAGCACGCGGAACGTGTCGCGGATGATGTTGGCGGTAAAATCGGAGAAGCTCTCAGCGCAGTCGCCGCCTTGCAGCACCAGCGCCTTGCCTTCGGCCGCCAGGGCAAGCTGCGCCTTCAGCCGCCGTGCTTCGCCGGCGAACACCAGCGGCGGGTAGCGCCGTACGCGCTCCTCCATCGCGGCGAGTTTTTCCCCGTCTGGATAGATGGGCACCTGGCGGATCGGACAGTCGCGCCAGGAGGCCGGGGTCCAGGCGCGGGCGGCGGTGGCGGTCATGGCAATGGTCTCCCTCCCTGCCTGTTATGTCGCGAATTCGCGGAGATGGCTACAACCGGGCTGCGATCCGGGCGGCAGCCGGACTTTCGCGCCACGCGGGGCCGGGGCTGCATACCAGATCAGCCGGTGGCGGACGGTGGCGGACGGGGGGGTGGACCGCGTCGCGAAAGCCCGCGATGGCCGCCGGCACCACGTCTTCCGATCACCCTTCGTATGCGAGGACTGACATCCCACCGTTGGTGTCGGTCACGTACATCGTGCCGTCGCTGGCGACGAACACATCCGTGGACTGAGTCACGCGTTCCGCGCCGGGCCGGATGTCCACCACGCGTTGGGGCGCCGGCGGTATGAACCCCGCCACTTCTTGCGGCCGATACGCATCCCGCACGTCGAACACGCGCACGCCGGCATTGTGCCAGGTGGCAAAGATCAGCTCCTCACTTTGAAACGTTCCCGGTCTGTTCTCATGCAGATTATGCGGCCCGAATTTTCCGCCGACGGAGCAAAAATCCTGCCCCTCCGGCGAGGGCAGCGTGGCGATGGTCACCGGGTTGGATGGCTCGCGCACGTCAACCACCCAGATATACGCAAGGCCTTTGGCGCAGCGATTGCTGGTCGCTTCGTCGGCGACCATCGCAAGTCCACGGCCCGGCAGCGGCAACGGCGTATGCGTGCCGCCGGCATAGGGCGGCGACCAGTTGCGATGCGCGAGCAATCGAGGCTGCGTCGGATCGGCAAGGTCCATCACCGTCAGCCCGCCATCGCGCCACGCCGCATAGCCGATAGTGCCGGCCGTGATCATGTGGTGCAGGGCGTAGCGCTGGCCCTCGCGCCAGGTCGGCGTTTCGCCACCGGCACGATGCATCCCGGGCAGCCACCAGCGCCCGACGATCTCGGGCGTCACCGGATCGGCCATGTCGATCACCGCCAGGATATGATCGGTAAAGCCGTCGAAATGCACCGAGGCATAGGCATAGCGCCCACCCACCCACCAGATCCGATGCAGCCCGATGCCTTCCACCGGCATGAAGCCGATCTCGCGCGGCGACGCCGGATCGGCGAGATCGAACATGCGCATTCCCGCGGCAAATTCGCGTTCGCGCCTGCTGAAACTGTCGGCCAGCGGTTTGCCGAAATAGTCCCCCTGCTCGCCATAGCGTTGCAGCGCCCAGACATTCGCCGCGTTCACCGCCAGCATCAGCCCGTCATGCACTTGCAGATGGCTGGCGCGCGTGTTCGGCGGGCAGGCAATGAAATGGACAGTCCTGGGCGCGCGCGGATCGGCCACATCGATCACGCTGATGCCGTCCGAGAACATGTGCCCGACATAGGCGTGGCCACGCGCCACCATCACCTGCACGCCGTCGGGGCGTCCGCCCTGATCGGTATGGCCCAGCATGCGTATCGCCGGCATTGTCCCGGTTTCCTCCCGCGGATCGCAATGACTTTCCTATCTGGGTCCGGGGACGTCAAATCAAGCAGACTGCGTGAAAACCCGGCCCCCGCTCAGTGTGGCGAGACGTCTTGTCGTCGCGCGGGGCCTGGCCGCATGGTCCCGTCAAGCGTGACGGCGCTCATTTTGAGCCGGAACCGCCCATCGACATGTCATGCATGTTCATGTTGCCCATGCTGCCGCCGTCCATGTTACCCATGCTGCTCGCGCCGCCGTGGTCCATCCCTGGCATCGTGGCGCCCGCTGCCTGCACCATCGCAGTGGCGGTGATCTTCCCGGCCTTGGCGAAGGTCAGCGTCACCGGGAAGGACGTGCCGGCGACCAGTGCCTGCTTCAGGCCCACCAGCATGATGTGGTAGCCGCCGGGTGCCAGCTTGATCGGCTTCCCGGGTCCGACCGGCAGGCTTGCCACCGGACGCATCTTCATCACGCCGTTGTCGTCGATCGTTTCGTGCAGTTCCGCCGAGGCGGCGACCGGTGAGGCTGCCCCGGTCAGCGTGTCGGGCGCCGCCTGGTCGGTGACGGTGAGATACACCACGCCGGTTCCGCCGGCCGGCATGGCGCGCGACCAGACATCCACGACCTGCACACCCATCGGACCCGCGAGCGCGACCGCCGGGAGCACTGTCAGCAGAGCAATGAACAATGAACGCATGACGTGTCCCCTTTCTGTTTGGGGTTAAAGGCCTGGTTGCCCGGCTGGCGCCGTAGCGGACGCATCAATGGTGGTGGCCATGGCCGCCTCCAGCCGTGACAGCCAATGGATGCGCGGCGATGTCGCGTATCGCCGCGTCCAGCGCCGGTGTCCGGTTCCAATTGCCCGGCTCGCCCGGCCGCCAGCGGAGCCTCAGCCACCCGTTCTGGTCAGCCAGCACCTGGGTGCCGGCCAATGCGTCAGGCGTCTCCCCCAGCAGCAGCGCAAACGCGTTCCAGGCAGCGGGCTCCACCGTCACGCATCCGGTACCGGCGGGCTTCACCGACTTGTCGTGCGCCAGCACTATGGTGGCCAGCGGGATACCCGGTGGGCCGGGCGGCGGCGTCACGGTCTTATCCGTCGCGATGATGTGCACGACCTTATTGCTCAGGTCGTCGCGGTCGATGGCGGAGCCGTCGGCGCAAATTGCGTCGAATTGGGGTAGGGGGATCGGATGGCCCCATTTCCCGGTCGCGCGCATGCTGGCACCGGCGTTGTTCGCCTTCAGGAAGTCGATCGTCGCCCAGATGTTGCCACTCGACAGCTTGTCGCCGAAGGCCGGCATCGCTGGCTTGCCGGGCGCCGCTTCGATGCCGTGCGCAATGTACCAGAAGAGATCGCCCTCGGTATGCGCCCAGAAATGCAGGGCAGTCAGATCCGCAGGCGATATCGGCAGCGTTGCCGCCAGAGCGCCGTTGCCGCGCGCCTCGGGACCGTGGCACGCGGTGCAGTCGGCGGCGAACAAGGTTGCGCCGCGTGTGATGGAGCCGACGGCAAAATCGGTCGGTGAGGTGTCGAACGTGGTGGGGTAGGCCTCGACAGTCACCAGCGGCTCGACCGCGGGCCAGGCCAGCACGAGGCTGACAATCAGCCCCGCCAGGGCCGGCCAGAAAATCGGGCGCCAGAAGCGGCTCGCCACCATCAGCGCCGCGGAAATCAAAGCGGGCGCGAGGCTCCGCAGCAACAACAGGCGCACCGCCGGATCGGCCAGCAAATCCAGGCTGGGGCGGCGGGAGAACGGCCAGACCGGCGATTCATGCGTCGCTGGTGTACTAGAGGCGAGAAACGCAGCCACCCCGATCACCGCGACGCCGAGGACCACCTCGGCGCCGATCGAGCTGCGGAGCAAGGTGCGGGTGACCGGCCGCTTGCGATCGCGCAGCCGGCTGGTCAGCACCAGGCGATTGATGCACGCCAGGACCAACAGCACAAAGAAGATCGCCAGTTTGAGCAAGGCGATGTGGCCGTAGGCGGTGCCGAGCAAGGCGGCGAGGCTGCCGATCAACTGCCGGACCTGTATTGCCGCAGTGCAGGCGATTGCCACCACGGCGCTCAGTCCTACGGGCGTGAAATGCTCGCACGCCGTGGCTGCGGCGGCGGGCGACAGGCTGCCGGCCAGTAGGAACAATGGCAGCAACCCGCCAAGCCACGCGCCAGCCGCCAGCAGGTGCACGGCTTCCGACGCCAGCAAGATGCTGCCGGCGCCGCCGCCCATGGCTCCGGCATGGCCCATGAAGCCTTGCATGCCCAGCGCCGCCCCCGAAAGCAGCAGCCCGGCGGCCAAACGCCAGCCACGCCCACCAAGGAACGGCACGGTCAGCACCAGCAACGCGAGGCGTACCAGGATCAGGTGGCCGTAGGTCGTCTCACGCAGCACCGTGCCGAGCGCGGCGAATGTGCTGCCCACCGAGGTTGCGCCCGCGATGGTCGCTGTCTCCAGCAGCATCCAGCCGACGCCCAATGCCAGGGCCAGCGCGTCGGACCATCGGGCCAGCCCGACCAGCCGCGCCCGCGCGGATGCCGCTGCCGTGCCGGCTTCGCGCAGTCCCGCCGGCGCAACCAGCGCCAGCGAGACCAGCGTGCCAAACAATGAAGCCAGCGCAACCAGGTGGAAGCCGCGCAGCAGGGCCAGGATGACGGCCTCTGGTCCCATCGGTCAGGGCGAGACGGTGAAGCGGAACGTGCCCTGGGTCTTGTGTGTGTCCACCGACGTGGCGTGCCAGGTCACCCTGTAGGTGCCCGGCGGCAGCTTCGGCAGGTTCACCGCCAGCCTGGCCTGATTGCCGTTGACCAGATGCGGATGGCCGTCGTCGACCCGTTTGCCCTGCGCGTTCTGCACCTCGATGGTGCTGAAGGCCGGTTCGACACCCTCGGTGAAGTCGATGATCACCGCTTTAGGCGACACCGGAACATCGCTGCCCACCGGCGGGGTACTGTTCTTCAGGAAAGCGTGGGCGAAGGCCGGCGACGCCGCAAGCAGCAGCATCGGCAGAAGCAGGTTGGCGATACGTGTCATGATTACCACTCCGAAATCGGCTTGCCGATGGTGTTGGGGAACAGATCGTCGAAGTACAGGTGGTACTGGGCGATCACGCCGAGCCCGTGGCCGGCGGCGCCATTGAGCGGCCAGAGAATCTCGGCGTTGATCGCCTGATATGTGCCCGTCCAGGTGGCCCCGGTGCCAAGCAGCAGAGTGGTGGGCGGACTGATGCCGGGCACCGCGGATGATCCGGCAGTTGAACTCCAGCCAAGCTCGATCAATGGCGTGAGATTGGCAGCGAAGCCGGTGATGCCGACATTCTTAATCTGCGACTGCAAATACGGGATCGAGTATTGCAGCGTCAGGCCGCCCGACCAGTACGTGGTGGCGCCGCCGCCCATCGGACCGGTATCGGGCATGTTGTAATCGAGTTCGCCGGTGACCGCGAAGGGACGGATTGGCGCCCAGGGAATATCGCCCAGGCCCTTGCCGAAAAAGCCCGAAACGGACGTGGTGTCGTAGCCGGATTCGATGCCGACGGTTCCCGCGCGGCCAAAGACCTGCGTAACTTCCACTGCGCTGATGAACTCATGCTCCGGCAGCACGATCCAGCGGTATTTCAACTGCACATAGGTGTCGTCGAATCCCGCATGGGTCTTGCCGCCATCCATCATGTCATGGGCAATGAAGTCCCAGTCGGTGCCGACCGCGAAGCCGAGGCTCGGCGTGATGGTCTTGTCGTATTCCAGATTCGCATCCGTCACCCAGGTCTTGCCGTCGGGACTGGTAAGTGAAATCAACGGCAGGTTGGCTTCGTCGCTGACGCCGGGATCGTCGATCAGGTCGGTATTGACGAAGATCCGGGCGCCGGCGACGGCATGGGCGAAGGCGTGGTGGGTTGTGAACGTGACAACCGCCGCGGCAATCGCGGCCAGCGTTTGGCGTCTGGGCATGTTGGACTCCTGGCAATGAGCCGGGCGCGTACGGCGCCCCTCGGCACGGTGCGAACCGGGAACTCAGGCCAGGGCGGGCGGACCGCGCGGTTGCGCGGCGAGATACGTGGTGCTGGGCGGCGCGGTGGCGGGCGGCGGCAGGCCGGCACGGCGGAACGCCACCACCTGCGGCGGCGGAAGAGCGGGCGCGGTGCCGGGCAAGATGATCCCGGGCGTCGCGAGGGAGACGCAGAGCGGGCAGAACGCGCAATCCGGCACGCGATGATGGTGCGTCGGTGCCGCCGGTGTGCCGGGTGGGGCAGGTGCGTGGCAGATCGGGCTGTCGTCCTGCAGCACCAGCGCGATCTCGGGATTCGGCACGACAGCGGCGAACGCAAGCTGCGCCACCAGGGCGAGCAAGGCCAGCATCGTGCCGAATGCCGAAGAGCGGCGCATGGCGAAACATTCCCCGCGGTGGCGGCGAGGTCAAGCGTAGAGCTGGCGCGTTGTCATTGCGCGCGCCGGTCCCTCACGTCATGGTCGGGCAGGCTGGGCGATGGCATGTAGGCCGGGACATATCCGACCCGCAGTAACGTCGAGCCGATGCCAGGACGGTGACGGCCGGTGGTCGCTTTGCTAGCCTTCGGCGCAACCATCGGAGGAAGCCGATCCATGAGTGCCACCGCCCTCGACTACACGAAGCTGTACAGCGCCGATGTGCAGCCGCCCGCGCCGCGGTGGACCCCTTTCCCGAAATACTATTTTGTCGGTGGCAACAACGACCCGGAGCAAATCCCGATCGAGGGCCTGATCGACGCGGCAGCGTCCGTGCTGCGCCGTGAGGGTTCGAAGCTGGCCATCTACAATCTCGGGCTGGGGCCGCAGGGCTATCCCGGTCTGCGTCAGTTCGTGGCCGACAAGTCGAAGCGGCATCGCGGTATCGATGCACCGGTCGATGACGTGACCATCGTCAGCGGCTCCGGCCAGGGCATCGACATGATCAGCAAGCTGCTGATCAATCCAGGCGACACCGTGTTGTGCGAGGAGTTCTGCTACCAAGGTGCATTGAATCGCTTCCGCAAGATCGGCGCGAAGATCGAGGCCATGAAGCTGGACGCCGATGGCATCGTGGTCAACGCACTGGCGGGGCAGCTTGCCGAGTTGAAGGCCAAAGGCATCACGCCAAAATTCATCTACACGATACCGACCATCCAGAACCCTACCGCCAGCATTCTGCCGCTCGACCGGCGTCATGCGCTGCTCAGGCTTGCACACCAGTACAACGTCCCGATCTTCGAGGATGAATGCTACGCCGACCTGTTGTGGCAGGGCGTGGAGGCGCCGCCGGCGTTGTATGCGCTTGATCCAGGCGCGGTGATCCATCTCGGGTCGTTCTCGAAATCGCTCGCGCCGGCGCTGCGGCTGGGCTACATCATCGCGCCATGGGAAATCATGTCGCGCCTGCTGCCGCTGAAGGGCGACAGCGGCACCGGCGCGCTGGATCAGATGATCGTCGCGGAATATTTCTCGAAGAATTTCGACAAGCACCTGCCGCATCTGAATGGCGTGCTGAAGGGCAAGCTGGATGCGTTGGTGGAGGCGGTGGAACGCGAATTCGGCAGCGCCGCCGAATGCTGGATGCCGAAGGGAGGCATCTTTCTGTGGATCAAGCTGCCGGACCAGGTGGACACGCGCGCGCTGCTGAAGCCGGCAGCCGAGGCGGGCATCATCTTCAACGAAGGTCCGGCCTGGGCGGTCAGCCCGGACAATTCGAAATCCCACTTGCGTTTATGCTTTGCGATGCCGACCAAGGAAACCATCCGGAACGGCGTCGCGGCTCTGGCGAAAGTGTGCTACGAGCAAACCGGAATACCGCTGCATAGCGGGAACGTGCGGCGGGTGGGGTAGGGCTGCGGTGCCCGCGGCACCCTCACCTTCACCCTCACCCTGACCCTCTCCCGCATAGCGAGAGAGGGGACAAAAAGCGGAGGAGAGCGATCATGATGGACCCGATGCGCGGCAACAACGGTCCGCGCTATAAGCATCAGCCGGGTAACGACGCGCCTTATGAGACGATCAGCGTCGACAAGCTCACGCCGATCATTGGTGCCGAGATCGGCGGCATCGACCTGTCCAGGCCGTTGGGCAACCATCAGATGGCGGAAGTGCACCGTGCGCTGGCCGAGAACCTGGTGATCTTCTTCCGCGACCAGCACCTGGCACCCGAGCAACATCTGGCGTTCGGCCGGAATTTCGGCGAGCTGCATATTCATCCGGCAGCGCCATCGCATCCCGACCATCCCGAGCTGATGGTCATCCACGCCGACAAGAACTCCCCCCGCGCCAACGGCGAAGGCTGGCACAGCGATGTTTCCTGCGATCCGGAACCGCCGATGGGCAGTATCCTCTATATCAAGACCTGCCCGCCGAAGGGCGGCGATACATTGTTCGCCTCGATGTACGCAGCGTATGAGGCGCTGTCGGACCGCATGAAGGCGTATCTCGACGGCCTGACGGCGCTGCATGACGGCGAAGAAAACTACCGCGGCACCTACAAATATGCCGGCGTCGATGACAAGGCGACCTATCCGCGCGCCGAGCACCCGGTGGTGCGCACCCATCCGGTGACCGGGCAGAAGGCGCTGTACGTGAACCGTGGCTTCACGCGGCGGATCGTCGGCGTGCCGCGCGACGAAAGCTACGCCATGCTGAACTACCTCTACACACACGCAGAAAATCCATTGTTCCAGTGCCGGTTTCGCTGGCAGCCGAATTCGATCGCGTTCTGGGACAACCGTTGCGTGCAGCACCGCGCGATGTGGGATTATTGGCCACATACGCGGTCCGGGTTCCGTGTGACGGTGGCAGGCGATCGGCCGGTGTAGGTCCGGCGCGGCGTTTCGTCGCACTGGCGAGGCCGTCGTGAAGGGCTGAGTCGCGCTGCGACGGCGCAGCCGACCGAGCCGGCGCAGGTACGGTGTGGTTACCTCCCGTAGCGGCGGGTCTGACCAGAGTCAGAGATGGCCTCTCTCCACCAGGGAGTGACGTGACGGCATGCCCCGGCAGGCGGGGAAACTTATTGCTCGTTCATTTTTTGTTCAGGTATCTGTGCCCATCATCACTCCATCGACCAGATCGCCCGCGCATAAGAAGCACACCTCAATGCGCGGATAGGTTGGTCCTCGCGCCAAGGGTTGGTGCGACAACATCAGTGCGCCGATGCGAGGCCGCAGCGTGGTCGCTGGACAATGAAAGGACACGGCTGTGCATATGAATCGTATCGTTCAAGGGGACGAGATCGTCGCTGGTAGCAAAATGCTGATAGCACTTGATGCAGAGGACGGGCTGGCAGGGTCCCTCCATTGTGCTCGACCCTCTCGGATCGGCTTGAGGTCTTTCGCGCACCTGGAGTGACGATAAGCCTTGGCAAACCATTGCCTGAGGACGGCGCCGAATCCGCCGAAGCATTCCTGAACCAGGGACGGATTGAAATCGAAGATGAAGCGTTGTTTCGGCCGGGTGCTATACTGGAATAGCCATAAAACGATCTGAACGCGCACCTTGCTCGCGGCATCACGACCGAACCGCAGACGATTGTCTCAAACGCGACAACAATTCGTTTATCTTTCCTGCCCAGAATGCAAAAGCCGGCCAGGATGGGCCTGGCCGGCATTCAGCAGGAGAGAAACAATGCACAACCATTGTCATCTCCTGCGGTGGATCATAGTGATCGTCGGCGTCACCGTCAAGATCATTGTGAAACCACGGTAGGAGGTTCGGGCCAGTCCATTCGCGGGCTGGCCCACCTCCCTGAATTTTTCCAATCCCCGAGTACAAATGTGTGTAGCGGGTTGCATGCATCCTTCACACCGCAACCTTAAACGCATCCCTCCGCTTTCACCTTGCGCACTGTCGACGCAGGAAACCGTGCCAGCTTCCCGGCCGGGCGCACCGGGCGCCGCACCAATTCGCCGCCGCAGTTCGGACAGCGCCCGCCCAGCACGCCATCCGCGCAATCCGCGCAAAACGTGCATTCAAAAGAGCAGATGCGGGCCGCCAGGCTGTCAGGGGGCAGATCGCGATCGCAGCATTCGCAGTTCGGACGCAGTTCCAGCATAACCCCTCATTCCCTTCAGCCATGCCGCAGCGGCATGGCGATCGTCGCACTTCCCAGCCGCAAGGAATACATTATCATCGGCCGCGAAGAAACCGGCGGCGTCCGCCCGACAGCCGCATCACGGAGCGCGGCAGTAATGGATGCGACGACCACCGAAGACTTCGATTTCATAGCCCGCATCCGCGGGCTGGCTCCGGAGATCGCCGCCGCCTCCGACGACATCGAAACCCGCCGCGAACTGCCTCCGTGGTTGCTCGACAAGCTGCGCGACGGCCGCTTCTTCCGGATGTTGCAGCCACGCTCGGTCGGCGGTGCCGAATTGCGGCCGGTGACGTTCGCGACAATCACCGAAACCATAGCCGCCGCGGACGCTTCCGCCGCCTGGTGTATCTGCCAGAACAACGGGTGCAGCATGTCGGCGGCGTATCTCGCGCCGGACGTCGCGCGCGAGATTTTCGGCCCGTCCACCGGCATCCTCGCCTGGGGACCGCCCGGCGCGCCCTATGAAGCGCAGCCGGTGGAAGGCGGTTATCGCATCAGCGGCAAGTGGCGCTTCGCCAGCGGCAGCCATCACGCGACCTGGCTCGGCGCGCATATGAAGGTCGCCGGCACCGGCGGAAAAGTCCGCACGATGCTGTTCCCCAAGTCCAGCGTGACGATGCACGATATCTGGCACGTCGTGGGCCTGCGCGGAACCGGCAGCGACGAATACGTGGTGGAAAATGTATTCGTGCCGGAGAACCATTCGATGAGTCGCGATGGCCCGGCCGAGCGGCGCGAAGACGGGCCGCTATATCGGTTCACCAGCAACCAGTTGTACTCGTGCGGCTTCGGCGGCGTCGGGCTCGGCATCGCGCGCGCCACCATGGACGCGTTCTATGACCTGCCAGCCACCAAGACCTCGCGCGGCGCCTCGAAGCCCATGCGGGAAAACAACGTGGTGCAATCGCAGGTGGCGCAGTGCGAGGCACGCTGGCGTTCCGCCCGCGCCTTCCTGCATGGCGTATGGAACACCGCCTGGGACCATGTGCTGGAAACCGGCGAGCAAACCGACGAAGACCACGCGATGATCCGCCTGGCCTCCACCTGGGCGATCCAGCAGTCGCGCGAGGTGGTGAGCATGCTGTATCACGCTGCCGGATCGATCGCGATCTTCGAGGACCACCCGTTCGAGCGACGCCTGCGCGACATCCATACCGTGGCGCAGCAGTCGCAAGGCCGGCAGCTTCACTATGAGACGGTCGGGCAGATCTTGCTCGGCATGGCCCCGGAAAACCAGTTCTGAACTTAGCTGGAGGAACAAGCACAATGCCTGCCCAATCGCTGAACCACTACACCATCCGCGTACGCGACCTGGAGGCGACGAAGAATTTCTATACCGACGTCGTCGGCCTGACGGTGGGCGATCGTCCGCCGCTCGATTTTCCAGGGTACTGGCTGTATTGCGGCGGCGTGCCGACCGTCCATCTGATCGGCTACCGCGCCGAGGATCCGGTGATTCAGGACGCGGCATCCGACCCTGCCAGGACCGGCCGCCTGGACCACATCGCCTTCGCCTGCGAAGGGCTGAAGGATATGAAGACGAACCTGGAAAACCGCGGCATCAAGTTCGATGAACGCGTGCTGCCGCGGCTGAACATGACGCAGTTGTTCTACTACGATCCGGACGGCATCGCGGTGGAATGCAATTTCCCCGCGGATGAGACGGAAGGGCGGATGGGCACGGGGTACTGACCCACGCCGTCATGGCAGGGCCTGACCCTGCCACCTTCCCCCGCTGATCGGGTGAGATTCAGGCGACACGACCGGCTGCGACATTCGCTGATGGTTGTGTCAAGCCTGGCGACGGTGCGTGCCTTCTCGCTCCAAGGACAAGACCCGCGACGTGGCGCGGCGCCTCCACCGCGCCCCGCTCGCCTCTCTTGCCGCGTGCCGTTACAGTTGTATCAAAATCATCGGAGAGGAGCATCACGCCGTGCGCCTGGGCATCGTGACCATACCCCGCCAGATCCCCGCTGGCGTCGCCTCTATGATCGACCACGTCACCAATATTGCTCGCAGCGTCGAGGACCTTGGCTACCATAGCCTGTGGGTCACCGACGCTTTCGCGCGCGGTTGGCCGACGCTCGATCCGCTGGTCCTGCTCGGCGCGCTTTGCGCCACGACGCGCCGCGTCGAGCTGGGTACCTGCGTCGTGCAGATTCCCATCCGCCATCCGGTAGAGCATGCGCATCGCGTGCAAACAGTGAATCTGCTGTCGAACGGCCGGCTGCGGTTCGGTGTCGGCACCGGCTCGACGCGCAACGATTTCGCAGCGGTGCAGGCGGATTACGACACGCGCTTCAAGGTACTTCCCGGCATGCTGGATGTCATGCGCCGCACCTGGAACAATGAGCCGGTGTATGGCCCGGCGCTGTCCAACTGGCCCGGCACCGAGGGCGGCCCGCCGGTCTTGCTCGGCGCCTGGCGTAGCCCGCGTTGGATCAACCTTGCGGCGCAGACGTGCCAGGGTTGGATTGCCTCCGGCATTCACGGCTCTTGGGAAGATGCCGAGCAAGGCCTGCGCATGTATCGCGACGCCGGCGGCCAGCGGGCCGTGATTGCCAACATCTTCACCGACCTGCGGCCCGATCCGCAAATTCCCGCAGTCGGCCGGCCGTTGGGCATCTCGCTGATCTGCCCGCCCGCCGAAGCACGCGACCGGTTGCAGCGCCTTCAGGACATCGGTTTCGACGACGCGCTGCTGGTCTGCCCCGCCGACGATCCAGCGCAATTGGAGACCATCCGCACCCTGCTCTAGCAAGGCTTGAGGTTTCCACAAGCCATAAGCTAACCTCCCGATATCGCGGGTCTGCGGCGCACGCCGGGTACCTCGATTGTGCCGCCGGGCCTGCCAACAATTCCGCCCCATCGGGCGGAAGGGAGGAAGGCATTGGCCGCAAACGCCGTCAGCCGCACCGCGGCGAATCTCGCCCATGCATTTTGCAATGAAACACGTGACGCCCGGCGCTATCTCGCTCTCGCGGCGGTTGCCGAACGCGATGGCCATGATCGGCTCGCCGCCCTGTTCCGAAGCCTTGCACAGCGCCGGGACGCGAACGCCGAAGGACATCTGGATGCATTAAGCGCGCATGACGAAAGTGGCGACGCCGATACCGCCGACAATCTACGCACCGCCATCGCCGGCGCGCTCCATGACGACGCCGACCTGTATCCGGGGATGGCACGAACAGCGCGTGATGAGGGCTTCGACGATATCGCCGATTGGTTCGAAACCGTTGCAAAGAGCCGCCGCTCGCATGCGCAACGGTTTCAGCGCGTACTGGACCGGCTCACGCAGTCGTCCGTTGTTGGATTTGGCACATTGGACTCGATATCCGCGAAGTGCGGGCCGCGCTGACCCACGTGTCATATCGCCCCACGGGTCATGTCCCCTCACGGGTCATGTCCCTTCACAGGTCATGTCCCCTCACGGGTCATGTCCCCTCACGGGTCATGTCGCCCCAGTTGTCATTGCGAGGAGCAAAGCGACGCAGCAATCTCGTGCGGGAAAGCGCACGGATAGTCCGTACGCCACACGATCGGGGTTGCTTCGTCGCGGCGGTCCTCGCAATGACATAGGAACGGCGCGCGTCGTCCTTTACCCGGTGATATCAGGCCGGAATCTGCCGCCGTTGCGGCCGCCCGGCCGCGACGCTATCCGCACTTCCCCCCGCCGCTCCGATGCGCTTCACACTGTCCGGCAATCGCCCTTGAATAAACCTGCCGAGTTCTTCCAGGTCCTCGCCCTGCGGGAAACTGCTCCGCCACAACAGGCCGATGCGCCGGTCCGCCTTCGCTGCAACCAGCGGCCGCACGTCCAAACGCCTGTGCCGCGCCGTCAAGTGTGGCACGGCCATCGCCGGCAACAGCGTGCAGCCAAGGCCCGCGGCGACCATTTCGCAGATTGTCTCCAGGCTGGTGGCGCGGAAGTCGTCGCTCGGCCCGCGGCCCTCCCGGGATTGCTCGCCGCACACCGCCAGCGCCTGGTCGCGCAGACAATGGCCCTCATCGAGCAATAGCAGACACTCATCCGCCAGATCGCGTTCCGTCACGGCCGGACGGTTGCTCAGCCGATGTCCCGCGGGACAGGCGAAGCAGAACGGCTCCAAAAACAGTGGCATCGCGCGATAGGCGCCCGGGTGCTCTGGCAAGGCCAACAGCAGGACGTCCAGCGCATGGGCATCCAGTGCGGCCATCAGGTTGGCGGTGAGATCCTCGCGCAGGACCAGCCGCAACTCGGGAAAGCTCTGATGCAACTGGTCGAGCAAGAGCGGCAGGATATAAGGACTGAGCGTCGGGATGATGCCCAGCCGCAACACGCTGGTCAGCGTGCCGTGGCGATGCCGGACCAGCTCCGAGATCTGGTCGGCTTCCTCCAGAATACGCCGCGCATGAGCCACCACGTTGGCCCCGATCGGCGTGAGCGTGACGAAGCGCGTGGTGCGCTCGACCAACGGCACGCCGAGGCTTTCCTCGAGCTTCATCAACTGGGTGCTGAGCGTCGGCTGGGAGACATGGCAACGCTCGGCCGCGCGGCCGAAATGGGATAGGTCAGCAACGGCAACCAAATAGCGGAGCTCGGTAAGGGTCACGGCCCCTCCCATTGCCAACGTCTATGGATGAAATTGCATTTTTAGATTGGACTAATTGTGTGCTCTCGGCAAGCCTACCCCTGCGATGACGGCTGGCAACCGTGTCGCGCACGAGGCCCATTGTCTATTGGTCATCGGACGACGCGACCGGCCCGCCACCGATAAATCGGCGGGGTGCCAACCGACTCGCAATGGCCGGGCAAAACCCGGGCGTAGCAACACGGCAGATCGGGTCGCGGTGCGCGAACCGCTCCGATCACAAAAACGGGAACGCGGCCGGGACAACGCGGCCCTGACGGAGGGTTGTCCTTGTTACGAAGCACACGACGACGCCGCCCGGGCCAGCCGGAGCAAGGACACTGGGATCATCTCTCCGCACATGGCCGCTCCACCCTGCCGCGCGCCGTCATGACATGGATTGCCTGGCCCTCGGTCGTTCACTGACAGAGGGCACCAGCGACTCAACAAGATCACCACACACAGAGGGAAGGGAGATCAACAAGATGGCACGCCAGGACGATATCGCATTGATGGCACATCTGATGCGGCGCGCAGGTTTCGGCGCCAGCAGGGACGAACTTGAGGCGAGGGTGGCCAAGGGGTACAACGCGACCGTCGAGGAACTGCTGCATCCGGATACGCAGCCGCCCGTCGATCCCTATACGCTGCTGCGGCACCAGCCCGCCGCGCTGCTCCCCGGCGGACAGCCCCCGATGGGCAACGTCAACTACATGTACTATCTGGTGAACACGAAGCGCCCGCTGGAAGAGAAAATGGCGCTGTTCTGGCACCACGTGTTCGCCACCGGCAACTCCAAGGTCGACAACTACGATCAGTTGCTGGAACAAATCGACATGTTCCGGAAATACGGGATGGGGAATTACCGCGATCTGCTGGTGCGGATTGCCCGCAACCCGACCATGATCTTCTGGCTGGACAACAACCAGAACCACGGCACCGCGGTGAACGAGAACTGGGGCCGCGAACTGCTGGAATTGTTCAGCCTCGGCGCCGGCAACTACACCGAGAAGGACGTGCGCGAGGCATCGCGCGCCTTCACCGGCTGGACCTTCGAAACCAAGCTGCCGCGGCTGCCCTATGGGCGGTTCCCGTGGAAGTTCGAATACCGTCCGGAAGACCATGACGACGGCGAGAAGGAGTTCCTCGGCCACAAGGGAAACCTCAACGGCGAGGACATCATTGATATCGTCATGCAGCAGCCGGCCAATGCGAAGTTCATCTGCCGGCATCTGTACAACTTCTTCGTCGCCGACGAGCCGCAGGTGCCGGCCTGGCCGATCGAGGCGCCGCGCGACCCGGCCGCGCTCGACGCGATGTGCAAGGTGTTCCGTGAGTCCAAGGGCGACATGGTGCCGGTTCTGCGCACCATCTTCACCTCTGACTGGTTCAAGAACGCCCGCTTCCAGCACCTGAAGTCGCCGGCGGAAGTGGTGGTCGGCACGCTGCGCCTGGTCGGCGGCTACGAACTGCCGAAGCCCGGCTACGGCGAGCTGTCCATGCAACCGTCCTACATGGGCCAGGATCTGCTAAACCCGCCGTCGGTCGAGGGCTGGCACACCGGCCGCGAGTGGATCAACAGCGGCTCGTTGATGTCGCGCATCAACTTCGTCGCGGCGCAGATCGGCAATCCCGATCTTCCGGGCGTGAAGGCGATCATCGAGCGGCTGAAAGCGCACGGCAAGCAAACGCCAGAGCAGTTGGTCAGCAACTGCCTGGACCTGCTGGGGCCGGTCGAAGTCGGCGCCGACACCAAGAAGGAGCTCACCGATACCGCGAAGCAGTGGGGTGAGATCAAGTGGGACGGCGCCAACGCGCAGATCGCCACGCAGCACACGGCAGAAATGCTGCAGCTCATCGTGGCGACGCGCGAATACCACTTCGGTTGAAACGACAAGAATCGACAAGGAGGATGGGATAATGTCTGCAACACAGACAGCAGCCAAGGATCCGGTGCTGGTCGTGCTCCAGCTCACCGGCGGAAACGACTACCTGAATACCGTGATCCCGTACAACAACGGGCTCTATCGCGATAACCGCAAGGCCGTCGGCATTGCGGAATCCGACATGATCCAACTCGACCAGGCGCACGCCATTCCGCAGTATATGGCGCCGCTGAAGAAGTTCTGGGACGACGACAAGCTGGCGATCATGCACGGCGTCGGCTACCTCGATTCGCCGCGCTCGCATTTCCGCTCCATGGACATCTGGCACACCTGTGAGGCCGAGAAGGTCGGCACCGAAGGCTGGCTGGGCCGCGTGGTA
>DATKPQ010000195.1:0-40369 GCA_035523995.1 Acetobacteraceae bacterium | reverse complement strand
CATGCCGTACGTCGCAATGCAGCCGGGTGATGTTCGCGACGTTGCCGCGCGCATTCGGATAATTCGCAATCCAGCTTGCCGACGCGCGCCCGCGCGGCTCCGCGCCCCAGGCGATGCGTTCCACCGCCAGGATGATCTCGGCGGCGGCGGCCAGGCTGTCGTGGCGGCGGTCCATCGTGGTGGGGCCGACATGGCTCGGCTCGCCCGTGATGGTCAGTTGGAAATAGCGTGCGTGCACGGTGCCGGTGACAATGCCGATATCGGCGCCGTCCACCTCCATCACCGGGCCTTGCTCGATATGTGCCTCCAGCCAGCACGCCCAACCGCGCGGCGAGGGCGTCAGCGGCCCCGCCTGGCCGCTGTCCCGCAGCGCCTGCCCCACGGTGATGCCGGCATCGTCGGTGATCGCCAGCGCGTCTTCCAGCCGCAGCGTATTGGCGAAGACTCGGCTGCCCATCATGGCGGGGGCGAAGCGGCTGCCTTCCTCGTTGGTCCAGTTCACCAGTTCCAGAGGGGTGCGCGTGGTGTGGCCGGCGTCTGCCAGCGCGCGCATGACTTCCAGGCCGGCGAGAACGCCGAACACGCCATCGAAGCGTCCGCCGGTCGGCACGGTATCGAGATGACTGCCGAACGCGACCGCCCCCGCCGCCGGCTCGCGCCCTTCGCGCCGCAGGAACATGTTGCCGATCGCATCTTGCTCGAAATGTAGGTTGAGCGGGTGGCACCAGCGCAGCAGCAGGTCACGGGCGGCCTTGTCTTCGGCGGCCAGGGCGAGGCGGCAACTGCCGCCTTCCGGTGTCGGGCCGATCTCCGCGATCTCCATGATGGATTGCCACAGGCGGTCGGCGTTGATCGTTGGGGTCATGGGCAGTCTCCGCGGAGTGGCCGTAGCCGGCGCAACGTTGCAGCCGCTGGCTCATGAGGCCAGAGGCGCCGCTTCCCCGCTGTCCCGGGCATCCGCAGCCTGCCACGGCAGCACGGTTACCTCCGGCCAAATCGCCCTCGCCCGCTGCGCCTTCGCCGCATGCGATGCCGCATTGTTCAGCGCGCTATTCGGTCGGATGACCATGGCAAACACATCAGCCAGGCCGAACGGTGCGGCAATATCGAGTTCGCCGTCGTCATCCAGCCGCACGCCCACGGCGTGCACCACTGACGCGTAGTGTCGCAGCGATTCATCGGCGGAGGCGAGGCGCGGATAGACACAGCCGAAGCGCCGCGGAAACCATAGGTGCACCCGCGCCTGATTGCGTGTTTCAACAGGACCGACGCAGTCCGCTGTCGCCGCCGCGACGCGGCGGATCACCGCATCCTCGGCGTCCCACGACAGATCGGCGGCATCGAAATAGATCAGATCATAGTCCTTGATACCGGTACCTCGCGGCCGATTCCCGAGCACATTCCACACAGTTTGGTACAGACATCCGGCGACCAGCCGCCACTGCGGCAACCGCATGCCGCGCAAGCGATGCAGCAGATGCATCAGGCCGGGATCGGCGCGGATGATGGCGGCGAAACGTTTGTACAGCGGCGCGTCGACCGATCGGATCATTCATGTCACCGGCCAGTCGTGATGATGGCGTGGAAAAACCGGCGCGCGTCCGCCCATTCCTCTATCTTGTCCATCGCGGTCCAAAGCCGTCGCTGCGCTTTGTCTTCTTCGGGGTCGTAGCCTTCGTCGAAATCGTCGTCGGCAGCCTCGACTTCGTCCGGCGAGCCGGCGTCTGTGGCGGGTTCCGGGCCTGGTTCCGACGGACTGTCAATTGTCGAGTTTGCCTCGGACGGCGCGCCCGGGGAATCCGCGGTTGCGGCAGAGCCATCCGGGTCTGCGCTCGATACTTCGGAGGTTTCCGGCAAATACTGTTCTATTGCCGGGGTTTCAGTCGAAACGAATTCGGGCAAGGTTGGCAATTTGGCGTCGAATTCCTCACACGCCTTGATGAAAGGCGGCAGCACGCTTGCCATGGCATCCGGATTGTACTTGTCGTTGAACCACTCCTCCAGCGTCTTACCGGCCTTGGCGGCGCGCCTTTCTTCATAAGCGCGCTGCCCCGTCTTGAGCCGCGCAATCCGTGCCCCGATTTCCGCGGACATATCGGGCCGCAGATGGGTGATCCGGTATCGCGGCATTGGCGGCTGCGACGGATCGAATTCCGGCGATGCCGGAACGAACAGCGACGTATCGCCTTCCGTCGTGTCCGGAGTCATGTCGATCGGCGGTCCTTGCGGGTCGATCCAAATCGCGTGGAAAACCGCCATCAGCATCTTGTCCGGCCATTCGCGCAGCCGCCAGCCAAAGCGGATGTCGCCGCCATCGCGCTCGATCCGGGCGCGAACGCCGTCGGCCGGCCAGCCGTACGCCGCAAGGTCGTCCTGGATCAGCGGCACATGCTGCGGCGGCAGCGGACTGAGTTCGGCGGCGAAGGCTGCGACCTCCGGTGTGATCTCCGATGGCACGACCATGTTGGCGAAGACATCGTCGTCGGCGCTAAGCAGTTCGTCGCCGAGGATGCGCTTATCGCGGAGGGTCAGCTCGGGCATTCAGGGTCCTATCGGTGGTGGCCCCTGCGACTAAGCGGGGACGTGCTGGATGATCTCCAACCTGCGGCGGTGGGGTCGATGGTGCAAGCGGGGCGGGTGGGGATTGCGATAGGCGCCCTGATTCCCAATCCCGCCAACCAAATTTTCGTCAGATTTGGTCAAGCTGGTCACGCGATCGGGATCCGTGGACAAGTGGCCCGCAACTGCTCCTTGCCACCCCGCGCCAACCGGACCTATGCGGCAAGCTGACACCACCAGAGGACCCGCCAATGCCAACGCCCATCGAAACCCTGATCGAAGGCGCCCGCGCCTTCCTGGGCGAGCGGATCACCACCAACCTCGCCCTGCGCGAGCATCACGCGCACGGCCAGGACACCCAGCCGCCGGTCCTGCCCGACGCCGTCGCCTTCATCGAAACATCAGACGAAGCCGCCCGCGTCCTCTCGCTTTGCAACAACGCGCACGTGCCGGTGGTCGCCTTCGGTGCCGGCACCTCCCTCGAAGGCCACGTCACGCCGGTGCGCGGCGGCATCACGCTGGACCTGTCGCGCATGACGCGCATCCTCGATTTAAGCCAGCCCGATATGGATTGCCGTATCGAGGCCGGCGTCACCCGCGACCAACTCAACACCCATCTACGCGACGCCGGTCTGTTCTTTCCTGTCGATCCCGGAACGTCTGCCTGCACCATCGGCGGCATGTGCGCGACTCGCGCCTCCGGCACCAACGCCGTCCGCTACGGCACGATCCGAGAGAACGTGCTGGGCCTCACCGTTGCCCTGGCGGATGGCCGCGTGATCCGCACCGGAGGCCGCGCCCGCAAATCCGCCGCCGGCTACGACCTCACCCGTCTGTTCATCGGCTCGGAAGGCACACTGGGCATCATCACCGAAATCCAATTACGCCTGCACGGCATCCCCGAGGCAATGTCCTCCGCCACCTGCCAGTTCTCCACCCTGCGCGACGCGGTCGAAACGGTGATCGCGATCCTCCAGCACGGCATCCCGGTCGCTCGCATGGAACTGCTGGACGACGTGCAAGTGCGCGCCTGTATCGCCTATTCCAAACTCTCCGGTCTGGAAGAACAATCGACCCTGTTCTTCGAATTCCACGGAACTCCGGCATCGGTGCAGGAACAAGCACAGCAGGCCGAGGAGATCGCGGCAAGCTGCAACGGCCACGGCTTCCGCTGGGCCACCGATCCCGCCGAGCGCGGCAAGCTATGGCAAGCGCGGCACGATGCGTACTGGGCCTGCCTGGCATTGAAACCCGGATATCAAGGCATCGCAACCGACGCGATCGTGCCGATTTCCCGCCTCGATGAGGCAATCCTGGGTACGAAGGAAGACATCGCCGCGTCCGGCCTGATCGCCCCGATCGTCGGCCATGTCGGCGACGGCAATTTCCACACGGTGATCCTGGTCCCGCCCGAGCCGGACGGCCTGGCCCGCGCCTGGGAACTGGACAAGAAGATCGTCGCGCGCGCGTTATCGCTGGGCGGATCATGCAGCGGCGAGCATGGCGTCGGCATCGGCAAACGCGAATTCCTGGCCCAGGAGCATGGTGAAGAAGCGTTGGCGGTGATGCGTTCGGTAAAACAGGCATTGGACCCAAGGGGAATTCTGAACCCCGGAAAGATCTTTCTGAACTGATATGGTTCTGCGGTTTCCTCACTCCACATCCCGATACAACTTCCCCCGCCGCCGCACCGGATCGAGCAATGCCCAATCCCCCTGCTCCACCGCGAATCCTTTCGGGAACGGCGGCCGCACTTCCATATCCAGCGACCGCATCACCCGATCGTCCCGGTAATAACATTGCAGGATAATGCGCGAGAGCAATGTCAGCGGCTCGCCCCCGATCTCCCGAAACCGCGCCGCCACCGCCTGCTGCCGCGCAGCATCCAGATCGGCAAACACCCCGCCCGCCAGTTCTTCCAACGTCCGCATCGCCGCCTGCACGTCCGCCGCATCGCGGCCGAAGCTGCGCAGGATATCGGCAAAGATCGCGTCATCCGCGGCGCTCGGCACGTGATAGGCATTGCTCGCCGGGATCATCATGCCCGCCAGACAGCGCAACGACCGCGCCTGATCTGCCGTCAAAACCGCAGTTTCACTCATGAACCACCTCAATCGAACAAAGTGGCAAGGCGCCGCTTCATGCTGTCGGCCACATACAGCGCCAGCGCCTGGATAGTCCGCGTAGGATTCACCCCCGCCGACGTCACGAAGATACTGCCATCGACAACGAACAGGTTCTTCACGTCATGCGACCGGCCCCATTCATTGACGACAGAACGCGCCGGATCGGTTCCCATGCGAGCGGTGCCCATCAGATGCCACCCCCCCTCGGCGATCGGCAATTCGTAACCGATATCGTAGGCCCCCGCCGCCCGCAGGATCTCGGTCGCCCGCGCCACGCCATGCTCCAGCATCCGCGTACTGTTCTCACTCAACGTATAGTCGATCTTCGGCGCAGGAATGCCATTCGAATCCTTCAGCACCGGGTCCAGCGTCACACGGTTATGTTCCTCCGGCAGGTCCTCGCAGATCGCCACCATGCCCGTGCGGTGACGAAACTGCTTGCGATAGGCCCGATGGTGATCCTCCCCCCACGGCAGACGCCCGGTTTCCATACCGTGCACCGCCGCCATCACCGCGCCCTGCCCACGCGCGAATTCGAACGTATACCCACGCACGAACCCACGTGAACGGTCGGTCTCATAAAATTCCTGGCTCCAGATGCAGTTCCCGGGACCGTGGTTGCCGTCGAGTTCCTCCTCGAAATAGCCGAACGTGCGGGCATAAGGATGGAACATCAGGTTCCTGCCCACCAACCCGCTGCTATTTGCGACACCGTTGGGAAATTTCGCCGACACCGAGTTCAGCAGCAGCCGCGGCGTGCCAACCCCGTTGCAGGCCACCACCACCACTTCCGCCGGCTGGAATTGTTCCCGCCCATCGGCATCGTAATACACGACGCCCGACGCCATGCCCTGCTCATTGACCGTAATCTCCCGCACCCGGCACCGCGTGCGCAACTCCACCCCGGCACGGATCGCCGCGGGCCAATAGGTGATATCGGTGCTTGCCTTCGCCCCCTGCGCGCAGCCATAGACGCAATGCGCCAGGTTGATGCACTTCGCTCGGCCTTCATAATCCACCGAGGCGATCGCGCTGTCCGATGGCCACCAATGCCACCCCAGCTTGTTCAGCCCGCGCGCCAGCACAGCGCCGGATTTGCCCAGCGGCAGCGGCGGCATCATCGGTTCGTGCGGCGGATACGCGGGATCGCCCGCCAGCCCGGAAACCCCCGTCACACGGTCGTTTTCGTTGTAGAATGGCTCCAGCGTCGCATAATCGATCGGCCAGTCGTCCGCCACGCCATCCAGCGTACGCACGCGGAAATCCGACGGATGAAAGCGCGGGAAATGCCCGGCATACAGCACCGTCCCTCCCCCGACACCATTGAAATTCACCACCTGGATCGGCGAGTTTTCACCGTTGATCGGATAGTCCGTCTCGCGCGCGCGGCGGTTCGGATTTGCATTGAATTCGTTGAACCCGCGCGCTTCCCAATCGCGATGCGCGCTGGGATAGTCCGACGGAGTCATCCAATCGCCTTGTTCCAGGCAAAGGATGTGCATCCTGGTCTCGGCAAGGCTCCAGGCGACCGCCGCGCCGGACGCCCCCGCGCCGATGATCAGAACGTCAACTGGTGTGGTCATCCCGATACTCCCCCAACATAACCTCGCCCGCCAAGCGGGAGAGGTCGAGGCACCGCAGGCGCCGAGGGTGAGGGTGATCGGGTCGCTACACAATAGTTGCCTGCCGGCCCGATCACCCTCACCCTGCGCGCTTCGCACGCGCGTTGATCCGCTGCGCGGCTCAACCCCATGCTGCACGAACAGCGCGCACGGGAGAGGTTCGGAGAGACCCGATGCCGACACCGCCCTTCGCCGCTCTGTCCCAGGACGCACCCCCGCAACCCCCATTGCGCGCCGCCATCACCGCCGCTTACCGCCGTCCCGAACCAGATTGCATCCCGCCCCTCCGCGACCTCGCCACGCAATCCCCCGAAGCAGCCCAACGCATCCACGCCCTCGCACATCGCCTGGTCACAACCCTGCGCGCCAAGGGCACGCGAGGCCTGGTGGAAAACCTCCTGCAAGAATATGCCCTGTCCACCCAGGAAGGCGTCGCGCTGATGTGCCTCGCCGAGGCATTGCTCCGCATCCCCGACACTCCCACCCGCGACGCATTGATCCGCGACAAGATCGCCCATGCCGACTGGCAGCAGCATCTCGGCGGCAGTCATTCCTTGCTCGTGCATGCCGCCACCTGGGGCCTGCTTCTCACCGGCCGCCTGACCGCAACGACCAGCGAGTCCGGCCTGATCTCCGCCCTCACGCGCCTGATCGCGCGCGGCGGCGAACCGCTGATCCGCCGCGGCCTGAACATCGCCATGCGCCTGATGGGCGAGCAATTCGTGCTGGGCCAGACCATCAACGAGGCACTTGCCAACAGCCGCCGCCTGGAAGCGCATGGCTTCCGCTATTCCTACGACATGCTGGGCGAGGCCGCTCTAACCGCCACCGACGCTACCCGCTACTTCAACGACTACGATCAAGCCATCCACGCAATCGGCACAGCCGCCACCGGCCGTGGCATCGATGAACGCCCCGGCATTTCGGTAAAATTATCCGCGCTGCACCCGCGCTATACGCGTGCCCAACGCGGCCGCATGATGGCGGAACTATTGCCGCGGCTTGTCGCGCTCACCATCCAGGCACGCACCCACAACATCGGCCTCAACATCGACGCAGAGGAGGCAGACCGGCTCGACCTGTCGCTCGATCTGCTGGAAGCGCTGTGCGCCACCCCGGCTCTGGCCGGCTGGAACGGCATCGGCTTCGTGGTGCAGGCCTATCAGAAGCGCACGCCGTTCGTGGTGGATTTCCTGATCGACCTGGCGCGCCGCAGCGTCCATCGGCTGATGGTGCGGCTGGTCAAAGGCGCATATTGGGATAGCGAAATAAAGCGCGCGCAGGTGGACGGTCTGGAAGGTTTCCCCGTCTACACCCGCAAAGTGCACACCGACGTTTGCTACCTCGCCTGCGCGCGCAAGCTGCTGGATGCGCCGGACGCCGTGTTCCCGCAATTCGCCACCCACAACGCGCAGACCCTGGCTTCAATTTACGAAATGGCCGGCGCGAACTTCCAGCCGGGCCAATACGAATTCCAATGCCTGCACGGCATGGGCGAGCAATTGTACGAGGAGGTGGTAGGTCCCCATAAGCTGAACCGCCCCTGCCGCATCTACGCTCCGGTCGGCACGCACGAGACGCTGCTGCCATACCTCGTGCGTCGCCTGTTGGAAAACGGCGCCAACACATCTTTCGTCAACAAGATCGCCAACCAGCACGTGCCAGTCGAAACATTGATCGCCGATCCGGCAGCCGAGGCACGTGCTGTCGATCCGCCCGGATCCCCCCACCCCAGAATCCGGGCGCCGCGCGATCTTTTCTCGCCTGCACGCACCAATTCCTCCGGCCTGGACCTCAGCAACGAGCAACACCTTGCGACACTGGCCGATGTCACAACCGCGAGCGTCGCGATCGATTGGCACGCCGCGCCAATGCTCGCCGAAACAATCGAGACCGGCACGCCGCGCGACGTATTCAACCCGGCGAACCGCCAGGACCGCATCGGTACAGTGATCGACACAACGCCAGACCTGATCGGCACCGCCTGCGCGCATGCCAACGCCGCCGCACCCGCCTGGGCCGCCACGCCCCCCGCCGAACGAGCAACCGCATTGCGCCGCGCCGCGGATCTGCTTCAGGCGCAATTGCCAACCCTGGTCGGCCTGATCGTGCGCGAAGCCGGCAGGACCCTTTCCGCCGCGATCGGCGAGGTCCGCGAAGCGATCGATTTCCTCCGCTATTACTCAGACGAAATCGCCGGCTTCGACAACGCGATGCAGCATCCCTTGGGTGTGGTCGCCGCAATCAGTCCGTGGAACTTTCCGCTCTCGATTTTCACCGGTCAGATCGCCGGCGCGCTCGCCGCAGGCAATGTCGTGCTGGCAAAGCCCGCGGAAGAAACGCCCCTGATCGCCGCCGCCGCAATCCGGTTGCTGCACGAAGCCGGCGTGCCGCGCGGTGCGCTGCAGTTGCTGCCCGGCGACGGATCCGTCGGCGCCACATTGGTCGCCGATCCGCGTGTGTGCGGCGTCATCTTCACGGGTTCCACCGAAGCGGCGCGTTCGATCCAACGCAGCCTGGCGGCGCGGTTGGATCCGCGCCGAGCCCCGATTCCGCTGATCGCGGAAACCGGCGGACAGAACGCGGTCGTGGTGGATTCGTCCGCTCTGCCGGAACAAGCCGTCACCGATATCATCGCATCGGGATTCGATAGTGCCGGCCAGCGTTGTTCGTCCCTGCGCATCCTAATGGTGCAGGACGACATAGCCGATCGTTTGCTGGACATGCTGCGCGGCGCGATGTCCGAACTGCGTGTCGGCTGCCCCGGCCGCCTGGACACCGATATCGGCCCGCTGATCACCGCGGCAGCGCGCGATGCCGTCCTGCGCCACATCGAAACGATGCGGCAGCGCGGCTTCCCCGTATTTATGACGGCGCTGCCGCCCGACTGCGCCGAAGGCACCTTCATCGCGCCGGCGCTGATCGAAATTCCCAATCCGTCGGTGTTGGCACGCGAAATATTCGGCCCCGTGATTCATGTCGTGCGGTATCGCCGCGCCAACCTGGACGCGATGATCGATCAGGTGAACGCTCTCGGCTACGGGCTGACCTTCGGCGTCCACTCACGCATCGACGAGACCATCGCGCACACAACGGAACGTATCCGCGCCGGCAACATCTATGTGAACCGCAATATCATCGGTGCCGTGGTGGGCGTGCAGCCATTCGGCGGCCACGGTCTCTCAGGCACTGGCCCCAAGGCTGGCGGACCACTTTACCTGCGGCGGCTGTTGGCAGAGCAATCCGCCTCCTCGTCATGGCTGGGCTTGACCCGGCCATCTGCGCAAGATCGATCGCACCGCGCCAATCCACATGCGCCGGATCAGCCAGAAAAGATGGCCGGGTCAAGCCGATCCTCGACGGGTTGTTTCCCGGACGCCGTCCGCCAATTCCTCGCATTCCTGCAAGCCGAAATCCCCGCCAGCGACGTTGCCGCGCTGACGGTCTATGCCGAACCAACGTCCTGCCACGACCAGTTGGAACTCGCCGGCCCCGTGGGAGAGCAAAACACGTATCGCCTGGCACCGCGCGGCGACGTGTTATGCGTCGCGACCGCGCGCGCCGCCGCGTTGCCACAGATCGCTGCGACGCTCGCCACCGGCAACCGCGCACTGGTGTGCTGCGCCGAGGATTTCCCGGAACTCGATCGCCTCCCCGATCCGCTGCGCCGGCATATAGCCCGTTGCGAACCCCACGCCCTACCTGCCGTCGCCGCGGCTTTGTTCGACGGCCCGCCCGACGCATTGCTGCGTTTGAACGCCCGGATCGCGGCACGCGAGGGACCGATCGTCCCGGTGTTCGTGGCGTCGCGTCACGGCGGTGCGGCCCAACGCTATCCGCTCGAATTCCTCCTCACCGAACAAACGATCAGCATCAACACGGCCGCCGCCGGCGGCAACGCCAGCCTGATGACGATCGGCTGAACCCGTGGTCGCCCGACACCGGCCCGCATGACAGCCGATACCCGACACGCTAGTGTCTCCCCCACAACCACCCCGTCTCGGATAACAAACGGCAGAGACGGCACAAGGAACCAAGGGGAAACGCATGGCGCAGACAATCGAGGCCTATGTCGGCGAGGCGATGGACAACGCGCGCATGGGGCCGATCCATTGGCAGGTGCTGGGGCTCGTCGCAGCGGGCTATTTCATCGACGTGATCGACTACACGATGTTCGGTGCCATGACGCCCGACATGATCCACAGCGGCTTCCTGGACGCATCAGGCGCCGCCATGGTGAACAGTGTGACGCTGATCGGATTGTTTCTTGGCGCGCTGGGCCAGGGTGAATTCACCGATCGCTTCGGCCGCAAGGCAGTCTACCAGTTCAACCTGCTGTTGTTCGGAATCGCAACAATAGCCGGCGCCTGGATGCCGAACCTGACCTGGCTTCTCGTCTGCCGCTTCTTCGCCGGGCTCGGCCTGGGGGCCGAGCAACCGCTGTGCTTCGCCTACACCACCGAATACGCGCCCAAGCACAATCGCGGCCGTATCGTTGCGCTGATGCAGTTCATCGGCGGCGCCTGGCCCTGGCCGGTCGGTGCCCTGTTCGTGCTCGAGTTCCGTGACACCCTGCATTGGCGCGGCATCTGGACCGTGGTGGGCATCGCCGCCTTGATCGTCTTTGTGCTGCGCTTCTCGCTGCCGGAATCGCCGCGCTGGCTGGCAACCCACGGCCAGGGCAAACGGGCTCTCGAATTGCTGCAACGCATGGGCCAACGCACAGTGCCGCTGGAGACGCTCAGCACGGATGCGGCGAGCGACACACAAAGCGACCCGTTCGGCATCGTGTTCCGTTCCTTCCCGCGGCGGGTCATCGCCAGCATGGTCTGCTTCGTGGCGTTCTTCGGCGTCGCGCTGGGGCTGGGCGCCTGGCTGCCGAACATGATGGCGACCACGCATGGCTTCACCATCAACAAGTCGCTCACCTACACGCTGGGCATGACGCTGGCGTTTCCCTGCGCCAGCGCGTTCATGATGTATGCCCTGGAGCGTTTCGGGCGAAAGGTGACGGCGATTGCTGCCTTCATCCTGGCCGGCATCGCCGCTGCGGCATTCGGCGTCGTGACGTCCGACACGATGTTCTTCGTGGTGGGCTTTGTGATGATCTTCTTCGTCCAGCTCGCCGGCAACTCGTCGCAGATCTTCATCGCGGAGGTGTTCCCGACCAACGCGCGCGCCACCGGCTTCGGGATGGCGCAATCGGCGGGGCGGATCGCGACCGCGGTGATCATTCCAACGATCCTTCTCATTCAGCGCAGCTACGGGATAAGCGCGGTGTTCGTGGCAATCGCGGTAGCGCTGGTGGTCGCAGCGGTGGCCGTGACGCAAGTGGGGCCAGAGGCACGAGGCCTGGCTCTGGACGAGGTCGCTGCGCCCACCGTGTAAATGTAACCGGTCATGTTCGGCCCTGCCCCCGCAGGCGCCAGCACATACGGACGCAAAAAACCATTCCCCCTCCCCGTGTGGGAGGGTGTTAGGGGGAGGGGCCCTCACGCGCAACGCAGCAGCCCGCAGCAATCCGGCCACAGTTGCCCTTCCCGGCGAATCGACGCATGAGACGCCGCCCTGACGGCGGCTGCGGCCTTCGGAACGCAATCTCGGGGCTGAGGGAGAGAGACGTGATGAGACTCAGAACCGCTGGCCTGCTACTGGCCAGCCTTGCGGCGTGTTTGCTCGCCGGCGCCACGGCCTTCGCGCAGGGTTTCAACTGGAAGGCCCACCAGGGCGAGACCATCGACTTCCTCACCGAGAATCATCCCTGGTCCAACGCCGTCGTCGCCCAGCTTCCGGAGTTCGAAAAACTCACCGGCATCAACGTGCAGGTCGATACGTTCCAGGAGCAGCAGATGCGGCAGCGCCTGGTGACGATCCTGCAATCGAAAAGTCCCAGCGTTGATGTGTTCATGTCGCTGAAATCGCTGGAAGGCAGACTGTACGCCCATGCCGGCTGGTATGCCGGCCTCGACCCGCTGCTGAAGAACCCGGCCGAGACATCTCCCGACTACGACTTCGCCGATTTCAGCCACGCTCCGGTGGCGGGCGAGACCTTCGGCGCCAAACTGGACGGCATCCCGCTGAACATCGAGGGCCCGATCGTCTACTACCGCAAGGACATTTTCCAGAAATGCGACATCGCGCCGCCGGCCTCGCTGGATGCGCTGATGCAGGCAGCAGCGGCGGTGCACAAATGCGAGCCGACAATGATCCCCTGGGCGACGCGCGGCCTGAAACCGGCGCTGGCCTATACCTTCAGCAACGTGCTCCACAATTTCGGCACCGACTATATGGATGCGGCGGGAAAACCTGACCTGTGCAGCCCGAAGGGCGTGCGGGCGATCGCGTGGTACGCCGACATGCTGCGGAAATATGGCCCGCCTGGTGCCATCAACAACAGCTTCCTGCAAACCCGAGAGCTGTACGGCCAGGGCCGTGCCGCGATGGCATTCGAATCCAGCAACGAATTCGGCGAGATGATGAAGTTCCCGCACCGCCAGGACGATACCGGCCTGATGCTGCTGCCACCTGGCCCCGGCGGCGTCTCGAAACCGACGGTGATCGGCTGGGGCGTCTCGCTGTCCGCGTTTTCCAGGAAGCAGGCCGCGGCATGGTATTTCGTGCAGTGGGCCACGTCCAAGGCAATGGATGCGAAGCTCGCGCTACAAGGTATCGCGCCGCCGCGTGACTCGGTCGCGCAGAGCACTCAGTACAAGGCTTGGCTGAACCAGGTACCGGTGCGTGCCGAGTGGGCGAGGTTGCTGAAGCAGATGGGTGCAACCGGCACCAGCGAAGTCGGCCCGCCGCTGGAACGCCAGCCGCAGGCACGCGAGATCGTCGGCGATGCGGTGGACAATGTATTGCTCGGCGAGGTCTCGGCGCATCACGCTGCGTGCAGCGCCGATCAGCAGATCGCCGCAATGATGGCGGAGAAATAGGCAGGCAGTAGCGGGAGCAAGTGCTCCCGCTCGCTTCATTCCGCCGCAAGCTTTAGGTCGTAGTTGATCGGCTCGTTGCACCAGCCTTCTTTGCGGAACCGCCAGTAGGCATCGCGCAGCCGTATCGTCACCGGCCCGGGACGATCGTTCGACAGAATTCGCCCGTCCAACCGCGTCACGCCGATTATCCCGCCCGCCGTTGACGAAATGAATATCTCGTCCGCATTGCGCAGCTCATCCGGTGTCACCGTCCGTGCCTCGCATGGCACACCAAGCTTCCCGCACAGCTCGATCACGGCGCCGCGGGTGATGCCTTCCAGCACGCCGCGATCAGGCGTCGCCAGCTTTCCGTCGGTGACAACAAACACGTTGAAGCCCGGACCTTCGGTGACGTTGCCATCCAGGCCGAGCAATAATGGATTGTGCGCACCCTTGTCTTCCGCCTCGAACATCGCGCGGGTCATGTCGGCCCAATGGAAGTTCTTGGCGCGCGGATTGACGCATTGTTCCGGAATGCGCGGCGTCGAGGCAACGATCAGGTGCATGCCCTTCTCGCGGATTTCCTCCGGCACCAGCCAGACATAGGGCACCGCAAAGCCAAGCAGATACGGCTGCGCGTTCGCTGGATGACGGCGCAGATGTGCCGGCGCCGACCCGCGCAGGCAGTCCATGGCGACATAGGCCTCCCGCAAGCCGGTCCGGCGCACCAGCTCATGCAAGATGCCACGGATCTCCTCGTCGCTTTCGCGCGGGACCAGGCGGAAGTATTCCATCGAGGCACGGAAGCGCTTCAGGTGGTGATCGAGGCGAAAGAACGCGCCATCCCACACGCTGACGACGTCATAGGTGACGTCGGAGCGGCGGTAGCCCCATTCCCACACCGGGATCGTTGCGTCGTCAATCGGCATGAAGCGCCCGTTGATATAGGCTGCGCCGTCTGGCCACATCGCTTCCATCGCCATCGCCCCCCTTGCAGTGCGATGACCATATACAATAGCAAGGCGAGCGGTCCCATCCCGCCGCGTTCCGGCACCAGAAGGGACCGCTATGCCCGAGTTCATCCAGGCACCGCTGGTCGTGCCACGCCTCAAGGAGAGCGAGGCGTTGCGCCGCCGCCGTTACCGCCGCCACGGTTCGTTCCGCTGGATGCTGCTGCCCGGTCTTGGCTTCGTTGCGCTGATGATCGGCTTTCCATTGCTCGACACGCTGTGGCTCAGCCTGCAGCATTTCAGCTTCGGATCATCGCCGCACTTCGCCGGCCTCGCCAATTACGGACAGCTTCTGGCGGACCCGAAGTTCTGGCAGGGCCTGCGCGTCACCTTCACGCTCTATCTGCTGTCGCTGGCATCGCAACTGATCGCCGGCCTTTACCTGGCCGTGCTGCTGCATCGCGCGCGGCGCCTGCGCGGCCTGCTGCGCACGCTGCTGGTCTCGCCCTTCGTCATGCCCCCGGTTGTGGTAGGCATGATGTGGCTGGTGATCCTCGATCCCTCGCTGGGAATCGCCAACTGGCTGCTGCAACTCATCGGCATCCCGCCCGCCCTGTGGCTCGCGTCGCCGCAATGGGTGATACCGACCGTCGCCATGATCGACACCTGGCAATGGGCCCCCTTCGTCGCGCTGATCCTGCTCGCCGGGTTGCAGACTCTGCCAATCGACGTGTTCGAGGCCGCTGTCATCGACGGTGCCCGCGGCTGGGGTTTGTTTCGCCGCGTCACACTGCCCTTGCTCGCGCCCAGCATCGTCACCGCCGCCACGCTGCGCAGTGTCGATCTGCTGCGCTTCTTCGACATCATCTACATCACCACGCAGGGCGGCCCCGGCGACGCGTCGGAAACACTGAACATCTACGCGTTCAAGCAGGGCTTCGTGTTTCTCAACATCGGCTACGCGTCCGCGCTGATGGTGACTCTCACGGCGGTTGTCATCGGCGCCGTGCTGGCGCTGATGCGGTTTCGGAGAGCAACGCAATGGTAACCCGCTCGCTCTCCACGCGCATCGCACCCCTGCTGGACGCGGTCCAGATCATCGTGGTGGCGATTGTGCTGGTGGCACCGGTTTTCTGGATGGTCACTGCCGGATTCAAGAATTCTGACACCGTAACGGCCTTGCCGCCGCAGCTTCTGTTCCATCCAACGCTGCAGAATTTCCACACGGTGCTGACCACCATGCCGTTCCTGCGCTTCGCCCTGAACAGCGTCATCGTTGCGGGTGGATCGACGGTAGTGGGGATCGTGCTGGGCGTGCCGGCGGCGTTTGCCGTGTCATGGAACCGCATGCAATGGCCGGCACTGCTGTTACTGGCGGCACGCATGGCGCCCGGTGCGTTGTTCCTGCTGCCGTGGTTCGTGATGTTCTCGGCAATCGGTGCGGTCGGCAGTTTCTGGGTACTGATTGTCACCCACGCAGCAATCACGCTGCCGCTCGCGCTGTGGACCATGCTGCCGTTCTTCGACGCCTTGCCGCGCGAACTCACCGAAGCAGCGCGCATCGACGGGTGCTCCGACACGGCGGTACTGTGGCGCGTGGTGCTGCCGCTGGTCGGGCCGGGGCTGGCAGTCAGCATGATCCTGTGTTTCGTGTTCGCCTGGAACTACTTTCTGTTCTCGCTGGTATTGAGCGACATCAACAGCCGCACGTTGATCGTGGCAGCATTCAACTTCGTGGGCGAAGGCGTCACCGACTGGGGCGCATTGATGGCGGCGGCAACACTGATCGCTCTGCCACCGGTGGTGGTGACATTGCTGGGCCAGCGTTGGCTGGTGGCGGGACTGACGGCCGGCGCGGTGAAGGGCTGAGCCTGGTTAACGGTTTGTTTGCCGGCCCCATGGCACGCTGGTCGCCACGTCACCACATGGGGAAGACAGATGGCCTACGCATTTGATACGCTGGGCTACGCCAAGCGCCTGCGCGATGCCGGGATTCCGGCGCAGGAAGCCGAAGCCCATGCGGAAGCTGCACGCGAGTTCATCATGACGGCGTTGGTGACCAAGAGCGACCTGGACGTGACGCGACGCGAATTGGAAGCGTCAATGGACGTCCGCGAGCAACGGATGGACGTCCGCGAGCAACGGCTGACGCGCGCAATCGACATTCTGCGCAATCGGGTGGACACGCTCGAGTTGCGCTTGACGGTCCGGCTGGGCGGCATGATGGCAATCGCCGTCGCGATCCTCGCCGCACTGATCAAGTTCTGATCCGGCGGCGCATTGGAGCGGGTGAAGGGAATCGAACCCTCGTATGCAGCTTGGGAAGCTGCCGTTCTACCATTGAACTACACCCGCCTGAACACCAGCCAACCTAGCCGCCCCGGGTTGACGGCGCAATCGTCCGTCCCTACGGTCCGCGCCCGCCGGGATTGGCCCGGCCCTCGCGATTTGTCCGGCCGGATTGCGGCGAGGTAAAAGAAGCGCGCTAAAGAGGCCAGCGCAGACCCACCTTCCAGGGTCGAGGCTGCTCCATCGGTCGGGCCAGCTGCGAAGGGCCCAGACGGCAATGACCACCGACCCCAGCAATCTCCGCCCCGCCACCCGGCTCGTGCACGGCGGCATCACCCGCAGCCAGCACGGAGAGACCGCCGAGGCGCTCTACCTCACCTCCGGCTACGTCTACGACAACGCCGAGCAAGCCGAAGGCACCTTCGCCGGCACCATCGATCACTACCAATATTCGCGTTTCGCCAACCCGACGATCAGCATGCTGGAGGAACGGCTCTGCCTGATCGAGGGCGCCGAAGCCTGTCGCACCACTGCCACCGGCATGGCCGCCGTGAACGCCGCCATGCTCGCGCATCTCAAAGCCGGCGACCGCGTGGTGGCCTCACGCGCGTTGTTCGGTTCCTGCCACTGGATCGTCTCCACGCTGCTGCCGAAATTCGGCATCCACACCGAGTTCGTCGATGGCAGCGACCTCGCCCAATGGCGCGCCGCTCTCGCCACATCAGCCAATCTCGTGCTGCTGGAAACGCCGTCCAACCCGATGCTCGAAATCGTCGATCTCGAAACGGTTGCCGCGCTGGCACACAACGCCGGCGCCATCGTGGTGGTAGACAACGTATTCGCCACGCCACTGCTGCAGCAGCCGTTGCAGATGGGTGCCGACGTGGTGGTGTATTCCTGCACCAAGCATATCGACGGCCAGGGCCGCGTGCTCGGCGGTGCGGTGCTGAGCAATCGCAAGTGGATCAACGACGTGCTGCAGCCGTTCATCCGCAACACCGGCCCCGCGATGTCGCCGTTCAACGCGTGGGTGCTGTTGAAGGGATTGGAAACGCTGGCATTGCGTGTCGACGCATGTTGTCGCGCCGCCGAATCGATCGCCGATTTCCTGGCCAACCAGCCGGCCGTGACGCGCGTCTGGTACCCCACCCGCGCCGATCATCCGCAGCGCGCTTTGGCAACGCTGCAGATGAAGGCAGGCGGTACCGTGGTCACGTTCGAAGTCGCCGGCGGCAAGCAAGCCGCGTTCGCGGCGATGAACGCGTTCGGGCTGATCGCAGTCTCCAACAATCTGGGCGATTCGAAATCGCTGGCGACGCACCCCGCCACCACCACCCATATGCGTATCGGCGCCGAGGAACGCGCGAAGCTCGGCATCACCGACGGCGTCATCCGCGTATCGATCGGGCTGGAGGATCCGGAAGACCTGAAAGACGATCTGGCGCAGGCGCTCGCGGCGATCGCCCCGGCGGCGACGGCACGCGCAGCGGAATAGCGAACCCCCGGATGCTCTCGGGGAAACGTTCCGCACGCGCCGCCCACTTGCATCCCGATCCATTCCATCGCCCAATTCCGCTGCCAGCACCCGCCTGGAGCGGCGGCGAAAGGAGGCGTCGTGGATATCGCAGCTGCCATGTTCTTCACCGACTACGCGGCCAGCGCCACGGAACTGGCGGTGGCGCTGGAAGAACGCGGATTTGAATCGCTCTGGGCGCCAGAGCATTCGCATATCCCGCTGTCCCGCCGCTCGCCATTCCCGGCGGGCGGTGAACTGCCGCGCAAATACGCCGAGGCGATGGATCCCTTCGTTTCGCTGACCGCTGCGGCCGTGGTGACGCGGCGGCTGCGGCTCGGCACCGGCGTCTGTCTGGTGACGCAGCGCGATCCGATCCAGACCGCCAAGCTGGTCGCCTCGATCGACCAGGTTTCCACCGGCCGTTTTCTGTTCGGCATCGGCGCGGGATGGAACGCCGAGGAAATGGCCGATCACGGCACCACCGATTTCAAATCCCGCTTCAAGCTGATGCGCGAGCGCATCGCGGCGATGCAGGCGATGTGGACCCAATCCGAGGCAGAATACCACGGCGACTTGCTCAACCTGCCGCCGATGCATGTCTGGCCGAAGCCCGTGCAGAGGCCGCATCCCCCGGTGATTGTCGGCGGCGCATTCCCTTACGGCGCGAGGCGCGCGATCGCCTATGGCAACGGCTGGATCCCGCATCGGTCGCGTCCGCAATACGACGACGTGGCCATGTACATGCCGGAGTTCCGCGCCATGCTGCAGACCGCCGGCCGCGATTTCGCCGACGTGCCGGTGACGGTGTGGGGCCCGCCGATGAATGCCGACGCATTGCGGCGTTATCGCGATCTCGGGATCGCACGGGTGGTCATAAGCCTGGAATCGGCGGGCCGCGACGCGATACTGCCAGCGCTGGACCGCTGGGCGGCGGTCATGCGGAACCTCTGACGACCCTTGCAAGCGCCACCCGTTCCATTGCCCAATCCGCGCATGCAAACCCAGCTCGACCCGATCAAACTGGAAATCATCCGCGGCGCCATTCGCGCCGCCCAGGCCGAGATGGACGCGTTGCTGGAACGCACCGCCATCAGCGCCTTCATCCGCGAGAAGAAGGACTTCTACACCGCGCTCTTCGACGCCGATGGCGTCATGGTGGTCGGCTCTATGGTGCCGATCTTCGGCGACATCACCGGCCCGGTCTTCGCCCGCTTCCCGCCCGACACCATGCAGCAAGGCGACCTCTATTGGTACAACGACTGCTACGCCTCGCGCGGCGCGGTATCGCATTCCAACGACCAGGTCTTCCTCGCCCCCGTCTTCCATGCAGGCAAACGCGCCGCCTTCGTCATGGGCTGGGCGCATTTCTCCGATATCGGCGGGCTGCGCCCCGGCTCGATCAGTTCCGACACGACCGACATCTTCCAGGAAGGCATCATCATCCCGCCTACGCGACTGATTTCCGCCGGCACCACCAATGAAGCCGCGCTCGAAATCTTCTATCGCAACTCCCGCTACCCGGAGACCTGCCGCGGCGACACACGCGCGCTGATGGCCTCGGTGGACCTCGGCGTCCGCCGCACCGCCGAGATCGTCGCCCGCTTCGGCCCCGACGTTGTTGCCGCTGCCTTCCGCGCCTTGTTCGACCGCACGCGCACCCTGGTCCGCGCGCGCCTGCGCGAGACATTTCCCGTCGGCACGCACCGCTTCGCCGACGCGATCGATTCCGACGGCCACGGCAACGGCCCGTTCTTTATCCGCCTCGCGCTGACCCGCACGCCGGACGACCGTTTCATCCTCGACACCACGTCAACCGACAACCAGGCACCCGGCCCGGTCAATTTCCTGATGAACCCGGACGTTCCCGGTATGGCGCTGGGATTGTTCTTCCTCGGCGGCGATGCGGCGCAGGTCTGCAACGCCGGCGGGCCGCGCGCGCTGGACGAAGTGCGCATCCGCGAAGGTTCGCTGCTGTGGCCGCGCTTCCCCGCCCCACTCGGGCTGCGCGGCATGACGATGATGCGCTTCCTCGCGGTGCTGAACGGGCTGGTGAACGTGGCCGGGGGAAAAGCCCCGGCCGCGCACTCGGCCTACGTGGTGATCCTGCTGCGTGGCACGGCCGGCGGCGAGCCGTTCCTGATGTCGGACGGGTTGGGCGTCGGCTACGGCGCGCGGCCCAACGCCGACGGCATCGACGCGGTCTATTTCGTGGCGCAGGAGAATTATCCGGTCGAGTTCCTGGAACTGGGCTATCCCGTGCGGCTGCTGCGCTACGGCATCCACCGCGACAGCGGCGGCGCGGGGCGGTTTCGCGGCGGCTGCGGCGTCGTGCGCGAATACGAAATGCTGGCGGAGCAAGCCGTGTTGTCGATGCGGATCGACAGCGTGGTGAACCCGCCCTGGGGCGTGGCTGGCGGCAAGGCCGGCGGCACCGGTCGCGCCGTGGTAAACCCCGGCACGCCGGACGAACTTGTGCTGGCCCCGCTGTCCGACGGCACGGTGCTGCGCCGCGGCGACATCCTGCTGATCGAAACCGGCGGCGGTGGCGGCCATGGCCATCCGTTCGACCGCCCGGCGGAGCAAGTGGCACAGGACATCCGCGACGGGTTCGTGTCTGTTGAGGCGGCACGGCGGGAATACGGCGTGGTGGTGCGCGATGGCGTTTTGGACGCTGCCGCAACGGATGCAGCCCGTGCATCGCGCCCCGAGGCGGGCGCCTTCCACCGGCGGGACTATGTCGACGCGATCGGGTAAGGCAGCTTCACGGGGGGTAGCATTCGCCTCAGATAAAGTAACTATCGACACGGCATGCAAACCTGAACGGCACGCCGCACAGAACACCGCGACCATCGGTCGTCCGAACCGATACGGCAGTCCCGACACCGTGCCGCCGCCTCCGCAACCGTGATGCATGCCCATGCTAAGAGCAATCGCATCCGGTAGAGCCTTTTTCCATTGAAATATTTTGCGTAACGCGACACGCCATGGCGCACCGGCACGACACGTTTCAATATTATTAACTTATTGGCAAGTTTTATCAAATATATCGGACACGTGATCTGATTTACTGAAGGCAGTCTTCGGATGTCGAAGTTTGGCCATTGGGCCGTCGCCGGCTGCATGATTGTTGCCGCCGCATTTGCCGATCGTGCGCTGGCCCAGGTTATGGGGCCTTCGGCCTCACCCGCAGCGCAGCCGTTCCTGACCGCAGCCGATGGCGCAGTGCCCGGCGCCGGGGCCCAGCCCGCCTTGCCGGCTGCCCCCGCGCGCGCCGATCCCTCGCCCTATCAGCTCAATTTGCTCTACACTGGGGAGCTGTGGGACAATCCCGTGGGTGGCCTGCGCCAAGGCAGCGTCTATTTGTACAATATGGATGGCCGGCTGAGTGTTGACGCCGAGCGTGCCTTCGGATGGACGGGCGGGCAGTTCGTGCTTGAAGGATTCTACGAGAGCTACAATTCACTTAACAATACCTATGTCGGCGCAACGGAGGAGCAAAGCCCGATTGATTCGGCTTGTTGCGCGATCGCACGCCTCTATCAGCTCTACTACGATCAGAATCTCGGCAAGACCGACCTGCGCTTCGGCATCTATGACCTTGAGACGGAGTTTTCTAACCTCAAGCCGATGGCATTGTTTCTGAGCAAGAACCTGACCTGGAACGCCGCGCTCGACCAGTCGGGCACGGCTTCGACGCAGGGAACGATCGGGCCGGGTAACTACCCCTACACGCCGCTTGCACTCCGCATCCGCGAAGAGCTGAATCCGCGATGGAGCGTGCAGTTCGCGGCCGCCGATGGCGCCGCGGACGATCCCAACCGACCGCAGGACAACGGTGTGTTCTTTTCCTCGAAATACGGCGCGTTCGTGATCGGCGAGGTTGATTATATGCCCAGCCGATACACCAAGTTGATGGCCGGCGGTTGGGGGCTGACAGCAAAACTGCCTACCAACAACATGTTCAACCCCGACGGCTCGCCACGCGATACCTACGGGGATGAAGGCGGCTATATCGGGGCCACGACGCGGTTGTACAGTGCCGGCCGAAGGCGCGGGCTCGACGCATTCTTCACCGCCGGGCTGGCCAACGGCAAGTCGACCGATGTCAATCAATCGCTCAACGGCGGCTTGGTCTATACGGGATTGTTTGGTGCACGTCCGGATGACAAGCTGGGCTTTTCCTTCAACGTGAACGGCAACCCGGCCTCCTACCGGCACGCCGTGTACGCGGAGTCGGGCGTGAACATCGGCAACTACGAACCAAGCTTTGAACTCACGTACCGGGCGAAAATCTGCGACTGGCTGACGGTACAGCCTGACATGCAATACATCGTTCATCCAAGTTACGATCGGACCCTGAGGAACGACTTCGTCATCGGCCTGCATTTTGAAATCGGGCACTTGTTCGACCTGTAGTTCGGACCTGGCAAAGCAGGCTCACAATGGAAAAGACGGTCATGCGTAACCTGATTGTTCTGCTGGTCGTTCTGGCGTCACTGGTGACGGGTACGGCCGCCATGGCGCGTGGCGGCCAGGCGGCGGACGATTGCCCTCCTGGCAGCACCGACCCGGATTGCAAAGGCAAGTAGTTGCCCCAACGGGGCAGCCGCCCCGCAGCGGAGGGGAGCATCGCCGATGCGGACACGGCGCGGCCTGGTCCGCCATCAGATTGAGAGAGTGGTGCCTAATGCTGAAGTTCGGGAACCTCAAGATCCTCGCCAAGATCCTGGTGCTGTTGTCATTGCTCTCGATCGTGTCGCTTTGGGCGAGCGTCTTCGCAACCGGCAAGATGCGTTATATCGACGATACCTATGCCGGAATCATCGACGGTCCCGGCGCCGCAAACCTGGCCGTTGCCCGCGCCAATCGCAACCTGGTCTATATCGAGCGCTCCATCTACCGCCTGCTGGGGGAAACGACTGCTGACGGGGTCAGGCAGACGCAGAACGAGATCTCCAACACCGAGGGGTTCTTCAACAATCAGCTTAAGACGGCCGTCAGGCGGATACCCGGGCAGGCGGCGCGCATCCGCGCGCTGGGCGAACGCTATCAGGCGGCTATGGCCGGTGCCTGCAAGGATACGACACGGCTCGCCGCGTCGCTCGCCGATGCAGACAAGAAAGCGGCGACCGCGGAGATGCACGCGTCGTGCGATCCCGCCCTGTACGCCTTGATGCTGGACATCAGCGCTCTCACCAACGACATCATATCCATCAGTGACAAGGCCTCGGACAATGCGTTGGCGGTCACCAACGCTACGATCAGAGAAACCTATATCCTGATTATCGGCGGGCTGGCCGTCGTCGCCGGGCTCGCGATCTATTTGACGACAAGCGGCATCTCACGGCCGATCCGGGCCATCGCGTTCGCCCTGGAGGAGCTGGTGCGCGGCAACTACGATACCGAGATTGCCGGGGCCGGTCGCAAGGACGAGGTCGGCGGCTTCGCCAGGGCAGCGTTGGTCTTCCGTGACCAAGGGCGCGAAGCGGTGCGGCTGCGGGCAGAGCAAGCGGCGGCGCGGGAGCAAGCGGAATCGGACAAGCGGACGGCGCTGACCAATATGGCTGAGCGTATCGAGCAAGAAGCAGGTGCCGCGGTCCAGCAAATCAGCGAACGAACCACCGCGATGACGCAGATCGCGGAGAAGATGCGCGGCCTGGCAGGCCGTACCGGCAATGCCGCAACCGGCGCCGCCAGTGCGACCGCGGTCGCATTGGCCAACGCCCAGACCGTCGCAAGCGCAGCCGAGGAGCTGGCGGCCTCCATCGGCGGCATCCGTGGCCAGGTCAACGACTCGACCGCGGTGGTCGACAAGGCGGTGGAGGCCAGCAATGCCACGCGCACCGCGATCGAGGCGCTCAATCAGCGCGTGGGCCAGATCGGCACGATGGCCAAGATGATCGGTGACATCGCTGCGAAAACCAACCTGCTCGCGCTGAATGCGACGATCGAGGCGGCGCGCGCCGGCGACGCCGGGAAAGGCTTTGCCGTGGTCGCTAACGAAGTAAAGCTGCTGGCGACCCAGACCGCGCAGTCGACGTTGGAGATCAACCAGCATGTGAACGAAGTCGGAACAGCGACGGCTGCCGCAACCGCCACGGTGGCACGGATCGAGTCGGCGATCACCGAAGTGAACGACATCGTGCGCACGATCGCCGCCGCCATCGAGCAACAGGGGACGGCGACCAGCGAGATCGCTCACAATGTCACCGAGACGGCGTCGGCGGTGAACGAAATGAATTCCCGCAATGACGAGGTGGCCGGGGAGGCAGAGGAAGCAGGCCGCTATGCCGCCGAGGTGCTTGCGAATACGACAAAGCTCGATAGCGCGATCCGGGATCTGCGGCGCACCATGATCGGTATCGTTCGTACGTCGACGACGGAAGTCGACCGGCGGATTTTCCAGCGCTTCGACATCGCCGCATCCTGCAACGTCGAGCTGCCTGGCAAAGCCTCGCAGCCCGCACAGATCGTCAACATGTCGGAAGGTGGTGCGCGGTTGCAGAAGCTTCCGGACCTGGCGCCCGGCACAAGCGGAAAAATACGGCTGGCCGGCATTCCTGCCCCCATGAACTTCAAAGTTGTCGGCGCCGAGGACGGGTTGATTCGCATCGCCTTCACCAGCGACGAAACGGCGCAAGCAAGGCGGACGTGGATCGAGACTAGAAGGTCCCAAGGGATCGAGGACAACCGAAGGCCCCAAGCAGCCGCATAACAGCTATCAGGAGCCCTGACAGGTTTGGCATTCGGGAGTCCCTGCCAAGTTTAGCGCATAAAGCAAGCTGGGCACCGTCTTGCCCGCGCCCCACCCCGCAGGCTCAATGCCGCAATGACATCCCCCACCCTCTCCGTCGCCGTCGACATCGGCGGCACCTTCACCGACATCACCCTCGCCGACGCTTCCGGAAAAACCTGGCGCGCCAAGGTCCCCAGCACCCCCGCCGACCCCTCCGAAGCCTTCACGGCCGGCGTCCACGCCGTCCTGGCCACAGCCACCGCCACGCCGGACGCGATCACCCGCGTCCTCCACGGCACCACCGTCGCCACCAACCTCATCCTCGAAGGCAAAACCGCCCGCACCGCTCTGGTCACCACGTCAGGCTTCCGCCACGTCATGGAGATCGGCCGCCAGGACATCCCCCGCGCCGCCAATCTCTTCTCGTGGGTCAAGCCGCGCCGCCCGGTCCCGCCTGAACGCGTGCTCGAGATCATCGAACGCGTCGCCCCCGGCGGCAGCGTCCTGGTGCCTCTGGACGAAGCCAGCGTCCGGGACGCCGCCGACGCCCTCCGCCGCCTCGACGTCCAGGCCGTGGCGATCTGCCTGCTGCACTCCTTCGCCCACCCGGACCACGAACGCCGCGTCGCCGCCATCCTCCGCCAGGAGCTGCCGCAGCTCGCCATCACCGCCTCGGTGGACGTCCTGCCCGTCGTCCGGGAATACGAACGCAGCCTCGCCTCGGTGCTGAACGCCGGCGTGATGCCCGCCGTCAGCCGTTACGTCGCCCGCCTGTCCCGGCGCCTGCACGAAACCGGGATCGCCGCCCCCCTGCTGCTGATGCAGTCGAACGGCGGCGTCGCCGGCGCCGCCGCCATCGCCCGCGCACCAGTGCTCACCGCACTGTCCGGCCCCGCCGCCGGCGTGGTCGGCGCACGCGATGCGGCCGCCGCCTGCGGCATCGCCGACATCGTCACCGTCGATATCGGCGGCACCTCGGCCGACATCTGCCTGCTGCAGGCGGGCCGCATCGCACTGACCCAGAAGGGCCATGTCGGCGCCTGGCCGCTGCCGCTGCCGATGGTGGACATGGTGACGATCGGCGCCGGCGGCGGCTCCATCGCCCGCCTGTCGGAGGGTGCGCTCACCGTCGGACCCGCCAGTGCCGGCGCCTCGCCCGGCCCGGCCTGCTATGGCCAAGGCGGTACCGAACCCACTGTCACCGACGCCCACCTGGTGCTCGGCCACCTGCCCGGCGGGCTGCTGGGCGGCAGCATGGCCCTGGACCGGGCGCTGGCGGAACAAGCCATCCTGGACCGCGTCGCGCGCCCGCTGGGCCTGTCGCTGCAAGCCGCCGCCCGCGGCATCCTCGCCATCGCCGACGCCAACATGGTCGGCGCAATCCGCGTGGTGTCGGTCGAACGAGGTCACGACCCGCGCGATTTCTGCCTGGTCGCGTTCGGTGGCGCCGGTCCCCTGCACGCCACCGCCCTGGCCGAATTGCTCGGCATCCCCCGCGTCCTGGTCCCGCCCGCCCCCGGTGTCCTGTGCGCCGAAGGATTGCTCGCGGCTGGCCTGAAAGCCGAATTCTCTCGCACGCTGGCTGGCGCCGACAACGCCCCCGCTGCGATCGAATCCGCCTTCTCCGCGCTGGAACATGAAGCGTCCGCCTGGCTGGACGAAGAGCGAGTGCCGCTGCCCGACCGCCGCATCGCGCGCGTCGCGCTCATGCGCTACGCCGGCCAGGGCGGCGAACTCGCCGTGGCCTGGCCGGATCCGCGGGCAGCAGGGGCGGGCCCAAATCTGGGCCCCCTGCCGGCCGCCCGTCTCGCTTTCGCCGACGCTCACTGGCGCCTGAACGGCTTCACATTGGAAAGCCCGGTCGAACTCGTCACCCTGCGCGTGGAAGCCGAGGCCGTAGCCCCACTGCCGGCCCGCCTTGCCCTACCGCAGAGCGCGCGTGCCCCGGCGACCAGCCAGCCCGCATGGTTCGGCGAAAACGGTCCCGTCTCAACCGCGATCCATGCACGGTCCGGCCTGGCGGCAGGGCGCCGAGTCGCCGGCCCCGTGATCATCACGCAACTCGATGCGACGACTCTCGTCCCTCCCAACTGGAGCGCCGAAGTCATGCCGTCCGGCGCCCTGGTGCTGCATCGCACTGGCTGAAACCAAACCATGCGCCGCGCGTTCGAATGGTTGCACCGCGGCAACTTCTCGCAACCCGGATCCGGCGTTTTGCGTCGGTCCGAACCGGGATGGCATTTCATCACGCCGGCCGTAACAATTGTGCGGCCAATTGGCGTCCGAACCTGACTGTACCCAGGAAGCGGATCCCGACGTGCCACCACCCAGGAAGCGGATCCCGACGTGCCACCGGCCCGCGACGCCTCCGGGTTATGTGATTGCTCTGACCCGCCGAACTCATGCAGCGACCACGCGGCTTCCTGCGTTGCTGTTGCACGGTCCGCTGCGCGCGATGTGCGTGCGATGCGTCAAATTCCACATATTGAGCACAGCGGCGCGCGCCGTCCGCGCCGCACGACATCGCTTGCCGATGTCGCCTCGTCTCCTATCAGGTCGATTCCATAACCAGCCTATGACATGAAGCTCATCGTCAATCACCAATTTCGGTCATGCGATGCTGCATGATTCGATCATGCGATGCTGCATGACAGTGACATGGTGATTCGCAGTGCGCGCTGCGTCCCGAAATTGCATCTGACCCGCTGCAGCGTTGCGCCGCAGGCAGCGCCGGTCGCAGCGCCACGATGGCCGGGCCAACCAGGCTTCACCCGGCCATCACGCAGATTGTCGTGGCGTGGACCGTCAGCCCGTTAGCAGGGCGGCGCACCACCGTCGGGGCAGGTCACCGCGGAACCAGGCGGCACGACCACCGTCGTGTGGCTCGGTGGCGGCGGCGTGGTATCGGTGTAACTGAAGCAACCGCCCAACGTGAGCGGCACGAGCAAGGCAAGTACAATTCGAACCATGGCCGGTTCCTTTCGTAACAGGATCGCCGCCAAACACTTAGCGCCCGGCACACGTTCCGCCTGCTCAACGCAACGTGCTGCACGTGGCTGTTATCGGTCGCCCGGCGCCGAAGGCGTTCCGCGCAGCAGATCGCCCGGCTCGCCGCGCAGCACGTCGGCCGGCACCGACGGCTCGCCGCAATCGGTCCGCGGCGCCTGCATCGGCACCCCGAGTTCCATCTGGCCAGTCACCCCGCTGGGCACGCCTGGCCGTCCGCCCAGGTCGATGGTCACCGGCAGCGAAGGTCCCTGCGGCGCGGTCACAGTGGGGCAGTCGGCCGGCTGTGCCATCGCCCCGGACCCCGCCATCCCCAGCAAGAATACCAGCAACCACGCTCTCATGGCGCCGCAGTCTGGCGGCGAGTGGTTAACGCTTGGTGTGTGCCGGCGTCAGGCTGGACAGCAGGGCGGGAATGAACACCAGGCTCGCGACCAACGTGCAGCCCAGGCTGATCAGCAGCAGCTCGCCCATGCTCGACGTGCCAGGATGCTGCGACAGCGCGAGCGACCCGAACGCCGTGCCCGTGGTGAACGCCGAAAATACCACTGCTCGCGCGGTGGCGGACCCGAGCAATATGCGCTGGCCCTCCCGCCAGTTCATCACGAAATAGATATTGAACGACACGCCCACGCCCAGCAGCAGCGGCAAGGCGATGATATTGGCGAAGTTCAGCGGCAGCGGCAGCAGCACCGCCACCAGCAATGTCAGCATCGCCGACAGGATCAGCGGCGCCAGCACCAGCAGAACGTCGCGCACCTGCCGCAGCGCAATTGCCAGGATCACGGTGATCGCTAGCACGGCGTAGATCGCGGCATCGCGGAAGGCGTCGATGATGGTCTGGCTGGTGGCCTCGATCGTCACTGCGGCACCGCCTGCGTCCGGTGCGATCTTCGTCACCTGATCGACGAACTTGCGTAGGCCGCGGCTGCCCTTGCCGAGTTCTTTCGGCATCACCTGGATGCGCGCCTCGCCATTCGCCAGCAGCCAGTCGTGCGCCAGGTCGGGCGGAATGGAGGCAAGCGTCGCCGGCTGGGCATTCAATACGGAACGTAGGCGATCCAGTTCTTCCGGCAGGAACTCGGTCAGTGCCGCATTGGTGGCCATCAGCACGCTATCCGGCGCGGTTTCCAACCGGTGCAGCTCGCCGGCGATTTCGGCCAGCGGACTGCCCGGCGGCAGTTTCGGCAGGGCGGGGTCGATCTGCGACAGCGCCGTCTTGGCGGCCAGCCGGACCTGTGTCGGCGTGATCGGCGCCGGCGGTGTGAGCGGAGGCGCCATGGTGGGCGCCAGGATCGAGTTCGCATCGGCAATGATCGCCAGCTTCTGTTGCTGGTCGTCCGGCACGAAGCTGTTGATGTCGATCACCCGGTCGACCGTCGACAGCGGCCGCAGCTTTGCCGAGATGGTGTTGGCTGCCTGCGCGTTGGGGGCCAGGACGTCGATGGTATAGGGGTTGGTGACCGGATTGTTGATCAGGTCGCGCAACGTCTCCATCGCCTCGGTATGCGGGTTCTTGGTGTCCAGCGGGTCGGAATCGAATTCCAGGTGCGACGCCAACACCGCAGCGCCCACGGCAAGCAGCGCCGCCACTGCCAGGATCGGCCGGCGCCAATGCGCCACCAGCGGGTCAAGCGGCGCGGCCCAGGCGAAGCCTACCAGCCGCGCCTCGCCGGGCGGACGGCACAGGGTGATCGCCGCCGGCAGGAAGGTCATGGTGCAGACGAAGGCGATCAGCATGCCGCCGCCGGCGATCAGCCCGAGTTCCGCCACACCCTGGAAACTGGTGGGAACGAAGGCCAGGAACCCGGCAGCGGTCGCGCACGCGGCCACCAGGATCTGGCTGCCGACGCGGCGGGCGTTGGCACGCATCGCTTCGCCGGGATCCCTGTGCTCGAAGCGGCGCTCGCGATAGCGCACCGAGAACTGGATCGCGAAATCCACCGCGATGCCGACGAACAATACGCCGAATCCCACCGAGACCAGGTTCAGCGTCCCCACCGCCAGGGTCGCGAACAACAATGTGAGCGACAGGCCGAGCACGAGCGTGCCGAGGATCGGCACGATCAGCCGCCACGTACGCGCCGCAAGATAAAGCCACAGGGTGATCAGGATGACGCTGCCGATCAGCGCCTGCACCGCGCCCTTGGCGACGGAGGCGAATTCCTCGTCGGCCAGTGCGATCTGGCCGGTGATGCGCACCCGAGCCTGGCCGTCTTTCACGAACGGAAGCTGGGCGATGTCGGCGCGCATGACTTTCGTCGCCTCGCCCCCCGGCTCCAGGTCGCCATAGTTCTGCTTCGGCTGCACCAGCACGAAGCGGTACGGCCCTGCCAGTTTCGATATGTCGCCGCCGAGCAAATCCTGCCAGGACAGCGGCTGGGGATGACCCGCCAGCGCATCAGCCAACGCCTGGTGGAAGGCGCGCATCGGCGCCGCGTATGGCGTGAGGTTTGCGCTGCCATGCGTCACGCCCAGGCCGAGCAAGCCCAGGGCCGAGAACAAACCGCGCGCGGTCGGATCGGCGACGAGCTGGCCGATGAAGGGCTGCGCGTCGATGGTGCGGTTCATCAGGTCGGTGAGCTGCTTGATATCAAGGAACAGCAGCCCTTCGTGCTGTAGCCAGGGCGAATTATCCGGACGGCGCACGGTGATGAAATGGGCGTGATCGGCAGACAGTTTGGCGGTCAGCGCGGCGGCGGTGGCGTCGGCTTCCTCCGGGATGCGCGCATTGATCACGGCGACGAGCAAGTTGTTGAACTGCGGGAAATCCCGGTCGAATTTCATCGCCTGCTGCCGCCAGGGCAGCTTGGCGCTGAACATGGCATCGGTGTCGGTGGTGACGCCGAGCCCGTGAGCCGCCACCCAGACGGACACGAACGCGACCGCGAAGCTTGCCAGGACAACAGCGAGGGCATTGCGGCGGCAGAAGTCAGCCAGGCCGACCAGCAGGCGGGTCATCATCGATGTGCGGAATCCGGCGGAAGAGAGGGCGCCCTGATAGTCGGTCGACGGATGCTGGTCCATGTCGGGGCATGTAGGGATGCCGCGGGATTTGTCTTGTCCGAATTGCTGCCGGCCGGTGCAAAAGCGGCTTTGACGGACGGACCCGGCTGCGCGATCACTTGCCGCAACAACCATGGAGGGTCGTCCCATGTCGAGCTCCGTCTCCGAGGCCGGCGTCAAGGCCGGGCCGCGCAGCCGCCCGCCGTTTCGTGCCGACCACGTCGGCAGCCTGCTGCGTCCGCGCGCGTTGGCCGAGGCCCGTGCCAGGCACAAGGCAGGGTCGCTGTCGGCGGAGGGATTGCGGGCGGTGGAGGACCGCTGCATCGAAGCCGCGATCCGCAAGCAGGAGGAGGTCGGGCTGCGTGCCGCGACCGATGGCGAGTATCGGCGCGCCTACTGGCATTACGATTTCGTGTCAGGCCTGGACGGGGTGGAGATCTACGAGCCGGAGCAAAAGATCCAGTTCAAGGGCGCCGTGCTGCCGCATGCGCTGCGCGTGAACGCCCGGATCGGGTGGTCGCGGCCGGTGATGGTGGATCATTTCCGCTTCGTCGCGGACCATGTGCGTACGGCGGTGCCGAAGATGACCATCCCGTCGCCGTCCGTGGTGCATTTCCGCGGCGGGCGGCGGGCGATCGATCCGAAAGTGTATCCAGACCTGGACGGGTTCTTCGCCGATCTGGGGGCAGCGTACCGGCAGGCGGTGGCGGCGTTCGGCGCGGCCGGCTGCCGCTACTTGCAGATCGACGAGGTGAACATCGCGTATCTCTGCGACCAGGAGCAAATCGAAAGCCTGAAGGCGCGCGGCGAGCATGTGGAGAACCTGCTGGGGGTCTATGCCGATCTGCTGAACCAGGCGATCTCCGGCCGGCCGGAGGGGATGGTGATCAGCATGCACCTCTGCCGCGGGAATTTCCGGTCAACCTGGGTCGCGTCGGGCGGCTACGAGCCGGTGGCGGAGACGTTGTTCAACCGGATCAACGCCGACGCGTATTTCATGGAATACGATTCGGATCGGGCCGGCGGATTCGAGCCGCTGCGTTTCGTGCCGCGCGGACCCAAGGTGGTGGTGCTGGGGCTGGTGACGACCAAGACGGGAGAGCTGGAAACCCGCGATTCGTTGCTGCGGCGGATCGAGGCGGCTGCGACATATCTGCCGTTGGAGCAACTGGCGTTATCCCCGCAATGCGGATTCGCGAGCACGGAAGAGGGGAATTTGCTCAGCGAGGAGCAACAGTGGGCGAAGCTGCGGCTGTGCGTGGAGGTGGCGCAGGAGGTTTGGGGAACCTGACAAATATTATATCGATGCCGGCATGGATGTCATTGCGAGGCCCGGAGGGCCGAAGCAATCTCGCTCGGGAGGGCGGTTGAGAGGGTTCGAGCGCAGTTTCGGCCGAGATTGCTTCGTCGCTTTCGCTCCTGGCAAGAAAGTTCCCGCCATGGCCGGGCTTGACCCGGCCATTTTCCCCGACTGATCGGGCGCGCACGGAACGCGTCCCGAGCGATGACGCGTAAATGGCCGGGTCGCGCGCCGCAGCAGGTCCACCAGGTGTGGCTCCGAACGGCGATTGCCGAAATGATCGGGTAGCGACCACGACCCTCACAGCCCTGACCGGTGGCGGAGTTATTCGGCTCCGACCGCCTCCCGCCGCTCCGCCGGCGCCGGCACGCGCGCCAAACCAAGATGATCGCGCAGCGTCGGACCTTCATAGTCCTTCCGATACAAGCCGCGCCGCTGCAATTCCGGAACCACCAGATCGACGAATTCGTCGAACGCGCCGGGAAACCATGCGGGCAGGATATTGTAGCCGTCCGCGGCGCCTGCGGTGAACCATTCCTCCAGCGTGTCCGCAATGCGCTGCGGCGTGCCGCAGATCACCCAATGCCCGCGCGCCGCCGCGGTCAAATTGTACAGATCCCGCAGCGTCATGTTCTCGCGCTTCGCCATCTCGTACAGCACGCTGTGGAACGTCCGCCCGCCTTGCGACACCGGCGGCGGTGGCGGCGGCGCATCGAGCGGATGCCCGGACACATCATAACCGATGCGGCTGGCCACCAGCGTCGCCGCATTGTTCGTATTGACCCAGCTTTGCAGTTTCGCCAGCGCCTCCCGCGCCTCCGCATCGCTGCGGCCAATGATCGGCATCACGCCAGGCAGCACCGCCAGGGTCGCCGGATCGCGGCCGTATTTCGCCATCCGGCCTTTCAGATTCGCATACGCAGCCTTTGCCGGTTCCAGCTCTTGTACCACGGAGAACACCACGTCCGCGGTCCGCGCAGCGAGTTCCAGCCCCGATGCCGATCCGCCCGCCTGGATGATCACCGGATGTCCCTGCGGGCAGCGCGCCATGTTCAGCGGCCCGCGCACCTGGAAGAACCGCCCCTTGTGGTTCAGCGGCCGCACCTTCGATGCATCGATATACTGCCCGGTCGCCTTGTCGGCGACGATCGCACCATCGTCCCAGCAGTCCCACAGCCCGCGCACCACATCGACGAACTCGTTGGCCCGCTCGTAGCGGAATTCATGCTCCAATTGTTCGTCCAGGTTGAAATTCATCCCCACCCTGGCGTTCGAACTCGTCACCACGTTCCAGGCCGCGCGCCCGCCGCTGATATGGTCGATGGAAGCGAACAATCGGGCGACGTTGAACGGCTCGGTGAAGCTGGTGGAAACGGTGGCCCCCAACCCGACATGGGACGTGCAGGCGCTCATGATGGTGATCAGAGAACTCGGCTCGAACCGGCACATGAATGACGGGTGATCCGTCGGATCCATCACCATCGAATCGGAAATGAACACCAGGTCGAATTTGCCCCGCTCCGCGATGCGGGCGATCTCCTGCATCGACGACAGGTCCATATGCGTGGTGAACGCGCCCGGCTGACGCCAGCCCGCGATATGGTTGCCGGTGCCCAGCACGAACACGCCGAGATGCATCTGACGGCCGCCCACGCTCATGATGCTTCCTCCTGCCCTGCGGTGCGCAGTATGCACCATGCGCCGGACCGCGGTAGTCTGGCCCGACGCACCGGAAGGGAGGGAACCGGATGACGCAGCAACTGCCGATCCGCGCGCATGTGATCACCGGCGGCTTCCCGCCCGGTTCGCCCGCCGGCCACGACCACGACTATGCGCGCCTCCGCTTGCTCGGATTGCTCGCGGAGACCGACGTGCCCGCCTCGGTCGCCAACGACTTCGCCGATGTGGAAAAGTGGCTGCCGGTCAGCAAGCTGTTGGTCAGCTACGTCGCCGGCCCGTATCCCGACCCCGCTCAGACCAGCGCCATGCGCAGCTGGATCGAATCAGGCGGCCACTGGCTGGGCCTGCACGGCACCAGCGGCGGGCGCGCCGAGCGGGTGGAGGGCATCCGCAATCGCCGCACCGTCAAAGCGGACCATCACGCCTTGCTGGGCAGCTTCTTCCTGACGCATCCGCCGATCTGCGACATCCGCGTGGACGTACGCGACACCGCGCATCCGATCACGCGCGACGTGCCGCGGCATTTCGAAGTCTGGGACGAGCCGTATTTCATCGAGCTGCAAGATCCCGTGGGGACTCGCATCCTGCTGACCGCGGAATATGGCTCCAGCGGCGAGTGGCCGGTGACGAAGCGGCTGTACGGCGCGGACACGTCGCTGCAGCCGGACGGCCGGAGCCGCGTGCTCGGCTACACACGGCAGATCGGCAAGGGCGGGGTGACGTATTTCGCTCTGGGACACTGCCACAACCCGGCGATCCGCGCCGACCGCGCGACGGATCCCACCGACACGACGCCGGCGACGTTCCACGGTGCGTGGGACGCCGACGAATATACCGCGCTGATTCGCAACACGATCGACTGGGGCCTGGACCGATGATCGCCGCGCGCGATGACACGGCCGGCGGCCAGAGGTAGGATCGCCGCCATGGACAAGGACACTCCCCGCAACCACCACGACCTCGGCGGCGTCTCGAAATTCATGTGCGAGGCCGTGGACACCACGCCGCACGCGCTGACCGATTTCGACAAACAGGTGGATGCAATCCGCGGCATCCTCGGCGCCAAGGGAATCATGACGGTGGACGAACTGCGCCGCGGCATCGAAGCCATTCCAGAAGCCGAGTACCATCGCCTGAGCTACTACCGCCGCTGGGTCCGCTCGATGGCCGACATCCTGCTGCAAAAGGGTGTCGTCACCGAAGCCGAACTGCGCGCGGCACTGGAGGCCGGCTGATGTTCGCGCCCGGCGCAACTGTACGCGTCAAGAACGATTGGCCGGAGACGCGCGGCCCGGTGCACGTCCGCACGCCGCATTATCTGCGCGGCATGCAGGGTACCGTGGTGCGGCATTTAGGGTCGTTCCGTAACCCCGAGGATCTCGCCTTCGCCCGGCCGGCGCCGTTGCGTGATCTGTATCATGTGCGCTTTGCGCAGCCAGCGGTGTGGCAGGAAGGGTGCTCGGGCGACGAACTGCAGGTGGAAATCTACGAACATTGGCTGGAACCGGCATGACAGCCGGATCGGGGCGCTGCCATGTCCCGTCATGGCCGGGCTTGACCCGGCCATCGACGCACCGCCGACCGAGCGCCTTGGCAGGAAGGCGCGCGCGATCGCATTGGGTTCCTGGCCGGGTCAAGCCCAGCCATGACGAAATAAGGTGCCGCGCCCGGCCAATGTCTGCGCGTATGCAATCAGGTCCAGCCATGACGCAGAAGGATCGGGCTGACACCCGAAATCAACCATGACCATCATCGAGACCGACGGCGAACGATTGCTGGTGGCCCTGCGCAGTGTGTTGGCGGCGAAGGGCATTGCCTCGGCGGCGGAAATCTCCGAACGCATCGCCATCACCGATACCGCCAGCCCCGGCCAGGGCGCCCGCATGGTGGCGAAGGCCTGGGTCGATCCCGCCTATCGCGCGCGGCTGATGGAGGACGGGTCGAAGGCGGCGGAGGAACTCGGTATCCCGATGCGCGGCATGCCACCCCTGGGCGTGCTGGAGAACACCGCGGAACTGCATCACCTCGTGGTGTGCACGCTGTGCAGTTGCTATCCGCGTGCGGTGCTGGGGTATCCGCCGTTCTGGTACAAGTCCGCCGCCTATCGAGCCCGCGCGGTGCGCGATCCGCGCGGCTTGCTGGCGGAAGAATGGGGCACGATGCTGCCGGACAACGTGCGGCTGCGCGTGGTCGATTCGACCGCGGATTATCGCTGGATGGTGCTGCCGCGGCGCCCCGCGGGCACCGAAGGCTGGGACCAGGCACGGCTGGCGTCGATCGTGCGCGAAGGCGACATGACCGGGGTGACGATCCCGTCGGCCGCCTAGCGTCGCCGCGACGCGTGCGGCGCGAGAAGACCAGTGGCAGCGCGCTATGTGATCCATATCGGGCCGCACAAGACCGGCTCGACGTATCTGCAGCACGCCTTCACGCAGATGCGCACGGAATTACGGGAACATGGCATCGACTACCCCGATCTCTGGGGCGGGCTGCATGGTCATATGGCCCTGATGGATCACCTGGCGAGCGGCGATGCCGTGGCGCTGCAGGCAGCATTCAACCTTCTTACTGATCGTAGCGAATACGAAACTATTCTGCTATCGTCCGAAACCCTGGCTTATTGCACCGATGCGCAGGTGAGGTTGCTGCGGGGGCTGTTGCGTGGCGCGCCGGTGACGATCGTGTTCTATGTCCGCCGGTGGTCGGAGCTGATCCCGTCGCATTGGCGGGAAGTGCTGAAGCATGGGTCTCGCGAGTCGCTGCAGGGCTTCGCGTTGAAATACATGTTCAGCCCTGCCACGTCGGAGATCGTGAATTTCGCTCTGGTGCTGGGCCGTTATGCCACGGCATTCGGCGCCGACAACCTGCGGCTGGCCTCCTATAACGCCATCGCCGAGGCCGGCGAGGACCTGCTTTCGCATTTCTGCCGCTGCTTCCTGAATTGGCCGGACCCGCCGCCGAACATGTTGGGGCGGGTGAACGAGTCGCTCGACATGGTGGATTGCGAGGTCATCCGTACGCTCAACGCACTGGAATATGTGCGGGCCGGCGATGAAGGCGTGCCGCTGTATCATCGCTACATGGCATTGAAGCCCGAGTTGCCGATCGGCTGGATCGTGGATCAATCCATGCAGTTCGCAGTGAACCCGATGCGGTTTGACGACGCGGCACTGGGGCTGGCGGACCTGCACGACCGGATCGCCAACCAGTACCGCTATGCGCTGGTGCCGCCCTGCCCTGGCGGGCGATTGTTTTCCCCGCGGGCGGCAGACGTGCTGTATGTGCATCCGGACTATGTGCTGCGGCCTGGCATCCTGGGGAAGATGCAGGACATCCATGCCCGGCTGCTGGCGGCCAACGCTAACGATGCAGAACATCAACGGAGGTACGACGATGCGAGCTAACAAGATCAAGCAGATGTGGCGTGATGGGCAGTGCGTGACGCTGGGTTGGCTCTCGGTCTCCCACGGATTCACCGCCGAGGTCATGGCGCGTCAGGGTTTTGATGCGCTGTGCGTCGATCTGCAGCACGGCACGTCGGAAATGAAGGATGTCGGGCCGATGCTGGCCGCGATCTCGCAGACCGACACGGTGCCGGTGGTGCGGGTGGCCTGGAACGAGCCGGCGGCCATCATGAAGGCGCTGGACCTTGGCGCCTATGGCATCATCGTGCCGTTGGTAAACACCGCAGCGGAAGCGGCACGGGCGGTCGCTGCGTGCCGCTATCCGCCTGTCGGCATGCGGTCGTCGGGACCGGTGCGCGCCATCCATTACGGCGGCGCCGACTACGTCGCCCACGCCAACGACGAAATCGTCGTCATGGCCATGATCGAGACGAAGGAGGGCATCGCCAACCTCGATGCCATCTGCGCCACGCCCGGGCTTGATGCTGTCTATATCGGGCCCGCCGATTTGTCGTTCGCGCTGGGCCTGGCGCCGCGGGGCGACAACCCCGACCCGACGCATCTTGCCACCTGCGACAAGATTTTGGCGGCGGCGCACAGGCACGGCATCAAGTGCGTCATGCACTGCGCCAGCGCAGCGTTTGCGTCGGGCGCGGTGAAACGCGGGTTCGATATGGTGATGCTGACATCGGATCTGTCGTGCATGGTGGCTGGGGCGCGGGCGCAGTTGGATGAGCTGAAAGCGAAGACGGGGTGAGCGAGGCATGGGACCCGCGTCAGGCAATCTCTGAACAAGCCCCCTCGATGCGGCGCCAGACCGGCCCCTGCGCGAGATGCGCCAAGGAGCCGGACGATAGCAACGCCGTCAATGCGGCGCGCCACGCACGCTGATCGGATGTAGCCACAATACGCGTCCCCGCCAGCCGAGACCATGCGCATCCATGGCGGAAGAGTACAGTACGGCTACGTTTCGATGGTCCGTCCAGCTCTGTTGCGTGGGGCGTGCCACAGGTTCTGCGTCATGGCCGGGCTTGACCCGGCCATCGAGCCATCATCGGGCGGGACGCGTTCTATGCGCGCCCAATCAGTTGGGGAAGACGGCCGGGTCAAGCCCGGCCATGACGGGAACTTTCTTGCTAGGGGTGAAGCGACGAAGCAACCTGGTTCAACGAGGCGGACGGAAATTCGTACGCCGGCTTGATCAGGGTTGCTTCGGCCCCTCGCAATGACATGTGGTTCCGCTTCAATCCGCCGCATCGCCACCCACATCTTCCGGTTCCGGCCAAAGCGGGCGCACGTGGTGTGGCAGCGCCCGGCGCAGCTTATCGGTCATGCCCGGCGACGTGTGCTCATCCACCACCCCCAGCACAATCCGCACCGCGCGACGCAGGTTGATCGGCCGGGCACAGCCGCATTCCGCTTCGACATGCGAAAGGAATTCGTACTCGGTATCCAGCCGCAGCGGCGCATGGGCCGGCGCGAAATGTTCATAATACGCGCCGCGCACCAGCAGCGGCAGTTGCTCGCCGAGATGCGCCGCCAGCGTCGGCGGCAGGCGGTCCCGCAACGTGCGCAGCACCGCGCCCAACACATGCCAGGCCAGTTTGCGGTCCGGCCCGACCGCCTCCATCACCTCGTCCAACCAGATGTTGGTGGTTTGCAGCGTCCGGTCGAACACTTCGAGACCTGTTGCGCTCATGGCACCCTCCGCGACGGTAGGTCCCCAGCGCTGGCTGCGACGCTGTCCAGCCGGCCGCGCCCCGATGCAGCCGCCCCCGACGGCATCGCCAACCAGCACGCACAGTGGGCGCCTCGTGTGGCCCATTGCGCATTGACCTGGATCAAACCCCGCCGCCACCGAGAAGCTGCGTCCCATGCATGGCGCCTGCGCGCCCTCCGCGTTGACCCTGCCCCTCCGCCAGCGTAAGGACCCCTCCAACGGCCGGGTGCCGCTGCGGGCTCCGGCGGCAGGTGGAGCACTTGGTGACAGACGCACGCGACGCGCTGATGGTGGCGCGCAACACGGACGGCAAACTGGTCCGCCGCCCGCTATCCCCGCACGTGATGACCTATCGCTGGCCGTTATCCGGGCTGCTCTCGGGCACGCACCGGGTCACCGGCCTCGCCCTGTGCGTCGGCACGTTGCTGATGACCTGGTGGCTGGTCGCGGCGGCGACGTCGGACAGTGCGTTCGCCGCCGTGCAATGGTTCCTCTCCTCCTGGCTCGGCATCCTGTGTCTCCTCGGCTGGACCTTCGCCCTGTTCCAGCATCTGTTCTCCGGCATCCGCCACCTGGCCTGGAACGCAGTCTACGGCTTCGAGAAGGCGGAGTACCGTGCAACCAACTGGGCGGTGATCGGCGCCTCGGCCGCGTGCACGCTTGTGACCTGGATCATCGGCTTCGTGGCGTGGTGAGGACGGAAATGGCAAATCCCGCAGACGCCCCCCACATTGACATGATGCGCTCGCAGCTTGGGCGGGCGCGAGGACTTGGCGCGGCACGCGCCGGCTCGGGCCACTGGTGGGCGCAGACCGTCACGGCGATCGCGCTGGTACCGCTGAGCCTGTGGTTCGTCTGCGGCATGATCCGCATGATCGGCGCATCGCGGGCGGATGTCGTGACCTGGCTCTCCGGTCCCCTCCCGATGGTGTTGATGCTCGCGACGATCGTCGCCACCTTCCACCATCTGCAGCTCGGCGTGCAGGTGGTGATCGAGGACTACGTGCACCAGCCAGGCCTGCGGCTTGGCTCCCTGCTGCTGGTGAAGGGTGCCTCCGTGCTGCTGGCGCTGCTGTGCATGGTTTCCGTGCTCCGGCTGGCATTCGGGATGTGAGGGGCAAGAGAATCCGATGAACGCAATCACGCTGCCATCGACGCACGCCTACAATATCGTCGATCACACCTATGACGTTGTGGTGGTGGGCGCCGGCGGCTCCGGCCTGCGCTCCACCTTCGGCCTGGGCGCGGCAGGCTTGAAGACCGCCTGCATCACCAAGGTCTTCCCCACGCGCAGCCACACCGTGGCAGCGCAGGGCGGCATCGGCGCCGCCCTCGGCAACATGGGCGAGGATGACTGGCGCTGGCACATGTACGACACCGTCAAGGGATCGGACTGGCTGGGCGACCAGGACGCGATCGAGCTCATGTGCAAGGAGGCCCCGGCGGCCGTGATCGAGCTCGAGCACTACGGGGTGCCGTTCTCGCGCACCGAGAAGGGCCTGATCTACCAGCGCCCCTTCGGCGGCATGACGACCCACTAC
>DATKPQ010000194.1:0-128247 GCA_035523995.1 Acetobacteraceae bacterium | reverse complement strand
GCAGGGGCGCGGGCGGACGCATGATCAGGGGGACGCCGAATACCTTGCGCATGGCGGCGTAGGCGTCGGTTTTCTCGAGCGGGTCGGGCGTGGCGGCGGCGCGGCGGGCGGTGCGGGGTTCGGCCGCGGCGGCCGGCCGCGGGTCCGGCGGAGGCGGGGGCGGGGGCATGGCTTGCAAGGCGGCCATCAGGTTCTGATGCATGTTGTGTCCGGCGGCGTTCGCCGCGTCTCGCTGCGCTTCCGTCATGCGCAGCCGGTCGCGTTGCAGCTTTGCCAGCGCATTGAGCGCGCCGGATGCCTCGCGCCCGAGGCTGTTGGACTGGGCGCGCAACTTGCCGGTCCAGTATGGATCGTTGCGCCACTCGGCGAGTTCGGCACTCGCCTGGGCCTGGTGGGCATCGGCCGCGACGAAGCGGATGGCACAGACGGCCTCGGCGTGGGTCTCCGGGTTGAGCGACATCGCGACGGCCATGAGTGCGGCTTCGCGTTCGCCGCGCGCCTCCGGCGTGTCGGGGTTGCAGGGGAGGGGCAGGAGCCGCTTGCGGAGCTCGGAGGCGAGGTAGTGATGGACGTCGGGGGGCGGGGGACTGTCCGGGTTCGCGGTGAAGGGAAAGGGCGATTCGATGGTTTGATCGAATGAGTCCATGATGTGAGTCATATTAACATAACGTTAGTCAGGATCCAAGTGGAAAATCGCTGGCTGCGCCGGGGTTTTGGCCGGGGTGGTGTTGGCCGGGCGCTGTCCGCGATGGCGGGAGCCGTAGCTGGTGCGCCGGGACGCGGGGGCGGTGCAGGCGCGGTAAAGCAAGTCAGCGGGCACAGAGTTGCGCCGGGCGCACATAGAGTTTCACCGAGGCGGCCGGATGCTGGTTTCGAAATTGAAGCGGCGGCGCATATCAGGATAGGATTCGGCCGGCAACGCCTCGGCGGATGCCAGACAGCGATATAATCGACCAAGGCGTGGGCGGGCGGGTGACCCGAGGTATGTCGGAAGAATTTACACCGTGAGAGCATAGGCCCGTGCGACAGGCTCACCATCGCGTGATAGCAGATCTAAAACGCGCATTTGCCGTCTAAACATGTAGATCAAACTGACGACCCGTATTCAGAACCAAGCCGTTGTGGCTCGTGGTTCCGGGCCGCATGGAACCCTTGAATTGCACGCCGGTCAGCGATCCATTGACGCCGAATCACAAGTTGTTGAGGCGCTGAAATTGAATGTATCGTTCGAATATCCCGGTAGAGTCCCATTTTTTGGCAGACAGTCTGTGGCGCGGTTATCGTTATGATAGCGGGCACGTGTAAGGTTAGATTTACATTATTGCAGTTCAAAACCATAAATATCTAAGCTTTTCACAGCAATATAGCTTGGCATATTATTTGCCTATGCTTCCATTGCCATCGAGATTGCGCCGGAACAGCCTGACGAATGCGGTATCTGCGGGGCTGCTAACGGGGCGAAGCGGTTCGGGGCATGACAAAGGGAGGAATGTATGCACAAGCTACGGGGACTGCGGCGCGGCCTGTTGCGCTGCGCGATCGGCTGTGCCGGGGCGATTGGGATTGGAAGCGTGCCAGCTTTCGCGGTTCCCTATAGCCTGCTCACCACCATCAGCATTCCGGTCAGTTCCGCGAACACCACCGGCGGCGAGTTGACCGCGTTCGACATCAGCTATTTCGACGGCAACACCCAGACCTACTACCTGTCGGATCGCTCGAACAATGCGGTCGATGTGCTTTCGGCCGCCACGAACAGCTTCATCACCCATGTTGGCACCGGTACCTTCAGCGGCGCGCAGTCCAGCCCCGACATCTCCGGGCCGGATGGCGTCATGGTTGCCAACGGTCAGTTGTGGGCCGGCAACGGCGACAGTACTGTTCACGTCTACAACTTCACCGGCAACACCTACACGGCGGCGCCGTCGATCTCGACCGGCATGCCGCCGACCCCCGTCTCGACGACCAAGCGCTCCGACGAGATGGCTTACGATCCGACCGACAAGGTCGCAATCGTCGCGAACGACGCGGCGACGCCGTCACCCTATGTCAATCTGATCAATGCCACGACAAATACTGTCACGAAACAGATTGTCATGAACGGCTCCGGTGGCACGCCCAATGCCACGGGCGGCATCGAGCAATCCGTGTGGATGCCGAGCAATGATATGTTCTACGTGTCGATCCCGCAGATCGGCACCAGCGGTCCGGGTGGCATCGCCGAGATCAATCCCCTCACCGGGGCGGTGGTCAACATCTACAACCTCGCGAGCTTCGGCATCTCCAGTTGCTCTCCCGCCGGATTGGTGAAGGGGAACGGCAACCAGTTGCTGATCGGTTGCGCGAACGCCGGCACCCAGACGATCTTGTTCGACCCGACGGCGAACGGCAACGGCGGGGCGGTGCTGAAGACGTTCGACTTCAGCGGCTCGGATGAGGTCGCATTCGATGCGGCCAACAATATGTTCTTTGTGACCGACTCGGCTGCCGGATTGCTCGGGATCATCAATGGGATGAACGATACATTCCTGGGCAGCGTGGCGACCGCGACAGGGGCGCATTCGGTCGCGGTGGATCCGGTGTCCGGAGAAGTGTTCGTGCCGCTCGGCGCGGGCCCCAACAACAAAATCTGCTCCGGCGGCTGTGTCGCTGTCTACGCGCCGGTGCCGGAACCATCTTCGCTGACACTGCTGGCCGCCGCGGGCATCATGCTGGTTGGGACCGCGACGGCGACCCGGCGCCGGCGTCGCGACAAGACGCACTGAGCGGCGGCGCTGCAAGACGTGGCCTGGCGGAGGCCGCGCCGGACCGGGACAAAGGACCGGCCGGCGCGGTCGGCGCTCAACGGTTAGGCCGGCTGCCCGAACCGTGAAGCGCGGCAACCTGGCCGGCGCGTGCTTCAGACACGGCTGACTTGCTGATGCCGGCCTCGACTGGGCTGACCGCCGGAGCATCCGCAATGGTCTGCCCCGGAGCTGCGCCGCCTACGCAGTGCTGGTGTTGCGATCCTAGACCGATGCGGGTGACGCGTTCTCTCGGTGGAGAATGCTGCGCGTCACTCGCAATGACAGCGGGCGGGTCGCGGCAGATCAGGCAACCTTCACGTTCCCGCCGTTGTCGAGATAGTCCGTCCCGCCACCGAGATGCAGCACCAGGGTGCAGGGGCCGGTCACGTCGGCAAACAGGTCCGCCGGGACGACGGCGTCGCCGTTGGTCCAGCGGATGCCGTTGTCCGGCTCGAAAGCATGGTAGCCTTCGGTCAGCGAGGCTGCATTCGCCGTGACAGTGCGTTGGCTTCTGGGCTGCGCGACAATGATGCGCCGGACCGCCACACCGATTTCCCGGTTGTCGCGCGCCGTCCCCAGTTCCTGGGGCACGGCGGAGCGGGAGCAAATTCGTATGCTGTGCGGGCGCGTGCGCAAACGGAAGGCATACATGGTGTCGCGCCGCTCCATCGGATCGATGCGCTTGCCGTCAACCTGAAGATGGAGATCGGGATTGCCGGTCAGCGGCACGCTGTCGCGAGGCCCGGCCCGATCCAGCAGACGCCGCCAGACCGCATCCACCAACTCGCCGCCGGTCAGCACCGGGGCGCAGGGTTGCTGCGCTGGCCGGCCGGAGGTTTCGTTCGCATTACGGAACAGCCAGCGGTTGCCGTCGTCGCGGTAGCTTTCGGCCGGGGCGCCGTTGGCGATCAGCACGTCGTGGGTTTGCAGTTCGATATGGTAGAGCCGCACTTCCTGCGCCCGGTCGTCCCAGTAGATCGAACGGTTGTTGACCAGGAATTCGATCGGGATCAGCGCACCATCGAGGAACAGGGAATGGCCCTTGGTGACGTGCAGGTCGTGGTGAGGAACGTTGTCGGCCAGCGCGCCTCTGCGCACGATGACGGGGGTGGCCGCGGTGCGCCGGCCGCGCGTCGCCAATACCTCGCCGGTGCCGATCCAGGTGATCGGGCGCGCTTCGCCGCGCAGCGTCATGACCAGGTCGCCGACGGCAAGGTCCTGGACTCGCTTCTCGCCTGCAGGTGTCGCGATCAGCGTGCCGGGGCAGAAGCATACCGAATACAGCGTAACATCGGTGCCGCCGTAGGTGCCCGACGTCAGGTTCAGGAAAAGTTCATTGTACGTGCCGGCAAGCTGCTGCGTGTATGATTGGCCGCCGCCGCTGACCGTGAGCGTGCCGTTGTTGATGTTGGCCGTTTCGTCGGCGTTGGAAGTCAGCCAGGTAATGTCGATGGTGCCGCCCGCTATCAGGGCCGTATCGCTCACGACGGCATTCATGCTGGAGATGACTTCGTAGCCGCCGCTGCTGACTGTCGTGCTGGTGGCAGAGCCGCCTGAATACACGAACTCGACACCGCCGTTGCTGACCGTCGTGTCGCTCGCCAGGCCACTGGAGTAGACGTACTGGGTGCCGCCATTGCTGATCGTCGTGGGGTTCGCCACGCCGCCCGAACTGATGGCCTGCACGCCGCCGTTGCTGATCGTCGTGACTTGCGCGATGCCGCCAGAGTCGACGGTCTCGCTGCCGCCGCTGAGGATCGTCGTGCTGATGGCGTGGCCGGCGGAGATGGTCTGAAAGCCGCCGCTGCTGATGGTGGTGACGTCCGCGATGCCGCGGACCATCTCGGTGCCGCCATTGCTGATCGTCGTGCCGCTCGCGGTGGCGCCGCGGTGGACGACCTGAGAGCCGCTGGCGTCGATCGTGGTATTGCTCGCGAAGCCTCCGGTGGAGATTGCCTGGGAGCCGCCGCTGTCAACCGTCGTGGAGACCGCGGAGCCGAGTTCGAGGATCACCTGGGAGCCGCCGCTGACGATCGTGTCGATCGCGTCGCCGGCGTCGTAGATCGCCTGGTAGCCACCGCTGTAGACCGTGGTGTCGGTGGCGGAGCCATTGGCGGAGACTGTTTGAGAGCCGCCGTTCGAGACCATCGTGGAGGTCGCCGAGCCGCCGGAGGAGATCGTCTGGGAGCCGCCGTTGCTGATCGTCGTGCTGGTTGCGATGCCGCCGTTGTAGACGGTCATGACATCGCCGCCCGACAGCGTGATCCCGCTGCTGGTAGATCCGGAGCTGACTGAATAATCGGTCATGGGTTACCTCTGCTTGCGCGAGATCGTCGGTAGGTCGGCTTGAGGCGTGAGCACGGCGTATCCGGCGGAGGCAGGAATGCGCCGGATCGTCGCGGTGATATGCGCAGGTGATCGGTCGCGGGCATTTGAACCGCTGTGGCGCGCCCGCGTGGCGCAGCCGGTGCGGGTCGAAGTTTTGAATGACCCGATCTGTCGTTGCGGATACTCGCGCTCACTGCGCCACAGGATGCATCGATCTGATTGATCGCAAGAATGGTGGCGCTCATCATCGCCACGGGCGTTCCTGCGGCCCACACGCCAGGCGGGGCTGCGCAGCACGAGGCGTCGTCCAATATCCAAAGGGGCGCCACGCGCAGGGGTTCGGGGCGCCACGCGCAGGGGTTCGGCGCGTCGAACCTCGCGATTCCTGGCATATGCCGTTACTTTGTCGGTAATCCGACCCGGGCCGGGCCGCAGCCGACCCCGTGCCGTTCGTCACGGCACGCCGCGATCCGTTTGGCAATGGCCGTCACTGGTCTCCCCCTCGGCGGTACAAACCCGCATCGTGCAGAAGGATTATAGTGACGGCCGCCGATTATCAAGCAACTCTTACGTCCGTGCCGGCATCGAGATAATGCGTTGCGCCGCCGAGATGCAGCAGCAGCATGCAGGGGCCGGTGACGCCGGCAAACAGGTCCGGCGGGACGGCGGCGTTGCCGTTGGTCCAACGAATGCCGTTGTCGGGCTCGAACGCATGATAGCCTTCGCACAGCTCGGGCGCATTCGCTTCGATGGCACGTTGGCTGCCGGGCTGTGTTATCGCGATGAGCCGCACCGCGACACCGAGCTCGCGGTTGTCGCGCGCGATCCCGAGTTCCAGAGGCACGGCAGAGCGGGAGCAAATCCGCACGCTGCGCGGCGGCGTGGGCAGGCCGAACACATACATGTCGCTGTGTTCGGCCATCGCATCGACACGCTGGCCGTCAACCAGGAGATGGAGGTCGGGGTCCGCGGTCAGCGGCATGCCGGGGCGGGGGCCGGCGCGGTCCAACAGGCGACGCCATACTGTGTCCACCAACGCTCCGCCGGTCAGCACCGGAGCGCAGGGTGGCTTCGGCGGCTGGTCCCAGGCGGTGTTGGCGTTGCGGAACAACCAGCGGTTGCCGTCGTCGCGGTAGCTTTCGGCCGGCGCGCCGTTGGCGATCAGCACGTCGTGGGTTTCCAACTCGATATGATAGAGCTGTACTTCGCGGGCACGGTCGTCCCAGTAGATCGAGCGGTAGTTGACCAGGAATTCGACCGGGATCAGCGCACCGTCGAGGAACAAGGAGTGGCCCTTGGTGACGCGCAGGTCGTAGTACGGAACTTTGTCGGCCAGCGCGCCTTTGCGCACGATGACCGGAGTCGCCGCGCTGCGATGGCCGCGCGTTGCCAATATGGCGCCCGAGCCGATCCAGACGATCGGGCGCGCTTCGCCGCTCAGCGTCATGACCAGGTCAGCCACGGCGAGGTCCTGCACTTTCTTCTCGCCGGTTGGCGTCGCGATCAGCGTGTCGGGGCAGAAGCACAGCGTGTCGTTCAGCGTAACGTCGGTGCCGCCGTAGGTGCCCGACGAAAGGTGCGGGTAAAGGCCGGTATCGTTGCCGGTAAGCTGCTGCGTGTAGGTCTTGCCCCCGACAGTGACTGTCAGTGTGTCACCGCTATTGATGTTGGCCGTGCCGCCGCTGCTGAACGCGAGCCAGGCGATGTCGATCGTGCCGCCGGACATCAGGTCGGTATTGCTGACCGTGGCGTATGTGCTGGAGACGACTTCGAAGCCGCCATTGCTCACTGTCGTGTGGTCCGCGCCGCCGTAGGCCGATATCGCCTGGACGCCGCCGCCACCGACCGTCGTGGCGGTCGCGCTGCCGTAGGCGGAGATCGCCTGATAGCCGCCGCTGCCGACTGACGTGCCGCTCGTGCTGCCGTAGGAGGAAATCACCTCATCGCCGCCGCCGGTGACCGTCGTGAAGCTGGCCAGGCCGCCAGAGAAGACAATATCCTGGCCGCCGCCGCTCACTGCCGTGACGCTGGCCACGCCCCCGTAGAACACGGCCTCGGTGCCGCCGCTGCCGACCGACGTGGCCGTGGTGGTGCCGCTCGACAGGACGTATTCCGTGCCGCCGGCGCTGATCGATGTGCTGACGGCGGCCGTGGTGAAGGAGGTGATCCCGACGCCAGGCTGATCCAGCACGACCCCGGTCGAGACGACTGTGCCGGGGCCTGTCGTGCCGGTGGCCGCCCCGCCGGGCAGCACGACCAGCCATCCGCCGGTGCCGACCGTTGTGGCGCTCACGTCACCGTAGGCGGAGACGACCTCGAAGCCGCCGCTGCTGACCGTTGTGCCGGTCGCCTCGCCGCCGGCGGAGACGGCCTCGAAGCCGCCGCTGCTGACCGTGGTGCTGATCGCGGACCCACCGCCGGAGACGGCCTCGAAGCCGCCGCCGCTGACCGTGGTGCTGATCGCGGACCCGCCGTTGGAGACAACCTGGTCGCCGCCGCTGTCGATCGTCGTGCTGACCGCGCTGCCGCCGTAAGAGATCACCTCGAAGCCGCCGGCGCTGACCGTCGTGACGAGCGCGCTGCCGCCGGAGGAGATCGTCTGCGCGCCGCCGGAGCTGACCGTCGTGCCGCTCGCCACGCCACCGCTGTAGATAAGCTCCTCGCCGCCGATGCTGACGGTCGTGAAGCTGGCCACGCCGCCGGAGAAGATGGCCTCGGTGCCGCTGCTGGTAACGGTGGTGGACGTGGTGGTTCCGCCGGAGAGCACGTATTCCGTGCCGTCCGAGCCGACTGATGCATTGACGACCGCGGTGGCGGAGGATGTGCCGATGCCGGGCGGATCCAGCACGACGCCGGTCGAGACGACCGCGCCGGGACCCGTCGTGTTGGTGGCCGAACCGTTGGGCAGCACGACCAGCCATCCGCCGCTGCTTACCGTCGTGGCGCTTACGTTGCCGTAGGCGGACACCACCGCGAAGCCGCCGCTGCTGATCGTCGTGAAGGACGCCGTGCCATCCGAGTTGACAGCCAGAACACCGCCGCTGCCGAGCATCGTGTTGCTGATGACGCCGTAGCGGGAGACCACTTGCTCGCCGCCGCTGGCAACTGTCGTGGCGTTCGCGGCGCCATCGGCGGAGATCACCTGAAACCCGCCGCTGCTGACCGTCGTGGAGAGCGCGGTGCCGCCGTACGAGACCACTTCGAAGCCGCGGTTGCTGACCGTCGTAGAGAGCGCTGTGCCGCCGTACGAGACCACTTCGTACCCGCCGCTGCCGACCGCTGTGCCGATCGCGCTGCCGCCGGAGGAGAGCAACTCGAAGCCGCCGCTGCTGACCGTCGTGAAGCTCGCCACGCCGCCAGAGAAGATATACTCGGTGCCGCCGCTGCCGACGGTTGTGGACGTGGTGGTTCCGCTCGGCAGGACAAATTCTGCCCCACCCGCGCCGACCGAAATTCCGAGGGTGCTGGCCGAGGCGGTGATCCCGGCGCCAGGCTGATCCAGCAGGACTCCGGTCGAGACAACCGAGCCGAAGTCTGTCGTTCCCTGCACGTCGGCGTCGGGCAACACGACCAGCCATCCGCCGGCGTCGACCGTGGTGCCGAACGCAGAGCCATCGTACGTCACCATCTCGAGGCCGCCGCTGCCGACCGTCGTGGCGATCGCGCTGCCGCCGTACGAGACCACCTCGAAGCCGCCGCTGCTGATGGTCGTGTCGCTGGCAACGCCGCGTTCGTAGATCGTCTGGGAGCCGCCGCTGCCGATCGTCGTGTCCGTCGCGGCGCCGCCGGAGATGTACTGGTAGCCGCCGCCTTCGATCGTGGTGCTGATCGTGGACCCGCTGTAGCCAACGTGCTCGTAGCCGCTGCTGTCGATCGTCGTGTCGGTCGCGACGCCGCGGGAGATGTACTGGTAGCCGCCGCCTTGGATCGTGGTGCTGGTCGCGGTCGCGCTGTAGCCGACGTACTGGGAGCCGCCGCTGTCGATTGTCGTATCCGACGCGAGGGCGCTGGAGAGATACTGGTGACCGCCGCTGTCGATCGTCGTGCCGGCCGCTACGGCGGCGGAGATCCCCTGATAGCCGCCGCGCTCCACCGTTGTGTTCGATGCGACACCGTTGGTGACGAACTGGCCGCCGCCGCTCTCGATCGTCGTGCTGACGGCGGAGCCACCGCCGGAGACGAACTGAAGGCCACCTGTTGCAAGCGTCGTATCGCTGGCAACGCCGCCGGAGACGAGCTGGTAGCCACCGGCGTTGAAGATGGAGCCGCCGCCGCCGATCGTTGTACTGACCGCGGACCCGCCGAAGGAGACCACCTGAAAGCCGGTGTCGCTGGTGCCGATCGCGACGCCGCCAAACGAAACGATCTGCCCGGCATTCAGGCCGTTGATCACGGTCCCGACCGCGGATCCGCCGCAATAGATGATTTGGGTCCCGCTGCCCTCGATCGTGGTGGCGCCGGCTGTGCCGCTGGACAGGACGTATTCGGCGCCGCCGGTACTGACGGTCACGCCGACTGCGACGGTTGGGTACCAGGTAGCGCCGGCGCCGGCTTGCGCTACGACAACGCCGGTAGAGACAACCTCGCCCAGCGTGCCGATGGCCGACCCGCCCGGCAGCACCACCAGCAGCCCCCCGGTGCTGACCGTGGTGTCGCGCGCAACGCCGCCGGAGAAGACGAACGCGGCGCCGCTGTTGTCGATCGACGCGCTGACCGCGGAACCGCCGGTGAGGATGGCCTCATAGCCGCCGCCGGAGACCGTTGTGTTGCTTGCGACGCCACCGCGGGAGATCGTCTGGTCGCCGCCGCTGTCGATCGTGGTGTCGCTCGCGGCGCCGCCACGGAAGATCGTCTGGGAGGCGCCGCCGCTGAGGGTGGTGAAACTGGCCACGCCGCCGGAGGAGATCACCTCGAAGCCGCCGGCGCTGACGGTGGTGGAGATCGCCGATCCGCCGCGCGACACGGTTTCCGAGCCGCCGGACAGCAGCGTGGTGGAGACGGCCGATCCATGCGATACGGCCTCGAAGCCGCCGCCGCTGACGGTCGTGTCGCTGACGGTGCCGCCAGCGAAAACGTTGAGCAAACCGCCGGACTGCACCGTCGTGCTGACCGCGGACCCGCCGCCCAGCACGTACAGGGTCGCGCCGCTGACGACGGTGAGGTCGCTGGACGACGAACCGTATGTGGTGATCGCGGAACCTGGTGCCGACAGCACAATGCCGGCGGAATCGACGGTCCCGCCGGACGACAGGGTGCCGAAGGCGGAGCCGCCCGCCAGGACGTCGAGCCATGCACCGCTGCTGATGATGGTATCGGAGGCTCCACCGCCGGAGACGACGAATTCGATGGCGCCGCTCGCGAGCGAAGCGCCATAGGTGACGCCGCTGCCGGAAATCAGAATGAATCCGCCGTTGTCCACGGTGGTGCTGAATGCGTAGCCGCCGCTGCCGACGAATTGAGCGCCGCCGCTGGAAACCGTCGTGTAGCTGGCCGTGCCGAACGAGGAGATCACCTCCTCGCCGCCGGCGCCGACCATCGTGTCGCTGGCCACGCCGGAGGGGGAGATCACTTCCTTGCCGCCGCTCCCGACGGTGGTGAAGCTGGCGACGCCACCGGCGGAGATCACCTGAAAGCCGCCGCTGCTGACCGTCGTATCCAGCGCGCTGCCGCCGGCGGAGATCACCTGGAAGCCGCCGCTACCGACCGTCGTGCTGTAGGCGTAGCCGGTGTTGGAGATGGTCTGATAGCCACCGCGGTCGATCGTGGTGAAAGTCGCCGTGCCGCCGCCGGAGATCACCTGGGCGCCGCCGCCGCTGACCGTGGTGTAAACCGCGGCGCCGCCGTCGGAGATCGTCTGGTAACCGCCGTTGCCGACCGTCGTGCCGACTGCGGACCCGCCGTCGGAGATCACCTGGGAGCCGCCATCGCTGACCGTCGTGTAGAGCGCGGACCCGGCGTCGGAGATCGTCTGATGGCCGCCGTCGCTGACCGTTGTGTAGATCGCCGATCCGCCGTCGGAGATCGTCTGGTCGCCGCTGGAGCTGATCGTCGTGTAGACGGCGCGGCCGCCGTAGGAGATCGCCTGGTATCCGCCGTCGTTGAGCGTCGTGTAGAACGCGGACCCGCCGTCGGAGATCGTCTGGGAGCCGCCCCCGCTGATCGTCGTGTATAACGCGAGGCCGCCGCCAGAGATCGTCTGGTAGCCGCCGCTGATCGACGTGTAGATCGCGGACCCGCCGTCGGAGATTGTCTGGTAGCCGCCGTCGCTGATCGTGATGTGGGCCGCGCTGCCGCCATAGGAGATTGTCTGGTAGCCGCCGTCGCTGATCGCCGTATAGGCCGCGACGCCGCCATAGGAGATCGTCTGGTAGCCGCCGCCGCTGACTGTCGTGGAGATCGCGGAGCCGCCGCAGGATATCGTCTGGAAGCCGCCGTTGCTGATCGTCGCGTCGATCGCGCTGCCACCGTCGGAGATCGCCTGCAAGCCGCCACTGCTGACGATCGTGTCGCTGGCGACGCCGCCGTCGGAGATCGTCTGATAGCCGCCACTGCTGACCGTTGTGAAGCTGGCGACGCCGCCAGAGGAGACAAGCTCCTGGCCGCCGCTGCCGACTGACGTGAAGCTGTCCACGCCGCCGGAATAGACAGCCTCGGTGCCGCCACCGGCTACGGTCGTGCCCGTGGTGGTTCCGCCCGTCAGGACGTATTCCACGCCGCCGGCGCTGACCGATGTACTGACAGCGGCGGTGAAGGAGGTGATCCCGACGCCAGGCTGATCCAGCACGACCCCGGTGGAGACAGCCATGCCGGGACCTGTCGTGCCGATGGCCGACCCGCCGGGCAACACGACCAGCCATCCGCCGGTATCGACCGTGGTGTCGATCGCGTTACCGCCGTGGGAGATCACCTCGAAGCCGCCGGAGCTGACCGTCGTGCTGACGGCGGAGCCTCCGTAGGAGACGGCTTGAAAGCCGCCGCTGCTGATCGTCGTATCGCTGGCTACGCCGCGGGAGAAGATGTACTCGCTGGCGCCGCTGCGCACCGTGGTGCCTGACGCCGTGCCGCCGCCATTGATGTATTCCCCGGCGCCGCTGCTGACCGTGGTGAAGCTGGTTACGCCACCGGAATACACGGTGTCGACGCTGCCACTGCTCAGCGTGGCGTCGATCGCCGTGCCGCCGGCGTATTCGGTTTCGTACCCGGCATTGTAGAGCGTGGCACTGATGCTGTGCCCGCCGGAGGAATCGACCTCCGAGCCTTCGCTCACCACGGTAAAGCTGGCGGTGCCGCCGCTGAGAATCTGGAAGCCGTTGAACATCAGCGTGGTGCCGATGGCGATGCCGCCGGAGAAGACGAACTCTGCGCCGCCGCTCACGCCGCCGCTCATCGCGACGGTGTCGCTGGTGACGCCGCCGGACCGCACGTTCTGATAGCCGCCATAAGTGACGGTGGTGTCGGACGCGGTACCGCCCAGCACGTTTTCGACGCCGCCCAGGCTCACCGTCGTGAAGCTGACGGTGCCCGACGAATACACGTCGACGACGCCGCCGCTGACGGTGGAACTGACGGCACTGCCGCCGCTGAGCACGTATTCCGTTGTGCCGCTGCCGATGGGAAGGTCGTTGACCGTGGGGGCGAGATCGGTCACGCCCAGACCTTGCGAGAACACCACCACGCCGGTGGAGACCGCGCTGCCGCCGGACGATACCGTATCGAAGGTGGAGCCACCGGGCAGCACCACCAGCACGCCGCCGGTGGACAGGATGCTTTCGTTGGCGGAGCCGCCGGAGAATACGAACTCGGTGCCACCGCTGTTGACCGTCGTGTCGCTGGCGAGGCCGCCGGACGTGACCGACATCACATCGCCACTCTGCAACGTGACGCCGGAGCTGACCTGGCCGTAACTAACCGTGTAGTCGGTCATCGGTCACGTTCTCTCAGTGGGAGGTTTTCGCTGGGGCGGTTTCAGGCGTGATCACGGCGTGTTGCGTGAAGGCGGGAATGCGCCGGATCGTCGCGATGACATGCTCTGGCGTGATCAGCCGGGTGCATTCGAATTGCCGCGGCGTGTTCGCGTGGCGCGGGCACCACAGGAAGTCCTTGTGATCGAACTGCAGCCGGACGTCGTTCCAGCAACTGTTGCAGGCGTGCCAGTTGATGATGCGGTACGGCGTTTCGAATTCGTTGTTGGCGTGGGTGAAGCCGCTGATCATCACGACGGGCGTGCCGGCCGCCCAGGCCAGCCAGGAGAGGCCACTGCTCAGTCCGACGAAGAACGCCGCGTGCTTCAGCCAGCGGGCGCGTTCCGCCAGCGGGCGATCGCCGGTTTCGTCCTCCACGCCGTGAGGGATGTGGTTCCAGACGATGCCGGTGCCGTGCACCTGCTTCTGGTCGATGCAGATGACGCGAAAGCCGCTGTCCTTCAGGAAGCGCACCAGATCGTGCCAGCCGCGCGGATTGTTCCAGTATTTGCACTGGGTGGAACTTTGTGTCGCGATGCAGACATAGGGTTGTTCGATCGGGCGCGTATCGTCCGGGATGGTGAGGCGCGGTGGTTCTTCCTTCGGATCGACGCCCAGGATGTAGCCGGCGGTGCGATGCAGCCCGACATGGCGGAAGTCGGTGGGCTGGTGGATGTAGTCCTTGTCGGTAAAGAACAGACCGACGGAGTAGGTGGCGTAAACTTGCTCGGGGATTTTCTCCGACTCGAGTTCCTCGTGAGTGACCAGGCGCAGGTCCGGGTAGGCGTCGCGAAACAGCGGTATGAGAAGGCCGGACATGGCGCAGATGACGCGCGCGCCGTGGAGGTGGGCGAAGCGGGCGACGTAGGGGAACCAGCCGACGGTGTCGCCGATGGTGCCGACGGGGAGCTGGATCAGGACCTCGCGGTCCCTGGCGTCGTATTCGTGGGCGAAAACCGAGGTGGCGGTGCCGGCGTCGTCGACCTCCCAGACGTCGATGCCGATGCGGACGTAGTAGCGCTTGGCGGAGGAGACGATGGCGCCCTGGTTCTCGCTCTGGAACAGGATGTTGCCGGTGTCGAGATCGCGGAGGCGGACACGCCATTTGCCCTGGGTGCGGTTGGGCAACAGGACCCGGGCGCCGTGGTTGAAATCGAAACGGATGCCGCTTGGGCCGTCCTGCGTGGGTTGCGATGCGGGCGGGGGGTAGGGCGCCTTCTTGGCGTCGGGGTCGGCCTTTGCGGTGGCGGCTGATGCTGCGTCGGGCGGGTTCGACTCGGTTGGCTGCGAGATGGAGGGGGCCGAAACGGGAGCGGGAGACGAGGCGTCTGCGGCGGAGGCGACATACTCTGGCGTGTCGAGATTAGCGGTTGCGTCCATGCGCTGTTACTCTGCCGACGATATGGTGAGGGCGTGTGACGGCGCGCGCGGGCGCGGTCCGTATTGTTCTGCACGGGACGGCGCGTGTAGCCTGGCGATAGCCGTCATTGGTCCCCTTCCTGGGCTGCGACATCCGGCGATACAGGATCAGCGCATTTGATGGATGCGAAAAACCATCATGTTCGATTATGCAATAAAGCGGTTGGCCGGGCAAGAGCCGTGCGTGTGGCTTTGGTGGACCGCTGCGTGGTCGACATCGTACTTGACATGTTCGACTCCGCGTATGCCAAACCTGGACATTGATTCGACCACGGTTTATTGCTTCGCACTTCAGCATATGCGTTTTGTGTCGTCCGTGTTGTTGCCTGTCCACTGCCGCTTCACCGCACGGTCGGCTTCCGTCTTGTCGTGGCATCCGCGGCAAACCATGCCGCGATAGCTCGCGTTTCGGTGTGCCGCCGATGTCCATCACGGGGTGTCCGCCGGCCGGCCGGCGGCCATTGCAGGTATTCGTTGCCTGCTATGAGGGCGAACGTGCCGCCGCCCCGCCGACCGCCGCGTCCACCGCATCGCCCAGGCGCGCGACGATCGTATCGATATCGCTGGCCGTCGCGATATAGGGCGGCGCGATCACCACGTGATCGCCACGCTTGCCGTCGATCGTGCCACCCATCGGGTAGATCGCGACGCCGCGCGCCAGCGCCTCGCGCTTTACCCGTTCGTTCAGCTTCAGCGCCGGGTCGAATTCCTGCTTCGTCGCACGGTCGGTGACGAACTCCAGTGCCCAGAACAAGCCGCGGCCGCGGATGTCGCCGACATGGCGGTGGTTGCCGAAGCGTTCTGTCAGGGCGGTTTCCAGGCGCGCGCCCATGGCGCGGACATTGGCCAGCAGGTTGTCGCCGCGAATGATGCGCTGCACTTCCAGGGCAGCGGCGCAGGCGACGGGGTGCGCCTGGTAGGTGTGGCCGTGCATGAAGCCGCCGGAGCCGGCGTTGATGGCCGCCACGATCTTGCGCCCGATCAGGACGCCGCCGATCGGTTGGTAACCGCCGCCCAAGCCCTTCGCTACCACCTGCAAATCGGGGGCGATCCCCTCTTGCTCCCAGGCGTGCATGGTGCCGGTGCGGCCCATGCCGCACATCACCTCGTCGAGGATCAGCAGCGCACCGTGGCGGTCGCAGATCGCGCGGATGCGCTGGAAATAGCCGGGCAATGCGGTGACGCAGCCTGTGGTGGCGCCGACCACCGTTTCCGCCAGAACTGCGGCGACGGTATGGGGGCCCAGGCGCTGGAACTCGGCTTCCAGTTCGTTGGCGAGGCGTTCGACGTATTGTGCGTCCGTCTCGCTGGTTTGTTTGAAGCGGTAGGCGAAGCAGGGGGAAACGAGGCTGAACGCGGGCGACAGGATCGGTTCGTACAGCGCGCGGCGCATCATGTTGCCGCCGGCGGCGAGCGCGCCGAGCGTGTTGCCGTGATAGCCCTGGCGGCGGGCGATGAAATGCACGCGCTCGGATTGGCCGATTTCCACGAAATACTGGCGTGCGAGCTTCAGCGACGCCTCGGTGCCTTCCGAGCCGGAAGAGCAGAAGTAGGCATGCGAGAGACCGCCGGGCTCGTTGTCCAACACGATGTGGGCGAGATCCTCGGCGGGCTGGCTGCTGAACGTGCCGGTATGGGCATAGGCCATGACGGCGGCCTGGCGGCCGATCGCCTCGGCGATGCGGCGGTTGCCGTGGCCGAGGCAGGAGACGGCGGCGCCGCCGGATGCGTCGATAATGGCGTGGCCGTCTTCGGTGTGGAGGTAGATGCCCTCGCCGCGCGTGGCGAGGGGGGGCTGGCCGCCGGAGCGGTGGAGGACGCGGGAGTTGGTCATAGGGGCGGATGGAGCCGTGCCAGGCAGCGGTTGGTCAATAGCCGCGATCAACGGCCGTCATCAGCCGCGATAAAGGCCGTCATCACGCGATGCGGCTCGGGTGGCGACCATCACAGTGGGTTGGGGCCAAGGACCTCCCAGCGGAACCGAGCGCAGAATTCGTCGCGCTCGGCGACGGTCATGGGGCCGGCACAGCGGTCAGCCATGGCCTCGATGTACCCGCCCGCCGCGGCTGGCGTGTAGAGGAACAATACGCGGCTGGTTTCACCGCCTGTGTTCTTCCAGGCATGCGCCACGTTGCGCGGCATAAACGCGCAAGTGCCGGGACCACCGGTCGTTATCGTCTCGCCAATCCTGAAGGTGATCTCGCCGGCGAGCACCCAGGCGACTTCATCGCTGTCATGGTGCAGGTGATAGAGGCTGGCAGTGCCGGGGGGTAGAGTCTCTTCGAACATCATGATGCTGTCCGCAGTCTCGGACCCGAGCAGCTTCAGGTCGAAGAAACGCCCCGGCGTCGGCGAGGCGTGATGCTTTCCGGCGCCCGCGGGAATGACGAAGCCTTTTGTCTCGCTCATTGGAGCCTCCACAGGATCTGCGCCAGGACAGGTGCGGCTGTTCGTGGGCGTACGATCGCGGGGATGAATATCCGTTTCTCTGTTCGGCTGAAGGGTCGCTTCTCCGACCTGGCCTGCACGACCATACCGCGCCCTGCGCGGCGGTGGTCAAGCATCCAAGGATGGCCTTCAGGCTACGGCCCTTGCGCGGTGGGAAGCGTGCTCAATCCCCGGCCGTCAGTCGCCGTAGCAATCAGAGCTCGAACCGGCCTTGCCGTGGATCATGGATTGCCCCACGCGCTCGTGACCGCGCCGCGGCGCGCGCACGCGGCTCGGATGGATGGAAGGGGGCCGTCCACAGCTTGCGGCGCTCCTCATAGGCGCGTTGCCGCGCCCGCGCGTCGGCCAAAAACTGTGCTGTCACCTCCACCCGTACTGGCGGATTGATCGGATCGTGTTCGGTCATGGATTCAGGCCCGGCGACGGGAGACAGGCTGCCGGATCGCCCCGAAACATGCCATGGCAATTTTTCTGCGACCGGCACCCAGCCCCGATGACGGAGCTTTGCCCCGGTGCGGTCCTCGCGCGGCATGCCCCTTATGTCCATGTCTGGTGAGGACGCGTGTGGGCGAAATGATTGGCAAGGGATTCGATGATTGGTACGGGACGAAACGGTGCAGTGGCCGAACTTCAGCCCAGCACCTGCCGCGCGGCGGCTTCGATCGCCGCGCGATCGCCTGCCGCGACCCGCTTTTCATCCACCAGCGCACCGCCGATGCCGACGAACGCCGCGCCTGCCGCCAGATAGCTGCCGACATCGCCCGGCCCGACGCCGCCGGTGGGACAGAACGCCACATCCGGGAATACGCTCGCCAGTGCGCGGATGTGCGGCGGGCCGCCGGCTGACGACGCGGGAAATATCTTGACCACGTCGGCACCGGCTGCGCGCGCGGCGCGCACCTCGGTGGGCGTGAGCGCGCCGAGCATCAGCACGGCACCGGCCGCCGTGCAGGGCGCGGCCAAGGTTGCATCAACCCAGGGCGCGACGATGAAACGCGCCCCTGCGGCGAGGCAGGCTTCGGCCGCGCGCGTGTGTGGCACGGTGCCGGCGCCGACCAGCAGGTTCGGGTCGGATGCCAGTTCCCGTATCAGGGCCGGCGCGTCGGGCACCGTCATGGTGATTTCGAAAATGGTCAGGCCTGCATCACGCAGCCACTGCACCACGGTCGCGGCATGCTGCGTGGTGTGGGTGCGCACCACGGGTACCACGCGGGCGGCGCGGAGCATTTCCAGCAGTCGGGTCTTGGACATGCACGGTTCCTCGGCATGCACGTTGCGGTGCCAGTGCTATGCGTCCCGGCCCGGCCCGACCCAACCATCGTCGCAAGGCCGATCGAGCTGCATCAAGGGAGGCGTGCCCGATCGATCGTGCGTGGATGGCCGGGTCAAGCCCGGCAATGACCGGTGTTGGTTAGTCCCCCGTTATTGCCGTGCCGCGATTGCCGATCATGGCGAGCAACTCGCGGCGCGTGCTCGGGTCCTCGCGGAATGCGCCCAACATGCGGCTGGTGACCATCGTCACGCCGGGCTTGTGCACGCCGCGCGTGGTCATGCATTGATGCGCGGCCTCGATCACCACGGCAACGCCGCGCGGCTCCAATACGTCCTGGATGGTATTGGCGATCTGTGCGGTCATCTTTTCCTGGATCTGCAAGCGCTTGGCATAGGCCTCCACCAGGCGTGCGAGCTTGCTGATGCCTACCACGCGGCGATGCGGCAGGTAGGCGACGTGGGCACGGCCGATGATCGGCACCATGTGATGCTCGCAATAGCTTTCCAGCCTGATGTCGCGCAGCAGGACGATTTCGTCGTAGCCGTCGGTTTCCTCGAAGGTGCGTGCGAGCAATGCGACAGGGTCAACCGCGTAGCCGGCGAAGAACTCTTCGTAGGACCGCACGACGCGATCCGGCGTGCCGCGCAATCCTTCGCGTGTCGGGTCATCGCCAGCCCAGCGCAGCAGGGTGCGGACGGCTTCCTCGGCTTCTTCGCGCGACGGCCGTTCGACGGCCGAGGCTGCTTCGGTGTGCGTGTAGCTGGGCTTCGGCGTGGCGACGTTCATCGCCTGGTTCCTCCAATCGTTTTCGGCACGCCGCACGGAAAACGGCGCGCTATGGGCCACACATGCGGGGGCCGCCTGTCGAACATTGGCATTCGGGCCGGCATCACAACCAGGTGGGCTCGACCTGCCTAGTGCACCCTACCGCCCTGATGCGGGCTGTCCAGGCTGAAGGCCGGAATAGAGGCGTCGAAATTCTCGCCGGATGACGGAATTACCATGTGATAGGCACCGACCATGAAGCCCGATGGCGTATCGAGCGGTGTGCCGGACGTGTATTCGAAACTTTCGCCGGGTTCCAGCACAGGTTGCTCCCCCACCACGCCGGCACCGTGCACGTGCTGCGTGCGGCCGCGCGCATCGGTGATCTGCCAGGTACGGCGCAGAAGCTGGACCGTTTCACGCCCGTTGTTCTCGATCTTCACGCGATAGGCCCAGACGTAATGATTGTCGTCGGGGTGCGATTGGTCCTCGAGGTAATAGGAGCGCACCGAGATACGGACGCCGCGCGTGGTGCGCACGTAGCCCTCGCGGCCCTCCCCGCGCGGCGGGCGCCTCGCGGACGTGTCGTCCCCGCGCGCGCCGCTCCGCGGCGAGCGCGTGCCCGGCCGGTTCGTCCTTTCGTCGTTTTGCATGGCAACGACCGCCTTCCTGCGCGTTGTGGGCATCACGCGGGATTCAAGGCCGAATGCCTGCGATTGTCCAGTAGGGTGGCCATACGCGTATTGTTCCGCGTTACCGGGCGGCCATATGCGACGGCACGATTGCTACCATTTCTACCGTCGCCATTTCCTACCATCGCCATTGTTCGACGGCTTCCAACAACGCATCGATCATCAGTCTTGGCAGTGCACGCAACAGGCCGCGCCGCTTTGGTGCGAAGCGCCGCGCCACCGCCTTCTCGCCGCCCAATGTTCGAACCAGTGAGTCTACGTCGTTCAGCCCATCGATCAGTCCAACCGTCAGCGCTTGCTCGCCAAGCATGAAGCTGCCATCGAACAATTTGGCTTCCTCGCCGGTGAGCCGATCGCCGCGGCGCGCGCGTACCCAGTCCTTGAAGCGCACATGCAATGCATCGAGCAATTGCTGCACGAATGCGACGTCCTCGGGGTCTTCCGGACTGAACGGATCGAGCCGCGCCTTGTGTGCGCCGGCGGTGTACAGCCGGCGTTCCACGCCGAACCGCTGCAACAGGTCGGGAAAGCCGAAGCCACCGCCACGCACGCCAATCGACCCGACGATGCTCATTGGGTTGGCGTGGATCTCGTCCGCAGCGCAGGCGAGCCAATAGCCGCCGGAGGCACCCACTTCGCGGATCGCGGCAACCACGCGCACCTTGTGCTCCTCGGCGCGGCGGCGGATCAGCGCGGCGATCAGGTCCGATTGCACGGGGGAACCGCCGGGGCTTTCGATGTCCAGGATCACCGGCAGCTTTCCGGCGGTGCGGAAGGCGCGGTCGATCAGCGGCTTGGCGGTGGTCGCAGACAGCATGCCGGCGCGAGGGGCGATAAGGCCGTGGAGTTCCACGACGTTGACGCGCGGCCGGCGCCAGGGGAGGAAACGGGTGAGCATGGGCGGGAGATAAACCGGCGGCGGCGATGGCGGGAGAGGGCGGGAAGCGTTGTTCGGCGGGTGCGTTGGATGGGGAGCGGTTGAATTGAGCAGATTGGGGCTGGCCTACCGATCACTCTCACCCTCGACACCTTTGGGTTGGTCCGCCCCGCGGCCCGACCGACCTCTCCCGCTTCGCTGGCGAGGCTTTATTGTAGCCTGAACTCCTCTGCTTGCTGCATGGGCAGCGGCACGTGCGTTGCGGCTACCACGATCCCGCCGCGCGTGCGATGCGCCGAGAGCACGGCCCCGACCAGCGCCTGCGACGCCGTATCCAGTCCTACCGTCGGTTCATCCAGCAGCCAGAGTGGCGCGGCGCTGAGTACCAGCCGCGCCAAGGCGAGCCGGCGCTTCTGGCCGGCGGACAAGTAGCGTGCCGGGACCTCGGCGAGGTCCGCCAGATTCATTGCGTCCAGCGCGTCGTCCACCGAGCCCTGGCCCATGCGCGCGGCGAAGGCCAGGTTTTCGGCCGCGGTCAAGCCTGGCTTCACCGCGTCGAGGTGGCCGACATAGGTCACGCGCGCGGCATGGGCCGGCAGATCGGACAGCGCGTCCTCGCCGCCCCACAGCAGGCGGCCGGCGATTGGCCGTACCAGGCCGGCCAGCAGCCGCAGCAGCGTCGATTTGCCGGAGCCGTTGGCACCCAGCAGCACCAAGGCTCCGCCTGTCGGAACCGTGAAACTCAGGTCACGGAAGACCAGCCGTTCGCCGCGGAACGCGGCCAATCCCTCGGCTTGCAGCACGTCTGATCCTATCTATAGGCCGGTGGACGATCCCAGGCTGGTATGGTTAAAGCTCCGTCGCCGGGACACTTGCACAAGCGGCCCGGGCGCTGAACCCCGCCACCAACATTGCGCCCCCGGGGCTGCACAACGAAAGAGGCGTCCTGCCAACGCAGGACGAGGGCAGAGCATGACCGCAGTCGGACAAGACTCCCTCAAGACCCGCCGCACCCTGACGGTGGACGGCAAGCAGTATGATTATTTCTCGCTGCCGGAAGCGGCGAAAGCACTTGGCGATATATCCCGGTTGCCGGTCAGCCTGAAAATCCTGCTCGAGAATGTGCTGCGGTTCGAGAACGGATCCAGCTACAAGGTTGATGACGCCAAGGCGATCGCCGGCTGGCTGAAAGGGGCGCATTCCGACAAGGAAGTGCCGTTCAAGCCTGCGCGCATCCTGATGCAGGATTTTACCGGCGTGCCGGCGGTGGTGGACCTGGCCGCGATGCGCGACGGGATCGTGAAGCTGGGCGGCAGCCCAGAGAAGGTGAACCCGCTGGTGCCGGTTGACCTGGTGATCGATCACTCGGTGATGGTGGATGTGTTCGCGCGGCCGGACGCGTTGCAAAAGAACGTGGAGATCGAGTTCGAGCGTAACGGCGAGCGCTACCGCTTCCTGCGCTGGGGGCAGGAGGCATTCGACAATTTCCGGGTGGTGCCGCCGGGCACCGGCATCTGCCACCAGGTGAACCTGGAATACCTGGGCCAGTGCGTGTGGACCGCCACCGATGCCGGCACGAACTTCGTCTATCCCGATACACTGTATGGCACCGACAGCCACACGACGATGGTGAACGGGCTGGGCATCCTGGGCTGGGGCGTCGGCGGCATCGAGGCGGAAGCGGCGATGCTGGGCCAGCCGATCGCCATGCTGATCCCCGATGTGATCGGGTTCAAACTGACGGGCAAGCTGCCCGAGGGCGCGACCGCCACCGACCTGGTGCTGACGTGCACGCAGATGCTGCGGCGCAAGGGCGTGGTTGGGAAGTTTGTTGAATATTTCGGGCCGGGGCTGGATCAGTTGGGGCTGGCGGACCGGGCGACGATCGGCAACATGGCGCCGGAATATGGCGCGACCTGCGGCTTCTTCCCGGTGGACAAGGTGGCGCTGGACTATCTGCGCCTGACCGGGCGGGACGAGCATCGGGTGAAGCTGGTCGAGGCGTATTTGAAGGAGCAAGGCATGTTCCGCGAGGCGGGCATGCCGGATCCGGTGTTCAGCGATACGCTGGAACTGGATTTGGGCACGGTGGTGCCGTCGCTGGCCGGGCCGAAGCGGCCGCAGGACCGGGTGGCGCTGACGGATGTCGCGTCGTCGTTCAAGGCGGACCTGACCAAGGGGTTGGGCGTGCCGGAGAAGGATGCGGGGCTTTCGGTGAAGGTCGAAGGCAAGAACTACGAACTCACGCATGGCGATGTGGTGATCGCGGCCATTACGTCGTGCACCAATACGTCCAATCCGAATGTGCTGGTCGCCGCAGGGCTGGTGGCGCGCAAGGCACATGCGAAGGGGCTGAAGCCGAAGCCGTGGGTGAAGACGTCGCTGGCGCCGGGATCGCAGGTGGTGACGGAGTACCTGGAGAAATCGGGGCTGCAGAAGGACCTGGATGCGATCGGGTTCGAGCTGGTGGGCTATGGCTGCACCACCTGCATCGGCAATTCCGGCCCGCTGGACGATGCGATCGTGGATGCGATCGAGGACAACAAGCTGGTGGGTGCGGCGGTGATTTCCGGCAACCGCAATTTCGAGGGGCGCGTGCATGCCAACGTGCGCGCGAACTACCTCGCGTCGCCGCCGCTGGTGGTGGCGTATTCGCTGCTGGGCAAGGTGACGCAGGATATCACCAAGGAGCCGCTGGGCACCGGTTCCGACGGGCAGCCGGTGTATTTGAAAGACGTTTGGCCTTCGAATAAGGAAATTGCCGATGTCATCGCGTTGTCGCTGTCGCGCGATCAGTTCCTGAAGCGCTATGGCGAAGTGTTCACGGGACCGAAGCAGTGGCAGACGATCCAGGTGGATGCCGACAACGAGACTTATCGCTGGTCCGACGGGTCCACCTATGTGCGCAACCCGCCGTATTTCGAGGGCATGACGATGGAGCTGCCGCAGATCGGCGACGTGAAGGGCGCGCGCGTGCTGGCGGAGCTGGGGGATTCGATCACCACCGACCATATCAGTCCCGCAGGTTCGATCCGGAAGACCTCGCCGGCGGGCGACTATCTGCTGGAGCGGCAGGTGACGCAGGCGAATTTCAACAGCTACGGCTCGCGGCGCGGCAACCACGAAGTGATGATGCGCGGCACATTCGCCAACATCCGGATCCGGAACGAGATGGTGGCGGGGGTGGAAGGCGGCATGACCCGGCATCTGCCGGATGGGGCGGAGATGCCGATCTATGATGCGGCGATGTTGTACAAGAAAGAGGGCGTGCCGCTGGTGGTGTTCGGCGGCAAGGAATATGGCACGGGGTCGTCGCGCGACTGGGCGGCGAAAGGCACCTTCCTGCTTGGCATCAAGGCTGTGGTCGTGGAGAGCTTCGAGCGCATTCATCGCTCCAACCTGGTGGGCATGGGCGTGTTACCGCTGACCTTCAAAGAGGGCACGGATCGCAAGTCGCTGGGGATTACCGGCGAGGAGACCATCGATGTGATCGGGCTGGATGGGCTGCGGGCTGGGATGGACCTGACGCTGGTGATCCACCGGCCGGACGGCAAGACGGACGAGGTGCCTGTGCGCTGCCGGATCGATACCGCCGACGAGGTGGAGTACTATCGCCATGGCGGTATCCTGCAATACGTACTGCGCGGGATGGCGAAGGCGGCGTAGGCGGCAAACGCGGGGGAAGCACCAACTCCCCCGCAATTGCCTCTGACATCGAGCCGATTTTCCGATCTGGCAGCCGGAGGGCCTGGCGCCGGTTGCCTTGGGGCGCCTGCCGCCATGCCGACGACTTGACGCAGATACCGGCTGCTGGCCCAAATGTCGGCAAGTTCGGGAGGTTCGGCAATGACGGACTGTCTGGCGGCTGATCGGCTGATCGACCCGGAGGGCGGCATCATCAGCCGCGAAATCTTCGTCTCCCCCGACCTCTACCGTGCCGAACTGGAAAAGTTGTTTGCGCGCGCCTGGTTGTTCGTCGGGCACGAGAGTCAAATCCCGAATCCGAACGACTTCTTCGTGTCCCGCATGGGCGAAGAGTCTGTCATCCTGTGCCGCGACGCACAGAGCAAGGTGCACGTCTTCCTGAACTCCTGCCGCCATCGCGGCATGAAGGTGTGCCGCTACGAGCAAGGCAACACGTCCCTGTTCGTGTGCCCGTATCATTCGTGGAGTTATACGACGGATGGGAAGCTGCAAGGCGTGCCGCTGTACCGCGCCTTATACGAAGGCACGCTGAATCGCGACGAATGGCCTTTGATCGAGGTGCCGCGCCTGGCGCTCTACAAAGGCAGCGTTTGGGCATCGTGGGATCCGGAGGCACCGTGCTTCGAGGGGTATCTCGGCACGGCGCGCGATCATCTGGACCAGGTGCTGGATTGCCGCGACGGCCGTCCGGGCGGGGCTGAAGTCATCGGTATTCATAAATGGGTGTTTCCGTCGAACTGGAAGTTTGCGGCAGAGAATTTTCTGGGCGACAGCTATCACAATCCGTCGCACCGCTCGGTGGACATGGTCGGCATGGGGCCGAGCGGGCAACGCGGCCAATCCAGCCGGCGTGACAATGAATATACCGGCGGGCAGCGCTTCTGGGTGGCACATCCGGCCGGCCACGGCATGACCGGCGCCCTGATGCCGGAGCGAATCGACTACGTGCCGACCTATGTCCAGCATCCATCGGTGGACGAGTATTTTCGCCACTGCTTCTATGAACGTAAGCGCCGGTTGGGAGAGAAGGCGCGGCTGCTGCCTTTGGTGGGGACGATCTTTCCCAACGCGGCATATCATGGGCGGCAGCCGCGATCCATTTGCGTGTGGCATCCGCACAGCCCGACCGAGACCGAAGGCTGGCGCTTCTTCCTGGTGGATGCCGATGCACCTGATGAAGTGAAGGACGTGCTGCGGCGCTATTACATGCGCTATTCCGGACCGGCCGGGATGACCGAACAAGATGACATGGAGAACTGGCTGTACGCGACGGCGGCGAGCAAGGGGACGATCGCGCGCCGCTATCCGTTCAATTACCAGATGTCGATGGGGACGTCGCGCGCCAACGATCCGATTGCCGGCGATGTGTCAATGCAGATGACAGACCAGATGGCACGAAATTTCTACCGGGTGTACGCGGGATATCTGGATGGCGGGGATTGGGATTCGCTGATCGGAAACGCGCCCGCACCCATGCGGGCCGCCGCGGAATAAGCAGCGTGAGTCGCGCGCCCGGTGTCATTTTAGCGCCCGATGCCATTGCGGGCTGACCACCGGCCGAGGCGCCCGACCCGCAGCTGGATGAGAACGTGCGGCGCGCGACTGGTTTTGCGTCGATGGCCGGGCCCGATCCGGCCATCGACGCATTGTCGATCGGGACGCGTTCTGTGCGCGACAGATCAGTTCGGGAAGATGGTCAAGCCCGGCTGTGACGGGGACTTTCTTGCTACGCGCAAAGCGACGGAGCAAGCCCGGTCGGGTCAATGCTTGGACGGTCCAGGGCTACTCCCAACGAGGTTGCTTCGTCGCTTCGCTTCTCGCAATGAGATGTTGAGGCATGTGCTGCAGTTCTCTCATGCAGGACGTTCACACCACGGGAGTCGCGAACCCAACGTCCGATATCACTCAGCCTCCAGCCAGTCTGCGCATGATCGCCTGTGCGAAGTCTTTCGTCGTTGCTGTGCCGCCGAGGTCGCCGGTGCGGATCTTGTCCAGGTTCAGCACCTCGCCGATGACCGCATGCAGGTGCTGCGCCAGGTCCACACGCCCCACATGCTCCAGCATGAGTCCGGCCGCCAGCAATAAGGCCGTGGGGTTCGCGATGCCCTTGCCGGCGATGTCGGGGGCCGAACCGTGCACTGCTTCGAAGATCGCAGCGCCGGCGCCGATATTCGCGCCGGGTGCCATGCCAAGCCCGCCCACCAGGCCGGCTGCCTCATCGGACAGGATGTCGCCGAACAGATTGGTGGTGACGATCACGTCGAACTGCCAGGGGTTCAGCACAAGCTGCATGGCGCAGGCATCGACGATACGGTCGTCCATCGCAACGCGCCCTTCATAGAGCGGCGCCACCTCGCGCGCGGCATCCAGGAAGATGCCGGTCAGCGCCTTCAGCACATTCGCCTTGTGTACCACCGTCACTTTGCGGCGGCCGTTGCGCAGCGCGTAATCGAACGCGAATTCTAAAATGCGCCGGGCGCCGGCTTTGGTATTCACACCCGAGGAGAACGCCACTGCCTTCGGATCGTCGCCGACCGGGATGTAATGCTCGAACGCGACGTACAGGCCTTCAAGGTTCTCGCGGATGAGCACCAGGTCGATGTCCTCGTAACGGCCTCCGGGGATCAGCGTGCGGGCCGGACGGACGTTGGCGTACAGATGAAATTCCTCGCGCAGCCGCACGTTCACCGAACGATAGCCGCCGCCGATGGGCGTGGTCAGCGGGCCTTTCAGCGCGAGCCTGGTGCGGCGGATGCTGTCCAGCAGCGCGGACGGCAACGGATCGCCGGCCGTTTCGATACCAGCGAGGCCACCTTGCTGCACGTCCCAAACGAACGGCGCGCCCAAAGCCTCCAGCACGGCGGTGACGGACCCGGCGATTTCCGGCCCGATGCCGTCGCCGGGAATCAGGGTCGCGGGAATCTGCCCGCGATTTGCGGTTGCGGTCATGCTGGATCTCCTGCTGCTGGGCAGATGGGATCAGCCGGCCGCCTTCGCCAGCGCATCGAACTGTTTCAGCCGCCGCACCAGCGCAGGCATGTGCTGCAACGGGATCATGTTGGGGCCGTCACTGGGCGCATGGTCGGGATCCGGGTGCGTTTCGATGAACACCGCGGCCACGCCCACCGCCAGTGCGGCGCGCGCCAGCACCGGGGCGAAGGCGCGCTCGCCGCCGGATGATGCGCCCTGGCCGCCTGGCTGCTGCACCGAGTGCGTCGCGTCGAACACGACCGGATAGCCGGTGCGCGCCATGATCGGCAGCGAGCGCATGTCGCTGACCAGGGTGTTGTAGCCGAAGCTGGCGCCACGCTCGCAGAGCAAGATGTTGCGGTTGCCGGTGGTGGCGATCTTGGCGGCGACGTGCTGCATGTCCCAGGGCGCCAGGAACTGTCCCTTCTTCACGTTGATCGCGCGTCCGGTTTCGCCGGCTGCGAGCAATAGATCCGTCTGGCGGCAGAGGAAGGCGGGGATTTGCAGCACATCGACCGCCTGCGCTGCCGGGGCGCATTGGTCCGCGGCATGCACGTCGGTGAGCGTGGGCAGGCCGGTGCGCTCGCGTACCTCGGCCAGGATCGCCAGACCCTGCGCCATGCCGACGCCACGGGCAGCAGTGGCGCTGGTGCGGTTCGCCTTGTCGTAGCTGGATTTGTAGATCACGCGCACGCCGGTTGTGTCGGACAAGTTGCGCAGGGCAGCGGCCACTTCCAGGGCGTGGCCGCGCGATTCGATCTGGCATGGGCCGGCGATCAGTACAAACGGCAGGTCGTTGCCGATCGCGATGTCGCCGATCTTAACGATGCACTGAGGCTCGTTCTGCATAGAGGCTGTCCCTTGTCCGCCATGGCGGGAGTATAGCGGACCCGGCGCCGTGGCGCGCGGGCCGGTGTCGCGCGGCGTTGCGGCGCGATTCACGCGGGGTTGTCGAAATTGTTGCTGCGCAATGAAACGCATCGCATGATCCGCGTGTTGGTCGCGGGAAAGTGATGTAACCGCTGAATGCAACGATGCCGATCGGGTGGACATAGTTTCATCGCTGCGGCAGGGTTTTCAACAATAGGCTGGCTGCATCAAAGCAGATAAAACCTGGCTAATATAACTGGGAGGATAAAATCGATGGTTGCTCCATCCAAGATCGCGCGCCTGAAAAGCGCGCAGCGTTATAGCCTGAGTCTCGTGTTCATCATTGGCGTATTGAATTATATGGATCGCGGCACCCTGTCGGTGGCAAATCCGCTGATCCGGCATGATCTGGGCGTATCGATTGCCGAGATGGGCGTGCTGCTGTCGGCTTTCCTGTGGCCGTACGCATTTTTCCTGCTGCCATCGGGTGGCCTGGTGGATCGGTTCGGGCCGCGCCGCGTGCTGTGCGCTTCGCTGATCGTTTGGTCGATCGCGCAGGCCGCCGCGGGATTCGTTGCGAGTTTGGGGCAGTTCATCGTTGCCCGCGCGGCGCTGGGCATCGGCGAGGCGCCGACCTTCCCGGCTTTCGCGCGCGTGGTGCGCGACTGGTACCACTCGCACGATCAGGCATCGGCTGTCGGCATCTGGAACGCTTCGCCGGCGCTTGGTACCGCGATCGCGCCGCCTCTGCTGACCGGCCTGATGCTGGGGTTCGGCTGGCGCTGGATGTTCGTGTTCATGGGTATCATGGGCATCGTGCTCGCGGCCGTATGGTTCACCATGTTCCGCGACCGTTCGGAATGCGAGTTGAACGAAATGGATGCCGCGGCGTTGACCGCCGGCGAGCAAGCGGTGGAACACTTTCCGACCAGCGTCGCCGCCTGGGGCCGTTTGTTCTCGTATCGCGCGACCTGGGGGCTGGTGCTTGGTTTTTTCGGGAATGTCTATATCGGCTGGATGTTCATTGCCTGGCTGCCGGGCTATCTGGAAATGCAGCGGCATATGAGCATTCCGAAGACCGGGTTGATTGCCTCGATCCCGTATTTCTGCGGTGTGGTTGGCAGCATCGTCGGCGGGCTGATCGCAAGCCGGCTGCTGAAAGGCGGCATGTCCGCGATCAACAGCCGCAAGTTTCCCACCGTCGTTGGCACGCTGCTGATGGGTCTTGCGACCTTGGTGGCGGCTGAGACACCGAGCAATACCATCGCGGTGGTGGCGATCTCCTTCACCATGTTCTTCGGCTTCTTTGCGAGCGGCACGTCATGGGCGCTCGCCACCGCTTGCGCGCCGACGCAATACGCGGCGTCGCTGGGCGCCATCATGGATTTCGGCGGTTTCATAGGCGGGGCGTTGGCGCCGATGGTAACCGGGTTCGTGGTGCAGGCATCCGGTACGTTCGCGCCGGCATTGCTGGTGGCGGGGCTGATCGGGCTGGTCTCGGCATCGATGTACCAGCTGCTGATTCCCAATCGTGCGATCGACGTGAGCGAATTGCATCTGGAGGCTGTGACGCAGCCGATGATGCCGGGATAGGCACTCGCGCCATGCGATGACATTGCGTCGGAAGCTGCTACCCTGCGCTTGATCTGGAGGCAGGGTAGCAGCAGCCATGAGCGTCGAATTCATCGGCATGATCCATCATCGGCACGGCTCGGAAATCCATCCACCGCCGAATGTGGTACTGGATCGCGGTTATATCCGCGACTTCGCGCAGGCGGCCGAGGCCGGCGGTTTCGACAAGCTGCTGGTGGGCTATTTCTCGGATGCGCCGGACGGGTTCCTGGTGGCCGCCGCGGCTGCCGCGCACACGGACCGCATCGGGTTTTTGGTGGCGCACCGCCCTGGGTTCGTCGCGCCCACGCTGGCGGCGCGCAAGTTCGCGACGCTGGACCAGATCACCGGCGGGCGTGCTGCCATCCACGTCATCAGCGGCGGCGATGATGCGGACCAGCTTCGCGACGGCGACACGCTGGACAAGGACGCCCGCTACGCCCGGACCGACGAATACGTGTACATCCTGAAGCGTGTCTGGACCGAGCAAGGGCCGATCGACCATGACGGCGCGTATTATCGGTTCAAAGGTGCTTCCACCGCGGTGCGCTGCGTGCAGCAGCCGCGCATTCCGATCTATGTCGGCGGTGCATCCGATGCGGCCATTGAGGTGGCCGGCAAACACGCCGACGTCTATGCGCTGTGGGGCGAGACGCAGGCGCAGGTGCGCGACCTGACCGCTCGGGTGCGTGCGGCTGCGGCGCAGTACGGGCGGCTGGTGCGGTTCAGCCTGTCGCTGCGGCCGATCCTGGCGGCGAGCGAAGACGCCGCCTGGGCGCGGGCGGAGCAGATCAAGCAGCGCATTGCCGAATTGCGGGCGAAGGCCGGTTTGGGGCCGCGCGATCCGGTGAATGAAGGCTCGCGCCGGCTGCTGGCCGCGGCGGCGCAGGGCGAGCGGCTGGACAAGCGGCTTTGGACCGGCGCGGCGCTGCTGACCGGTGCGCGCGGCAATACCACCAGCCTGGTGGGCACGCCGGCGCAAGTGGCGGAGGCGCTGGTGGATTATTACGAACTGGGCGTTACGACGTTCCTGATCCGTGGGTTCGATCCGCTGGAGGATGCGATCGAGTACGGCCGGTCGCTGCTGCCGCTGACCCGGGCGGCGATTGCGCGGCGGCAAGCGGAGCGAGACGCGGCGTAGAGAACGCCTTTCACGTCGGCCGCCGCCCGGTTTGCCGACCCCACGGGAGATAACTCGCGCATAGCTGCCGAAGGGCCGGGCGAACCCTGGTTTTTTTCTTTCGGTGATCTGGCCAGGCAGCCAGGCGCATACGACCGTCGCTGCGGTAGTCCCAATGACGGCAGGGTGGACGCAGCCGCTCCACAACCGCCGGAGAGGAATATGCATCCGGGCGGCCGGGCGGTGGTCAACTCGGGATCACATGCCCCGGGCTCTGCCGCTACAGTGGCAGCAATGGCAGCGTCAGTTTGCTCGGCCGATCCGCGTCGACGAAAAGCGTGTTCACCGCGATCCGCCGCCGCCGCGCCAGGCCCTCCGGCTCGCCGGTATTCGGGTTGACGTCAAACTTGGGAAAATTGCTCGACGAAATATCCAATCGGATCCGATGGCCGGGCAGGAACAGATTGGCCGTGGGGAACAAGGTAATGCGGGCGCGGACCAGTTCGCCGGGCTGACGCAGATGCGGGGCCGTGGGCTCCTCGGCGTAACGCAGGCGCAGGATGCCGTCGGTCAGGATCATAGCGTAGCTTGCGGGATAGTCGGCGCTCGGTGGATGCACGTCGACCAGCTTGGCGGTGAAATCGGTGTCGGGACCATCGGTTGCGACGAAAAGCTCGGCCTCGATCGGGCCGACGACCTGCACCGGCTCGGTCAGCGGAGCAGTCTGGAAGACCAGCACGTCCGCGCGCGACGCCAAAGGCAGATAAGGTGGGGTGCAGCCGAAGAAGTTCGGCGCCTCCACCTGGTTCCAACTCCCTGCATAGGCGACAGGATCCAGGCTGCTCATCGCCCCGCCGATCGTCGGCACGGGATGGGCGGGGTCGAAATTGTAGGACAGTGGCGCCGCGCCGGCGGCGGGAGCGGAACGGTCCAGGCGCCCGTCGCCATGCAAATGGAAGGGCACGAAATCGACACCCGGCGGCGGCCAATCGCGCGCGGTGATCCAGCGCCCGCCATGGTGCAGATGCCCGGCGTCATCGCGCCGCCCGTTGCCGCCGCCCATGACGAACACCCGCACCGGCGGTTCATCCAGCGGCGTGCCCTTCACGACGTGGTCGAAAAAACGCAGCCGATAGGCGCGCCAATCGTCCGCCCATGAATCCAACGGTGCCGATGGCCCGAATTCCACATCGCCGAAGCAGTGGTTGCTGCGGTCGCCATGCGTCCAGGGTCCCAGGATCAGGCGCTGCGGCCCACGGCCGGCGCGCTTCAGGCCGGTGAAGTTGCTGGTAGCGGTCAGCGGATACGGGTCCCACCAGGACGACATGTGGACGCAGGCAGCGCGGGAATACCGTGCGTGCCAATCCTCGGTGTAAATCCCAAGCTGCCGCCAGAACGGCCCATCCGCGCCGTGGGTCCATTGATCGAACAGATAGGCTTCGTAGTCGGGATGATGGCGTAACGGCGAGTGGCCGGGTTTCCACGGCATGCGGGTGAACCAGGCGCGGATGTCCTCCGCTTCCAGCGCCGCGCGCAGCTTCGGATCGGCCTGCGCTTCGGGCGAGACCAGGGCGTTCTTGAAGGCCCAGGTGGCCTGTTTCAGCTCGAACGCGCCGGACTGCCGGATGCCGGATTTCCACGCATTGGCGAAGCCGCCGCAATCCAGCACCTGCGCCACCAGCCCCGGCGGATCGAGGCAGCCCAACGCCGCCTGCGTGTGCGCCGCGTATGACAGGCCCATGGTGCAGACGCGCCCGTCGCACCAGGCCTGGTCCTGTAGCCAGGTGCAGGTGTCGTAGCCGTCCTCGCCATCGGACAGGTATTTCACGAAGCGGCCTTCGGAGCCGTAGCGGCCGCGCGTGTCCTGATAGACCGCGGCGTAGCCATGGGCGGTGAAACAGGCGGCGATCTCGGCGCGTGAGGCCGGCGTGCGGTCGGCGGCAGTCAGTTCGGACCGGCTGGTTTGCTGCCGGCCGTACGGTGTGCGTTCCATGATTACCGGAAAGGGGCCGGCGCCGTCGGGCAAGTAGACATCCGTGGCGAGACGGATACCGTCGCGCATGGCGACCATGTGGGTGGTGACGGACATGCGCGCGGTCTCCTTCTCCGGATCGGTCATTGTGAGACGAGTCGCATCCGCCGTGGCAAGTTACGCGCACCGGTCATGGCGGCCGCACGTCCTACGTGGCACGCGGCGGTGAAGCAATTCCGAGCGGGAGGTTGCCCTGTCGCCGCTCGCCTGGGCCAGCGGAGCCTGGCCTCCGGACCTGATCCGTGGTTGCCGCACTTGTGGTCGCCGCACTTGGCGTGACGGAGGTTGGACGGCGCCGGACCGGTAGAGGCCGCAGCCGTTGGCCTGTGCGCGCAAAAAAAGGGGCCGGAGGGCCGGCCCCTTCTGTCCGTCACAGCCGTGGGGATCAGGCCGCTTTGACGGCCGCAACCGTTGCGTCGTTGGCGATGGCTGCCGCAGCGGCGCCGCCGACCGCGATCTTGCGCGGCTTCAGGGCCTCCGGCACGACGCGCTTCAGGCCGACATGCAACAGGCCGTTCGCGAGGTCGGCGCCCTCGACCACGATGTGATCGGCGAGCACGAACCGGCGCTCGAAGGCACGGCCGGCAATGCCGCGATACAGCACCTCACCCTTGTTGCCCTCGGTGGCGACACGGCCGGAGATCACCAGGGTGTTCTCCTTCACGGTCAGGTCGAGGTCCTCGGGGCGGAAGCCGGCCACAGCCATAGTCAGGCGATAGGTGTCATCACCGGTCTTCTCGATGTTGTAGGGCGGATAGCTGGGTGCCTCGGCGGCGGAAACGGCACTGTCCATCAGCCGGGCCAGGCGGTCGAAACCGATGGCGGTACGGAACAGTGGCGCGAAGTCATAGGTGTTCATGCAAAACCTCCTGCAATAGCAAGGTTTGTGGGTTGGGCCGCCCGTTGGGCCGGCCCGGTTTCACAGGCCCCGGAACCCCGTCTGAGCATTCCGGACGCTCTTGAGATGGGTAAACTGCGAACGCCGGTCAAGGGATTGCCGTCGCGGTCCAGCTGCGGGCCAGGCGACGGCGGACGGCGAAGCGGCACGCGGACGGCACGCTATCGTTGAGGGAAGATGGCCGGCTCGAGCGCGGCCATGACGGGTAGGGTCGGCGCCGGGTGGATTCGTTCAGGGCGGCGCGTCCGCCAGCCCGGCGGTCAACTGACAAGAACGAAAGTCGGCCCTCCCCCTGACCCACAAGGGGCGGGGGCAACCTTCGGTCCGCCGCGGTTTCATCCAGACGAGCGTCGGGTGCCCAGAGCGATGGTCAACTCGCACGCGATGCCGTGGGGCCGTCCGCCCCAACAACGATATAGGGCGAGCTGCATTGCGCTGCTCTGCTAATTCCGGGTACCAGGTCCTGTGGACAAACCATCGACTGACCTCTTGCGCTGCCCTGCGGCGGCTCTAGCTTGAGCTGATCCGGCAATGGCCGACCCCGGTGCCCAAAAACCGATCGTCCAAGGAGACCAAGATGAGTAGGGTTGCGAGATGCTCCTGTGGGTCTCTGAGCGCCGAAGTCGCCGCTGAACCGGTAGTTGTTGGTGTCTGCCACTGCACCGAATGTCAGCGGCGAACTGGGTCGGTGTTCGGTGTCGGCGCATATTTCACGAAAGACAGCGTTCGAACGTCAGGCCCCAGTACGAACTATGTTCGTGACGGCCAGGAAGGACGCAAGGTTCGAACGTATTTTTGCCCGACATGCGGAAGCACGGTGTTTTGGTCTCTTGATTTCTTCCCCGACTTCATTGGGGTGGCGGTTGGAGCTTTTGCCGATCCTTATTTTGCTCGGCCGGTAGCGTCGGTGTGGGAGCGAACTCGCCATCCGTGGGTAGCGTTCGGACACGATGTCGAACAGCATATGGGTGCAATCCAACGAGGCTGACAGCAGCTTTCTTGGGTTCGTATTGCCTGGCTGCATTCGACTCTGGGTTAGGTTTGTTCACACGGCCTAGTAATTCCGGGTACTAGCGGGCCGCCACCGCGCTCGGTACTGCCTCGATCCGCGCCACCCGGCGATGCAGCAGGTAGAGCGGAATTCCCAGCGCGGCGATCGCCGCCGCGGCGAGCAAGCCTCCGGCCGGACCGCCGTAGACGTCGGCGGCATGGCCGCACAACGCCGGTACCACGGCGCCGCCGAGGAAATAGAGCGAATAGAAGATTCCCATCCCGACCGCGCGGTGCTCCTGGCGGGTGGACATGGTGCCGACGGCGATGATAACGCCGGGATGGATCGATCCGATGATCCCGACGAAGACTGCCCAGAGCAATGGCATCGCTGCGAGGGCCGTGCCGCCGGTGCCGATTGCGATCCCGAGCGTGCCGACGATCATGACCAGCAATGGGCCGAACCGCCCGGCCAGGCCGCCGCCGAACAAGGTTGAGGGCACTTGGCCCCAGGTTGCGACGGTCACGACCAGCGCAATCAAGGCTGCCGAGGCACCGTTGGCTGTCAGGGTCGGGGCGACATAGAACAGGTAGCCCTGATAGGCCGAGGTGTAAGAGGTCCAAATAACGCCGGCGATGATCAGCAGCAGAAACTCGCGTCCGTTCGGCAACGAGAAACGTTGCGGTGTTGGAGTGATGTGAGGCGAGCGGCGGAAGCTGAGCACGAAAATCAGCAGGGCAATCGCGGGAAGAACGCAATCGGTCAGGAACCCGGCGCGCCAGTCGAAGCCGGGCGGCATGTGGGTCAGCACGAGCTGCGCGAGGTCGACGCCGATCGGGTAGCCGCATACCACAATGCTGGTGGCAATCATGAAACGAGGACCGATGAACCAATCGGCGATGATCTTCCCTTGCAACACCACCATGCCGACGCCGCCGATACCGGCGATCATGCGTCCGGCGGCGATGCTGGTCTGGGTGCCACCCCAGGCGCTGATGCAAGGGCCGATAACCATCAACGTGAAGCCCGCGGCGGTGATGAGCCCGTCGCCGAGCCAGCGCCCGAGGATTCCGACCGGCAGCGCGGCGAACACGCCGAGCGACATATAGGCGCCGAGCAATACGCCGTAGTCGGTGTAGGACAGGTGGAACAGTGACGTCAGGATTTGTTCGAGCGTGGCAACTGTTTGCAGCTGGTAGCCGAAGGCGATACGGCCCAGCGTCAATGCGACGAGGATAACCCAGGGCCGCAGGCCGCCGGCCGTCTTTTGGCTGCTCGGGGGGTGTCCGGACGCCTCAGGCGCAGCAACGCTCATTGCGACCGTTTCTCTGCCAGCCCGAGGCTAACGCGCAACCGCCTGATAGGCGGCCAGGCAGGCCATATCGACCATCTGGCTGACCGAGGCGTCCATCGGCAGCACCTGTACCGGACAATCCATGCCAATCAGCAGCGGCCCGAGAGTCGTGCCGCCGCCGAGACGATGCACCAGCCGGGAGGTGATCAGCGCGGAATGCAGGCCGGGCATGACCAGCACATTGGCGTCGCCGGTGAGGCGGCAGAAGGGATAAAGTGCACGGATTGATTGCTCCAACGCCACGTCCGGGCTCATTTCCCCATCATATTCAAAATCTACGTTGCGTTCGTCAAGAACTTTTACGGCGTCGCGCATCGGGATGGCGCGGTCGTTGGCGGGATCGCCGAACACCGAGTGCGACAGCAGCGCCACCCGCGGCTCGTGGCCCAAATGGCGGGCGGCCCGGGCGGCGCCGATGGCGATGTCGGCCAGTTCCTCGGCATTCGGGCGGAAGTTGATGAGCGTGTCGGCGACAAAGATGGTGCGGCCGCGATGGCCAAGTAACAACGTGAGGCCGAACGGAACGCCGGTGGCGGCGGGGCTGATGGCGTGGCGGACATCGTCCAGGCAGACCGAGGCGGAACGGGTCAAGCCGGTCACCATGGCGTCGGCATCGCCGGTTGCCACCATGCAGGCGGCGAAGACGTTGCGGTCCTGGTTGACCATGCGCTGGCAATCGCGCTTCAGGTAGCCTTTGCGCTGCAACCGCGAGTATAGCAGGTCCACATACTTGGCATTGGCGCTGGACAGGCGCGCGTTATGGATTTCGATACCGTCGGCGATGCCGAGACCGAGGCTGGCCATCGTTGCTTTCACACGGTCATCACGTCCGATCAGCACCGGATGGCCATAGCCGGCATTGCGAAACGCGACGGCGGCGCGGACAGTTTTTTCCTCTTCGCCTTCGGCGAAGACGACGCGTTTGGGGTTGGCGCGGACGGATTCCATGATGGCGTCGAGCGCATTCGCGGTGGGGTCCAGCCGGCCTGAAAGCTCGCGGGCATAACGGCGCAGATCTGCGATGGGCCTGCGCGCGACGCCGGATTCGATCGCCGCGCGCGCGACCGCGGGTGGGATCCAGGAGATCAGCCGCGGATCGAACGCATTGGGGATGATATATTCGGGGCCGAATGTCAGGCGCCGGCCGGCGGAGGCGCTGTGAACTTCATCGGGGACGTCTTCACGGGCCAGGTTGGCCAGCGCCTCGGCAGCGGCGATCTTCATTGCGTCGTTGATGGTGGAGGCGCGCACGTCCAGCGCGCCGCGGAAGATGTATGGGAACCCGAGGACGTTGTTGACCTGGTTGGGATAGTCGCTGCGGCCGGTGGCGATGATCGCGTTGGGGCTGGCCACGCGGGCTTCCTCCGGCGTGATTTCCGGGTCCGGGTTGGCCATGGCGAAGATGATCGGCTTGTCGGCCATGTTGCGAACCATGGCTGGCGTAACGGCGCCTTTGACGGACAGGCCGAAGAAGACGTCGGCGCCTTCCAGCGCTTCGGTCAGCGTGCGCGCCCTGGTGTTGGCGGCGTGGGCGGACTTCCACTGGTTCATGCCGTCGGTGCGGCCTTGGTACACCACGCCCTTGGTATCGCAGAGCATGACATGCTGTGGGCGCATGCCCATCGCTTTCAAGAGTTCCACGCAGGCGATGCCGGCGGCGCCGGCGCCGTTCACAACGAGCTTGGTGTCGCGCAGTTCGCGGCCGGTGAGGTGGCAGGCATTGATCAGACCGGCGGCGGCGACGATGGCGGTGCCGTGCTGGTCGTCATGGAATACGGGAATATCCATCAGTTCCCGCAATCTTTGTTCTATGACAAAACATTCTGGCGCCTTGATGTCTTCCAGATTGATGCCGCCAAATCCGGCGAGGAAGCGCACGGCGCCGACGATTTCGTCCACGTTTTCCGAATTGATCTCCAGGTCGATGCCGTCGATGTCGGCGAAGCGCTTGAACAAGGCGACCTTGCCTTCCATGACGGGCTTGGCGGCGATGCCGCCGAGGTTGCCAAGGCCGAGCACCGCGGTGCCGTTGGATACAACCGCGATCATGTTGCCTTTGGTGGTATAATCGTACGCAAGGGCGGGGTCGCGGGCGATGTGGAGGCAGGGTTCGGCGACGCCGGGGGAATAGGCGAGCGAGAGGTCGCGCGCGGTGGTTAATGGTTTCGTGATATGGGTTTCCAGTTTGCCCGGCCGTCCGGCGGCATGCAGGGCGAGCGCTTCCTCGACCGAGATGCGCGCGGTTTTGGTATCGACGATGCCGCCATCGGCCATTGTGCGTTTCCTCTGAAGCCGGTTGGTGAAGGGGCTCTGTCATTTATCATGGCGCTGCCGGGCGGTCGGGGGAAGGGCATGGCTCGGCGAAATCATGTTAATTGTATCATGCTGGGGCGAACCGCGCGGGCGGCCAGGCGCCCGTATGTCATTGCGAGGGGCGCAGCGACGAAGCAAGCCCGGTCGTATTGGTTCAGGGACGGTGCGGGGAGCTAGTCGAGCGAGGTTGCTTCGTCGCTGCGCGCGCGATGACGCAAGGTTTGCACTGATACAAAACTCGCAATGACATAAAGTAAAGAAGGCAGAAGAAAGTTACATTAGCAAACCTTTGCGCAGCATGCCGTGGACGCCCTTCTCGCCGTTTACCGTCTGCGTCACGTGGAAATCCACCGCGAGAGAGCAGAATTGGTAGGCTTGCTCGCGGGAGAGGTTGGTCCGGGCGGTGATGAAACGAATCATTTCCCGCAGGGCCTGTTTCATGGCGAGATCCAGGTCTTCGTTCATTCCCATGGAAATGAAATGGGTTGGGGTCTCGGCGCGCGGGTAGCTGAGCATGGGATCGCGCGGCCCGCCGCCCTTGTGCAGGTTCAGCGTGAAGGTGCCGGTCAGGCAAATTTCCAGCGCGTTAATGCAGACCTCGCCGTCGCCCTGCACGCCGTGGCCGTCGCCGGCAGAGAAATTTCCTCCCTCGGTCCAGACGGGCAGGAACAGGGTGGAGCCTTCGGTCAGCTCCTTGTTGTCGAGATTGCCGCCATGCTCGCGCGGCTGAATGGTGGAGATCGTGCCGTAGCGGCGCGGGGGAGCCACACCCATCACACCGAAGAAAGGTGCCAACGCGAGTTCGGTGCCCCAGGGCAGGGTACAGACTCGGCGGGTGCGATCTACCGGGATGTGGCTGAGGTAGCGATCAGGGAAATCCTCGGGCAGCGTACCGGCCAGGGGGCGGAAGCCGCAATAGCCCCAGTCATTGCCGAGTTCGATCTTGTCGATGCGGACTTCGAGCATGTCGCCCGGCTCGGCGCCGGCGACCGCGATGGGGCCGGTGAGGATGTGGCCGCCGGCGCGCGGCAGGTTGGAGGCGTGGATCGCGGCGAGCGCCGGGGGGATGCGGAGGCCGGAGTTGGGCGGGGGCATGACCTCCGGTGCACCGGAGACGCATTCCAGGGTGACCGTGTCGGCGGATTGGATGGTGAGGAGCGGCGGAAAGGCGGCATCGAACATGCCCCAGCGCACGGTTTCGGGGCTCGCGGCGATGCGGTGGCTTGGCATGGGTCACCTCTGTCTTGTTGCGGTGCAGCTAAGACCGGGTTGGGGTGGCTGGCAACGGGCATGGGAACCCGTTGCCAAATCAGGTCCGGTCGAGACCGGTCGTCGCCGGCAAATTTATCGCTGAGGCAGACAAGGCACAGAAAAGGCATCGAGCGCTGTCCCGGCGGTTTTCACCCTGGGCGGCCGGGACCGCCGTAACCCGCGTTTGCTTGCGCTCGTTTGCTTGCTCTCGTTTGCTTGCTCTCGTTTGCTTGCTCTGCGGCTCTGCTTGCTCTGCGGCTCTGCTTGCGCAGCGACAAATTTGCCAGCCACCAGCACGTCAGACCCATCAAGCTGTTGCGCTACAGGCAGGATGCAGAATCCATAGTTTGGAAGTTTTCTGCGGCGGCCATACAAGGGTTTGTCCACAGGCCCTGGGGTTCTAACATTGACGGGCCGCGCCTGCTGCCATTGCGAGCGAAGCGATCTCCGCCGCGAGAACGTGTGATCGCCCGCTGGTGATCGCCCGCTGGTGATCGCCCGCTGGGAATTGCTTCATTGCTCTCGCAATGACATGTGGAGCGTCCGGCATCCGTCTGGATCACAACCTTAGTTCGCCACCTCACCTGCGGCCTTGCGTGTCGCCGTGACGGCCTCGCGCGCGGCGCGGGCCATCAGGCCGCTGTCGTTGGCGATGGTGACGAACTGGAAGCCCATCTTGATCATGCGCGCGGCATAGGCCGGCGTGCCGTTATGAATGCCGGCGAACTTGCCGTGCCGCTTGCAGCTTGCCAGCAGCTTTTCGTAGATGCCCAGGATCAGCGGTTCCTCACGATCCAGCATCGGCACCAGGCCGAGCGAGAACCCCATGTCGGACGGCCCGATATAGATGCCGCTGATGCCGGGGACCTGCAGGATTTCGTCGATGTTGTCGATGCCCTGCTGGGTTTCGATCATCGGAATGACCTGCACTTCGTCATTGGCGATGGTTTGGTAGCTGGAGGCCTCGCCATACATCGCGGCGCGGATTGGGCCATTGCTGCGCTTGCCCAGCGGCGGATACATGCAGGCGTCCGCGAGCGCCTTCGCTTCCGTCCTGTTGTTGACCATCGGGCAGATGATGCCCCACGCACCGCCATCGAGCGCCTTGCCTATAATGCCCGGTTCATTCCAGGGGACGCGCACCAGTGGCGTGATCGGATGGCGGTCCATTGCCTGGAAGCACTGCACCATCGACTGGTAGTCCTGCACGCCGTGCTGCATGTCCACGGTGACGCTGTCCCAGCCGCACTGGGCCATGACCTCGGCGGAGAAGCCGGAAGGGATGGCGAGCCAGCCGTTGACGCACGCCTTGCCGGCGGCGATGCGCGTCTTGAGTTTGTTGGGCATTGGGTGTTTCCCCGGTTGCAACAGAGGGCGGCAAGCTAGGCGCGGGGTTGGGGGGCGTCAACGCGGGCGGTGGCGATCGACGTTGGTTGCCGAGCAGATCGCGGCAATCGCATTTCGGGTCGGGTCCGGGCGGCGGCATGAAGCTCATTACGCAACAAGCCTGCCCTGGCGCGGTAAAAGTCAGGTTCGCCACGGATTCCACAGAACATAACGCGCAGCCGGCGGCCGCAATCCAATCGCCGAGGTGGGGACAATGCGGGCTTCGTTGTTAGAAGTTTGAAGGAGCCGCAACGGATCGGGTCGGTATCCAACATCCGCGTGCATCTGCGGCGAGCCTTCGCCACGAGACCCGATCACTTCGGAAGGTAGCCGAACGGCTCCGCGTAGGGGCGACGGAGAAAAAGCTTTTGCCGCAGATGCACACAGATGTTCCGATGCCGTTGCTGGCTTCGCGGCCATCTCGAGAGCCAGCGGGTGCGAGCGATCGACCTCGCCTGCGATTCATCGTCCCAATCTCCTCCGTACGATCGCCATGTGGCGTGCACGCCGTCACGCAACAGTCGGCACGAACCATGGACGCTGCGGCAGCTGTTGCGCTCCGCCGATCGATCCGCTTACTCCCACGGAGCTACATCACAGGTCCACCGATGCCGCCCCGTCCCTGGCAGACCGAGGTCTACGCCGCCCTCAAATCTGCCCATATCCGCCAGATCGGCTATGTGCCCGATGCCGGCCACGCCCACCTGATCGAGGCTGCCCACGCCGACCCCGACATGCACGCCGTCGTCCTGACCACAGAGGAGGAAGGCATCGCGCTCGCTGCCGGCGCCTGGCTCGGCGGTCAGCGGGCAGCGCTGCTGATGCAATCCTCCGGCGTCGGCAACTGCATCAACATGCTGACGCTGCCGCTGAACTGTCGCATGCCGTTCCTCACCCTTGTGACCATGCGTGGCGAATGGGCCGAGTTCAATCCATGGCAAGTGCCGATGGGCGCCGCGACGCCCGCCGTGCTGGCCTCCGTCGGCGTCCATGTCCGCCGCGCCGACAACCCGGACGATGTGGCGGAAATGATCGCCGCTGCCGCCGCCCTGGCCTTCGACAGCCAGGTCTCGGTCGCCGTACTCCTCTCCCAACGGCTGATCGGCGCCAAGGTATTCGTGAAATGACCCACCGCAACGACGGAACCATCGACCGCCGCGCCGCCGTCGCCACGCTGCTGGCGGACCCGGGCGAACTGCTGGTGGTCAGCGGCCTCGGCGCTCCCACCTACGACGTTGCCGTCGCCGGCGATCGCGCCCTGAACTTCTATCTGTGGGGCGCCATGGGCGGCACCGCCATGGTCGGGCTCGGCCTCGCGCTGGCACAGAAGTACCGCCGCGTCCTGGTCCTCACCGGCGATGGCGACATGCTGATGGGCCTGGGCTCGCTCGCCACCATCGCCGCGTCAGGCGCGCCCAACCTGGCCATCGCAGTCCTCGACAACGGCCGCTACGGCGAGACCGGAGCCCAGCGCAGCCACACCGCGCTGACCGCCGACCTGGAAGCCATCGCCGCGGGAAGCGGCTGGAAGCTCACCACCACCGCCCGCAGCATGGCCGACGTCGAGGCGCTGCGCGACCGCCTGCGTCGCGAGCCCCTGTTCGCCGTGCTGCGCGTCGCGCCAGAGGAGCAAGCGCGCCACCTGCCGCCGCGCGACGGCGCCCATCTGGCCGAGCGTTTCCGCCGCGCTCTCGGGGTGGCAGAGACGTAGCCAACCGCCGGACTTACCGTCCGGTAACCCAATCGCCATCTTGTCGCCTTTGTTTCAAAGTATCTCTAACCCGTACAGCCGCGGGAATCCGCCATTTTCCTTCTGGCGGAGACGAATGGTTTCGCCGAGAATGCGAGGCTCTGGAATGACGGCTGATACATCTGCCCGTCATCTTGGCTTTGCGTGCGGGAGCATGGTGTGCAGCACAACGACGATCGGGCCGGCCAGTCGTCCGAGGCCGGCGAGAGTAGGACTCTGACCAAAATCACCGCGCTCAGGGTTTGGCAGCGCGCGCTTTCCCTGGCGGCTGGCCTGCTGATCGCGATCGCAGCCGCCTTGCTCGCGCCCCGCCAGTCCGGCGCGCAACAAGCCTCGCAAGCGGCCACGGCCGCCCCGGCAGTGCCCGTGACGGTCACGCGATCTTCGCGCCAGAACGTCCCGGTCTGGCTGCGCGGCCTGGGCACCGTGCAGGCACTCAACACCGTGCTGGTGCGCGCCCGCGTCGACGGCACGCTGGAGAAAGTTCCCGTCACCGAAGGCCAACTCGTCAAGCAAGGCGACTTGCTCGCCGTGATCGACCCACGCCCGTACAAGGCGGCGCTCGACCAGGCTGTCGCCAAGAAAGCCCAGGACAACGCCCAGCTCGACAATGCCCGGCTCGACCTGCGGCGCTACAGCGACCTGGCCAAGAAGGATTTCGCCTCGCGCCAGCAGGTGGATACGCAAATCGCGATCGTGAACCAGTTCGTCGCCGCGTTGCAGGCAGATGACGCCGCGATCGAGACCGCCCAGCTCAATCTCAGCTTCTGCTACATCACCGCGCCGTTCGACGGCCGCGTCGGGTTGCGCCAGCTCGATCCCGGCAATCTGGTGCATGCCACCGATTCGGGCGGCATCGTGCTGGTGACCCAGGTACATCCGATCACCGTCGTCTTCACCCTGCCGCAGGAGGATCTGCACCAGATCGTGGAGGAGATGGCGAAGCGCAAGCTGCAAGTCGCCGCCTGGTCCAGCGACGACAAGGTGCAGCTTGCCACCGGCACGCTGCTGACGCCGGACAACACGATCGACACCACCACCGGCACGATCAAGCTGAAAGCCACCTTCCCCAACCTGGACGACCGGCTGTGGCCGGGACAGTTCGTCGACGCACAACTGCTGCTGCGCACCGAGCAAAACGTCGTCACTGTCCCGACGCCGGCGGTCCAGCACGGGCCGAACGGCCTGTACGTCTATGTGGTGCACCCCGATTCCACGGTGCAGCGCCAACTGATCCAGGCCGAGGACCGCGGGCCGGTGATGACGGTGACCAAAGGCCTGGATGCAGGCCAGCGCGTGGTCCTGGATGGGCAGTCGCGACTGGAAAACGGCATCCACGTCGCGGCAACGCCCGCCCCTGAAACCGCACAGGCCGGGGGTTAAGGCCCGTGAGCATTTCGACGCCCTTCATCAAACGCCCGATCGCGACGTCCCTGGTCATGGCGGCGTTGGTTCTGGTCGGCATCGCCGCCTATCCGCTGCTGCCGGTCGCGCCGCTGCCGCGCGTCGATTTCCCCACCATCGTCGTCACCGGCCAGCTTCCCGGCGCAAGTCCGGAAACCATGGCCGCTACCGTGGCACAGCCGCTGGAAACCCAGATCGCGCAGATACCGGGTGTGTCGCAGCTTACCTCGGTCAGCGTGCTGGGCGTCACCAGCGTGACGGTGCAGTTCGACCTGGACCGCAACATCGACGGCGCCGCCGGCGACATCCAGGCCGCCATCAATGCCGCCAGCGCGCAGTTGCCGAAGATCATGCCGGGCCCGCCGACCTACCGGAAGGTGAATCCATCGGACGCGCCGATCATGATTCTCGCCGCGCAATCCGACGCCCTGCCGCTGACCCAGGTCGATGATTATTCGGAAAACGTGCTATCGCAGCAGATCTCGCAAATCGCCGGCGTGGCGCAGGTGCTGATCGGCGGCCAGCAAAAGCCGTCCGTGCGCGTGGAGGTCGATCCGGAGAAGATCGCCTCGATGGGCATGACACTCGAGGACGTCCGCAACGAACTGGTGACCGCCACCACCGATTCACCGAAGGGCAGCATCGACGGCCAGACCAAGGCCTTCACGGTCTACGCCAACGACCAGATCATGCGCGCGCACGACTACAACAATGTCATCCTGGCCTACCGCAACGGCGCCGCGGTGCGCGTGCGTGACATCGGCACCGCGATCGACGGGCCGGAGAATCGCTTGCTCGCCGGGTGGCAGAACGGCAAGCGCGGCATCCTGCTGATCATCTTCAAGCAGCCAGGCGCCAATGTCATCGACACGGTGGAGCGCATCAAGGCGGCGCTGCCGCGGCTCGAGGCGTCGATCCCGCCCTCCATGCATGTCAGCACCATCATGGACCGCACGGTGACCATTCGCGCGTCGGTGAAAGACGTGCAGTTCACCCTATTGCTCGCCGTCTGCCTCGTGGTGATGGTCATCTTTCTGTTCTTGCGAAACGTCTGGGCCACCATCATCCCCAGCACCACCATCCCCGTCGCGTTGATCTGTACTTTCGGCGTGATGTACCTGCTTGATTACAGCCTGGACAATCTGTCGCTGATGGCGCTGACGCTGGCGGTGGGCTTCGTCATCGACGACGCTATCGTGATGCTGGAAAACATCTTCCGTCACGTGGAAGAAGGCATGGCGCCGATGGAAGCCGCCATCGAGGGTGCGGGCGAAATCGGCTTCACCATCGTGTCGATCAGTTTCTCCCTCATTGCCGTCTTCATCCCCCTGCTGGCCATGGGCGGCATCGTCGGCCGATTGTTCCGCGAGTTCGCGGTAACCACCACCGCCACGGTGCTGGTATCCGCCTTCGTCTGCCTGACCCTGACCCCGATGATGTGCTCGCGTTTCCTGCATCACGACACCGGCGGCCACGGCTGGCTCTATCGGGTGATCGAAGGCTTCTTCAGTGCCCTGATCGGCGGCTATCGCCGTACCCTGGATGTGGCGCTGAAGCACCATTTCATTACGCTGCTGGTGTTCCTCGGCACGGTAAGCCTGAGCGTCTACCTGTACATCATCGTACCAAAAGGGTTCTTCCCGCCACAGGATAACGGCATCGTCCTGGGCATCACCGAGGGCGCGCAGGACATCTCCTTCAAGGGGATGGCGAATGTGCAGCAGCGCCTGGGCGATATCATCGCCCGTGATCCCGACACTGCGGCCTACGTGTCCTCGATGGGCGGCGGCTTTGGCGGTGCCCCGAACAATCAGGGCCGATTGTTCATCGCACTGAAGCCGATCGAGCAACGGGTTGGCGGGTCGCTACAAGACTACATCAACCGGCTACGGCCGCAGATCGCCGAGGTGCGCGGCGGCAAATTGTTCCTTCAGCCGATCCCGGATGTGCGGGTCGGCGCGCGGCTGGCCAAGACCGAGTACCAGTACACGTTACAGGACGCGAACATCGCCGAGCTCTACCAATGGGCGCCGCGCGTCCTGGCCAGGCTGCAGCAGATTTCCATGCTGCGCGACGTGACCAGCGACCAGCAGGAAGGCGGCACCACGGCGTCGCTCGTCATCGACCGCGACGCAGCGGCCCGCTTCGGCGTACAGCCGCAGGTAATCGACGATACGCTGTATGATGCATTCGGCCAGCGGCAGATCACGCAGTACTTCTCGCAGGTGAACTCCTATCACCTGATCCTGGAGGTGCCGCCGGACATGGCCGGCGATCCAGCCACATTGGAAAAACTGTACGTGCATTCATCGACCGGCCAGACCGTGCCGATGTCCAGCTTCGTGCACTGGAGCACGGTGCCGGTGGCGCCGCTATCGATCAGCCACCAGAGCCAGTTCCCGGCGGTGACCATCTCCTTCAACCTGGCGCCCGGCGCCGCGCTGGGCCAGGCGGTGACCGCCATCCAGGATGCAGTGCGCCAGATGGGCGTGCCGATCACCGTGAACGGCTCCTTCCAGGGAACAGCGGAGGCGTTTCAGTCGTCGCTGGCGAGCCAGCCGTATCTGATCGCCGCGGCGCTGATCAGCGTGTACATCATCCTGGGCATCCTGTATGAAAGCTACATCCTGCCGCTGACAATTCTCTCCACGCTGCCGTCAGCCGGGGTCGGCGCTCTGCTGACTCTGTTGCTGTTCCGTTATGATTTGTCGGTGATCGCGCTGATCGGCATTATCCTGCTGATCGGCATCGTGAAGAAGAATGGCATCATGATGGTGGACTTTGCCATCACGGCCGAGCGTCGCGACGGCCTGGCGCCATTCGACGCGATCCGCCAGGCGTGCCTGCTGCGCTTCCGCCCGATCCTGATGACAACTATGGCGGCCATGCTGACCGGCGTGCCGCTGATGCTGGGCCACGGCGCGGGATCGGAACTGCGCAAGCCGCTGGGTTTCGCGATGGTGGGCGGGTTGGCGCTGAGCCAGTTGCTGACGCTCTACACCACGCCGGTGATCTATCTGTACCTCGACAGACTGCAACACTGGCTGGTGCCGAAGCGGCACCGGATCCCCATCCTGGTGCAGAAGATGGGGGCGGCGGACTGATTTAAGGCGTATCCCACTCTTCCGCCGCGTTCTGCGGTACTGGTCCCGGACCGCGGAACACCTGACGTGACCCGGAGTCCGCAGAGGAAACGCGCTGGCAAGACGAGGGCCGCGCCGGTCCGCCCGCTCTACTTGTCCCGGACAAGCTGCGGCGGCTGGCATGCCGCGCAACGGAATCCGCCGCCATGCCGCCGCCTGTCACCAAAATTGCACTTGATCCGCGCGTGCTGCGATGCAACATAGGACAGTAAGACTGCCTGACCGGAGGGAACGCCGCGCACGATCGGAGGTGTTCCATGTGGGCTTACACGAGCAATGGCGTTCATTCCCTGTCAGGGCGTGGTGCGCGCTACGCCAGCATTCCCCCTGCCATTCGCCGGGCCGTCGCCCGCGCCAACCCACTCCACTGGCTGGGCACCTGGTTCCAGCACCAGGCCACACGTGAGGAACTGTATGGGCTGGATGACCGGACGTTGGCGGATCTGAACATCACGCGCGGCGACTTCCCGCGGATCCTGAATGGAACGTTCCGGCGCGACGACTAGTATTGCTCTCGCCCGGCACCGGGGAATCTACCGATCCCCGGTGTTCCGTCGCATTCTGACGCGCTGCCGGAGTAGCAGCGAACCGATCGCACCGCATGCCGGACCAGCCGCGTTCTGCGGGATTTTGAGATACTGTAAAGCGCGCAGACATCGGTCGCTGCAGGCTGCGACCAGTCGACTGATCCGTTAACGCCTGCGATCGACACCGCCACCCCGGCCAGCTTGCCGCGCCCGCAACGATGCGCCTAGCCTGCATGCCTCACGGCGCCGCTGCTCCTCATCCGGGACCCACCCATGACCCGCCGGCTCCACATCAATCTGTTCATCCACGGCCGCGGTCATCATGAGGCGGCATGGCGCCATCCCGCCGCGTCGCCGCTGCCGTTGACCGACCTGCGCTACTACACCGATCTCGCGCGCAAGGCTGAAGCCGGATGCCTCGATTCGGTGTTCCTCGCGGACACACTCGGCGTCGGCGAGGACGCCGCGCACGCCCCGCGCACCTGGCTGGAACCGGTGACGACGCTCGCCGCGCTGGCCGCTGCCACCACCCATATCGGCCTGATCGCCACATGCTCCACCACTTATACCGAGCCGTTCAATATGGCGCGGCAGTTTGCCTCGATCGACCACATGTCGCGCGGCCGGGCGGGCTGGAACATCGTCACGACCTGGCTGGCCACCGCGGCCGGCAATTACGGCGCCCCCAGCCCGCTGTCGCATGCGGACCGCTACGAGCGCGCCGAAGAATACATGCAGGTGGTAAAGGCACTATGGGACAGTTGGTCGGACGACGCGGTGCTGGATGATTGCGCGAGCGGCGCATACGCCCGTCCCGGCAGCATTCGTCCGATCAACCACATCGGCGAGCATTACCGCGTGGCCGGCCCGTTGAACCTGCCGCGGTGTCCACAAGGCCGGCCGGTTTTCGTGCAGGCGGGTTCCTCCGACACCGGCCGGCGCTTCGCCGCGCGCCACGCCGAAGCGGTGTTCACCGCGCAAATGGAGAAAGCCACCCTGCGGGATTTCTACGCCGATTTGAAAGCGCTGGCCGCGAGCGAAGGCCGCAATCCGGATCACGTCCTGATCCTGCCGGGCCTCAGCCCGGTGATCGGCGGCACCGAAGCCGAGGCGCAGCGCGTCGCGCACGAACTAAACGACCTGAGCGATGCGGAAGTGGGACGCAAGCGCCTCTCGGGCCGGTTCGGCGGCCACGATTTTTCCCACCTGCCGCTGGACAGGCCGCTCTCGGTCGAGGATTTCCCCGACCCAGCCACGGTGCAGGCGGCGCGCAGCCGCACCGAGGTGATCATTGGTCTGGTGCGGCGCGAGAAGCCGACGCTGCGGCAATTGCTCGGCTATATGGCGGGCGCGCGCGGACATTACGCGACGGCGGGAACGCCGGAGCAAATCGCTGATCTGATCGAGGATTGGTTCCGTGACGGCGCCGCCGACGGGTTCAACCTGATGCCGCCCATCCTGCCGGCGATGCTGGACGTCTTCGTCGCGGAAGTCGTGCCCCTGTTGCAGCGCCGCAATCTGTTCCGAACAATGTATAGCGGCGAGACGCTACGGGCGCATTACGGATTGCCCAGGCCGGCACTGCTATTTGGCGATGGAGCGACGGCTATTTCGTAAGTCCCCGCGACCCTATGGGCCGCTCATTTCGCTGGTGGAGCCAAGCGGAATCGAACCGCCGACCTCCTGAATGCCATTCAGGCGCTCTCCCAACTGAGCTATGGCCCCGCACAGGGAAGCCGCATATAGCGCCGCACTCTGCATTCTAGCAAGCCGGCGTCAATCCCGGCCACGATGACGCGTTCAGTACGTCCGGAAGATCCGCTCGATCTCCGCCTCGTCCCGCGTCGCTGTCAGCGCCAGCGATAGCAGGATCCGCGCCTTCTGTGGATTGAGGTTGTCGGCGATCAGAATGCCAGCCTCGCGCAGCCGCGTGCCGCGGAACGTGCGCCCGGAGCCGGCGCGCGTGGACTGCACCACCACCACCCCCTGCGCCACCGCTTCCTTCAACGCAGGGAACTCGCCGGGCGCGGAGAATCCCGGCGCGAACCCGGCCGAGATGATCCCCTGGGCTCCCGCCGCCACGAAGGCCCGCACCGCCGTGCCATCGCCACCCGCATACGCATACGCGATGTCCACCCGCGGCAGAGCGTCCAGACCGCGGATATCGAACTCGGTGTCCGGCGCACACCTGCGCAACGGGCGGCGATAGAACGCGACCGCATCGGCGTCGGCGTGGCCGAGCACGCCGAAATCCGGGGTGCGGAACGTTTGCAGCCGCATCGTCGCTGTCTTGGTAACTTCCCGTGCGGCATGGATTTCGTCGTTCAGCACCACCAGCACGCCCATGCCATGCGAATCGGGGCAGGCAACGACGCGGATCGCGTTGACCAGATTCAATCCGGCATCGGAGGACAGTGCGCTGGACGGCCGCTGCGCCCCCACCAACACCACCGGCACGTCAACCTTCAGCGTCAGGTTCAAGAAATACGCCGTCTCCTCCAGCGTCGCCGTGCCGTGGCCGATAACGATGCCCGCCAGATCCGGATGGTCGGCCACCAGCCGATCACAAAGTTTTACCAATGCGCGCCAGTCGTCATAGCCGATGCCGGTGCTGGGGATGTTGCGGTACGGCACGGCAATCACGTCGGCCACCAACGCGGTCTCCGGCCAGCGCGCCAGGATCGCGTCCGCGTGCATCACATTGCCCGCGGCACCATAGTCTTGCAGATCCAGCGGCCCCGCCCCCAGCGAAGCGATCGTTCCCCCGGTTCCGACAAACGCGACTTTCGGCTTGCTCATGCGGCGGCAATCCCAGCCGCGACAACGGCGTCAAGCACCGGCGGCCGCCGCTTGTGCCAATCGGTATCGCGCTGATAAGCGTCGGCGGCGCGCAGAATCCGCGCCTCGGCAAACGGCCGCCCCGCGATCTGCAATCCGATCGGACACCCATTCGGATCAAAACCGCACGGCACGCTGACCGCCGGCAGCCCCAGGTAGTTGAACGGCCGCGTATTGGCCGAAACCGCCAGGAACCGGTGCTCCGTCCCCGGCGGGCCATGGTCGATGTCGGTCTCCGCCAGCGTCGGCAGGCACGTGCGGATGGTGGGCGTCACCAGCACGTCCACTTTAGTGAACACCTCGTCGGCAAACGCCTTCAGGATCGGGCCACGGCGGCTCAGTGCCTCGACATAGTAGGTCGCAGGAATCGCATAGGCCGGATACATCCGCCCGCTGATATGCCCGCCATAGGCCTGCGGGCAGTCGCGCATCCACTGCGCGTGGATGGTCGCCGCTTCCACCCGCGAGATGATGCCGCCGCACGCCGCCACGGCATCCATCAGCGGCAGGTCGATTTCCTGCACCTCGGCGCCGCGCGCTTCCAGCACGTCCGTCGCCAGGCGCACCGCTGCCACAACTGCATCGTCCGTACCATCGAAGAACCAGTTGCTTGGCACGCCGATCCGCAGCCCGCGCACATCGCCGTCGAGCGCCGCCTCGTAGTCCGGCACGGGCACGTCAGCGCTGGTCGGGTCGCGCGGATCGCGCCCGGCGATCACGCTCATGACGCGAGCGCAGTCCCGCGCGGTCCGGCACAGCGGCCCGACATTGTCGCAGGTGAACGACAGCGGCATCACGCCATAGCGCGACACGCGAGTCTGCGTCGGCTTGATCCCAGTCACGCCACAGGCGGACGCCGGCAGCCGGATCGATCCGCCCGTATCCGAACCCAGCGCCATGTAGTTATACCGCGCTGCCACCGAGACGCCGGACCCGGACGACGACCCGCCGGTGATGAACGGCAGGTTCCATGGATTGTGGCAATCGCCGAATGTCTTGTTATGACCGGTGGGGTTCTGCGCGAACTCAGCCATATTCAGCCCGCCGAACGTGTAGGCGCCGCCCGCGGCCAGCCGCTCGATCACGGTCGCGGTGACGGCCGGGCGCCAGTCCTGACGGATCGCCGACCCGCAGGTGCTGAGCTTGCCGGCCTGGTAGTACATGTCCTTGTGCGCCATCGGTACGCCGTGCAGCGGGCCCAGCGGGGCCTTGTCGCGCACCGCCCGGTCCGCGGCGCGCGCCGCCGCTTCCGCCCCCTCGCGATCCAGCCAGATCGTGGCGTTCAGGCGCGGGTTCATCGCGTCGATATTGGCCCAGAGCGCATCCAGCAGTTCCACGGAGCATACCTCGCCACGGCGTACTGCATCCGCGGCCTCCACCAGGGACAGGTCAGCGACATCGGTCATCTCAGCGCTCCATCGTCTGGAGCAGGGCGGCTTCGAAGCTGGCCGGCTCGTTCTCAAATACCAGAGTGCCGCGCTGCTCTTCGAAGGCACGGATGGTTTCCGCGAGGTCGGCGGCCATGCGCCGCGCCGGGTCGTTGGGGGCGACGATCCCGTGCCATCGCGCGATCGTTTGCTCAATCTCCGCCAGGAACAGGTCCATGGTGCGCCTCCGTGCGTTTCGGGCCGGGACAGTATGGCAGCAGGACCAGTGGACCACGCAACCGCCACCTTCACCACTGACATCCCCGCCCGGCTCGATCGCCTGCCGTGGGCGAAATTTCACTGGCTGGTGATCTTCGCCCTGGGCATCGCGTGGATCCTGGACGGGCTGGAGGTGACCATTGTCGGCTCGCTCGCCGGCGCGCTGTCGCAAAGCCATAGCCTGCATCTCTCGGCGCAACAGGTGGGCGACGCCGCCAGCGCCTATCTCGTCGGGGCAGTCGGCGGCGCTCTGTTCTTTGGCTGGCTGACCGATCGACTCGGCCGCAAGAAGCTGTTTTCCATCACCGTGCTGGTCTACCTGCTTGCGACCATCGCCTGTGGCCTGTCCTGGAATTTTGCTTCGTTTGCCATGTTCCGCCTGCTCACCGGGGCCGGCATCGGTGGCGAATACGCGGCGGTGAACGCCACCATCCAGGAACTGATCCCGGCCCGTCGACGAGGCTTCACCGACCTGGTGGTGAATGGCAGCTTCTGGATCGGCGCCGCCTTGGGGGCGCTGGGCGCGCTGGTGGTGCTGGACCCAGCGATCATTCCCCCCGAGATCGGCTGGCGTGCCGCCTTCGTCATCGGCGGCATCCTCGGCGGCTTCGTGTTGTTCCTGCGTAGCTTCCTGCCGGAAAGCCCGCGCTGGCTGATGACGCACGGCCAGCCCGAGGAAGCCGAACGCGTGGTGCGTGGCATCGAACAACGTGTCGCCCATGAAACCAGCACGCCATTGCCGCCGCCGCCCCACCAGGCGCTGAAGCTGCGAACCGACGTGCATTCCTGGTTCGGTGCCGGCGTGCGCGCGCTGCTGACGGCGTATCGCCGCCGCACGGTACTCGGCACGGTGCTGATGGCAGCGCAGGCGTTCTGCTACAATGCAGTATTCTTCACCTATGCACTGATCCTGACGCAGTTCTATCACGTGAAGGCAGGCAGCGTCGGCTTGTTCATGCTGCCCTTCGCGCTGGGCAATTTTTTGGGCCCGCTGCTGCTGGGCCGGTTGTTCGATACGCTCGGGCGGCGGGTGATGATCACCGCGACCTACGCGCTGGCCGGCTTCCTGATGGCGATCACCGGGTGGCTGTTCGCGATCGGCCTGCTGGATGCGGTGCAGCAGACGGCGGCATGGACGGTGATCTTCTTCGTCGCCTCGGCGGCGGCAAGTTCCGCCTACCTGACGGTTGGCGAAAGCTTTCCCCTGGAAGTGCGCGCTATCGCGATCGCAATGTTCTACGCATTCGGCACCGGGGTGGGCGGCGTGGCCGGCCCGGCATTGTTCGGCGCGCTGATCGATACGGGGTCGCGGGTTTCGATTCTGTGGGGCTATCTGTTGGGCGGCGGGCTGATGATGGGGGCGGGGGTGGTTGCGGCCTGGCTGGGGGTGAACGCCGAACGCCGTGCGCTGGAGGACGTAGCGCCACCACTATCGGCGGTGGAGTGGTGAGTGACGATGCGGTTCCCGCCCGACCAGGTGGGGGCGATGATCTGGTGCTCAGTACTGTCAGGGTTTGAAAATAGCCGCGATGAGGGGCGCGTTGCCCGCAGGAATTAAGAGAAAAGACTGTTGTCGGACACTCGAAAGCCGGACCCTGCGAGCGAACCGATTGTGAGGCCATAGGAATGGACGCCGATCATGCGCAGATGCGCCCTGGCAAATCGGTCGGCGATTGCGAGTGGTCGAACGATGCGACGCCGAAGCGGAAGCTATGACTCGAACGCCAATTGGGACTTTTCGTTTTGCTTTAATTACATTCCGAGAGGCGAATCGACACCGGGTTAGGCCACCTTGGCCTGCGCCACCGCGTCGCGACCGCCCATCGCCGCACCGGACCAGCGAGGCGCCGGCCGTTCCAGATTCCCCCGTACCGTCATCAGCAGGTCCAGCAACTTCTCTTGCTCGGCTTCCGTCAGCCCGGCCAACGCCTGCGCCCGGACCTCGGCACGCACCGCCATCACTTGCTCCAGGATCGGCCGCGCTGCTTCCGTCAGCCACAACGTGCGGATACGGCGGTCATGCGGGTGCGGGCGGCGCTCGACCAGGCCTGCCGCCTGCAGGCTGTCAACCAACCGCACCAGGGAAATCGCCTCCAGATCCAATTGTTCTGCAAGCTGCGCCTGGCTCATGCCTTGCTCGCGATCGACATGCACCAGCACCTGCGCTTCGGATCGGTTCAGCGGCAGCCCCCGCTCGCGGGCATAGTGCACGAAGCGCCGGCGCATCAGACGCGACGTATCGCGCAGCAGGAACCCCAGTGTGCGGCGCACCACACTATGCGCATCCATCTGCTCTTTTTCCTCCCGTCGCAACGTGCCAGGCGTCGGCCGGTCAATCGGCCTCGCTGGGAACTTCGCTCAGCTTGGCGGCCAGCCGTGGCAACGCCGTGCGCCGCGCCGGCGCCAGCCAGTGCTGCAGCCGGTCGAGGTACAGATAGATCACCGGCGTGGTGTAAAGCGTCAACACCTGGCTCAGCATCAACCCGCCCACCATCGCGAAGCCAAGCGGCTTGCGCAGTTCCGATCCCGCACCGTTCTCGATCATCAACGGTAGCCCGGAAAGCATTGCCGCCATCGTGGTCATCAGAATCGGGCGGAAACGCAGCAGGCATGCCTGGCGGATGGCGGCAAGCGACGAAAGCCCGTCGCGTCGCTCGGCGTTGATGGCGAAATCGACCATCATGATGCCGTTCTTTTTCACGATGCCGATCAATAGGATGATGCCGATCAGCGCGATCACCGTGAGCTGATAGTGGAACAACATCAGCATGAGCAGCGCGCCGACGCCGGCCGATGGCAAGGTGGACAGGATGGTCAGCGGCAGTATGTAACTTTCATACAGCACGCCCAGGATCACGTACACCGACACCAAAGCCGCCGCGATCAGATAAGGCTCGGTGCTCAGCGATGCCTGGAACGCCTGCGCCGTACCCTGAAAGCTGCCCTGCACCGAGAGCGGCACACCCATGGACGCCTCGACCCGTTCCACCTGGTTCACCGCATCGCCCAGCGAAGCATTCCCATTCAGGTTGAAGGAAATCGTCACCGACGGGAACTGACTCTGATGGTTGACGGCCAGCGGCTGCACCGGGACGGTGGTTTGATGCACGAAGGTGGAAATCGGCACCATGGCGCCGGTCGAGGAGGTGACGTAAAGCTTCCGCAGCGTTGACAGCTTGCCGTACTCGCTCGGCAGAGCCTCCAGGATCACGTAATACGCCTTGTTGCCGGTGAAGTACTGTGCGACTTCGCGCTGCCCGAACGCGTCATACAGGATGTTGTCGATCATGGCCGGCTGCACGCCGAAGCGGGACGCCTGATCGCGGTCGATCGTCAGCGTTTCCGTGGTGCCGGCGTTCTCCTGGTCCGACGTCACGTCGGTCAGCAGCGGGATCTTCTGCATCCGAGCCAGAATTTTCGGTGCCCATTTGTTCAGCTCGTCCTGGTTCGGATCCTCCAGCGTGTACTGGTACATCGTGCGGCCAAGCCGGGCGCCTATGCTCACATCCTGTGCCGGCTGCATGTACAGCTTGATGCCGGAGACACTCTGCATCGCTTTGTCGATCTGGCCGATGACCTGCGTGGCGGTGTACTTGCGCTGGCTCCAGGGCTTGAGCGTGATATACATGCGCCCGTTATTGGCGGTCTGGCCGGCAATGCCGGCGCCGATGGCAGAGACCACCGCCTGCACCGACGGATTGTCCTGCACCACCTGGTTCGCCCGCTTCTGCAACACCGACATCTCGCCGAACGAAGCATCCTGCGCCGCATCAGTGATCCCGATGATGATGCCGGTATCCTGGGTCGGGAAGAAGCCCTTCGGGATGAAAGTGTAGAGAACCACCGTCAGGGCGATCGTGCCGACGAATACCATCAGCGTGATGAAACGGAAGCGCAGCGCCACATCCAGCGTCCGCTCATAGAACCGCAGCATGCCATCGAACATGGCTTCCACGGCGCGGTAGAACGGGCCGTGGCTATGCGCCTCTGACGACAGAAATCGTGAGCACATCATCGGCGTCAGCGTCAGCGACACCATCGCCGAGACGACGATCGTGATGGACACGCAGATCGCGAATTCGCGGAACAAACGGCCTACGATACCGCCCATCAACAGCAGCGGGATGAACACCGCGATCAGCGAGAAGCTGATCGAGACGATGGTGAACCCGATCTCGCCGGCGCCTTGGATGGCAGCCTCCATCGGTTTCATGCCATCCTCGATGTGGCGGTAAATGTTCTCCAGCATCACGATGGCGTCGTCCACGACGAAGCCCACCGCGATGGTCAGTCCCATCAGGGACAGATTATCCAGGCTGAAGCTACACAGGTACATCACCCCCAGAGTTGCCACCAACGCGACCGGGATGGTGATGCTGGGAATCACCGTCGCCCAGACGTTGCGCAGGAACAAGAAGATCACCATCACCACCAGGCAGACGGCGAGCATCAAGGTGAACTCGACATCGGTGACCGAGGCACGGATGGTCAGGGTGCGGTCCGATACGACGTTGAGATGGATATCGGAAGGAATGTCGGCCCGCAGCCTCTGCAGGCTGGCCTTCACGCCATCCGCGGTCTTGATGACGTTGGCATTCGCCTCCTTGAACACCAGCAGCAGCACCGAGCGCTTGCCGTTGGTCCAGGCCGCCAGCTCGCGGTTCTGCGGTCCGGCAACGGCGCGACCGATGTCACGGATGCGGATCGGGGCGCCGTTGCGGTAGCCGATGATGACGTTGTTGTACGGCGCCGCTGTCGTGAGCTGGTCATTGGCATAGACCGTGTAGGACTGGTGCGGCCCATCGATGCTGCCCTTGGGATCGTCAACCGTGACGTTGGTCAGCACATTGCGCACGTCTTCCAGCGTCAGCCCCATCGAAGCGAGCCGCGCCGGATCGACCTGGACGCGGATCGCCGGTGTCTGCTGTCCGCCCACCAGCACCTGCCCCACTCCCGGAAGCTGCGAAATCTGCTGCTCCACCAGGTTCTCGGCGTAGTTGTCGACGTCCGTGATCGGTGCCTGGTCCGACTGCATCGCCAGGATCAGGATCGGCGCGTCGGCGGGATTCATGGCGCGGAACGTCGGCGGGTTCGGCATTGCCTTCGGCAACGAGCCCTCGGCGGCGTTGATTGCTTCCAGCACCAACGTCTCGGCATTGCCGATGTTCGTGCTCAGGTCGAACTGCAACGAGATCTGCGTATTGCCCAGCACGCTGACCGAGGTCATCTGCGCCAGCCCCGGCAGCATCTGGCCGAATTCCGTTTCCAGCGGCGTGGCGACGGTGGACGCCATGGTTTCCGGGCTCGCGCCCGGATATTGCGCGGTGACCACGAGCGTAGGGAACTGCACGTTCGGCAGCGGCGCCACGGGCAGCAGCGGATAGGCCACCAGCCCGGCCAGGAAAATCGCGGCCGTCAGCAGGGACGTGGCGATCGGCCGCCGGATGAAGGGCGTCGAGATACTCATGGCGAATCGAATCCTGGCGAGAGGAGGCTGGCCTGAAACCCGGTGTGCTAACTGGCCGAACCGCTGCCGCTGGTGTCAGCGGTTTGGGAGGATTGCTGCATCATCGCCGCTACTCGGACGCCCGGTGCCAAACGGGACTGGCCGGACAGCACGACGGTTTCGTTGCCCGTGAGTCCCTTGCTCACGACCGAAATCCCGTCATCCTGATAACCGACCTGGACCGGCTGTTGCGCCACGGTCTGGTCCGGCTTCACGACGTAGACGAACAATCCGTCCGGCCCATGCTGCACCGCCAGCGTGTTGACCGTGACGGCGTCGTGCAGCGTGGTCACCTGCGTGCGGGTATCGACGAACTGGCCGGGCCAAAGGTGGTCCTGCGGGTTGTCGAACTTCGCCTTCAACGAAATGGTGCCCGTGGCAGTGCTGATCGTGTTATCCGGCGTCAGCAGCGTGCCGGTGCCCAGGATCTTGTTGGAATCCTGGCTATTGGTCGCAATCACCGGCACCTTGCCGCGCGCCATCGCCGTTTGAACCTGGCCCAGCTCGGATTCCGGCAGGGTGAAAACCACCGCAATCGGCTTGTCCTGGGTGATGGAGACGATGCCCGTGGTCTGGCTGCTGACTTCGATCAGGTTGCCAACATCGGTTTGGTAGAGGCTGACGCGGCCGTTGATCGGCGCACGGATGGTGCAATTGCTCAGGTTGAATTGCGCCGTCTCGATTGCCGCGTTGTCCAATTGCACGGCGGCAGCGAGCTTGTTCACGGTTGCCTGCTGGTCATCCACCTGCTGGATCGGCGCAAAGCTCTTCTTGGCAAGATTCTGGTAACGTTGCAGGTCGAGCCGCGCGCTTTGCAGTTGCGCGTTGTCCTCGGCGCGCTGCGCGATCGCCTGGTCGAGCGCGGCCTTGTACGGCGTGGGATCGATCTCGGCGACTATATCGCCCTTGCGGACCTCCTGGCCCTCGCGCACCGGAACAGCGGTCAGGATGCCATTCACCTGCGCTTTGATCTCGTCAATGTTGTAGGCCTGAACAGTACCGAGGCCGTCGAGATAGACGGGTACGTCCTGAACCTTCGTCATGGTGGTGGTCACCGGGACCTGTGGGTGTGGGTCCGGGCCGGCGGCATGCGCCGTGGCCGCGCCATGCAGCACATGCCATCCCGCGAAGGCGCCGACGCCCAGTACTGCGCCCAAAAGTCCGATCTGTCGCCATCTCATGGTCATCGCCCCGTGCAACCAGTCTCAGTCGCCTGGTTCATGCCGGCGCGTGGTCCGCCGGTGTGAGGCAATACGTAGACATTGCACCTTAGAGATTTTGTATACGGATTTGTCGTAATCAATTTCGTGAACTTGATGACCGATCGTTCATTCATCCGTCGTCGAAATGTCCTGCCGGGCCGCGCTGGCCAACTTCGGAGGCAGCACGCATTTGATGGCCCAGGGTCCACTCCACAAGATCGGCGGGGGCGCGCAGGCCGCGATTGATCATCACCGGGGTGACGCCGAAGCCGCCATGGTTCATTCCCGGCCGCAGGCGCGGCGTTGCCTGGGATCGCGACACGCGCTGATGTAAAACTCCGTCACATGAGCTGGTCAGGACAGGGCGGGTTCGAGCGGCGCGGCTACCATCACGGCAACCTCCGTGAGGCGCTGGTGGAGGCCGCCGTTGCGCTGATTGCGGAAAAGGGCCCGGACGGGTTCACGATCGCGGAAGCCGCACGCCTCGCGGGCGTCAGCCCGGCCGCGCCCTACCGGCACTTCCGCGACGCCCAGGCGCTGCTGGCCGAGGTTGCCCTGCGCGGTTTCGACCGCTTCGCAGCCTCGCTCTCGGGTGCCTGGAACAACGGCCGCCCCGATCCGCTACGCGCGTTCGAGGCGATCGGCCGCGCCTATCTGGCGTTCGCGCGCAACGAGCCGGCCTTCTATGCCGCCATGTTCGAAGCCCGACTGGTGTTCGACGACCACCCTCCTCTGCTTGCCGCCGGCGATCGTGCGTTCGGGGTGGTGCGGGAAGCGGCGGACCGGTTGGCGGCGTCGCTGCAGCGCGAGCAGCGGCCGCCGTCGCTGATGATGGCGCTGCACGTCTGGGCACTGGCACATGGTATTGCCGCCTTATTCGTCCGCGGCGGGCCATCGCGGCGGAAGCTGCCGATGACGGCGGAGGAACTGCTGGAGGCGGGCTTGCTGGTGTACCTGCGCGGGCTCGGGCTTGCGGGCGGCGGATAGCCAGCGGGAATAGCCGCGCATCCGGCGCGTCCCCTTGCGTTGGGTGGCGCAGGCACTACGGTGCGCGCAGCGCCAATGCAGGAGGGAAATGAACATGTCAGTGTCTCGTCGGGCTTTCATTGCTCTGGTGCCGCTTGCTTTCGCGGGATCAACCACAGCGGCCCTGGCCGCCACGACGTCGTTCGACGTGCCTCTGACCGGGGGCCAGCAGGTGCCGCCGGTGGACACGTCAGGCAGCGGCACGGCGCATCTGACCTACAATCCGGCGACCCGGGTTGTCACCTGGTCGATCACATACAGCAAGCTGTCCAGCCCGGCGACCATGGCGCATTTCCATGATGGCGCCGAGGGCGCGAACGGGCCGGTGGTGATCTGGCTGAGCACGAAGGGCAAGGCGCCAGCCAGCCCGTTCAAGGGCAAGGTGACGCTGACGCCGGCCCAGGCGCAGCAGTTCCTGGCGGGTGACTGGTATGTCAATGTGCACACAAAGGACCATCCGGCGGGCGAAATCCGCGGCCAGGTGATGCCGCCGAAGAGTTAGTAAACCGGCTAGAGGAAGCTGGCGAGCAATGCCGCCACGGCGGCACTGCCGGCCAGCATCAGTACGGCAAGCATCGTTGAGGCGAGGCGGGGTGCCACTCTGTCACGCGGCAGAGCCTTGCGACCGGTGAGCATCGGCCGGACCAGGTTGTGGCCTTTGGCCAGTGCATAGCTGGCGATGGCGAGCAAGTGCAGCGCGATGGCGGCCAGCAGCGCGTTCCACAGCCAGGTGTGCAGATTGTCGATCAGGTTGGCGACCCACGCGGGCATGATGTCGGTCAGTGGGCCCGCATCGGCGATGTCGTTGTTGTCGATGATGCCCGTCAGCGTCTGGCCGAGCAGCAGGGCCAGTAACAGCAGCACCATCCAGCCGCCCGCGGCGTTGTGGCCGATCTGCGTGTCCGGTTCGCGGCGGAACGCGTGCGTCAGATGGCGAATGGCGGTAGCGGGCGAGGCCATGAAATGGCGGAAGCGCGCCGTGTCGCTGCCGATCAGACCCCAGGCGAGGCGGAACAATACCAGAGCGAGAACTGCCTCGCCGGCATAAGCGTGCCAGGCCATCCAATTGAGCCGCCAGGTCACGTACGCCGTGGCGATCAGGACGACCGTCAGCCAGTGGAACAGCCGGACGGGCAGGTCCCAAACGACGAGGGGGGGATAGTCTTTCGGGGAATGTCTCACGCTGTCCTCTGTCAGGGCTGACACAATCTTGTCCGATTCCTCTTGACGCCCCAAGCCGGTGGGGGCATATGTAAATGTGTCTTACATTCACATGAGGTCGCCCATGAGCATGGCCGCGAACCAACCCGGGTACGGCAACCAGGGCACCGGGGGTTCACCCTGGGGCGCAGGCGCGGGGCCCGGATCGGGCGGCCCCTGGGGAGCGCCGGGCGGCTACCCGGATGGCGCGTTCTGGTACTGGCATTGGCGCCATGCCAATCGCCCGTTGTGGCTCATCGCCACGTTCCTCGGTTTCATCTTCTGGTGGCCGGTGGGACTTTTCCTGTTGTTCTACACGTTGTTCGGAGGCCGACGCATGAGCTGTTGGGGATACGGCCGTCACGATGGCGGTTACGAGGCCGGATGGCAGGGCGGGCCGCCGCCGTGGGTTGCCTGGAAGCGGCAGTGGAAGCGGCAGATGCGGGACTGGTGCCGCGGGCAGGCGCAGGGTCCGTCGCCGGCGCAGGCCTACCCGTCCAGCGGCAACCGCGCGTTCGACGAATATCGGGCCGAGACGCTGCGGCGGTTGGAAGAGGAGCAAAAGGAGTTCGGGGCATTCCTGGACCGGCTGCGGTTCGCCAAGGACAAGGCGGAGTTCGACCAGTTCATGAACGAACTGCGCAACCGCCCGCCCGCACCGCCGGAGCAAGGTCCAGGGACTGGGCCCCAGGCGTAGCGTTTCGTCAGTCTGCGGCTAGCAACGGGCCGGCCCTTGGGCCGGCCCGTTGGCTTTGCAGACCGCGCGGCACGCCGAGGCGGAGATCAGTCGCGTCTGCCGGCTGCGCGGGAGGTGCCCCAGATCAGTCCTTGAACGGATCAAATTTCTTTCGCCTGCAAGCGCGACCGCGAACGACCGCAGGGTATGCAGGATCCGAACCGAGCGTGCGTGAGCACCATCAGCCCGGGGAGCCGACGTTAGGCGTGGGGCTCTCGTCCAGGTCGCCGCCGGCAGCAACACGCCCCGGTCGCGCGGCCAGGCGTCCATCTTCGTCCTACGGTGCGGTAACCGGGCTCAACCGAGTCGCGGCCGTCCATTGCCGCCGGTTCCGGATAGCAGCGGAAGGATCACCCGGCCCTTGGCGGAGAGGGTCGCCGTCATGTCTGGCGCATTGGGCACGGCAAAGCTCATGGTAAGACGGAAGTGAGACAACGTGCCGGCGCTGGGTCGCACGGCGACGGCACATCCCGCCTGGCGGGCGGGTGGCGAGGCTCGCTTGAAAACCCCCGCCGAGCGCGCATTTTCAATGGTGCATTGCCTTCCTGCTGCCGATTACCCGACCAGCACCGACAGGACGACTCGCCGTGGGCCTCCCCCGCGAGCGGCCTGTCTGTGACATCCTCGCGGCATGCGGCGCGAACAATGCAGCGCGGGTCCGGACGGGCTTTCGCCTCCGGGCACGCGGCTATATGCACCGGCGGCCAAGCAAGATAGGGGTCTATAACGGATGGCTGGCGTCGATATCCTCGCCTCGGCATTCAGCGGGGCGAATGCAGCCTTTCTCGGCGAACAATATGCCCGCTGGGCGACCGACCCGAATGCGGTCGATCCGACCTTCGCCGACCTGTTTTCCGCACTGAACGACGACGCGCGCGCGGTGCTGGAGGAGGCGACGGGCGCTTCCTGGGCGCCGCACCATATCGGCCCGATCAACGGCGAAGCGAAGACCGAAACCGCCCCCGCGGTGAAGCCCGCCATGCCAGCGGCGCTGTCGCAGGAGCAAATCCGCGCCGCCACGATCGCCAGCCTGCGCGCGCTGATGCTGATCCGCTCCTATCGCGTGCGCGGGCACCTGGAGGCACGGCTCGATCCGTTGGGCCTGACGGTGCCGCACCCGCATCCGGAACTCGACCCGCACACTTACGGATTCGCGGACGCCGATCTCGACAAGCCGATCTTCATCGACAACGTGTTGGGCCGTGAGACTGCCACGTTGCGCGAGATCGTACAGATTTTGCGCGACACCTATTGTTGCTCCATCGGCGTCGAGTTCATGCACATCCAGGATCCGGACCAGAAGGCGTGGATCCAGCGCAAGGTGGAAGGTGCGCCGTGGCGCACCGCCTTCGATGCGAGGGGAAAGCGCCGCATCCTGCAGGAACTGACCGCGGCCGAAGGCTTCGAGGCGTTCTGCCAGAAGCGCTACACCACCACCAAGCGCTTCGGCCTTGATGGCGGCGAGATCACCATTCCCGCGATCCAGACGATCATCGAAACCGTCGCGGCAGCCGGCGTGAAGGAAATCGCCATTGGCATGCCGCATCGCGGCCGGCTGAACACGCTGGTGAATATCGTGAAGAAGCCGTTCGTGCAGGTGTTTTCCGAATTCACCGGCGAAAGTTCGAAGCCTGACGAAGTGCAGGGATCGGGTGACGTCAAGTATCATCTGGGCACCTCCACCGACGTCGAGCTGGGCGGCCACACCGTGCACCTGTCATTGCAGCCCAACCCGTCGCATCTGGAAGCGGTGGACCCGGTCGTGGTGGGCAAGGTGCGGGCACGCCAGGACGACGCCGGCGACACGCAGCGGCGGTCGTCGGTCATGGCAATCCTGATGCACGGCGACGCGGCGTTCGCCGGCCAGGGCCTGGTCTATGAGACGCTGGCGATGAGCCAACTCATCGGCTACCGCACGGGCGGTACGGTGCATGTGATCGTCAATAACCAGATCGGCTTCACCACGGTGCCGGCGCACGCGTATTCGGGGCTGTACTGCACCGATGTCGCGAAATCGATCCAGGCGCCGATCCTGCACGTGAACGGCGACGACCCGGAAGCGGTGATGTTCTGCGCCCGCATGGCGGCCGAATTCCGCATGCGCTTCGCCTGCGACATCGTGCTGGACGTCGTCTGCTATCGCCGCCACGGCCATAACGAGACCGACGAGCCAGCCTTCACCCAGCCGATCATGTATCGCGCCATCGGCAAGCAGAAGACGACCCGAACGCTGTACGCGGAGCGTCTTGCCGGCGAAGGCGTGGTGTCTTCGGACGAATCCAAAGCGGCGTGGGACGAATTTGCCCGCGCCATGGACGAAGCCAACCAGGCGGCACAGAGCTACAAGTCGAACAAGGCTGATTGGCTGGAAGGCCACTGGGCCGGTTTCCACCCCTCCGAGCCCGAATTCGAACGCCAGGAGGAGGCGACCGCCGTTCCGGAATCCACGCTCAAGCAGATCGGCCTGGCGTTGTCGCGCGTGCCGGCCGGGTTCGACGTGCATCCCCGCATCGCACGGCAATTGGAAGCCAAGCAGGCAATGCTGGAGAGCGGCCAGAATATCGACTGGGCGACCGGCGAGGCACTTGCCTTCGGCTCCTTGCTGCTGGAGGGCAGCCGGGTGCGCCTCTCCGGCGAGGATTCGCAACGCGGCACGTTCAGCCAGCGCCACGCGGTGCTGATCGACCAGACCAATCAGCACGAATACGTGCCACTGAACAATATTTCCCCCGAGCAGGCACGCATCGAGATCTACAATTCGCTGCTGTCGGAAGCCGGCGTGCTGGGATTCGAATACGGCTACTCGCTGGCCGATCCGCGCACGCTGGTGCTGTGGGAAGGCCAGTTCGGCGATTTCGCCAACGGCGCGCAGGTGATCATCGACCAGTTCCTCGCCTCCGGCGAAAGCAAGTGGCTGCGCATGTCGGGGCTGACGCTGCTGCTGCCGCACGGCTATGAAGGTCAGGGTCCGGAGCATTCGTCGGCCCGCATCGAGCGCTATCTGCAACTCTGCGCCGAGCGCAACATGTGGGTGTGCAACCTCACCACGCCGGCCAACTATTTCCACGCGCTGCGCCGGCAGTTGCACCGCAACTTCCGCAAGCCGCTGATCGTGTTCGCGCCGAAGTCGCTGCTGCGGCACAAGCTGGCGGTGTCGTCGCTGGATGAGATGACGGAGGGCAGCCGGTTCCGCTTCGTCATTCCGGAGATCGATGCAATCGCGCCGCCGGACGACGTGCGCCGCGTCGTGCTGTGCAGCGGTAAGGTGTACTACGACCTGCTGGCGGAACGGCGCGCAGAGGAGGTCAACGATGTCGCGGTTCTACGGCTGGAGCAATTGTATCCGTTCCCGGAAGTAACTCTGGGCCGGCTGCTGGCACCGTATCACCGGGCCGACGTCGTCTGGTGCCAGGAGGAGCCGGAGAACATGGGCGCCTGGAATTTCGTCGACCGGCGGATAGAAAACGTGCTGCGCCGGCTGGATTCGAAAGTGACTCGCCCGTTTTATGTGGGACGCGAGGCCGCGGCGAGCCCCGCTACCGGTTCGGCCCGCAACCACGCGCGCGAGCAAGCGCGGTTGGTCGCGACGACGCTGGGGATCGGCTAGCACGTGTCATTGCGAGCGAAGCCAAGCAACCTCGGTCAGAGAGCCACACGGACGGTTCTGACAGGGATTGCTTCGCTTCGCTCGCAATGACGGCACGCTCGCACTGACGGCACGCGGGCAATGACCGCACGCTCACAATGACACGACGTGAATAACAGGAGACAGGCTGAATGGCGACCGAGATCAAGGTGCCGACGCTGGGCGAGAGCGTGACCTCGGCCACCATCGCGCGCTGGATGAAGCATGAAGGCGACACGGTTGCCGCAGACGAACCGCTGGTGGAACTGGAGACCGACAAGGTCACGGTCGAAGTGAACGCGCCGGCCGCCGGCGTGTTGACCTCGATTGCCGCCGACGAAGGCGCCGAGGTTGCCGTCGGCGCCCTGCTCGCCACTCTGGAAGCCGGTGCGGCGGCGGCAGCGCCGGCCACCCCGCCGGCACGGCCCGCGCCCCCGCCACAAGCGGAGCCCGCTGCACTGCAAGCATCCGCACAGCCAGCGCCTGCACCCACGAGGGAGCCAGAACCCGCGCTGGAACTGGCAATGTCGGAGCCCGCCCCGTCTGGCCGCGCCGCGGCCAATCCGCCGCCTGGCGTGAACCCGCCCCCGCGTCCGCTGGGACCGGTGCAGCGTCCCGCCAGCCCCGGCGTGCAGCCTCTGCCCGCCGCCGCCAAGTTGATGGAAGAGCAGCGGGTGACGGCCGAACAAATCGGCGATGGCAGCGGGAAGGATGGGCGGATTACCAAGGGCGACGTGCTGGCGTTCCTGAATCGCCCCGCCCCCGTGCCGGCACCTGCCCCCGCGGCCAAGCCGCCCCGCGCCGAGGACACCCGCGAGCAACGCGTCCGCATGACCCGCCTGCGCCGCACCATCGCCGTGCGGCTGAAGGAGGCGCAGAACACCGCCGCCATGCTGACCACCTTCAATGAGGTGGACATGTCCGCGGTGCTGGCCCTGCGCTCCACCTATCGCGAGGCGTTCGAGAAGAAGCATTCCGGCGCGCGCCTGGGCTTCATGTCGTTCTTCGTTCGCGCCTGCTGCGTAGCGCTGAAGGAATTCCCCGCGGTCAATGCCGAGATCGACGGCGACGACATCGTTTACAAGAATTTTGTGAATATGGGCATCGCGGTGGGCGGTCCGTCCGGCCTTGTGGTCCCGGTGATCCGCGACGCCGATGCGATGAGCTTCGCCGACATCGAACGCGCCATCAGCGACTTCGGCAAGCGCGTGCGGGACGGCGCGCTGAAGCTGGAGCAACTGACCGGCGGCACATTCAGCATCACCAATGGCGGCATTTACGGCTCGCTGATGTCCACGCCGATCCTGAACCCGCCGCAGTCGGCGATCCTGGGCATGCATAAGATCCAGGAACGGCCGATCGCGATGGCGGGCAAGGTGGAGATCAGGCCGATGATGTACCTGGCGCTGTCGTACGATCACCGGATCATCGATGGGTCGGAGGCGGTGTCTTTCCTGGTGCGCGTGAAGGAGGGGATCGAGGATCCGCGCCGGTTGTTGCTGGACGTCTGATCCTGGAGAAGGAAGAACGGCAGTTGATGACAGATTACACGGAGCAAGGCGCAGATATTGGAGGACACAGAAGGGCATGTCTTTGGCGTCGGCAGGAGGGCAGCGATCGAAATCGATTGCCCCGCAGTGGCCGGTTGCCGATGACATTGGATTCAGGGGGCCGCGCCTTATTCTGTGTAATCTGTGAAATCTGTGGTGAACCGTTGTTTGAAACCTGGCGCCGCAGCAGACCGAGGTTAGCCTAATGATGTTGGACCATGTCAGCCTATGCGTACTGAACCTTGACCGCAGCCGCGCCTTCTACGCCGCGGCACTGGCGCCGCTGGATATCGCGATTTTGTTCGAAGACTCAAGCGCGGTCGGCTTCGGCAAGAACCGCCGGCCACGGTTCTGGCTGAATGCCGGCGGCACGCCATCCGGTCCAACGCACATCGCCTTCATCGCGGTCACCCGCGCCGACGTGCGCGCCTTTCACGCCGCGGCCCTGGCGGCCGGCGGCACCGATAACGGCGCACCCGGACTGCGCCCGCAATACCACGCCGATTACTATGGCGCCTTCGTTCTCGATCCCGACGGCAACAATGCCGAAGCCGTCTGCCGCAACGCCGAGGCCTGAATGAGCGAACCTTTCGATGTCATTGTCATTGGCTCCGGTCCCGGAGGCTATGTCTGCGCCTTGCGCGCCGCACAGCTCGGCCTGCGCGTGGGTTGCGTGGAAAAGCGCGCCACACTCGGCGGCACGTGTTTGAACATCGGCTGCATTCCGTCCAAGGCGCTGCTGCAATCCTCCGAGGAATACGACCATGCGCGCCACGCGTTGGCCGATCACGGCGTTCTGGTGGAGAGCGTCAAAGTCGATCTCGCGCGCATGCAGGCCCGTCGTGGCGAGGTCGTCACCGCCAACGTAAAAGGCGTCGAATTTCTGTTCCGCAAGAATAAAGTTACGTGGCTGAAAGGCACCGGCCGCATCGTCGCGCCCGGCAAAGTGGACGTGGATGGCACCGTACACGAAACGAAATCCATCGTCATAGCGAGCGGCAGCGACAGCATGCCGCTGCCGGGCGTGGAAGTGGACGAAAAGCAGATTGTCACCTCAACCGGCGGATTGGAACTCGACAGTGTGCCCGGCCACCTGGTGGTGATTGGCGGCGGGTATATCGGCCTCGAACTCGGCAGCGTCTGGCGCCGGCTCGGGGCCGAGGTAACAGTGGTGGAATTCCTCGACCGCATCGTCCCCACCATGGACGGCGAAGTGGCGCGGACATTCCAGCGGATTCTCGCCAAGCAGGGACTGAAGTTCCGCCTCGGCACCAAGGTCACGGCAGCCCGCGCCGGCAACGATGGCGTGAGCCTGACTCTGGAACCGGCGAAAGGCGGCGGCGCCGAGGAACTCAAGGCCGACGTCGTTCTGGTCTCGATCGGCCGCCGCCCCTTCACGCAGGGGCTCGGGCTGGACTCCGTCGGCGTCGAACTGGACGAACGCTCGCGCGTGAAAACCGACTCGCATTTCGCGACCAACGTGCCGGGGATCTACGCGATCGGCGACGTGATCGCCGGGCCGATGCTGGCGCACAAGGCAGAAGACGAAGGCGTCGCGGTGGCCGAGATCCTCGCGGGCCAGGCCGGCCATGTGAACTACGAAGTCATACCCGGCGTGGTTTACACATGGCCGGAAGTCGCCTCGGTCGGCCGCAACGAGGAGGAGCTGAAAGCCGCCGGCATCGCCTACAATGTCGGTAAATTCCCATTCACCGCCAACGGCCGCGCCCGCGCCATGGGCGACACCGAGGGCTTCGTCAAATTGCTGGCCGACAAGACGACGGATCGCTTGCTCGGCGCGCACATCATCGGCCCCGATGCCGGCACACTGATCTCTGAACTGGCGATCGCCATGGAATTCGGCGCCTCGGCCGAGGACGTGGCCCGCACCTGCCATGCGCATCCCACGCTGGAAGAGGCGGTGAAAGAAGCGGCCCTGGCCGTGGAAGGCCGGGCGCTGCATATTTGAAGGCACGCGGCGCCAACGGGACGTGTCCACACACACGCACACCACATGTCATTGCGAGGAGCGTAGCGACGAAGCAATCTCGTTCATGAGTACACTTTCTTGACCGAGCTCGCTTCGTCGCTACGCTCCTCGCAATGACATATTTGTTGGTTGGTTTGGACCATGCAACCTCTGGCTCTCACGATGGGCGATCCTGCCGGTATCGGCGGGGAACTGACACTGCGTGCCTGGCACGCATTGCGCGCACGCGCTTGTGACTTCGTCGCCTTGGACGATCCCCAGCGCCTGGCTGAAATCGGCAAGCAGATCGGCTGCGACACGCCGATCCGCGTCGTCACCGGCATCGCCGCGACCGGCTCGATTTTTCCCGACGCCCTGCCGGTCTTGCCGATCCCACTGCCGGTGCCGGCGGTTCCAGGCCATCCCGACAAGGCCAACGCTCGCGCGGTGATCGAAGCGATCGAGCGCGCGACCGCGCTGGCGCAAAGCGGTGCGGTGCGCGGCGTGGTCACGAACCCGATCAACAAAGCGGCCTTGTACGACGCCGGCTTCGCCTACCCTGGACACACGGAGTTCCTCGCCGCGCTCACCGGCGTCAGCGGCAAGGAGATTATGATGCTGGCATCGCCACAGTTGCGCGTGGTGCCGGTGACGGTGCACGTCTCACTGCGCGATGCGTTGGCATCGCTAACCACCGATCGAATTGCGGCAGCGGCAAGAACCACGCACGATGCGTTGCGCCGCAATTTTGGCATTGCGCAGCCACGGCTGGCAATTGCCGGGCTCAACCCCCATGCGGGCGAGCAAGGCGCACTTGGCGACGAAGAACGCAGGATTGTCGAGCCTGCCATCGCGGCACTGCGCCATGAGGGCATCGACGTGTCCGGTCCCTGGCCGCCGGACACCATGTTCACTGCGGCCGCGCGTAAGCGATATGACGCGGCGATCTGCATGTACCACGACCAGGCGCTGATCCCGTTGAAGACGCTGGACATGGACCACGGCGTGAACGTGACGCTCGGGTTGCCGATCGTGCGGACGTCGCCGGATCATGGCACGGCATACGACATTGCCGGGAAGGGGATGGCAGATCCGACAAGCTTGATTGCCGCGATCGAACTGGCGGCGGATTTGACCTCTCCCGCGCAGTGCGGGCGAGGTTAGCTGATAACCATCGGCTCGGCTTCCATTGGCAGCGGATCCAGGGGATGGCCAAGATATTGCTCCAGTACCTCATCCGGCGGCCCGTCGGCCCGTATGCGCCCCTGGTCCAGCCACAGCACGCGGTTGCACCAGGTCCGCACGGTCGCCTGATCGTGCGTGGACAGCACCAGAATATCCGCGCCACGCACCATCGCCTCCAGCCGGTGCTTCGCGCGGTCGAGAAACGCGGCGTCTCCCGCCAGGATCCATTCATCCATCAGCAGGATCTGCGGCCGGATTGCCGTGGCCAAGGCGAATCCGAGCCGCACCACCATGCCAGACGAGTAAATGCGTACCGGTAGATCTATGAAATCGCTGAGGCCCGCGAACGACGTCACGTCGTCTTGCAGCCGCAAGATGTCCTCATGCGGCATGCCGTTATACAGACCGCGCAACATGATATTCTCGCGTCCGGTCAGTTCGACGTTCATGCCCAGTCCCGGATCGAGCAACGCATTCATGCTGCCCTCGACCCGCACGTGGCCGGTGACCGGTTCGTAGATCCCGGCCAACGTGCGCAGCAGTGTCGTCTTCCCCGCCCCGTTGCTGCCGATCAGCCCGAGCCGGTCGCCGCCGCGCAGGCTGAAACTGATGTTGCGCAGTGCCTCCACGACGACGCGCTGCTTGCGATCGCGTCCCATCCGCCCGGACGCCGCTGCCACCACCATCTTTTTCAGGCTGCGCGAGTTGCCGTGATACAACGGGAACGAGACGGACACGCCCTGGATACTGATGCCCGGCTTGCGAGGGAAAGATACCATGGCAGGCTACAGCCAGAAGGTCACGCGGCCGCGGGCGCGGATAAAGAACAGCCAGGCGACGACCAAAAGCGCCAAACTGTACAAGCAGGCACCGAGCCAGGTTACCGGGTCGGCCGGCATCCCGAGGATCGGTGCGCGGACCACCTGCAACAGGTCGAAGAAGGGGTTTGGCTGCAACAGAAAGAAACGGTGTCCTGCTTGCTCCGGCTTCCAGATCACCGGAGTCATGAAGAATGCGATTTGCATGAGGCTGTTGACGATCGGTTGGATGTCGCGGAAGCGGGCGCAGAAGCTGCCCAGCAGCAATGATAATGCCAGCGAATCGACAATCCAGAGCAGCAGGCCGGGGAGTGCAAGGAATGCGCCCCATCCGGGAACGACGGACAACAGCGCGAAGACGACGACGATCACCACGATGTTGTGGGCCAAGGCCAACAGATTGCGGATGACGACGCGGGTCGCAAATACGAAGAACGGCATCCGCACCGAGCGGATCACGCCTTCGGCTTCGGTGAACGTGATGCAGGCCTCACTGACCATCGCCGACAGGAATCCCCACAGCACCAGCGAAAGCGACAGGAACGGCAGGTACTCGTGCAAATTCATGTGGAAGAGCGAGGCGTAAAGCAGCCCAAGCGCTCCCACCATGATGCCGGTTGACAGGGTCAGCCAGAACGGCCCGAGCATGGAGCCGCGATAGCGCAGCTTGATATCCAGCCACCCCAGCGTCCAGGCCAGACGCCACAAACGGCTACCCTTCACGATGTCGGAAATCGCCAGTTCGTGCCGCGCCGAGAGCGACATGTCGGCACGAAGGTCGAGCAAAGTCGCGCCCTCGATGGGGATGGAGGTCATGCTCATCGGGTGCGCGGATACCCCATTCGCCTGCGCCGGGCAACCGCGCTCAGTGGATGACCGGCACGCTGATACGCGGTGATCCGCCTGTCGTGATCCTGACTTGCTCACCCGGACGCAGATCCGCGGATGCAGGCTGCACGACAGCAACGATTGTTCCGTTCCCGGTCCGGACAATGAATTCGGACAGGTCCTGCGGAACCGGATCGCCGCTCGGCCCCGTACCAGAAAGCAACGTCTGCACCTGCTGCACGGAGTCCGCGGGCACCGGGTGGACCGCGAGGATGGTGCCGGGCAAGCCCGGATTTGCCGGGCGCGCCCGTGTCGTCTGCGCCGGCGGCCGCGGCGGTACCGCGCAGCCGGCCAGCAGTGCCAAGATACACAATCCTCCTGTTCGCAACGGCATCTTCTGGACTCCGTCCGACGTCGCCGTGTTGCCGAATCGAGCAAATTTCGCGAAGGAATTCAAGCAAATCGGTCAGCGAAGCGGAATCGCAACAACGGTATTGCGCCGATCTTCGGTTTGGGATAAGGGCTTAGACGCTATTCTTGCCTGCCCACCTGAAGCGACGGCCGCCCGGCCGCCGTGCCCTCCGGCTATTGCAGCCGCGCCACGACGGAGGCCCTCGCATGCCCCGCTTGTATCGTGTTGCCCGCTCCATCGTCGTCTTCGGCGCCCTTGCCTTGCTCGCCGCCTGCGCTTCGCATGTGCCCGGCCCGTCTGCGAGGCAGGAAGCCGCCGATTACGCCGCCCATGCGCGCCACGACTACGTACCGCCAGGGCCACCGGAAGACCCCTGGGGGCCGTATATCCATGAGGCCGCTGCGCGCTTCGATATCCCGGAACTGTGGATTCGCGCCGTGATGCATGTGGAATCCAACGGGCAGGAATATCTGGACGGCCAGCTCACCACCTCCGGCGCCGGCGCTATGGGGCTGATGCAGGTGATGCCGGAGACCTATGACGAGCTGCGCCAGCAATATCATCTGGGCGACGATCCGTACGATCCGTACAACAATATCATGGCTGGCGCGGCCTATATGCGGGAGATGTACGACATCTACGGCTCGCCCGGTTTTCTGGCGGCCTACAATGCAGGGCCGAATCGGTTGGACGATTACCTGAGCGATAATCGCCCGCTGCCGGAGGAGACGCGGCGCTACGTCGCGATGATCGGGCCGGAGATCGAGGGTATCGAACCGGCCGAGCGCTCGCCGGCCGAACAATACGCGATGAACGCGTTGCCGATCGATATCCCGCCGGGCCTGCGCTATGGCCGCTCGCTGCAGTTCGCCAGCCAGTATGGCGGCGGCGGTGGACGGGTGCCGGCGCCCGCCCCGGTTGAGGTGGCGCAGTTGCCTGAGCCGCCGCGCCCGGCGCCGCGTTACGCGCCGGCGCCGCAGCAATATGCGCTGGTGGTGCCGCCACCACCACCGCCGGCGCGCGGCTTTCACCTGATCGCTGCGGCCAATGCCGAGCCGATTCCATTCCGACGCTATGTGCCGGGGCCGGAAGCCGGGAGCTGGGGTATCCAGGTCGGCGCTTTCATCACGGCGAAGCAGGCGCGTCTCGCGGTGGGCGACGCGCGCGCGCACGACCAGGTGGAACTGGCGGTGGCGCATCCCTCCGTCTCCAGCGTGCGCGTGGCGCATGGCGTGTTGTGGCGCGCCCGGCTGACCGGGCTTTCGCGTGGGGCGGCAGCGGAGGCATGCTCGCGGCTGAGCCACCATCGGATGGGCTGCGAGGTGTTGTCGCCCGATTCGCTGATGTAGGGGCGGGCCGGTCGCCGGGCAGGAAAGTGCCGCTGGCGGCGCGGTTCTTGTGAGGACGGCGAATGCTGGGCGATCGCGATCTCGGCAACGCGATGCGGGTTGGTTGTCGTTGTTGGCCCCCATCAATGTCCGAATACGGGGGAAAGTTCCCGCATTCACCGGGCGAGCGTCGCGCGATTCGTTGCTGCTGGATCCGCCCGCCCTGCCTGGACCAGTTCCGCCAGTAGCGCCGCGTCGTTGCGGGTGGAACGGCGGTCGGCTGGATCATCCGCAGGCGCGTCCAGCATTGCCCGCAACGCGACTCGGTCGATGTTCACTCGATATAGCAACAAGTCTGATATTGTCATTCCGGAACGCGAGCACCTGCGCCCACCTCCGCCACAAGCCATTCCCGGAACGCTCGCACATGACGGTCCCGCAACGCCTGTGGTAGAGCCACGAACCAGTGCCCCTCCGCGCGTTCCAGCGGCGGCATGGGGGAAACCTCCGCCAGCATGCCCGCCACCAGCAGGTCGGCGACCAGATGCCGGTCCACCACCGTCGCGCCGATCCCGGCAATGGCTGCCTGCACCGCGAGCGCCCGAGTCTCGAACGTCAGCACCGGCGCGGTCTCGGGCAGGCCCAGCGCGCCGCCTACCAGCGTCCAGTCATTGTCCCGCGTCCGCGCGGCAAGGCGGGGCAGTCCCCCCACCCCGATTGGCTCGGTCAGCAGCCGCGGGTTCGCAACCAGTACCGGGCGCTCAAGGAACAGCAGGGTCGCGGCCAGGCCCGCCCAGTTACCACCGCCGTAACGGATGGCGCATTCGAACGGTTCGGCGGCGAGATCTACCGGCCGCATGCCGGTCGCCAGCAGCAGGCGCACCTCTGGATGACGCGCCTGGAACCGGGCCAGGCGAGGCACCAGCCACAGCGTGGAGAAGCTGGTGAGCGCCGAGACTCGTACGTCGCCGCTACGATGCCTTGCCTCGTCCACTGCGAGATCGATCGCCTCGAACGCGCCGCCAAGGCGCCGCGCCAGCCGGGCGCCTTGCTCGGACAGCGGCGCGCCGGGACCGCGGCCCGTGAACAATGCAAAGCCGAGCGCCGCTTCCAGGTCATGCAGCAAATGCGACACGGCCGAGGGCGAGACGTGCAGCCCGCGCGCCGCCTCGGCCACGCTGCCGGCGCGGGCGACCTCGGCGAAGGCCCGCAAGGCGCGAAGGGACGGCGTGGGCATGAGAAAACCTCACACTGGCGCGACGCGATCTCACTACCGCTCCGCGCGGCCGGGCGCCAGAATTGGCAAATCCAACAGGAGCGCCAATCCATGTGGAAACCGCACTATGAGCAATTCGCCGCCTACAACCGCTGGGCCAACCGCCGGCTGTACGACGAAGCGGCGGGGCTGCCGGACGACGCCCGAAAGCGCGACCTTGGTTTGTTCTTTAAGAGCCTGCACGGTACACTCAACCATCTGCTGGTGGCAGACCGCGTTTGGCTGCGCCGCCTGACCGGCGAAGGCCCCGAACCGGCCCGCCTGAACGAGATCCTCTTCGAGGATTTCGGCGCATTGCGCGATGCCCGCCAGTCCGAAGACGCACGCATCATCCGCTTCATCGGCAGCCTTGCCGAGGACGATTTCGCGGCGACCTTCGAATATCGCACGCTGGCGGGCAAAGCCTATACGCAGCGGCGCTGCGCTACACTGGCGCATTTCTTCAACCACCAGACTCACCATCGCGGCCAGGCGCATGCGGCCCTGACAATTCTGGGAGTGCCGGAACCGGCGCCGCTCGATCTGCTGGCAATGCAGCGGGCGTAGTACGGGCCTTGGCATACGTCGTTTGAGTCATTCCGCGGCAAGCCAAATTGCGCGCGCTTGCCGCCGCAGCCAACGCATGGTTGCCTTCGGACCGTGGTGCCGAAGGAGACGATGCCAATGCTGCAAACCTATGAAGGCGGCTGCCATTGCGGCCGGGTGCGGTTCCGTGCGCAGGCGGATCTTGCGACCGTCTCGGAATGTAATTGCTCCATCTGCACCAAGAAGGGCATCATTCATCTGGTGGTGCCGCTGGACCGCTTCACGGTGCTGCAAGGCGAAGACGACCTGACCACCTATCAGTTCGGCACACACGTCGCGAAGCACACCTTCTGCCGGCATTGCGGCATCCACGCGTTCTACGTGCCGCGCTCTGATCCCGACAAGGTCAGCGTCAATGCGCGCTGCATCGACGGGATCGATGCCACGACGCTGCACCCGTCGCGGTTTTTCGACGGCCAGCATTGGGAGGAAGCGATGGTCGCTCGGGGTAGGGTGGAAGCAGGGCCATGACCGGGACCAAAAAAAGCGGCACATTATACAAGACCTGCCTTTTCCGTGGCGGCAAACGCGCGGTGCCAAAAAGAGGCAACGCCGCCGTAAGCCCATTCGGGACCGGGCCAGAGAATATTCAAGCTGTCGAACGCACGCAGGCACGCGCCGCAGTGCCTGCTTGAGCGCAAGGCGACATCGCAAAACGTAGGCGGCGTGGCCAGCTTCGTTAGGCCGTTCGGCCGCCTGACGCCGAGGCAGGCTGGAGGCAATTGGCGATGAGCAGTACCACGATCGAATTGGCGCCCGGATGTCGAACGCAAGAAGAGGCGTTGGACATTGTCTCGCAAGCGGCTGCATCCCTGTTCATTCACGGGCAGACCACCGAGCGCGTGATCGCCGCCGCAGAGCAACTCGGTACAGCGCTGGGCATGTCAGTACACGTATTGCCCCACTGGGGTGAGCTCGTTGTGGAAATCGACGGCGCACCGCGCGCAGAAATCGTCCCCGCCACACCGCTTGGCGTCGATATGGGCAGAGTGCTCGCCGTGATGAACGTGGTGGACCGGGTCAGCGACGGAACGCTGCCACCAGCGGCGGCTCGCGCCGCACTCGCGGCGACCGACCGCGTGCCACCCGCGTCCACACCGCGCTTCGTCACGTTCTGTGCCATCGCCGCGTCGGCTCTGGGGGTAATCTTCGGCGCGTTCGACCCGGCCAGCCTGCTGCTGATCGCGGCGAGCGCGGGCCTCGGCGCTCTCGTTCGCCGCGGACTGGCCCGGCTCGCCGGCAATCCTTTCATCCAGCCGCTCTGCGCGGCCGCGATTGCCGGCATCATCGCCGCCCTGGCCGCCCGATGGGGTTTGACGAATGCACCTTCGCTCGTCGCATTTTGCCCATGCATGGTGCTCGTCCCGGGTCCGCACATCCTGAACGGCGCCATCGATCTGGCACGAACACGTGTAGCCCTCGGCGCCGATCGCCTGACTTACGCGGGGATGATCGTGCTGATGATCTGCAGTGGCGTCCTGGCTGGGCTTGCGGTCAGCGGCGGTGTTCTGGCGGCCGGGCCGTCCCCACCGGTGCCGCTGCTGGCCGACGTAGTAGCCGCCGGCTGCGCGGTAGCTGGTTTCGGCACATTCTTTTCCATGCCATGGCGGATGCTGCCGTTCCCAATCGCCGTCGGTATGCTGGCGCATGCCGCGCGCTGGGCCCTTATCTCATTGGCCGGTGCCAATGTGGCCGCTGGTGCGCTGGTCGCCTGCCTGCTGGCCGGAGTGATTGTCGCACCCGTCGTGGACCGTTTGCGCCTGCCGTTCGCCGCCGTCGCGTTTTCCGCCGTTGTCTCCATGATGCCCGGGTTCTTCCTGTTCCACGCCGCAAGCGCTCTATCGTCACTGGTCTTGCTGGCGCCGGGCCCATCCGCCGAACTGGTAACGAACGGCGTCGCCAACGGCGCCACCGCATTCATGATCGTCCTGGCCATGACCTTCGGTCTGATCCTGCCGCGTATGTTGTTTGTGCGCTTCTTGCCCGCGCCCGCGCCGCGCGGTCAGCGTCCCGCAAGGCGCAATCTGTCGCACTGAATACTGTCGAAGGGAGCATGCCATGTCGACAAGTACAGCCATCGGCCTCGCACTGCTGCGCGATCCACGGCAGAACAAAGGCACCGCGTTCAGCGATGCCGAACGCCGGACATTTGGATTGGAGGGCCTGCTGCCGCCGAGGCCGCTGTCGCTCGACCTGCAGCTTGCGCGGATCCATCAGGAATTGGCCGAGCTGGACAACGATCTGCAAATCTATTTGTTCCTGACCGACCTTCAGGTACGTAACGAGACCCTCTTCTTTGCCCTGCTGATGTCAGACCCCGCGCGCTTCATGCCGATCGTCTATACGCCGACGGTGGGCGAGGCCTGCCAGAAATTCGATCATATGTTTCGCCATCCCCGCGGCCTGTACCTGCCGATCAGCGCACGCGGCCGGGTGGCCGACATTCTGAAGAACTGGCCGCAGCCGGACGTGCGCTTCATTGTTGTGACCGACGGTGAGCGCATCCTGGGGCTCGGCGATCTCGGCGTGGACGGCATGGGCATCCCGATCGGCAAGCTCGCGCTCTACACCGCCTGTGCCGGGGTACCGCCGCGATACTGCCTGCCGATCACGCTCGATGTCGGCACGAACAATCAGGCATTTCTGGATGACCCGCTCTATCTTGGCCTGCGCCAGAACCGGGTGCGGGGCGAGGACTACATGGCATTCATCGACGAATTCGTCGAGGCAGTGCAGACGCGGTATCCGCGGAGCTGCATCCAGTGGGAAGATTTCGCCATGCTCAACGCGGCGCCGATTCTGGCACGCTACCGCGATCGGATCTGCACCTTCAACGATGACATTCAAGGTACTGCCGCCGTGGCTCTGGCTGGCATCTATGGTGCCCTGCGGATCTCCAACCAGAAGATGGCACAGCAACGCTTCCTTTTTCTCGGTGGCGGATCGGCGGCAACAGGCATTGCCGAGTTGATCAGTCAGGCGATGGTTCTGGAGGGCGTGGCTCTCGTGGAAGCGCGGGCCAGAAATGCATTGTTCGACATTAACGGCCTGCTGGTCGCTTCCCGTACCGACCTGACGCAATTTCAACAGCCGTTCGCGCTGGATGACACGCCGGTGGACCATTTCGTCGATGCCGTAAAAGCGCTGCGGCCGACCGGGATCATCGGTGTCAGCACCGTGCCCAAATTGTTCAACCAGGCTGTCATTGAAGCGATGGCCGAGATCAATGAGCGGCCGATCATCTTCCCATACTCGAATCCGACATCGCGGTCGGAATGCACGGCAGAGGAAGCGTATCGTTGGTCGAACGGCAGAGCGATTTTCGCCAGTGGCAGTCCGTTCCCACCGGTGGAAATTGCGGGCAAGACCATGATACCCGGCCAGGGCAACAACGTTTACATCTTCCCTGCGATGGGCATGGCAGTGTTTGCGACCGAGGCGACGCGGATTACCAACGAAATGTTTATCGTTGCTGCCCGCGCTGTCGCAGAGCAAGTAACAGACGCGAACCTTGCCAGCGGATTGATCTACCCGCCACAGAGCAGGATTCTTGCGGCATCGGAGTACGCCGCGACAAAGGTGGCGGAGCACATTTTCGATAAGGGTTTGGCCCGGGTCGAGCGCCCGAAGGATGTGGCAGGCCTCATCCAGTCGCGCGCTTATCGGCCATTGTACCTAACATAGGAGCGGGAGAAGTCCGCCTCTTTTTATGTTGTGGAAGGGGGCGCGTGGTACGGCGCCCGAGATGCGGCAGGGGCGGCCTATCTTATGGCAAGGGCGCCGCCCGGTCTTGCGGCCCCGTGACCGGTGCGAAAGTCTTGAGACTGCAACCGGCCGCGCGCGCTATGAACATCGGTCATATTGCGTAGAGCGATAACCGACAGAATGGCTTGCCGATCGGCTTCCAGCCCATGGGGACTGCAGAACAACGCGAACCCCGGTCGGTTGGCCTCTTGATCGCTTAAAACCGACCTTGTGGGAGCTTCCGCGCGGAAACATTTTGCCGAAATTGCCATAGCGTCCACATTGACATCGGGGACTGATGGGCCTGGCCGCACTCAGCATGGGTACCCGACAGCGGAGACCAATCATGAGCAATGAGCAAGCGACGATATCCGCCGGCCAATCCCCGAACATTGTGTTCATTCTCCTCGACAATGTCGGCTGGGGCGATTTCGGCTGTTATGGCGGCATGACGCCGACGCCGTGCATCGACCGGTTCGCGAGCGAAGGCATCCGTTTCAACAGCTACTATGTCGAAGCCCAATGCACGCCAACCCGCTCCGCGATCATGACCGGACGATTTTCGGTTCGATCCGGAACCTATGCCGTACCGTTGCTCGGCGAAGGCTCGTCTGGATTGTCGCCGTGGGAGTACACGCTCCCGAGGCTCCTCTCGGCCGCCGGTTATGCGACGGTGCTCTACGGCAAGTGGCACCTCGGCGAGATTGAGGGGCGGTTGCCGAGCGACATGGGATTCGACGAATGGTGGGGGATCAAGAATTCCTGGGATGAGGCAGGTTATAGGGCCTATCCGCTTTTCAACGAGTCTGGCGTGGAGCCGCCGATGATCTGGGAGGGCAAAAAGGGTGAGCCCTCAAAGCCGGCCATACCGCTTGATCTCGCCATCCGCCCCATCGTCGACGAGAAGTACCTCATCCCCAAGACCATTGATTTTATCAGGCGTGAAGCGGCGGCGAAAAAGCCATTTTTCGTGTATCTCGGCTATTCGGAGATGCACCCGCCTGCCATTCCCCATCCGGACTTTTGCGGAAAATCCGTTGGACGCGGGGGTGGCTACTCCGACCTGCTCGGCGAAATGGATTTTCGGATCGGCCAGGTGCTGAGCGCAATCAAGGAGGCGGGGATTGAAAACAACACTCTGGTCATCGTCAGCAGTGACAACGGAACGGACGGAGTTCTGGCGCCGCCGCACGGCGGCTCCAGCGGGCCATGGCGCGGCAATTTCTTCACCGTGCCGTTCGAAGGCAGCGCGCGCACGCTTGCCATGGTCCGATGGCCGGGCCACGTGCCGGCCGGCGTCGTCACTCAACAGATTCTCAGCGCCCATGATTGGTTGCCGACGCTCGCCGGGCTGATTGGGCGGCCGGATCTCGTGCCGACGGATCGTCCGATTGACGGCGTCGACGCTTCGGCGTTTCTGCTCGGCAAGAGCGATACCACCGGCCGCGACACCCACATGTACTTTGGGCCGGACGGCAAGTTGGCGGCTGTGCGGTGGAAAATTTACAAGGCGGTGTTCCGATATTCGGAAGGAAGCGACAAACCGATCGTTGTACCGCAGTTTCCTATGTGTTATGACTTGACCAGTGATCCGCACGAAGACTGGAACCTGTTCAGTACGACTCTCACCAACCTCTGGATGCTCGGACCAGCATTCAGGATCATCGGAAGGTATGAGGCGAGCTTGAAGCAATACCCGAACATTCACCCTGGAGAAGAATTCAAGGGCTATTTGTCGGAGCGTTGAGCTGTGCCCGCCAGGAATTGACCAGGATTCAGGCAGCGCGGCTCACGTTGAGACGCCGATGTTGCGGCCTCTCGGGTGCCGCACCCTCGTCGGGCTGAAACCATCCTGGGAGCGTTCCCGCCTTTCGGATAATGCGGGCCGCTCCCAAGCGCCTGGGGTATTCGCTGTGCGTGCGGCGGGCCGATATTGATACAGCTTCGCCGGTGAGACGCCGCGCCCACGATGGTGCCGCCGGCGACCTTCAGTCTCCGCGATGCCGAATATACAGTGACCCGTCCGAACAGCGTTGTATCGAATACGGGAAATTCCAGCGGTCCAATTCCTTTGAGAATGGATGGCGATTGGCACTGCGCACCAGACCATGGTTACCTATTGTCACGCCTCGATCACGGTTGACGGTCTGCTCGATCCTTACCGTAGTTTTTCGGTGCATATCTCCTATGCACAGTCAGCCTCTGCCACGCGTCCGATGCGCCCCGGCGAGCGGGCTGTTATGTTCTGTAAATGCACTGATAACGACTTGATAAACCTAAGAAAAGACGGTCGAACGGAGGTGCGGTAGACAATAGATGCCGTTGGGTCGCTCAGATACTGGACGCCCAGAAAGTCGAACTGCTTGACAGCGATATCCAGCCGCGCTTTTGTTATGCGAACGTCCAAGTTTATGACAGTCCGATGTAGTGCCACTGGTGGTCTTGCAGATGTTAGCCTGCCAGGAGGGGGAGCAATGTCTCAGATCACCGCAAATCGGCGGATGGTGACACCGGCGGTCTCTCTCGGGTGGTTCTTCGATGCCCATGTCATTGTCATTCATACCTTGTCGCTGCCGCTTATCGCAGCGGAGATTTACGTTCCGACCTTCGTGCGCAGTGGTACCAGCGGCTCGACTTTCCTGATCGGCCATACAATCCGCGCGATCGGGTTTGGCGCCTGCGCAGACACAGTTGGTCGCCGCGTTATGCCGGGGTTATCGATAGTCGCCTCCTCAGTTGTAGCGGCGCTGCGGCCGGCAGGAGGCGAGATTGGCGATTGGCTGATGCTCATCCTGAGTCTCGAGGATGCACCGAAATGAGCAACTTTCCCATGCGGCATGTTGCCAAGGAAGGACACACTGATCTTTTCCCATCCTATCCGGCACCTTCGAGTTCGGATGAGCAAACGATGCTGGTCGGCAGCACGCGTCGTAGCTTTCAGGACCCTTGGGAGCACCAGGCATTCTATCGGGGCGCCCACATGAAGGTGCTGGTCACGACGACCGGCAGGTATTGCTCCGCCCTGACCAGGATAGACCTGCATAATCTCGGCATGCAGCGAAACGAGACGTCGCTGCCGCAAATCTTCCACGCCGTCAATACGACCGACCGGTGCGCCATTTCGTTTATTGCGGATTCACAGTTTCCAACGGTGTACCACAATGGGGACGAGCTCTTACCTGACGTAGTGATCGTCTCCTCTATGAACGATGAGCATCACTGTCGAATGACGGGACCAAGCCGCCTCGGAACGATGTCTTTGTCTCCCGCGGATCTCGCGGTCGCCAGTCATGTCATTGTCGGCCGGGAACTGGTGACACCGACAGCGATGCAGCGCATCAAGGTTTCAGATCCTCAGATGATCCGGTTGCGGCGCGTCCATGAATCGGCCTGTCATCTTGCGGCAAACACGCCCGATATCCTCTCTCATCCCGAAGTTGCCAGAGCAATAAAAGAGCAGTTGGTTCGCGCAATGGTTGGATGTCTGGCTGAAGCAGCGAGTGGGAAGGGAAATGCGGGGTCCCACCTCCGCATGCCGGTTATGCGAAGGTTTGAGCAAGCCATAGCGGATGCCGAGGGCCAGCCGCTTTATTTGACCGAAATATGCGCAAAGATCGGTGTACAGGAACGGACGCTCCGCAACCATTGTTACGAGTACTTGGGCATCAGTCCGCACCGATATCTCTGGCTTCGCCGGATGGACCGAGTGCGGAAGGCTCTTAGTTTGGCTGAGCCAATGGGAACGACCGTAACCAGCGTTGCCAATGACTATGGATTCTGGGAGCTCGGTCGGTTTTCGGTCGCGTACCGAAAGCTGTTCGGCGAGACTCCCTCGACCACGCTTCGCAAATCACCTGAGGACGTAAAGGGCGAGGTCCAATTTGGCGCTGCGCCGAGCCGAGTACCAATCTTGCTCTAGTGCGAGCTTCCTATTGTCGAAGACTACCAACCCGTTGGAAAGACTCGATTCATCCCAACCGGAACTCGCCCCCCACCATCCTCTTGCGCGAGAGCTACTGCGAGGACAGCAAAGTCCGGAAGCGAATCCGCTGCAACCTCTCCAACTGGCCCACGGAACATGTCGAGGGCCTGCGCGGTGTGTTCAAACGCGGCACCGTGATCCCCGCCGATCGCGACGCCTTCACTGTCGCGCGCTCGTTTGCCACGATCCGATGACGGTCGCCACGATCCAGCAACTGGTCAAGGCGCTCGCGTTGTAGTCAGTAGCCGCTGGTCTGGACTCGAAATTATCGCTCCTTTGCAGTGGTCTGCCATTTTTGGAAAGGGGGAAGCTCGGATTAGTGAGGGTCGCCCCTGTGGCCATTTTTTACACGCATCTTGAACCACGCCAATATAGCTGCCGTTGCCCCGGCAGTATTTCCGATATTGCATAGCCTCGCCGACCAGGCTGCCCCTACCCTCTCGGCATATCGGCCTGTAGGATGGGGAGCGGCCGAGCGGTTCTAGGTGAAACCTTGTGTGAGGGCTGATGCTTCAAGGGGCGGATCCGTCGCGGCAGCAGAGCGACGACTGCTGTGACCGTGAAATGGCGTGGATACCCGGCGGCACGTTCCGCATGGGCTCGGACCGACATTATCCTGAGGAAGCACCGGCGCATGACGTAACCGTCGACAGCTTCTGGATCGACCGCACGCCCGTCACCAATCGCGATTTCCTGCGATTCATCAACGCGACCGGCTACGTGACGTTCGCTGAGTTGAAGCCTGATGCCGCCGATTACCCGGGCGCATTGCCGCACATGCTGCGCGCTGGGTCGCTCGTTTTTATGCCCCCGAAAGATCCGGGCGACCCAAGCGACTGGTCGCTATGGTGGAACTTCAAGTTCGGGGCGAATTGGCGGCGTCCCTATGGACCGCGCAGTTCGCTCGCCGGACTGCACGACCATCCTGTCGTCCACGTCGCGTATCGGGACGTCGAGGCCTATGCCGCCTGGGCGGGCAAGGAACTACCGACAGAAGCCGAGTGGGAGTTCGCCGCGCGAGGAGGGCTTGACGGTGCGGAGTTTGCCTGGGGCGATGAGTTCACGCCAGGCGGGCGCTATCTTGCCAACACGTGGCAGGGGGTATTTCCACGCGAAAATCTGAGAGCGGATGGTTATGAACGTACCTCTCCGGTGACCGCATTCCCGCCGAACGGTTACAGCGTCCACGACATGATCGGCAACGTCTGGGAGTGGACGAGCGATTGGTATGAACCACGCCATGCGCCCGAAGCGGCAAAGATGTGCTGCATCCCGCATAACCCGCGCGGCGGTCGCGAGGAGCAAAGCTACGACCCCTGCCAGCCTGACATCAGGATTCCGCGCAAAGTCCTGAAGGGTGGCTCGCATCTTTGCGCTCCGAACTATTGTCGCCGCTACCGCCCGGCCGCCCGCCATGCTGAGGCGGTAGACACTTCAACCAGCCATGTCGGCTTTCGCTGCGTGGTCAGACAGCCGGGAACGCACCGGTGACCGACGACCACCCGCGTGGGCTCCGGCTCTTTGCTCGCCTGGCGATTACCCTCCCCGGTCTTGCAGGCGCCGGCGGCTGACGTGTTGCGGCACGGCCTCAAGCTTGAGAATGCTGAAGGCATCTGGAAACCCATGATCGACTGACCGAACCGGCTCCTTCGTGCCTCCTCGCTCGAGGTATTACCAAACTGACAAGCGGGATGGTGGCGCCGAGGTGTATCAACAATCTAATGAACATCACCGGCGACAACCGGGAGGTCGGCATCATGACAAATCTGCACGTAACTTCCAATACTGAAAGATTTGAGGTCAGGACGACAGTAGACAGTCATTTTGGCTGGATCCGGACCCGGCTCAGCCTCAAAAATACCATGATGTCCGATCTGCGTACTGCAATTTCACTAGTAGGTTTCGGCTTTGCGATCGTCCAGTTCTATGAGCGTCTCGACAAAATGCCGGGCGCCTCACCTGCATATATCCAAGTGGCGCCACAATATCTTGGGCTTACATTGATCGGGGCAGGCGTATTGACGCTCGTTATCGCGATTTCGCACTATCGCTGGGGAGTCCACTATTTGTGGAGTAACTCGTTCGCCTCAATTGCGGTGAACGAACTGCAATCGCCGCAGCTCGCAATTGCGATCCTCCTTGTTTTGGTTGGGCTCTCCGCCTTCCTTGCGGTGCGGTTTCGCCTCGCTTAATGCGCCATAGCGTGGACCTTTTTCGGCGACACCGTTCGCATGCCGGAGTTCTGCGGCCCGGCGTTGGGCAACAAGCGCGGCTTGCCCAGCTTGTACTATCAGCGCCGAAGGCTCCCGACCGCGAAGGCCCCGGTGTCGGCGCTGATGCCGATGCTGACCCAGCCACGGTTGGCGGCCGCGGCACGTGAGGAAAGGACCCGCCAGCCATATCCTTGTTCCAATACAGCATTACGCGCTGGCGGCCCCTGAATGCCAGACGTCAAACCCTCCTGATAGTGACCAACCGCCGCGATCCTTCGCCTTATCGTTCGATTTTGCCGAAAATGCCATAGTCACCCCACCGGCGTCAGCCTACAGCGACAACCACGGCAATTCAGGATTGGGAGGACGAGATGCGACTTCTAAAGGTAACCACGGTCATCGTGGCTGGCGCATTAGCGACCGTAGCCGGTTATACCACGGCGACCGCACAAATGGCCTACACCCCGCGTTATGCGGGAATGGTGGCGTCCAGCGTACCCAACTGTCCGGCGATCGCCTGGCGCATCGGCAGGTCGCCGTCTGGTACCCTCCACGGGGTTATGTGGTACAACGACCTGAGTGGGATGAGCCAAGCCGATGGAACCATGAACGGCAAAAGCTTTGAATTGACCCTGAAATCAATCATGGGTAATGGTCCTGTTGGAACTGTGACTGGCGAACAAGGCGTGGATGCGAAGTTGACTGGCGAAGGCTGTGCGAACGCGACTTTCAAGCCGGTGGTTCTCAATACCTTCGGCGGTGGTGGCTAAAGCGCTGCTCTGGCGAAGAATGGCGGTGTCTTTCAACAGACACCGCCGGTTGCCGCTAACGCATGGTCACGGTAGCCAAGATTGGCTGCTGCGGGCGCTTGCCATGACACACCGCATCGGAATGTTCCGCTGTTCCCGCCAATTCGATTTCGGTAATCTGACTCGGTGACCCAAGTGCAATAACCACTCAATCTAACAGCCGGACCCGGAGCGTTGAACCCACTGATGAAAAGCGACGCGGTCGTGGCATTTCGGTCGATCGGGCAGCGCCAGTTCTCTCACAGGAATTCAGAATTCTTTACGCTCTGACGGTGCTTGGAAAGCAGAACCTGACATCATCGCTGGTGCCTACCTCAGCTAATAAATAGATCGACACCTTTTTCTGTGGTGCAACGCTTCGTCACTTTGCGCAGGAACGGAAAATCTGCAGGGCACAGCGAGCTATGAGGAGATGCATTTAACCCTCTTCACCTATGCGGTGCGGTCTCATATCGTCGCGCTATTCCGGAATCTTGGTCCCCTCGCCCGATCGGCCGGTCGCGTTGCAACGAAGTGGCTTGGCGTGATCCTGCCCGCGGTCGCCTTGCTTCTGACCGCTTGTTCTGTATCAGCCCAACAAGAAGTGCAGCGAGTCGCCGCAAGCGCCATTGATGCATCACGTGTCGCTCAAAACTGTCGAAGTCAGGTGGGAGGCGACCCGACCTATCAGCAATTGGCAACGCGCATGCCGCTGGCATCAGTCTTTGACGCGACCCTCTCGCAGATGTCGGACCCGAGTTTTGCGGATAGCGATGAGGTGGCTTCCCTTGGGCTTTGGCTCAGGGACGTGGGAAAATGTCGCGACCAGGTCTTCGATATCACTTTACGCGACTTTCCCACGGCACTGTCAGTCCTCGTAACCAACTGGAATAAGGACGATGAGACATTTGTCCTGCTCGCCACGCACAAGCTGGCGTGGGGGAAGGCTATCATGAGGCTACGTGCCAATCATGCCGAAATGCTGAGCGCACTCAGTCGTCAGGCATTGGAGATATCCCAACAGGCCAGTGCGGAGAGGCAAGCTGAATTGACCCGACGGGTCGCGCTGTTGAGTGCCCTCACCAATCTGGCGCCCTAGGGAAAGGGGATCTCTGGCGCTGGCAATGCATGGCATGTCGAGATCGACCGAAACCACGCTTCCGAGGCTCCGGCGGCCTGCGGGAAAGATTCCTCCACTCAAGCCGCTGACGGAAAAATGGGTGTCCAAGACGAACTTCCCAGTGTTCATCGTCTTTTGTGGCCTTCGGTAAGATTACGGAGAACCGCCGCCGATCCCAGTGCGTGATTCAAAGGGAGATATGCAGAGACAATTTCCGGTTTTGCGATAGTTACACCGGCTGCCATTGTTGCACACTCTTGTCGTCGGCCTACACGTCCCCTGCCGCAGCCAAACAATAGGCGTACGCCGACCTGATGCAAATAGGCTTCGCGCTCGGTCGCAGCGAAATTCGAGAACTTGTGCCTCACAAGCGCGACGCTCTCAGGCAACCAATTGGTGTGTAGGTGGGGTTCGCCTAATGGTTTTCCAGATAGCACGGATTCGAAAGCGAAGACTATGGCGATACCCGAAAGTCCCGACTGGGAAAATAACGGGGAGAGCGGGATTTGCGGTGCTGCTGGCTACAACAAACTACGTGACGACTGTATCTTTGGCGTCAGCGCAGCAGACCACAGACGTTCCTCCGGCCGTTGCCAACGTGTCCCCATCAGAAAACGCCAGCAGCTCGAAGCTTGCTGAGAAGCTGCAGAATCCGGTCGCTGATTTGATCAGTCTGCCTTTTCAGAACAACACCAACTTTGACGTTGGTCCACACTTGGGCACACAAGACATCCTCAATATCCAACCTGTGGTCCCAATTCACGTGAGCCCGGATTGGAATGTCATCACGCGGACCATCGTGCCGTTGACATGGAGCCCCTCGTTGCAACCGGCGGCAAGCGTACCACCGTTTGGTCTGAGTGCGACTTCGTTTTCCGCATTTTTGTCGCCGACAAGCACCGTCGATGGCTGGACCTGGGGCGCCGGCCCGATCGTCGGACTGCCGACAAGCACTAACAAAAACCTCGGTTCAAATGTGTGGGGTGCCGGTCCGGCGGTCGTCGCGGTGCGAACAGCGCATCCTTGGGTATACGGGCTGCTGGTCAACAACGTGTTCTCTTTTGGTGGCACCTCCGGCCGAGACGGCACCGCCTACAGCGTCGTGACAATCAATCCGTTTGTGAACTATAATTTTGGCCGCGGCTGGTTCATTGGGACCGTGCCGATCGTAACAGCGAACTGGGACTCCAGCGGCGAAAAGTGGACCTTGCCGGTCGGCGCACAAGCCGGCCGCCTGATCAAGCTTGGAGGCAAGCTCCCGGTCAACCTGCTCGTGGGAGCCTACTACAACGCTCTGAGGCCGTCTGGCGCAAGCACCTGGCAGTTGCGCGCCCAGATGACCTTCATCTTTTAGCCAAGATGCAACCGGAGAAGCACATGAGTAAACGTTGGCCTCTGCCGCTAGCGATGACCGCGACGCTGGCGTTGTCGCTACTCGGCGCCTGCTCGACTTCAGTCAAAGTCGGCCCTGACGCGGTTGCGGGTTTGACACCTGATGCAACCGTGGACATGAGGCAGGTTCAGGTTGCCTATCTCGCGAGTGCCGGCGGTGGAAGCGGTACTCTGTTCTATCGGGGAGCCGCATATCCGTTCACTATCGGCGGTCTGGGGGTTGGCGGTATCGGAGCATCAACGATAAGTGCATCAGGGGATGTCTACAAGCTCACCTCGCTGGCACAGTTCGCAGGGACATATGTACAAGGCCGCTATGGCTACGCACTCGGTAATCGCAGCGGTGGCGATCTTTGGCTGCAAAACGATTCAGGAGTTATTCTACATCTCAAGGCGAAGCGGGAAGGTCTGATGCTGAGCCTTGGTGGCGATGCCGTTGTCATCACAATGAAGTAGCGTGACGTGGGGCAGAACGTTAAATCAGCAATGCGTGGTATCGCGTGGTTGGGGCTCGCAGGCCGGTGGGTGGACCATCGGTCGCGGACGGATACTCCGGCAGGCGGGCCCCGGCTTGATATGTCACCGCTGACCATGCCAGGGAGGGATATTGGCCGCGAACACGAATGCAGGCCTCATTAACGGCGCCCGACCGAAAAGTCGAGTGCACTGGAAGCTATGAGGGCAGGACCGTGGCGGCCACTCACATGTGGGACTTCGCAATCCGTGACTTTGAAGGGATGGTGGCAATATGAGTATTCCAATCTCGTCGCCACCGATTTTGCTCAGGCAGTCGCGAGAGCAACGACGGGACCAAGACGTGGCGCCGGTTCCTCGCGGCACGTTTCGGATGGGATCGGACCAGCATCCCGAAAAAGTGGCTGGAATAGGCCATCACCTGGCCGTTGCAATCTGATGCAGGGGGTGCAAATGATTATACTCAGACCCACGCTAAAGATCGTTGCGCTAGTTACCTGGCTTGTATCGTTCCTGCCGTTGGTAGCCGCAGCGCAACAGCCATCCGGCCAGCCGTTGTCCCAGGCACCCGGCGCATCAGGGTGGGTATTCAACGTAGCGCCCTACATATGGCTGCCGACGGTCCATGCCAACCTGGAGTACAACCTGCCACCGGCGCTTGGCGGCAGGCTGCCAACCGATCTGTCATCGGGCCCTGGCGACTACATCTCAAAGCTCAACTTCGGCACGATGTTCGCGGCTGATGCGCGATATGATCGCTTCTCGGTGCTGTCAGACTTCATTTACATCAACGGCAGCGTGGGCAGCTCCAATATCAGGTCAATTGACTTTTTCGGCTTGCCCTCAATACCGATTTCGCCGTCGATTGAGACGAGCACGAGCACCAGGCTGACGACCACTATCTGGACTTTAGCCGGTGGCTATACCATATTCCGGGGTAATTGGGGTAATTTCGATGTGCTTGCTGGCTTTCGCTATCTCGGCGTGCACGTCAATACCAACTACAGCCTCGCCCTAACCGTAGTCGGGCCACGTGGAAATGGCGCGACATTCGGGGGGGTGGGTGGTATCTCCGGCTCGCGCGCTATATGGAATGGAATCGTCGGCGTCCGGGGACTCATTCGCTTGCCAGTCAAGGGGCTGTTCGTCCCTTATTACGTTGACATCGGCGGAGGCGGCTCGGATCCGACGTGGCAAATTGCATCGGGCATTGGCTATCAGACCGGCTGGGCCGGTGTTTCCTTGCTCTATCGATACCTGTCGTTCGAGCAGGGTGGCGGCTCGGTCGTCAAGCACTTGGGTGTGGGCGGTCCGATGATCATGGTCAACTTCACGTTCTAGCTTTGCCGGATTAGCATAGAGTGCCAGCGGGCTTTCCTTTGTCATAGGACGGGCTGGAGAGAAAGGCGGCACATGCGACAGAATCATGCTCAAGGCGCGGCAATTGTGGCTGCCATGGCCTCGGCGCAGGAGAATGCATAACAGGGCAGACGCGCAGATTGGCTACAACGCGATTGGGTTGCTGAGCGTTCCTCTCAACTCCAGTCGCTGGAAACTCGTACGAACCTGTGGACCTCGTGCGACAATTCCCGCGCTTGTGTCCTGGTTGGCGGCTTAGGAGGCGCTCCATGGGTGACACAATCAGTCCGCCGACTCAACACATCGCTCACACGAGACGATCGAGACGGGTGCCAGTCATCTGGCTAATTCCCTTTATTGCAATCGCAATTGGAGCCTGGTTGGCATGGGACACCATTTCGAAGGAAGGTCCCAAAATTACCATCACGTTCGACAGCGCCGAAGGTCTCCAGGCCGGTCAGTCGCAGCTACGGTTTCGTGACATTGTGCTGGGCACGGTAAAGAGCCTTGCGCTTGCACCAGATAATTCCCACGTGATAGTTACGATTGACACAACGCGGCAGGCTGGCCCGCTGCTAACTGACAAAACGGTGTTCTGGGTAGTCAAGCCCAGACTGTTCGCAGGCAATTTATCTGGCCTCGATACACTGCTCTCGGGAGCTTATGTTGGTATGTTGCCAGGCACCACTGCGGGCAAGCCTCAACGGACTTTCACGGGCCACGAGGATCCGCCAGTACTTGGGGCGCACGTCCCAGGCCATACATTTCTGTTAAGGGCCACGAAGGTTGGTTCGATATCCGCCGGATCACCGGTGTTCTTTCGTGATCTCAACGTCGGGGAGGTGCTTGGCTGGGATGTCGAGGACATGGCGCGCCGGGTCGTGATCCATGCCTTTGTGCGCTCACCATATGACCGGTATGTCAATGATGATACCAGGTTCTGGAATGCTTCCGGCATGTCGGTAAACCTCGGTGCGGCAGGCGTTGAGCTACAGATAGAGTCTTTGCGGGCCCTGTTGCTCGGCGGGATCGCATTCAGTACACCAGACGAGCAGGCCAACGCTCCAATGAGCGTTGAGGATCACGTGTTCCCGCTATTTGCCAACGAAAAAGCCGCGGCAGCCGCGTCGTACACTCGGGAAATCCCGTTGGTGTCCTACTTCAACGGATCGGTACGCGGGCTGGCAGCCGGATCCGAGGTCGTGATGCATGGTCTCGTGGTTGGACACGTCACGAACGTTTCGATCACCTATGACCGTGCCACGGACACGGTCGTCGCTCCAGTGCAATACGAAGTGGAACCTGAGCGAATTGTCGGCGTTGGCAAGCGCGTCTTTGCGACAACCCGTGAGACGATGGAGGATGTGTTGCGTCACGGGCTGCGCGCAAGCCTGGCAAGCGCAAATCTGATCACCGGCCAGCAGATGATATCCCTGGATTTCGCAAAGAATGCGCCACCCGTGCCTCTTGAGATGCAGGGGAACGCATTCGTGCTGCCAACGGCGGAAGGCAGTGGCTTGGCCGGTCTCCAAGCGTCGGTTGGGGCATTGCTTGACAAGGTCAGCGAGGTTCCGTTCAGAGAGATTGGCGACAATCTCAACAGACTGCTCAAGACCACAAACAGTACAATCAGTGGTCCAGAGTTGCAGCAAGCGCTTAAGAATTTGTCGGCGACTTTGGAGAGCGCCAAGGATCTGACGGAAAATCTGAACAGCGGGACCAGCCCTGCCATGCGTCAACTGCCGACGATTGTCAAACAGCTCGAACAGACCATAACCGGTCTCGACAAGCTGGTTTCATCGTTGAACAATGGTTATGGTGGTGACACGCAATTCAGTCGGGATCTCGATCGCCTGCTGAGACAGGCGAACGATGCCGTAAGTTCATTCCGCGCCTTGGCCGACCTGCTGACGCGTCATCCCGAGGCTTTGGTCAAAGGGCGACCCGACGGAGGGACAGAATGAGGCGCTTGTCGCAATATTTCGCATGGCGCGCCATTGCTGTCCTTGCGGCGCTGTCTGGTTGTTCTTCGGCCAACCCGACACTCTACACAATCGCCCCGATTAATGGTGCAGAACAGTACACGGCACCAAAGGTCATAGTGCTGCGGCAATTGGGCATGGAGCGTTATTTGGAACGCCTACAGATTGTCCGTTCGTCCGAGAACTACCGGCTGGTTGTTATGGAGAATGATTGGTGGGGTGAGCCGCTATCCGCGATGCTCACTCGTGTCCTGGTAACGGAATTAGGGCAACGTTTGCCACAAAGTACCGTGATCAGCGAAGCCGGTGCGGTTTCTGCGGCGGCCGATGCCACGGTCACGCTGAATGTGCTGCGCCTCGATGAGGGTGCAAGCGGCCTGATCCTGCAGGCTCAGGCCGGCGTCACGTTCAAGCGACATGCTGCGCCAGTGCTGCGCGACTTCCGGATTTCCGTTCCTCTGTCTGCACCGGGAACGCTGGGTGAAGTTGCGGCGACCAGTATCGCCGTTGGCAGGTTGGCGGATGGGCTGGTTGCCATGCTGGTTGCCGGCCCGTCAGGCCCATGAGCACGAACGTGGTAGATCGCACGATGTCGCCGCCACAGCTTTGCGAGTGCCCTGGCTGTGGCCTGTTGCAGACGGTTCCTCCGCTCGCGCCAGGAACGACGGCAGACTGTATTCGTTGCTCCACGGTTTTGCACCGCAGGAGTAAGCATCCGCTCGACCACAGTATCGCTTTGAATCTCGGTGCACTGATTTTGCTCGTGGTGATGTGCAGTGCCGCACTGATGAGCGTGCAAACGGCCGGGATCGCTCACAGCGCGTATCTGCTGTCTGGCCCCGCGGAGCTAGTTCAACGCAACATGGCGATATTGGCCGTGGTTGTGGTGTTTGTGACAATGCTCGCGCCGTTCGGAAAGCTAGCAGGTACGCTCTACGTACTGATCCGGCTGCACGAGACGCCACCGCCTCTGCATCTACGACGTGTGTTTGCATTGGTTGAGCAACTCCGCCCATGGTCCATGATCGAGGTGTTTGTTCTCGGCGTTTTCGTTGCCTACGTTAAGCTGGGCGATCTCGTGACAATCAAGCTCGAAGCGGGCGTCTATGCCCTGATTGCACTGACCGTTGTGCTGGTCTGGGCAGACAGCGCTTTGGACCGTGAGGTCGTCTGGGATCAGCTTGATCCACGAGCGTCGAATAATGCCTGCGTTGCATTAGGCGGCCATACGTCCGAAGCCGTAGGTTGCGAGGTGTGTCGCCTGGTCAGTACGCCGCGACACGGACACGCGCACTGTCCCCGCTGCGAATCGCCGCTGCATCACCGGAAGGTTGATAGTATTGCGCGGACCTGGGCGTTGGTCATAGCGGCCGCTGTGCTGTACTTGCCGGCAAATATCTACCCGGTACTGACAGTTGAGCAACTCGGCGCCGGAGCGCCGAGCACCATACTGGGCGGTGTGGAAGAGCTGATTTCGTCCCGCATGTACCCGCTCGCTGCCTTGGTATTCTTCGCCAGCATAGCAGTTCCGATGCTGAAGCTTGTGGGATTATCGATCATGTTGGTGACGGCGCAGTCCGGCCGTTCAGCTTGGCTGCAGGACCGGACGCGTCTTTACCATGTTGTGCGCTGGGTCGGACGCTGGTCGATGATCGACATCTTCATGGAATCGCTGCTGGGGGCGTTGGTGAAGTTTGGTAACGTGATCACCATCGAGCCTGGTATCGGTGCCGTGGCATTCTGTGGAGTCGTTATCCTGACCATGTTCGCTGCGGAAACGTTCGATCCGAGGCTGATGTGGGATGTGGCACGAGTCTCACCTGCCTGAGTATTATGGCGGCAGTCTTTTCTGCCGTTGCCTGCCTGAGGATGGTCAGATCTTCCGTACACCTGCCCCGATGTAAGGTCCGGCGACGGGTTGAGCTGCCACGGCAACAGGAAGCGTGAGGAAGCTTGCTCCCAACAGCGCGCTCCGAAGTCTCATTACTACTCTCCAAGATCACTGGCCACTATGCAATACATCTCGCGCGGGCCTGCTCCGATGGCTATGGCAAAACCGGAATCTGTGACTTACCACCGTTTGGTCCGAGCGCCGCGCGGCGGCAGCGGGGGCATCTCGCCATAAGTCTTCCAATATTCCGCCACAAAGCGATGGACGTCCACGAAACCATAGCGCCTTATAATCTCGATAGCGTTGTCGGTTTCGGGCCCCACTCGCAACAGTTCGCTGCGCAATGACTTCAGCCGTCGTAATAGCTGGTATCGGCCAGGGCTGATGCCTAGCACCTCGATGCACGCAGCCCGGAAACTTACCTCGGATGCGCCGATCTCGATGCAGATATCTGCAATTCGTAGCTGCCCGTACGGATGCTCTGCCAGCAATGCTTCGAACCGCGTCACCATTGCCATCTGGTGGTGAAGGTTGGGACGGTCGGCCAGCCGTTCCCCGTTTGTCAAACAGTTCACCAATGCCAGGATCAGATCCTGCTCCAGGCCATAAAGCACCTCTTGTTGGCCGACGAGAGCCAGATTCGTTTCGGCGATCCGACCAGCTTGTGCGTGGAGCCGCAGCAAGCGCTGCCTATCCTCTGAGGACAGTCGCATTGAATAGCTCATCCCGGGAGGAGCAAGGTCTTGCCCCGCGACCGTCCGGCCAAGGTCTCTTAGCGAGTCCGCCGAAAGCGAAATGTATCCCCAATGACAAGCGCCCGTCGTCCTTTGGTGCAAACGATCGCCCGGGCTATGCACCAGGATGTCACCGAACTCCAGGACAGCCCCACCAGCCACCAAAACGGAGCCGCGGCGTGCGGGAAACGTGACGAACGCCCGATCGGGCGGCAGCGTAAGAAATGCAACACGAGGGGACATTTCATATGCGCGGACCAGATAAAGCTTCAAGAACTCAATCCAGTTCAGGCGCGCACGAAATTCGCGCGGGTGGATCACCAACAGGTCGAGCACATCCTTCATGGCTGCCTGATAACCATCAGCATCCGCGAACATGCTGGAGCCACTTGGCACCACCACCCCCTCTTCCCCGGTAATCACCAGCGACCGGCACTCGCAGAACCAGCATCACCAACGCGCTAAATTTCCTTCCCGGGAAGTCGCACCCAACATTGGCTCGGTGTACGAGGGCCGCCCGTAATACCAACCTCGCCCTCGCGAACACCAAACCATCGTATCCATATGAGACGTAATCTTCGTCGCGTTGGCCATCCGCTTCTCGAACATGTCGGTACAGCAGTTGTCGTCGGCGTCCTGACTGCCCGCGCGGATGCCGTCCCAGATGGTGGGATTCGGATATTTGAAACCAGCGCTCAGCAGCATATCTACCGGCACGTCGTTGTGGAGCTAAGGAATGCAGCTATGTAGCGCCAACCTGACTAGCATCGCTTGGCATCGAGGCGCCGGGCGTCGGCACGAACTTGGATCGGGCGTCTCCAACATGTCCTCCTCTTGCTTTCGATGTGCCGCATGTACCTCTCTGGGCGAACGTCGCGCCCCTCCGATCCCGCTTTATCCATAGGTTGGTTCTCTCGCGGTAGCAGTCATTTATCAGGTGAAAGTATCCCGGAAGGCGTTGCCAGGACTATCGCAAAAACGGAAAACTAACTGCAAGTAGTGCAGTTTCGTGAAGGTTCCACGTACGCTCGCATCACGGACGGGGCGGGCGCGACCAGGGCAGGCAGTCTTCGCGTCAGGGGTCCCTGAGCATGTCTTAGATCTCTTGGATCTTCTCCCCAATTCACTGACGGATCACATTAGTCCCTGTGTTTGGGTCGCAAGGCGTTCCGCCTTGAACAGCGCACCTCGCTCGCATTTCGCGTGCTTGACAACGAAACATAACGGTGTATGGTTCGGATAACTCGCATGGAATTATGATGGCCCCAGGCTGATCCCCGTTGATCGGCTGGTGTTTGGTCTACAAAAAGGCGGGGGGGAGCAATGCACCAGATTTCCGCAAATCGGCGGATGGTAACTCTGGCGGCGTCGCTAGGGTGGTTCTTCGACGCCTATGTCATTACCATCTATGCCTTATCGGTGCCGCTGATCGCAACCGAGTTCAAAATTCCCAGCATCATGCTAAGTGGCACCATTGGTTCGGTCTTTCTTGTCGGCTACACACTCGGGACCATCGGATTCGGCGTTTGTGCCGACATATTTGGCCGCCGCATCATGCTCGGGGTGTCGATAGTCGCATATGCGATTGTCACGGCCCTCACTTCACTGACGACGGGGTTGTACGGGTTGGCAGTCTGCCGGTTCTTTACCGGCATAGGCGGCGGCGGCGAACTGTCCATCGGCGGCCCATACGTTACCGAGGTCTGGACCAAGGAACGGCGCGGCACCGGTATCGGTGTCATGTTCGCCTTCTATCCAGCGGGCTACCTCTTTTCCGAGCTGATGTTCTTTATTCTGACGCCATTATGGGGCTGGAGGGCGGTGTACGTATTTGCCTTGGTACCCGCTCTCCTCATTCTGACCCTGCGGCTGCGACTGGAGGAATCGCCACGTTTCGTTGGTGTGCGTACCCAATTGCGACGGGAGGTTTGCCCGCGGATTGGCCTCAGTGCCGCGTTGCGCACACCGGCGTACCGCCGGCTGCTGTTGAGCGGTGTGCTGATCTTCGTGTCGCTCACATACAGCTATTACGCACTGGCGTTTTACATCGCACCGTATGTAATCGAGCACTATCACCTTGTGGCGACCCGAGGTGTGATCCTTGTCCTGGCGTTGCTTGCTTCCAGCTCGTTGATCGGCGGGTTGGTTGGCGGCGTGGCTGGAGACGCTTTCGGGCGACGCAAACCTGCGATGGCCGTGTCATTACTGATAAGCATCTCCACCTTTACCTGTTGGGAGGGTACATGGTCGCTTCCCGTGTTTTGCCTGCTGATGATGTTAACGGGCTTCCTGCTCAGCGTCCTATGGTCGTTAAGCATCGTGTACGTCAATGAACTCTTTCCAACCGAAATCCGTGCGTCCGGGTTTGGATGGAGCTCCGGTTTGGGACGCATTGTGTCCATCGCCGCGCCGATGGTGACTCAGGCCCTGGCTGGTGCCATTGGGGTCGCTCACGCGATTGCAGTATCGGCTTTCATTTGGATTCCGCTGCTCATCGGCTATCGGATATCGCATGAGACGGTAGGAACCGAGATTGGCGACCGCGTGCTGCCGCTGCCGCTTCTGGAAGCCGCGTCCAAATGAGTACGGCCACATCGCCTGCATCCAATGCCAAGAAACATCGGACTTCCCATCCCATCACGGACCTCTAAGTCCGAAAGAGGATAAGACGATGATCGGCGGTCTGGTTCGCGACTTCCAGGATCCTTGGAGTCATCAGGAGTCCTTCCGGGCCGGAATCATGAAGGTGGTGGTTATCTCGTCTGGTAAGTACGAATCCAAACTGACCAGGATAGATTTGCATCGCCTTTGGATGCACCGCAACGAGACCTCCTTGCCCCAGGTCATGCACGTCCAGGATACTTCGGACCGCTGCGCTGTCGCTTTTCTTGTCGATCAACACCAGTCGCCGCCGTGCCGAAATGGAGACGAGATCGCGCCGAATGCTGTGATCGTCTCGTCTATCAACTCCCACCATCATTACCGGATGCCGGGCCCGACCCGCATCGCATCGATGTCTCTGACGCGCCCGGACTTTGTCGCAGCCAGTCGTGCCCTTACCGGCCGTGAACTGGCGATCCCCGAGGTGACGCGGCAGATACCCGTTTCGGAACAACTCCTGAACCGGTTGCGGCAATTGCATACGGCAACCTGCCATCTTGCGGCGAACACGCCCGATGTCCTCGCCCATCCTGAGGTTGCCAAGGCGATGGATGATGAGTTGGTGCGTGCGATGTTCGGTTGTCTCGTCGAGGCAGAAACCGTTGAAATAAAAAATTTCCCTCACCTGCGCATGCCAGTCATGCAAAGGTTCGAGCAGGCCATAGAAGATGCCAATGGCCAGCCGCGTTATTTGACAGAGATATGCACAAAAATTGGTGTGCAGGAGAGGACGCTGCGCAACCACTGTCTTGAGTGTCTGGGCATGAATCCACACCGATACCTGTGGCTCCGGCGGATGAACCAGGCACGGCACGCCCTTAGCGTGGCCGATCCAGCCGAAAAGACCGTAACGGCGATCGCCAACGACTACGGATTCTGGGAGCTCGGTCGCTTTTCGGTTGCCTACCGAAAGCTATTTGGCGAGGCTCCCTCGAACACGCTTCGCAATCCGGCGAGGCATGAGGCACCAGCGGCCCACTCTGCCACCCCGGCGGGGCGACTGCCTATCTTGCCATAGTGTGTGCTCGTCGTCGCACCGGGCGGCGGATAGCGGCGGGTGGAGGGCAAGGGCGTCATACCCATTACGCATAGGCACCGGATCCGCGCGCGCGCCTTAAGCGCGGGCCGTGATGTCATGCCCGGAGGCTGCCACTCCATGAAGGATCAGTGGGGCATCCCGATCGTGGTGGGATCTGAGCTATTTCCGATTATGCCATAGCATCTTCTGGCAGTGCGGTCTTATGCATCAGTCCGCCTTACAGTGGTGACAGAGATTGCGTGCCCTGATTCACCACAAACGATCATGGCGCCGCGAATGACGCCCAAGCAGGAGCCGTACTGCTGCTCGGCGCCGTTTGAGAGAGAGGACCGATGGAGATCGGCCGCCCGGCTGTTGACCACACTGGCCGCGACCTTTCGCCTGCCTGCCCTGGTGTTCGGGGGGCAGGCGCAGCAATTGATCGCCGTGAGGCAAGCGGGTGGTCCGACAGGTTGGACATTCGAGTCCGCTCCATACTTTTGCGTGCGCGGAACTGCCGTTGTCGTGAACAGGCTCTTGTGCGTCATACGCAGCAGATCGTTACGGGCGAGAGCGGTGTTGGCTTTTGCCGCGTCGTTAGCGAGGTCGAGGCCCACAATGGCGGGTACTGAAGATACCGAATTGAGCCGCCTGGCCAAGTTCGTACTCGCGATCGTTGTCGTGCTGACAATCGTCGGCGTGCTTCAGCACGGCATCAATCTTGCTACCATACAACGCGTCCTGCGTCAGCTTGCTGAGAGGCCAGGCGGACCGATGACTTTTCGCTTCATTCTTCAGCCGGTGATGGCAGCTATCGCCGCAATTCACGACGGTCGAAGGGATGCCCGGCTCGGCCGTTCCCCCTACCTACGGACGATGCTGTTCGAGCCGCAGCATCGCATGGCACGCTTGCGCGAGGGATTCAATATGACTGCCCGAATCATCCTGCTTGCTCTGGTCATGGATGCAGTCTACCAAATCATTGCACTTGACAGATTCTATCCAAGCGAAGCCGTTATCGTCGCATTCATACTGGCATTCGTGCCGTATGTAATCCTTCGGGGGATAGTACTGCGTATCGCACGTAGATGGCGTGGGGACGCATCGCCGCGCCAGATTTGACGAGGACAGGGACAATGGCAGAACTTGACACCGCCCCAGCCAAAGACAGGTTCGAAGTACGAGTGACAGCGGACAGTCATTTTGCCTGGCTGCGGACGCGCCTCGCCGTAGAGCGCACGATGATGTCGTGGATTCGAACCGCCGTTTCGTTGATCGGTTTTGGCTTTGCGATCGAGCAATTCTTTGAACGTTTGCGTAACGCGCCGGGAACCAGGCCGGCCCTGCTACCAGACGCACCGAAGTACCTTGGCTTGGCCCTGATTTCGTGTGGCATCCTCGCGCTTGCCATATCGATCAGACAATACTTCTGGACGGCCAAATACCTGAGAAGCGGATCGTACGCTTCGATTGCCGGCTTGAAGGAAGGCATGCACTCGCCGGTGATTGAGGTCGCGGTCCTGCTCGCCTGCATTGGCCTGTTCGCTCTCGGCGCAGTGCTGCTTCGTCTGGCGTGACCGTCCACTAGGGTCCGCGCGATTGCTGGAAAACGTGAAACCGCCGAACAACGCAAGGAGGAGAAAATGGCAGCGACGAGCAAACCGAACATCCTTATTCTGTGGGGTGATGACATTGGCTGGTGGAACATCAGCTACAATAATCGTGGCCAGATGGGATATCGTACGCCCAACATCGACCGTATAGGCCATGAAGGTGCAACATTTACCGACTACTATGGTCAGCAAAGTTGCACGGCCGGACGGGCTGCGTTCATCACGGGCCAGAATCCGATACGCACGGGGCTGACAAAGGTCGGCATGCCTGGCGCCGATATCGGCCTGCGCGCGGATGATCCGACCATAGCGGGATTGTTGAAACCGCTCGGCTATGCAACCGGTCAATTCGGCAAGAACCACTTTGGGGACAAAGACGAGTTCCTTCCAACCATGCATGGCTTCGATGAGTTTTTTGGCAATCTTTATCACCTCAATGCCGAAGAAGAGCCGGAGGACCCGGACTATCCAAAAGATCCATCGTTCAGACAGCACTTTGGACCCAGGGGGGTTATACATTCACGGGCCGACGGCAAGGGCGGGCAGACAGTCGAGGATACCGGTCCTCTCACCCGGAAACGCATGGAAACCATCGATGAAGAGGTGACCGATCGCGCCCTTGCCTTCATCGACCAGGTCCACAAGGACGGCAAGCCGTTCTTCATGTGGTACAATACCACTGCCATGCACTTCCGGACCCATTGCGCGGAAAAGCACAAGGGCAAGAGTGGCGGTCAGGGCGACTATGCCGATGTCATGGTCGCGCATGATGAGAATATTGGCCGGATGCTGGGCAAGCTGGACGAGCTCGGTATCACGGATAACACGATTGTCATGTACTCAACCGACAACGGCCCACACTACAATAGTTGGCCGGATGCCGGGATCACGCCATACCGCAGTGAGAAGAATACCAATTGGGAGGGCGGCTGGCGCGTGCCGGTATTCGTGCGTTGGCCCGGCCGGATCAAGCCGGGAACGGTGTTGAACGATATCGCTTCGCACCAGGACTGGCTGCCGACGCTATTGGCTGCCGCGGGGGAAACGGACATCTCGGCAAAGCTATTGGCTGGTCACAAGGCCGGTGACCGAACCTACAAGGTGCATATCGATGGCTTTAACCTGTTGCCGTATCTGACCGGCGAGGCAAAGGAAGGTCCCAGGAAGTTCTTCTTTTATATCAGCGACGATGGGGATATCCTGGCAATTCGCGTTGGCGACTGGAAATTGGTGGTGGCGGAGCAAAGAGCCAAGCAACTGATGTGCTGGTTCGAACCCTTCGTGAAACTGCGTGCCCCCAAGATGTTCAACCTGCGTCGCGACCCGTTCGAGCGCGCGGACGAGAACTCGAACACCTACTGGGACTGGGTGATATCCCATGCCTATATGCTGTATGGCATGCAGGCGGTGGTCGCCCAGCAGATCCAGGCATTCACGCAGTTCCCGCCCCGCCAGAAACCAGCCTCGTTCAACCTCGACGGGGTGCTGCGGCAGATCCAAGACGCGGCTGGAGGTGGCCATCATTAGGTGGCTTCTGAAGTCACAATGGCCGAAGTCCCAATGGCGTTCGGGCAAAGCAGATCGCATGGTTGGCGCGTAGACCGGGAAGATCACGATTCCGGCGGCGGCTTCTGGAGCCGCTTGTATGCGATCGAACGCCCGCCTATGAACACCATTGGGACGATGCCGCGAGGTAAACGCCTTTGCATGGATGCGTTGCTTGGGTGTCACCTCTAATTGACGGGTAACCCTCGTCGATTGCATGTGTGGCGCTGTAGGCGTTTTCTGCTTTTCAACGCCTACAGCGTCACCACCTACGCCTTGGCAGTGCCGTTGATCGCAGTCGAGTTTCATGTTCTGGACTGTTTTCCGTCCGGGTTGACCTCATCCGGCAAGGTGACCTTGTGCCTCTCCTGCCGGACTGATGGAGCGTTCGTGCGGCCGGCTTCGGCATTTTGGCTCGCATGGAGATTGCGCCGAGAACACTGGGAACACGGAGTCGAGGCGTGAGCAGCCACGTGCCTTCGCGCAGAATACTTATGAATATTCTGCTGTCCCGGGGAAAACGCCGAAGCGTATCGCACGGACGCGGGTCGGGTCCGCCCAGATGCATCTCTCACAAGCGGGTCAACCCGAGCGGCATATTCGTTCGATCGTCCTCGTCGGTACCGCCATTTGATAGGTGATGAATGGGCATGCCGATCATGGTGGGTGTAGAGCTATTTCCGTTTATGCCATAGCCCCTACTGGTATTTCGATCTTATGCGTTTGTCCGCTTCGTAGTGGTGAGCGGGCTTGTCCGTATTGCCGGACGCCCAAGATGAGGATGCCACACATGCGACGTCTGGCGCGATTGCTCGCTTGCCTGGTCATGTTGTATGGGACGTGGCCGGTTTCGCTCGAAGCACAGACGCCGGTGGCGACGACGGGTGCGCAAACGTTCAACACCGAACAACTCGACGCGTTGCTGGCCCCGATCGCGCTTTACCCCGACGCGCTGCTGACTCAAGTGCTGATGGCATCGACCTATCCTCTGCAGGTGGTCGAGGCAAGCCGCTGGGTGGAGCAGCCGGCCAATAAGTCGCTAAGCGGCGACGTGCTGACCAAGGCGCTGGCAGAAAGGTCATGGGATCCAAGCGTCAAGTCGCTGGTGCCGTTCCCTCAGGTACTGGCAATGATGAACGAAAATCTCGAATGGACGCAGCAACTTGGCTACGCGGTGGCTGACCAGGAGGGGGCGGTGATGGACTCGGTGCAGCGGCTGCGGCGGCAGGCGCAGAGCCATGGCGCGCTGCAATCCGGCACGCAGCAGGTGGTGCGCAGCGAACAGCAGACGATCATCATCGAGCCGGCACAGACGAATGTCGTGTATGTGCCGAGCTACAATCCTACCGTGGTCTATGGGAGCTGGCCTTATCCCACTTATCCGCCAGTTTATCTGCCGCCACCGGTTGCGTATCCGGTTGGAGCGGCGCTGGTGAGTGGTATCGCCTTTGGTGTCGGCGTCGGGATCACCGCCGGACTGTGGAACTGGGCACGGCCGGTGTGGCCGACGCCATACCACGGCGGCTATTTCAACGTGAACGTCAATCGTTACAACAACATCAACGTCAATCGCACGGCGATCGCGTCGGAGCGGTGGCAGCCGAACCGCGCGGGCGGGCGGCCGGCGGGTCTGGCGCGGCCACCGAACGGACCGGTTGGGATGCCGGCGCGACCGTCCGGATTGCCGGCGAACGCCATTGGGCGGCGGCAGGTGTCGGTGCCAGGCAACGCGGTGCGGCCCGGCCAAAACATCCAGCAGGGCGGGACTGGCAATCGACCGACAATTGGTCAGGGTAATCGGCCGGTCAGCAATCAACCGCCCGGCAACCGGCTGGGGCAGGGCGGGACTGGCAATCGACCGACAACTGGTCAGGGTAATCGGCCGGTCATCAATCAACCGCCCGGCAACCGGCTGGGGCAGGGCGAGACTGGCAATCGACCCGTACTTGGCCAGGGCAATCGTCCCGACACCAATCGGTCGGCTGGCAACCGACCTGGCCAGCAAGGCGCGTTCGGCGGGATCGGAAACGGGCGACAGGCGTCAGAATTCGGCCAGCGCGGCGCACAGAGCCGCGCGGCTGCGCGGACGGATCGGGCTGTGCCGCGCGGCGGCCAGGCTGGGGAACGTCATGCAGCGCCCCGTGGTGGCGGCGGGATCGGCAGGCGCGGATGAGAAGGAGACGGGACATGGCCAGGAAAGCGTCCCTCATGGCGATGGCTGCGTTGCTCTTGTCGGGGTCCGCGTGGGTGGCGGCGTCGGCAGAAGTACAGCGAACCTTTGCAACCACAGAAGAGGCATCGGCCGCGCTGGCGTCGGCGGCGCGCTCACACGACGAGGCAGCATTGCATGCCATTTTCGGTCCAGACGGCGGGCGGCTGCTGTCGTCGGGCGACCCGCGTGCCGACAAGGAGGAGCAGCGTCGCTTTGCAGCGGCGTATGACGAGAAGCACGTGCTTGACCAGGAAGGCACGAACCGAGAAGTACTGGTCGTCGGTAACAATGACTGGCCGTTGCCAATACCTTTGGTGCAAAGCGGCGGACGCTGGCGCTTCGACACCAAGGAAGGGGCAGAGGAAATCATCAACCGTCGCATTGGCCGTGACGAGCTGGCAGCAATCCGTGTGGCACTGGCCTACGTCGATGCGCAGAAGGTGTATTTCGCGCACAAAAAGAGCGAGACTGGCACCGGCGCCTATGCAGAGCGGCTGATAAGCAGGCCGGGCCATCATGATGGCCTTTACTGGCCGGCGGCAGGCGGAGCGGACAGCCCATTCGCAACGTTGGTGGCACAGGCGGAGGAAGAGGGCTACCGCGGGGCGTTCAGCGGCAAACATATTCCGTATCAAGGCTACTATTTCCGTGTGCTTCAGGCGCAAGGGCCAGAGGCACCGGGCGGTGCCAGGAGTTATATAAATTCCGGGCGGATGAGCGAGGGCTTTGCCTTGGTCGCCTGGCCTGCCGGCTATGGCTCATCGGGGATTATGACCTTTCAGGTCAGCGACGACGGCGTCGTGTTCCAGAAGGATTTAGGGTCTGACACGGCACGTCTCGCGGCGAGCATCACTCGCTTTGATCCCGATCTTACCTGGGCGCGAATTGAAGTGGCGGATCAATAGTCCGGTGCGCCTGACTGGCGACGCGCAACCGATTTTCAAGCGTGATGAGATGACCGAGACTCACTGCGTCCTTGCCAAGGTCAATCTCCACCCAGTTGACTTCTTCGCTCAACCTGTTGCCCGTTGGCCGATAGTCCGTGCTTGAAGGCGAACCAGCCTGATAGCCGATGTCGCAGGTCCTGTCGGCCGAGAACACGAATGGCCCGGTTTGCTCGACACGATCTTCGCCGACCATGTTCCCATCCAGGTACAACATGACCGCCCCGCCTTTGCCAGGCTGCCACCGGCAAATTCGAACTCCATTCGCATCTGATGTATGCCTGCCGGAAGCGCTGACGCGCCCTCGACCGCGTATCAGTGTACGAGGTCCGGCTATACCAGCGGCTCTGGCGTCTGATACGAGCGGAGCTACCGCCGGACAGCCGATTAGGTACTCCGAGCTTAAACGACACCACACCCCCGCTGTGGGTACTCCGGCGTCCACACCCTTTTGCCAGGTGTTGGTGACTCTACAGGGAAATGCGGCCCATGCACTGGGCGATTCGACCGACACATGATCGATTGAAATTTCCGATTTTGCCATATTCAACGCTATCGAGGCGGATCAATGATCATTGCCGATCCTGATCGCGCTCCCGGGTGCACGCGGGCTCCCGGTGCCGCATCGGCGCTGTTCGGTCCAACAGGGAAGGATAAATCATGAATCGCGTACATCAAGTCGGTCTTCCGGTCGCATCGCTGCTGTCCATGATGCTGGTAAGTGGGTGCGTTTCTCAGAGCGATTATGATGCGCTCCAGACGCAGAACCAGCAGCTCCAGCAGCAGGTGGCATCTCAAGAGCAACAGATCAACGCCGACAAGGCGCAAATTGCGCGGCTGCAGGGTGCTATCAAATATACCGTTAACAGCGACCTGTTGTTCGCGCCAGGAAGCTGGCAGATGACTGCGCAGGGGAAACGTATCATCGCAGGCTTCGCATCAAAGCTCGCGCCGACGATGCAAAACAAGCTGCTGGTGAGTGGCTACACCGACAATTCTCCAATTGGACCTGCGCTGAAGGCGCAGGGGGTTACTTCGAACCAGGTCCTGTCGGAGAAGCGTGCCGAGGCGGTGATGCAGTACCTCATCTCGCAAGGTGTGAAGCCAGACCTGATCTCAGCGAAGGGCTTCGGTGACACCGATCCGGTCGCCCCGAACGACACCCCGCAGGATCGGGCAAAGAACCGTCGCGTGGAGCTGTCGCTGGCCGAATCCTGAGCCTGGTCACGCATTACGTTGGTGTGTGCGCCGCTCGCCGGTCGCGACGGGGGCGCAACATACCAGAGTTTGACCACGTCGCCATATGTGTCACCCGGCTGTGGCTGGTGGCGCGGCATGCGGCCAGCGAAACTCGTGGCGAACTTGTAGCGTCATGGCACAGCCGGCCACCATGACTGGCGATCTCGGCCGGGAATCGACGGCGGTAGAGCCGGTCGGGTAGCGGCTTCATGGCATCGGCCTCGCCCGGCCTGCGGGGACGCGGCCAAACCGGGTTACTGTAACAATGCCCGGATCCAGAACGCCGCCGAGTTGGCCCGCACCCACTGCCTCAAGTCTGAGGCAGCACCCAAATGAGGGGAGTCGCCAGGTATTTCACAGCGTCTTCCATTCGCCGCCCGGCGTAAGGCAGAACCTCAAGGTGAACTTCCGCGGAGTTGCCCACTCCGGGTACGACACGGAGGACTCGATAGTTCTACAATCCATGCCGTTATGATGAAAACTGCCGGCGACGGTCAGCGATCCGTGCCGGCCGTCAGCCGGATTGCTCCATGCCTTTGTCTTCCCAACCGTCGCCGGATTCTGGTCGAGTAAGGTCTGCAACGCGTCCCGCGCGGCCGTCCTGTCCTGGTCGTTCATCACCGGCCCCCTGTAGCCGGGGAACGGATTGAGCAACTGCGCCTGAGCAGACGAGCTGATTGCTAATGCGACAACCAGGCCGGCCGCTGGGGCGGTTCGGCAAAACTGCTTCAAGGTGGCAATGGTGCCGAAGTCATCCATGCATCGCATTGGCGCTACCTCAATTATCGCTGCTCACGCAGTTGGTTTCCGAACGCTGGGTGGAACGCTTGCCCAGTGCTGAGCTTGCCCAGTGCTGACGCCGTAACTGTCCGACAGCCGTAGGCGCCGCCAGTCGCTTACTATAAGCCGGTGTTTCTGTTAGCGTTACCGAACGTATTGAGCGCCAAGCGGCACCTTATCCGCTCACGGCACGCAGACTGCAAGCCCCGGGAATTCGTGCTTCGCTCCCCCCGTGGCCGAAGCACGTCATTCGACCCATATCCGCTGCGAAAGTGAACCGAAAGAACAGATCAAGGTCCTGCTTGCGGCACTCGAAGATTGGTGCTCGCCATGGCTAGCGGCGCACGGTGGCATCCGACGCCGTTCCGTTAGCTGCGCCGCCGGTCACAAACTGTCGTGAACCGGGTCGGCCGACCCACACACTGATCCACTGAGGGCCGGATGGTTTATAAACCAGGATTGCCAGCGTATCATGGGCATCCGGCTTGCCATACGCCAACTGAGTCATTGCCTGCTCCGGTGTGGAACAGATCTCATCGCCAATCTGCTCGATCACATCGCCAAGCTGCACGCCGAGTTCCGCCGCCTGTGTTCCCGGATCCACGCGGTCGATCAGCACGCCCTGGACGTTCCCAAGACCAAAGCGCAGTCGATCCGGGTCGGTAATGGCGGTCACATGAAGGCCCAGCCCGTAGGCAAACGCCCTGGCCACTTGGGCCTTGTCAGGGACCACGTCGCTTTGGAGTTGCCTGAAATTTGGCCAAGGCTCGCCCTTTACCGCTATCTGCTGCATTTGGCCGCGGTGCCAGACGGACAGCATGACCGATTTTCCTGGCCGGGCCAAGACGATGGCGCGCTGAACCGCCCGCGCATCGGGCTGCTCCTCGCCGTCAACACTGGTGATGATGTCTCCTGGAACGAGGGGAGCGCGGGCCGCGGGACTACCCGGTACTACGCCGGTGACGATAGCCCCCGATCCGTTTGGTCGTTTAAAAGACGAAGCCAGTCTTGCGTTCATGTCCTGCAGCTGTGCACCGATCCAGTTCGGTACAGTTTTCGGATCCAGCAACGCATTGACGACCAATTTCACACCATTGGACGGCAATGCGAAGCCGAGTCCGATTGACCCTTGCGCCGGATTGTTCGACAGCAACGCGGTGTCGACCCCGACGACCTTGCCGCTACAATCCAGCAGCGGTCCGCCGGAGTTTCCGGGGTTTATCGCTGCGTCTGTCTGAATGTAGTCATCGAAAGGCGTTCGCATCAGGTTGCGATTGACGGCACTGACGGTGCCTGTGCTGACCGATGTTCCAACGTTGATAGGGTTGCCTATGGCGATCACTGGCTGGCCCACCCGCAGCGCGTCACTGTCGCCAAATGACAAAGTGGGCAGCTTTCTGGGGACGTCCACCTTGAGCAGTGCGATGTCCTGCAGTGCGGCCGAGGCTACCAGGTGGGCTACTACTTGCGACTTGTCCTGGAACCTTACCAGGACAACGATTGCATCCCGGATAACGTGCTGGTTCGTGACGATCAGGCCATCGGAACTAATGATGAACCCAGTTCCCACGGAGTATTCTATCGACGGTTGGCTGCTTTGCCGCGCCAGCAGGTCGTTCTCGACGTTCATGATCTCCCGGTGCGCTAGCCCGGCGTTCTGGATGTTGACGACGGCGGGCAGGGCTTGGGCAACGACATTCGGAACGTCGCATTCGGCCGGCGGCGGCTTGGCTTTCGCATCGGGGCCGATCCCCATGCCTCCCATCAGCAGCAACGCTGCAAGGAAAGCGCACGAGCGCCCATGCGCTTCCGCGCGACGGAGAGGGTTCAGGAACGAGGTGAACGTTGCTCCACGACTCATGTTTCCCTCCACTTCATGGTTGGGCCGGCACAGGGTGCTGACGACGCCAGCGCAGCGCCTGCAGGCGAGGTGACCGCGGTCGTGGCCCGCCTGTACGGGCGCGAGGTGATGTCGATGTAAGCCTGACGGAAATCAGCGGCGCCGTAGTCCAGGCGGCCGCCGCGCGCTACGCTCCTGCCATGAGTGCGCGTCGCGAATCCCGCCGTCAGGCTGGGGATGTAAAGGTAGGCGACACCGCCAACATGCAATATTATCGGTCGGTCGGATGAGGGTACAGGCATGGCGATCGTCCCTCGCATATTGTCCTGAAGGATGATTGCTCTTGGCAGCCCGCGCTATGCAAAATCGGAAACTTGCTATCACGCATATTGACGCGGTGAGGAACGCCGCTAGCAGCCCGTGAACCCGGCGTTCCAGAGACGCCGGGATGACAACAATCAATTTCCGGCCGCTCGGAACGATCCTTCGGTATGATTGGGTGATCGGCCGGCACTTGCACTCAGCTATTGTTCGCCGCGACCCAGAACGATGAGGACCGTATCGCGAGCGACATCACGCAAGAGGCAAAGAGGTACAGGCATCAGGTCGACCTGACGCAGCGCATGCCACTTGCTTGCCAGGGATACCTCTACCGAAGCTTGAAGGTGCAGGGGCCGGATGCACCTGGCGGCGCGATGAATTATCTTGCCGATGGACAGCTACAGAATGGCTTGGGAGCACTGGTATTTTTCTGCCAACTGCACCTACCGGCGAAAGAAATCGATGCCACGCAGCATCGGCTCGCCACTCTGCCAAGCCACCTCCACCTGCGATCCGGCAGACGACTGCATCAACTGCCGAATGTAGCTGTCCAATACCTGATCTGTCATGAGCCGACGTTCCTGGGCCGGGTACAGATTCTCCTTCGACAGGAAGAAACAGTACTGACAGCCGAGGTTACAGGCCGCACCGGCCGGTTTGGCCAGTAGATGATAGCCGGGAAGGTTTCCTCCCGTTTCGATCGCCCTTGCGTCAGTCACACCGTATCGCGGAAGACCCGCTCCCGTATCGGGAGCTGTCGCAGCTACTGGCCGAGTTGAACGATAGCCTCAACCAACGGCGTGTCCGACACCTGAATGAGACCGTTGTACGGGCTGCCAAGTTCCAGAATCAGGAACAAAGTCGATGAGACCGACAAGGCGCCGACAAACAACACGACCGTAACGGTGTGATGCAAAGATGTTAACAGGCCAAATCCGATGAACAACATGCAAACCCAAGCCAGCAGAATTACAAGGAATGGTCTTGGCAATGTGCTGTTGCTTCGTTCGAACATGAGCAACCGCGTCTGTCCTACGTTTGCGCTCAATTGGATAGCCTGGCTCTGAGCGAATCTCTGGGCTTGTGTACGCGGCTCGAGCCCTTGCACGGCGTCAAGGTACTTTCTGGTCTGATGCTCGATCCTGATCGGATTCAGTTTATCGACCTGGACGTGGTGGGCCGACCAGACGCTGTCATGCATGGTAGCGACAATGCTTTTGAACAGGGCGCGGGCGTCCTTCGCTTCCGCTCCATACATTCCCAGAATGCGGTCAATCTCCAACACATTCGCAGCCATCGACTGAAGATTAGTGCTTTGCGTGCTGTATGAGGACTGGGCAGACGCAAGCAGCAGTCCCAGCACCAAGGCGGCCATCGTCGACAACAGTCCCAGTACCAGTTTCATCACCTCTTTGGATTCGGCAGTGAAATGGTGGTCGGGTAGCTCCTTGCGCAGGCTCGCACCTGCCAGTGCGCCCCCGAACGTGACTATCAGAGTGATAGCGGCGATGGAAAGAGGATACATCAAGCCGATAGAAGGTCAGGGTTGGAGGTTCCGTCTCCACCTTGGCGCCAGGCGAGGTTGCCTCGTGCCATACGGGGACGGTCAGGTGTCTCAGCCTGCGCCTGTGTCGCACTGTAAGCATTCCTCAACTTCTGTTGATCCTCTGGTGTCAGCTTCGGAGGATCCAGCGTGATGGTCAGCCGATACTGAGTCGTATGCGTGGTTGGCGCCTCAGCGTTCGCCTGGTCGAAGGTGTAGGTCATGCTGACGCCTTCGATCGGTTTTTGCGCGATGTCATCCACCGAGTTGGGTGTCTGGATACGGCAGCAAAGCCGACGTCGTCCGTCATGATCAGAAGGACGTTAGGTGCCCCGGCCGGCGGCACAATCCGTGGCTGCCACCATGATGCGGACTGCGCGGCGTTCAGGCCGATCTTGCCGCCCCAGGGCAGATCGGGGGCCGGCAGCACATCTCCCGTAATCGTGCGCGTGCCGTCGGGCGTTCCAACATTGCGCATTTGCGGGGTGAGGCTGGCGGCGTTAGGTATCGTACCGCCCGGCCCCGCCCGCGCGCCGCTCAACAGCCAGGAACTTCCAAATGCGGTTGCCAGCGCCGCTTTCGCGGTAGATACGAACAGCTCTCGCCGTCTCATGGGCGCTCTCCGCGGTGCAAGGCGTGCCATTTTGTGTAGAACTGTCATTCGTCCCGGTCATTGATTTGGATCAATGCAATTATCCTGGACCATGTGTTTCGAGGGCAGACCACCTTGAATCGCTCCGCCGTGTTGCGCCGAAACTGCAAAGCATTTTCCGGCGCACGTGAGTACCGACATTGAAAAATGGACCGCATGAATGAACGCAGGCGGCTTTGGCTTCCTCTACGAACGGAGATCCGGCTTATGGGTTTACCTCACCTCACCGGCGCCACAGATTGCGTTAGGCGCACCAAAATTAATCGCCTGGCAGGATTTGTCCGGTAGCGCACCGCGGCAAGATTCAGAACATTCGGCTTGGCGGTCGTAAATGGGTGGGCTGCTGACGCTGATAGCATCCGTCCCGGCTGTGGCGCAAAATTCCGTACTACTTCGATATCGACGCAGGCGGGTCGAACCTGAGATGGCAGATTGCGTCGGGTCTGGGGTATCAGCTCCGGTGGGGCACCCTATCGCTGACCGACTGCTATTTGTCATTCGAGCAAGGCAGCAGCTCCAAGGTGGAGAACGTCCATGCGGGCGGTCCAATGTTGCTGGTGGGGTTCAACTTCTGATGACGAAAACGCCTGCGGCCCTTAAGCAATTAGCATACTGGTATGTTCTGGATCAGTAATACCTGGATGGTTGGCATCCCATCCCAACAAGTAACTTCCACAGCGTTCTATGGCTCCACGACGACCGGAAGCGGCGCGTAGTATGGCGGCGGACGGGCGGCGGCGCTCACCGCGGCGCCCGTTGCAACACCTGCCGCGAAGCCGACGGCACCAGCGCCGGGCGGGTACGCGGGCGCAGGGGGACGATAGTACGTGCCACCATAGGCTGGTGGCTGGTACACGGTCGCGCCGTGGTATGCGGGGGGGCGGTACGCCGTGCCGCCCGCAGGGCCGCGATACGCCGCCCCGCCGCCCGGACCGACTGCCGCCACTGCGCCAGATGGCGTGCGCACCGCCCCGCCACCGTAGGGGCTACGATAGGCCGCGCCGCCATAACTACCCTGCACGGCGCCCCAGCCGAATGCCTGCGATGAGACAACGACAGCAGCGACCGCGGCAACGCCCATCATCCACGTTCTCATTGCCGCTTTTCCTGTTCGATCCCAACTCTGGTTGCGTTGGCAGGCACCTGGAATTCGAATGCTCCATCGGGCGGTGTGATGCCGAGCTTCCAGTCGCTCATGGTGGCGATAAAGCGAGGCTCGCCAGGAAGCGACCGATACGTGACGATCAGGCGGCGCGGCAGTGCATGATCGTTGGCCTCGGTCCACAATTCGAGCTCGATTCCCGGCGGCTGCATGAAGAATATGTGCAGGCACGGCACGCCATCCACTGATGCCGTGCCGACCACACGGCCGTACGATACACCAGCAAGGAATGCGGCCGCCGGCTTTTCCGCCAGGAAGTCCGCCAACGGGAAGTCCATCCCCATCTTCTCGCTCGCCGCTTTCAGCATTTGCTCGATTGGTCCCGGAACCGTCAGACTTGCATAGCGATTGGCATTCACCGAATACAGGACCAGCGTCTTGCCATCGAACGCAATCCTGGTTTTGCCGTCGTCGCCGGCGGCATCTACGTCAAGCCGGTCGGGGCGGCGTACCGTCACCTCGGCGGTGTGAAAAATGTGCAGCGGCTGCTCGGTCGCGTCGACGTATTCGCGGATCGTTTGCTCGCGGAACGAGAAGCCTCCCGCGGCGAGGGTTTGGCCCATGGCTTCGACGGCTTTGCGCGCGGCCGGAGCGATGGGAGGGCTCGTGTCCTCGGCGTGCACCGCTGCTCCGAGGGAAATGAGGATCGCGATTGCCGTGACAATCGACGCACAGTGCGGGAGGCGCAGTCTGACCATCGATCGACTCCATTTCCTTAACTGCTGGGCCGGACGATCCAATGATGAGTTGTCGCCGATCGATTCGTGGTTTTGTTCGATGGCGTCAACATTCTCGGGTTAGCTTGTATGCTTCGTGTACCACACGTCGCTATCCGCGCTGGCTGATCATGGCTATGCATTTTCGGCACAGCGCGGCCAACAACCCTGGACGGACTGCTGCACGCACGCTCCGCGTTGGTCAGTGTTGGTCAGCGGCACCCCACATCAAGCGCGGGGCGACTTCGTTACATGCCCTTCGCGGCCGGCTGAATCGTTATTGCGAGCGCCTCGCTGACCACGGCAGTGACCGTGTCGCCCACCTTCAGGAGTGACATCATCTGCTGACGTGTCGCGTTGGTCACATCGACCGTTTGGATTTCGCCGCCGCCCGGACTAATGATCTGGAGCCGATGCGCGGCCAAGTCGATCCCAACCACCGTGCCGCTGATTTTGACCACCTGTACGGCCACGCCGCCGGGTGCCTGCGCAGGCCGACTCAGCATCGCAGTGATCTGATCGGTGCTTTCGGCTGGTGTGCCGTTACCCCCAGACGCCCCGACCACCCCCCACGCCACCGACCGGTAATATCGGGCATTCACCGTATCGCCCACCTTCAACAGTTCCAGCCGGATGGACGGGCCAGCGATCATCGTGACCGTCTCGCCCGATGCCCCGCGCAGCGAGACCTCGCGTGTAGCGGGATTGATGGCCGTGATCGTCGCCCGCACCTGCGCGGACTCGGATTCGGGAATGAGGTTTGTCAACACCGGATTGCCCTGTGCGACCGCGCCAGAGGGCACAAGGAGTGCCGCGCCGGCAAAAGCGGAAACGGCGATCGCCAGCAGGGTCGATATCTTTTTGCTCATGCGCTGTTCCTTCCAAAATATGGTACAGGTGGCAGTGGGTGCCATTCCCGGCCAGTTACGAGTCACGACGCCCGGCGCGAACTGCCCGGTTTGTTATCGGTCGCCCCACACTGAGTGGGGGTGAGCGGCGCGCATTTGGTCGAGACGTGTGGCCGTGGCTATGCAATTCCGGCACAAAAGCCGGGATTGCTCAGGTCAGCCGAGTTACCCCCACGCTGCGTCGGCTGGCTGCATCCCACATCAGACACGGGTCGGACGTTTCGGCGGACGGCATCGTCAGGATGACGACGCCGCAGAATGCGACCGCACCCATGCGAGGCTCGATCGTCACCACAGTGCCGCACTTGACCAGAGCGCCAGGCAACGATTCCATGAAAATGTCGATCATCGACCACCGGCCGACAGCGTGAATGATACAATACGTGCGCGTCCGGTCGTGCAGCCACCCGGCCTGCCCGGCCGGCGCGCTGCCGCTGACGTTCGAAACGCTCCGGGAACACACACGCGCTCTCTTCACATGGCCGGCTGGGTGGTACTATGCGGAAACCGCACGCCCAGGGCGGTCTGATCGAGAGACGATGGGCCGGACCCAGCGCAGCGGCGCGTGCGAGCCTAGCGGTCACAGCGGTTGGCCGATGCACCCCCCGTCTGTTTTCGAATCAGCCGTATGTACTGGCCTGGACTGACACCGAAGTGTTTCATGCAACTTCGGTGCATGACGGAGGGCGACAGGCTGAGCCGACGACAGATCGCCGCGGCGGTGTCGTGCGCTTGGTCCGACCCGGCTATCATAGCCGCCAACTGTTGCGCGGGCTCCGGAACATGTCTCGGCTGCCTGACGGCAGGACCCGATGGCATATCACTCAAACAATCGGCCAGGGCATAGATCAGCTCCTGTTCCAGTCCCCAATAGGCACTCGCGCCATGCGCCTGAGCCAGGCGCTCCGCTGACATCCCGGTCGCGGCAAAATGCAGCGCCCGCAGTCGAGCCAAGTGGGTCGAACGCGGGTTCCATCGGAATACGTCCGGTCTCAAGCACGCGACCGAGCCGATCAAAGTATGCACGCTGTGGGCAAGCAAGCGCTCCGAAACCAGGATCATCAGGGACTCGACGGGGGCAAGCGTCCGCTCAAATACGACAGTTTCCGGACCATGGCTGAGAAGCGAGCCGGCGGTTGCCTCAACCCCGCCCCAGAATAAGTGCCCGGTGGCCGGTGGGAGGACGAATCGCCGCATGTCAGACGATGTCTTGTAGGTGGCGATGCGTGCAAGCGACTCGCTGAGCCGCAGCAGCCATATGTTGTGTAGGGCGAGACAGGTTACACGTGCGTGGAACGTGCCGCTTTTGGTGAGAACCAGAGCAGTACAGCCAAACATCGCGAGCGCTTTGCGACAGTCCTCTACTTCGCCAAAGACGGACACCGAGCTGCCGAGCATGAAGCCAAGCCTGCACGTCGCGCGGCCCTTCGCTATGCGAAACCGGCGAATCGCCGCAGTGCCACCATGCGCGGGCGTCTTGACTGGTGTATCCGGCCGGATCATTGCCATATGTTGGCGGTCTCGGCACTGATGCAGCAAGCAAGGACAGGCGCGTCGGCGGATCGCTCTTCCTGGCAGGAACCCACATTACTGGCCAAAATCATGGCGTGCCGCCCGGCGATCCCGGCTGGCCCTGCGCCTCCACGTATCATTGACCTAGGTCAATGCATACTCCTGTAGGCGTAGGCAGTGTCCTCGGGAGCCGAAGCCACCGAAGGCCAACAACAATGCTGCCCAAGTGTTTTACCGCTGAAGCGACAGTACCAGAGGAGTTCATTACAGTTCACCGTCCGGAAGACGCGCGATTGACTGTGACCGGAACTGGTCGTTTTCTGACAAAATACTCTCGGGTTGATTTGCGTCATATATGGTCGCAGGCAGCGACCGAGGCACTGCCGAGAGTGCTTGAAAGTCAAATGTCAGGCCTCCGGCACGGCTTGAGTCTGTTGCTTGAGCCAGGTCCGAATTTGATCTGCAGCGGAGCCGAGGTCGAGGTGGACGGCATTGGCCTGCACCCCGGCAGCCGCAAAGAGGCGTACCAGCGGCTGACGGGGCCGGGCACCTGGGCTACCATGTCCCTGACCGTTGAGGACTGGTGCGAGTACGGCGTCGCACTGCAGGGCGTGGAACCCAGGTTTCTGCCGCACGGCTTGGCGATCCAGCCGCCGTTGAAACCGATGCGCCAATTGCGTCGGCTGCTTCGAACGATACATGGCATGGCGGACAGACAGGATCCGGTAGCATTCGAACATCCACAGGCGGTCCATTCGATGGAAACCGCTATCATTCGGGCGGCTTGCGCCTGCTTTGCCGGTCAGGGCATATCAAAGACCAGATCGGCGATCGTTAACCACGCATCGATCATGCGGCGATTTGCCAATCTGGTCGAAGCGAACGCTGAAACGCCGTTATATCTGCCTGACGTTTGCGTCAAGTTGGCTGTGTCGGTGAGGACGCTCCGTCAGTGTTGCCAAGATTATTATGGGATTGGCCCCAAACGCTACCTGCTGTTACGCCGTTTGCATTTGGCGCACCGGGCTTTGCTCGTCGCTAACGATGCCAGTGCACAGGTCACCGCCATTGCAACGCAATATGGATTCTGGGAACTTGGGAGATTCTCCGTTGCTTATCGGCATATCTTTGGCGAATCGCCGAGAACTACGCTGCAGAGGCGGGTGGATCCAGATGGGACGCTTTTGCCAAGGCTGTACGGCGCCCCGACATGGCTGTCGAAAACGCAAGCCCCACGTCATCATGCGCTGCATCCACAATAACGCATCGAGTTAGACGAGGACGCCGTTCGATATAGTTACCTCCATGGCACTGGGTTCAGCCTTACCAGGCTTCGCCCTAGGCCAAGTATGCCGCCTATTCGCTTCATACTGAACAACGTGAACCTAAGCAGTGACGTCTTCTTGGGAAAGCGATCTGCCGTCATTATGACACTCGGCGTCGGTATGGAATTTCTGGTGATGGTGCCGAGAGCCAGATTCAGGGCATTTGCGACTGCTTCGACCGACTCAGCATACACTGGCACACCTCGCTCGATGCGCTCGACAACACTGACAGAGACACCGGCTCGAAGCGCAGCCGTCGCGCGGGAATAGCCCAACATCCTTCTTCCCTCGATTATTACCCGGGCATCACACTCAATCGCACCGAAGTTAATTTGCGTCTCGGAGTTGTCGGACATTCAATTCTCCGCACGTTTGTCCATGCCTGCGCAAGTGCTTCTTTCGATAAGCTAACCAGACTCGGTGGCGACTTCGGGGCTTTCTATTCGATCAACGGATAGCTATGCATTTCATATGCTCATTAGAAATGAGCTGTGAGCTGTCGCAGCAACCTGGCATATCTCCATTTATCCACCAGCCTCTGATCGCGCCCGATTTGGCCCAGTCAGGGGTTCCTCCTGAGGCGATGTCGTGTCCGGCGTCGTCGTAGTTCCATGGTTTCGACAATATGCAAAGGCTAAGACTGTTGACCGGCGGCATGACGTTCGAGTCGCAGCATGTACACGCAACTGGGCTTGCTGGACCATTTTCCAATCTCAAGTTGCCCGACAAATACGCTTCCCTCGAACTGTCCTACTAGCCAGTCGAGCCCATAGTGCATCTGAACCCCGTTGTTGGCGTCGATTCTGCCGTGGAACCCATTGAAGTCTACTCGATCGCCATGTACCCGAAAGCCAGAAACCTGCTGCGTCCCCATGCACCGACCACCACCGCTGAACATTACACTCGACGTGCCACGATAATAGCCGTCTCTGGGTCCCGTCTGAGCCGGCGTCGCCGCCGTCGGTGTGGTGTCACTTGGCGCGGTCGGCGCCTGCGTCATCGGTATCACATGCCCGGGGGTATAGAGGGGTTTCGACGGTTCCTGCGGGGTACACCCGAACAGTAATAGGCACCCCAGTGCAACCCCCCGAAGCGGCGGCGAAAATATGCGGAATCTAACACATACCCAATCTGGTGAGATGGTCATACGCACCCTCCCCGGTGTCTGCATAACTTACGAAAAGTGACCTACCTTTGCCTTTTCATGGCGGTGAGGCATTGCTGTTTACGCGCCTGGTCATTGTGACTGTGCGGCCGATCCGGTGGCCACCGCTCGCAAAGACGACCAGTTCCACTATTACAACCAGTGGAACGCGCGATCGAACGATCTGTTTCAATCGTTGGCAGTAGGCAGGACCAAATCAGGTGAGGTCGATGCCCAACCAGGCGGCGTGGTAACCGCAGAGCAGGCTGTCGGTCAGCAATACGCTCGACCAGCCCGAGCGACATCCGTTTCATTGAAGACTGCTCGATGGCTGGTACGGCTCCGGTACAATAGGCTGCCCGTTCTTGAGACTGCCCAGGCTTGTCGAAATACTATCAGAACCAGGCGCGTCAAGTCGCGCCGCCGTCAGTCGCTGTGTGTCAACGACCGTAAGGGAAGCACACCCGCTCAGGATTGCCGCCAACAAGGCGGGCATGATGCGCAACCGGCGGATGATAGGCATTGCCGTCAGCCTGCTGGTCCGGCGACGATCAATAGGTGCTTCATTGCGACTGTCTGCCAGCAGCATAGCCCTGACTATAGGCCGCTTGTTCGTTCTTCTTCACAGAGTCGTAGATCAAGCCCCCGGCCAGCCCGGCCGCGGCACCCGCGACCGCACCCAGGCCGGCATTGCCACCGATCGCGCCAAGGATGGCGCCACCGCCGGCCCCTATGGCGGTTCCGGTCAGCGCCCGTTGCTGCGTGTCATTGAGACCAGTGCACCCGGACAGCATCACGGAGCAGATCAATAATGCAGCGGCAGATCTCATCGGCCTGTCCCCGCGGCTGAGCGGCCTTGCGGGCACGGAAAGCGCTGCGCCAAAAAAGCAGCGATCGTGTCCGCAGGCTGATCGTTTGCTCGGGCAGGACTAGCCTTCGCCCATTGCACCAGTTCGGCAATCATTTGATTTCGACTGGGCGCTTGGTCCGGCAGGCAGAACAGGCGATCGGACGGGTCGGCTATTCCTTGTTCGTTCAGCACGCGGAAGACGCCAACCGCAAAGCCGTGGCAAAAATTCACCGCGGCGGTGTAAAGCGGCTCGCCTTGCGTGGCGGAGCACACTCCGATCAAGTCGCCGGTGTTGCGCAGTAGGAAGCTATCCTGTGTCAGCGCGGCATGCGCCGGGCCCGACATGACCAGAATGCTTAGCGCGACCACCGAAAACGATCGCGCAACGGTGACTCGCATTGCCCCGGTTCGGCGCCCCGGCATATCGGATAATCCGTTGGAACGCGGCATAAGGTTTGGCGCGGTTGGGCGGGCGGGGACCACCATCTCGATCATCCTGGCTCGAGACCATCGTGCGGCCGCACTCAACCTGTTTGTAGTGGAGGTGGAAAGCATAATTCCATTCCAGGCGATATTGGCGAACTGAGACTATGCGCGTGCTCGCTCATCGCGACTATGCAATTTCGGCACGGGCCGGCGCCGCCGGCTAACAGGCCACGGCCCACACCCTTGCCGCTGCGTCGCTTGATCCAGGTCACTGAGAGATGGAGTACCCTGACCTATGCATCCAGTCACCAGGCAGCCTCAGGGAGACGGTCGTGGACGCCCTCAGCCCGATGCCGAACGAAGTTGCCAAGCGACGCCCTGCGTTTGCTGAGCGCTACACTCGCGCCGAACTCTATGCTATGGGCGAAAACCTCCGCAACGGCTGTCCACGCAGTTCCCACGCCGAATTCAAGCCTGGGAAAGATCGCGACGTGACGGCGTTGATCGAAGAGGGCAACGCGGAGCGCATCCCCGAGCTCGTGCCACTGTGCCATGGGCGCATGCTGGTGTCGCCCTTCACCTTCTATCGTGGTGCGGCATTGCATATGACTGCCGACCTGGCGACCACACCGACGAGCGGCATCCGCGTTCAAGCATGCGGCGACGCCCATCTTGGCAACTTTCTCGGCTTTGCGACGCCCGAGCGGCGGCTGGTCTTCGATATCCGCGACCTCGACGAGACTCTCCCAGCTCGATGGGAGTGGGATGTCAAGCGTCTGGCGATCAGCTTTGCAGTCGCGTGCCGGGACAATGGTCTCGACAAGGACGACGCCGCGGAAGCGGTGCTTATATGCGCAGGCTCCTACCGCAAGCGCATGGCCGAATTCAGTGAAATGTCGGTGCTGGAGCTGTGGTATAACCGGCTTGATGCAGGCGACCTCATTGCAGGTATCAAAGACCCATTAATCACTTGCGCGAACAATCCGGCGCCGAATTCGACGCATTGATCCGCGACGGATTTGCCCGGCACCGTTCTACGCTGTCCGATGACCGACAATTCCTGCTTGATCGCTATGTGCTGAAGGACATCGCCATCGAGGTGGTCGGTGTCGGCAGTGTCGGCACCCGCTGCGGCGTGATATTGATGATGGGTGGCGAAAATGATCCACTATTCCTTCAGCTCAAGGAAGCGCGTGCCTTGATGCTGGAGCCTTATGCCGGCAAAAGCGCCTTTTCCAACCACGGCCAGCGCGTCGTAACCGGTCACCGGTTGATGCAATCCGCCAGCGACATTTTCCTTGGCTGGACCACTGGCCGTGGCGGCAGGGACTTCTATGTCCGTCAGCTCAGGGACACGAAAATCAAGGCGAATATCGGAACGTTCGCCCGCGCCAAAATGACGATCTTCGCGGATTGGTGCGGCTGGTCATTGGCGCGGGCCCACGCGCGGTCAGGCGATGATGAGGGCGGCTCGCCAGAAGCGGATTGCGGTCCACATGGAACGACCGGATTAGACCCGCTTCGGTCTGGATCAGTCAGCTGTGTACAGACGTCCACGCGGGATCAAGCGCATAGAATGGGTCCCAGGCTGTGTTCCATTGACCCATCGCCTTCATGCGGTCACAAACTGGGGTCGCTACACCAGGTGCCGGGTTCGGCTCGGCCTGTGGTCCCGCCGTCTGCGCCTCCTCCAGCAGGATCGGCGCGCCGAGGCTACAGGAATGGATCGACAGCACTGATGCGCATTTCAGAACGAACAGGATTTCCTCGCGCGTGGCACCGGCGCTCAGCGCCCGGCGGATGTGTCGGCGAGTGCCCTCAGGGTTGAGATTGGTGCAGGCGGCGTTGAGGGCCACGCCAATGAGTTCAATCAATCGGTGCGGCAGGATACCGGAACGCCATGGGTTGATTGTCATCCGCTTGCAGGTCGCCAGCCACGACGGTTCCCACGTACAAAGCTGCCCGGCAGCAGCCTCCCATGGGCCAGTCTCATCCGAGTCGACTTCTGCCGCTGCTGCCATAAGCCCGTTCCTTCCTGCATCGTACGCGCAACGCGGCGTCGCCACCGGCGAGGCAATATGGCGAAGCGGGCAATCCCGTCACATGAGTTGGAACCTGTGCGAATACTTGCGCCCGCTTCGCCGTCGCTGATGATATCGCTAAGCGATCGGATGCGAGTCGCTTATGGTCACCGCGGGTGCCTTCCGGCCGTCAGTCTCCACCATGAAACCTCTCTGGCCGCCCGCGCGGTTCGGCGGCAGGCCGAGATGTTGAAGAGTTTCCTCGACGCTGTCATACCAGACGCCGATCTTCATAATCGCCCTCGCTTCGTCGGCGGTAGCGACCTTGCGCCCGAACTCCTTGCAGAGGCGGACGACACCTTCGACTTGCTGCACCGAGGTCCTGCGAGTCATGTCAGGACCCCACAGATTGTCCTCGTTGCCCACACGGACGTGCTGGCCGAGCACGATCGCCATCGCCGAGATCGAGATCAGTCCCCGCATGCTTGACCAGAATGTGGTTATGGCACCTTGCGGAACCTGCCGCAGGAACTCCATCCAATGGTACGGATTGCGGCCGAGGGTGCCGCCGCCATAGCCGCAAATCGCCACGTTCAGCGGCCCCATGTAGACACCCGCGCGGATCAGCCGCTCGATGATCTCCATCTGGTGGATATGGCCGGGAACGAAATAAGGCTGGATGCGGTGCTGGCGCAACCGCTTCAAGTGTTCGACGTAGAATTTTGGCCCGGCATCAACCCACATTCCGGCCCACTCCGCCTGCACCTTGGGGTTGTTGTCGAGATGCGTGCCCTTGATGTCTTCCGGCAGGAACATCGATGTGATGTCCCATTGCGTGCTGCCGGTAGCGATGGTCACGCAATCCGGCTTCGGGTCGAGCTCAGTCAACATGTGGCGCGTGTCGTAGTCCAGCCACTTCGCCTGCGCGTCCGCGGACTTCGGTGCGAAGGAAATAGATCCACCGACTTGCAGAATCATTTTTGGCACGGCCTGCTTCAACCGCCCGATCAGGTAGTTGTACTCGTCGAAGTCTACCGACCCGTGGCCGGTTTTCGGGTCGCGCACATGTACATGGAGCATCGTGGCGCCGGCGTTGTAACAGTCGACCGCCGCCTGCACCTGTTCATCCCAGCTGAGCGGAATGTCGGCGTCGCCCGGCAGCCACGCCGGGCCGTATGGCGCTGCGGTGACGACCAGTGGCGCCATGTTTTCGGGCAGAATGGAGTCGTCAGTATAGTACATCGGTGCCTCCCTTTTGGAGAAATGTGACGAGCCGAGGTCTGGTGCGGCGGTGGGTTGTTGCATCTTGACCCAGTTGCCGCTTGATATTTTCCGACTACTGGCTATAATTTCCATCGCTATAAAACGTGGGTGGCCTGGAGGTCCGCGTGGATGGACGGCATCGTGTCGGCGCACTGGTTGAACTTCCGCAGGTGCTCCGGGACCTTGGAGCCGATCCGGACAAACTGATTGCAGCTGCGGGTATTGATCCCCGCGTGTTCCGCAACCCTGAGAACGCACTGACGTTCGTGGAACTTGGCACGCTACTTGAGGTCTGTGTTTCGGCAACCGGCTGTAAGCATTTGGGATTGCTCGTTGGGCAACGATCGGCCACCGACTCTCTCGGGGTGATTGGCCGGTTGATGCAGAATTCGATGACGCTTGGGGATGCCATCCTGGCACTCTGCACTCATCAGGAACGCTACGAGCGGGGTGCGGTCGTATATCTTTTCGTTCAGGATGCCATTGCATTTTTCGGCTATGCCGTCCATCTACCGCAGATTCGGGCGCTCGAACAGATCAGTGATGGTGCGATCGCATTGGGTTTTAATATAATGAAGGAACTGGTAGGCCTGTCGCCGCGAGAGATTTTGACGTCACGCTTGGCCCCGATGGATATTACGCCCTACAGGCGCTTTTTCGGGTTCACGCCGCGATTCGATGCCGAGCAAAACGCGTTACTGTTCCCAGAGAAGCTGCTTACCATGCCCATAAGCGGCGCAAATCCCAAGCTTCGGATGATACTCGAAAACCTGGTGGCCAGGTATTGGGCAGCGAAGCGGCTGAGCGTCGCCGAAAGAGTCGTCCGCATCATTTGCCCACGACTATTCTTCGCCGACGCATCATTGGAGACAGTCGCGAGCGTCTTGTCGATGCACCCTCGGACACTGAATCGGCGACTGGAAGCAGAGGGGACGACCTTTCGTCGGTTACTGGGCCAGGCTCGCTTTGAGATGGCACGGCAGTTGCTGGTGGGCACAAATATCCAGATTACCAACATCGCACTCGCACTCGGCTACGGGGACACGAGCAGCTTCTCCCATGCCTTTCAGCGTTGGTCGGGCGTGGCGCCGAGCCAGTGGCGCGCGAACATTTAATCATCATGCCGTTCGTGACGGTGGGCGCGGCCTGATGTCGTCACGACCTGTCGCAGTCGTCGATTGTCGCGCGGCGGTTCGCGGCTATTTCCGGCGCGGCGGCGCGAGGCTGGGCACGCAAGGCCTGTCTGTGTCACGCAACAAGCTGCGGTGGACAATTCGCCCGTGAAGCCCTTCTGAATCTTCCCGAGTCACCCTAGTCGCGACGGGTTGCTATTGCCGCGCGGCACCACCAGAAACACCCGACCTGGAATCGGGGCGTCCGACCCACGGAACGGCCCATTCCGCGCCGGTTTGCTTGTCATGAGTTGCGCCTGGGCGGCAGGACCTCCCGGCTCGGTTCCGGTAACGAAGGCGCCACTTACCTTTGGCTGTTGAAACAGCCGTGCCAACCGTGCGTCCATGTCCTCGGCATGTCGGCCGATCCAGGTCGGTACAATCCGGGAGTCCTGGGGCGCCTTAACAACGTACGCCACACCGTTGGACGGCAATGAAAACCCAAGCTCGATTGGTTCTGATGCAGTGTCGTTCGACAGAAGTGAAGTGTTGATCCGAATGACGTTGCCATTGCAATCAATGAGAGGCCCGTGGGAATTGCCTGGGTTTATCGAGGCGTCGGTCTGGATGTAGTCATCGAACGGCGTCCACATCAGGTTGCGGCTCACCACGCTGACACTCCCCGTACTGACCGACGTTCCAACGCCTATCGGGTTGCCCACGGCGATCGCGGGTTGGCCCACCTTCAGTGCGTCGCTATCACCGAAAGCTATCGCTGGCAGCGGCCGGGAGGCCTCCCATATAAAGAGGGCGACGTTCACAAGCGAGACGGCAGGTACCAACCGGGCTGGCACCTGCGTCTTGTCCCGGAATTTTATCCGGATGGCCATTGCGTTCTGAATCACGTGCTGATTGATGACGATCGAACCAGACGGATCGATGATGGTACCGGTGCCGACCGAATATTGTATGGTTGCCTGGCCACTTTGACGCACCAGCCCAGCGTTCTGAATATTGACCACAGATGGCAGAGCATCGGCCACAACATCGCAAATATTTGGAGACGTGGCATTTGCCTGAGGAGCGACCAAAATACCGCAAATCGCAAGCAACGTCGCACAGAGAAGGCATACACGATGGCCACTCTGGCCGCCAAGGCAAGAGCGATCTGCAATGGCACGCAGGCTGAACTTATGTGGCATCATTCACGCCAATCCCTCAGGGTCAGAATCTTTCAGTGCAGCGCGAAGTAAGCCGTCGACACGGCGACTGAAGTGCCGACCAGGGCAGTTTGGCCGCGCGGGTGAGGGCTGACGGTCTCCCCATGAGTCATCCGATCATCCGAGCTGCCTCTCGGGTGATTTGCCGACAATATGCGCCGGGTCGGATATCGGCACCGAGTTTGGAACAGGGGCGGCGAGGGCGAGCGCCTCGTAGGCTCTGGCCTGATGGGAATCCAAGCACGTGTTTGCGATTCTATTGATCCTATCACCATCGCCCACAGTATAACCCTGAAACGCAGGTTTCCCCCCGACTGGCGCCACCGTCATGCCAGCTCACCGAGCGCGCTATGCACTTTCGGCAACTCACGTAGATTGCCTGCCGCCGGCATCCTGAACAGCCACAATTATGCCAGGCAAGTCGGCGAGACGGCGGATGACGGAGTGCCGGCCCAGGCCGTGGCGGTACACGATGTTCCGCGGGCGTGCCACGGATCTCTCCCTCGATGGCATAGGGTCGCTGCCGTCGCACCGTATATCGAAGCCGCCCGCAAGGCCCGCGCTACCGCCCCTCACGCGATAGGCGACGGCACTGACCGCGCGTGTCGTGGCAACGCCGTGCCGCCACGGTTCGCGTCAGGGCTCACAGTGGAGCGCGTGCCGGCCTATACCGCGACGGCTGCTGCGGTAATATACGGCGACTCTTCCGGTTGCGGGATTGCTGCGGCGACGGTCCTGAAGATGCGCGACCGTGGCCTGGGGATGCCGGCGGCGGCAGCGCTGCTGGTGTCGGCTTGGCGCGACGTTACCCCGGCGACTCGGAAACCACCCAGCACGATGCTGACCCGAACCAACTCTACGAGAAGCACGGCAGCAATGCCGCGGCAGCGTTCGCCGACCCAAAAAACCAGAAGGACCCGTATGCTTCCCCGGTCTACGGCGATTCTCCAATGGCTTCCCGCCGACGCTGATCCAAGGAGGTCTGAAGGAAACGCCGCTCAGTGGTTTCGTCGGGCTTTGATGTTGCCGCCGTACCGATAAGCCATTTGCTTTGACCGTTGCATCTCCGGTCTGGTACGATTTGCATACAGGAGGTCGGTTCGGAATATGAATTCTGCGCATGAGTCACTTTTGAGGGCATGGGATATGTTGGTTGGTCGTTTGCACGGTCCACTGGCATTCCGTTTCATGTTTCAGCCGGCCATGGCAGCGCTACTCGCCATTCGCGCCGGACTTTCGGATTCCAACGCAAGGCGGCCCGCATTCGGATGGGCCGTGGTGTCCGATCCGCGTCAACGGCGTGATCTTGCCAAGATGGCGTGGACCGACATTCGTTACGTCTTCATTGCCACCGTCGGTATTGATATTATTTACGAACTAATCGTCCACAAATGGATTTTTCCGGGTCAAGTCCTGATTATTGGCGTAGTGCTTGCTTTGCTCCCTTACTTCTTGGTTCGCGGCTTGGCAAACCGGATTGCTCGTCGCCTGTTTCCACCTTCTGCCAAACCTGCCACCGATGACGCTGTCGGCAGGAAGCAATCGAGAACCGAATGAAGACGACCGCTCCTCCGGTGAGACTATCTGGACTATAAGGCAAGCTGCCGCTGGCCGGTTCGTTAGGCACGCTAAGCGCGTCGGGATGAATACGCGCCCGGCGAATACTCGTGCAACTCAAGGAGCGCTCTCACATGGCTGTTGTTTCAGCGCCTGATGTCGTACAACTGTCTCAGATAATTTCATAGGCCACGCGCCAATCAGGAGCAGTACTGGCAGATAATGTCGCTCGGGACAGCTTCCGAACCGGCCGTGCGCCCACTCGACCGAGGTTGCTCAGCCGGGTCACTTGCCCGGCAAACGTTTGGTTGCTCGCAATGACATGGAAGGTGCGGCACCGGTGCCGCACCGCCGAACCGCACTGCAGAGCCCTTGCGCTCCCCCGCGCCAACCCCGATATAGGCCCTGGCTTCCGTGAAGCGTGATTGGCGCTCCCTCCTGGGACCGCACTCCCGGAAATCTCAATCGCAACGCGTTCGCCCCATTATCGCGCGGGCAGGCGGACATTCAGACGACGGTCAATCGCCGCAGAATCCTCCGGCAGGCCGCGTTCGGAGCTTTTTCCAACCATGACATGCCCGACTTTCGCCGCCCTTGACCTGGCGGAACCCCTGCTGCGTGCCCTCAGCCAGCAAAAATTCACCACCCCGACGCCGATCCAGGCCGCCGCCATCCCGCCCTTGCTGTCCGGCCGCGACATGCTCGGCATCGCCCAGACCGGCACCGGCAAGACCGCCGCCTTCGGCCTGCCCCTGCTGCAGCACCTGGCCGCGGAAGCGGTCCGCGCCGCCCCGTTCCACACCCGCGCCCTGATCCTGGCGCCCACCCGCGAACTCGCCTTGCAGATCGACGACAGCCTGCGCCGCCTCGGCGCCGGGCTGCGGCTCCGCCAGGTCACCATCCTGGGCGGCGTCAGCCGCTTCCGGCAGGTCACCGCGATGCGCGGCGGCGCCGACATCGTCGTCGGCACCCCCGGCCGCATCTGCGACTTGCTCTCGGCCGGCGAGCTGCGCCTCGGCGCCGCCCAGCATTTCGTCCTGGACGAGGCCGACCGCATGCTCGACCTGGGCTTCATCCGCGACATCCGCCGTATCGCCGCCGCCCTGCCCGCACAACGCCAGTCGTCCTTGTTCTCGGCGACCATGCCGCAGGAGGTCGCGCATCTCGCCGAGGCGATGCTGCGCGATCCCATCCGCGTGTCGATCGCCCCCGTCACCGCCACCCTCCCGAAGATCGAGGAGGCGGTGCATTTCGTGCCGCAAGCGGGCAAGCGGGCGTTGCTGGCGCGCATGCTCTCCGACCCGGCGCTGTCGCGCGTGATCGTCTTCACCCGCACCAAGCGCGGCGCCGACCGCGTGGCCGGCGACTTGGATCGTGACGGCG
>DATKPQ010000193.1:0-78517 GCA_035523995.1 Acetobacteraceae bacterium | reverse complement strand
TCATTGAGGGGGCAAGACCTACCTCAAGATTCGCCGACCTCAGCGTGCAGTTTTGAACAAATCGGCAGGTGACCCCAGGTACGCGCGCCGTTCGTCGATCATCCAGGCCGCGCTGTCAGATCGCGCCCTCTGCTCGCAGGCTGGCAATGTCCGCGGCGCTGCACCCGGCCTCCAGCAGCAACGCCTCGGTGTCCGCGCCGAGTGCCGGTCCTGCCGCCGCAGCGGGGCGGCGGCCGTCGATCCGGATCGGCGCCGCAATCATCTTCAGGTCCGGCCGCTGCTTGTGCGCCAGGGTCAGCACACCCTCGGTCTGGTGAAAATGCGGATTGTCCAACGCCTGTGGCAAGGTGAGCACCGGCGCGGCCGGGACGCGGCCGCCGAGGCGCTGCATCCACGCCCCGGTCGTTGCGCGCCGGAACTCGCCATCGAGAATGTCCGCCAGCGCATCGCGGTTGGCGAAACGTTCGGCGAAGCCGCGGAACCGCGGGTCGGCCGCCAGCTCGGGACGGCCCAGGCGCTCGCACAGCGCGATCCAGAATTTCGGCGTCATGCACATGATGAACAGCCAGCCGTCTGCGGTGGGGAACATCTCGCAGGGGACGATCGTGGGGTGACCGGAACGAGGCCGGCGTTCGGCAGCCTGGCCTGCGTTCATGTACCACGTCGCCAGATAGGTCAGCTGGTGCATAGCGACGTCGTACAGCGTCACGTCCACATCACAGCCCCGCCCGCTGCGGAATGCGCCGAGCAATGCCGCCGCCAGCGCAAACGCCATAGTGACGCCGGACATGAAATCGATGACCGAAAGGCCCATCCTCGTCGGCGGTCCATCCGGTTCGCCGGTTAGATGCAGATAGCCGGCTTCCGATTGCGCCAGGTAATCGTAAGCCGGCCACCCGGCACGTGGTCCGGTGCGGCCATAGCCCGACAGATGTGCACAGACCAGCCGCGGATTGGCACCCTTCAGGTCGTTGTAAGCCAGCCGCAGCTTGCCGGGCTGATCACCGCGGAGGTTGTTCATCACCGCGTCGGCTCTCGCCGCCAGCTTCAGAAACGCCGCGTAGCCGTCGGGATGATGCAGATCGAGCACCACGCTGCGCTTGTTGCGGTTGAAGCTTTGAAAGAACTGGCTGTCATTCGGCCCCAGGAAGAACGGCCCGGCGTGGCGCGCGCTGTCGCCCGGAGCAATCTTGCCACGTGCCGGCGCTTCAATCTTGATGACCTCGGCGCCGAGATCGGCGAGATGCATGGTGCCATAAGGACCGGCACCATAGGATTCCACGCTCAGGACGCGGATACCGTGCAATGGCTGCATGGCGTCGTTCCTTCAATAACCCGCCTTGGCTTCGGTATCGAAGCCGCGCCTGCCCACCAGGATGGTGCGATCGAACTCGCAGACCATCGTGCCATCCTGGTTGAAACCGCGCGTCCGCACGGTGACGATGCCGGCCTGCGGCCGCGACTTGCTGTCCCGCTTGTCCAGCACTTCGGATTCGGCCGACAGCGTGTCGCCGATGAACAACGGATGAGTCAGCCGGATCTCGCGCCACCCAAGATTGGCAATCGCCTTCTGACTGACATCGCTGACACTCATGCCGGCCATCAGCGCGACAGTCAGCGGAGAGCATACGATGCAGCGGCCGAATTCGCTATGCTTCGCGTATTCAGCGTCGAAATGCAGCGGATGCTGATTCATCGTGAGCAAAGTAAACCAGGTATTGTCGGCCTCGCTGATGGTGCGGGCGGGGCGGTGTTCGTAAATGTCGCCCACGACGAAGTCTTCGAAGTAGCGGCCATATCGTTCGCGATAACGGTTCGGGGCGACCTGATAGGCTTCTGCGACCATGATTTCCTCCGATCAATGTCATTGCGAGGAGCGATGCGATGCAGCAACCCCGTTCCTGCAGTTGCCCGGGCTATGCGCGCGCGTGCTCTCGACCGAGATTGCTTCGTCGCTTCGCTCCTCGCAATGACATTAGGATTTGGGCACCCAGGCACGGCGTTTTGCCGGCCCCGCCACCGGGTCCGAACCCGCATCCCGCACCGAGTCCTTCAGGCGTCCCAACATGTCCCACAACTCGGTTGCTTCCGTACGGTCCATCCCCGCCATCGCTTGCTCAATCCAACGTGCGTGTGCCGGCGCCATATGAGCGAACAACGCCCGCCCGGCATCGGTCATACCGATCAACGTGCTGCGCCGATCCCCCGGATGCCGTCTTCGCTCCACCAGCCCATCCTGCTCCATCGCCCTGATCAGGCCGGTGACATTGCCGCTGGTGACCATGAGCCGCGCCGACAACGCGCCCATCGAGAGCTCCTCGCCCGCCGCATCCAGCGCCGCGAGCACATCGAAACGCGGCAACGTGGTACCGAACTGTGCATGCAGCCGCGCCCGAACCATCGCTTCGGTCATGTTTACACACGTCAACAAGCGCAGCCAAATTCGCAGTGGCAAGCGGGCGCCGTTGCCAACGGCGGCCTCACGATCGGGCATCAGTGCGGTATCACTGGTTGGCATGCGAACGCCGCTGCCCCAGATAGGTTTCCAACACGCGCGGGTTCTGGGCGAGTTGGGCGCTCGGCCCTTCGGCCGCCACTTCGCCCATCTCCAGCACATACCCATAATCAGAAATCTGAAGCGCTGCCCTTACATTTTGCTCGACTAGCAGAATCGACAGGCCGCGCGCCCGCAGTCCGGCCAACACACGAAAAATCTCCCGCACCAGCATCGGCGCCAGGCCAAGGCTCGGTTCATCCAGCAACAGCAGCCGCGGCCGCCCCATCAGCGCACGGCCCAGCGCCAGCATCTGTCGCTCACCGCCTGACAACGTCGCCGCCAACTGGCGGCGGCGTTCGGCAAGGCGCGGGAAGATCGCGAACACCTCCTGCATCGCTGGGCGCGCATCACGCTCGCCTGTGCGGCGACGGGGGTAGAAGCCGAGCAATAGGTTGTCCTCGACACTCATGTCCGAGAACAAGGCGCGATGTTCCGGCACGAGAATGGCACCGGCAGCGACCATGGCTTCCGTGGTGCCTGCCGCCGCACCGCCATACGTGATGGTGCCACCTTTGCGCGGCAGCAGGCCCATGACCGCCGACATCAGCGTGGTCTTGCCGGCGCCGTTGGGGCCGACGATGGCGACCATCCGTCCTTCCGGTACCGCCAACGCGACGCCGTGCAGGACTTCGACATGGCCGTAGCCGGCACGCAGGTTTTCGAGTTGCAGCAGCGGCGGAATCATGTCAGCCCGCCCAAATAGGCTTCCACGACCGACGGATCGGTTTGCACGCGTTCCGGCGGACCCTCGGCGATCTTCTGGCCGAAATCCATCACCACCACGCGGTCGGCGAGCTGCATGACGAAATCCATGTCATGCTCCACCAAAAGCACGCCCATCCCTTCCGCGCGCAACTGCCGCAGCAGCGACGCGAGCCGCCGCTTCTCTGGCAGGCGCAACCCGGCGGCAGGTTCATCCAGCAACAGCAGCCGCGGCCGCAAACACAGCGCGCGGGCGATTTCCACCACGCGCTGCTGGCCCAGAGGCAGATCGCCGGCGGGAACGTGCAGCATGTTACCAAGACCGGCGCGCACCGCCTGTGCCCGAGCCTCGGACAGCAGGTGCGCTTCCTCCGCACGGTCCAGTCGCAGCATGGCGCGCAGCAATCCGGCACGGCCTAACAGATGCGCACCGAGCGCCACGTTCTCCAGCACGCTGCGGTCCGGCAGCAGCTTCACGTGTTGGAACGTGCGCGCCAGCCCCCGGCTAGCGACGCGGCGCGGCGAGAGGCGCGCAGCCGGCACGCCAAACAGACGGACGCTGCCGGAATTGGGCGGCAGAACGCCGCTGACGACGTTGAACAACGTTGTCTTGCCGGCACCGTTCGGACCGATCAGGGCGACGATCTCGCTGGCATGGACAGTGAAGCTGACATCGCGATTGGCGGCGAGACCGCCAAAATTGCGGGAGACCCCTTGCAGCGCTAGCAATTCCTCACCAGGCACGGTGACCGGAACGGGCAGTTGTTCGGTCTGTGCATCGTCGCCTGCTGCGGCATGCGGGGAAGTGCGGCGTTTGAACCGCATCAACAATGGCAGCAATCCATCTGGGGCGCGTTGCAGCAGTACGATGACGACCAACGCGAACACCAAGGACTCGAAATCGCCGGCCTGGCCGGTGATGCGGGGAATCCAATCGTTGAACTGGTCGCGCAGCATCACCACGAGCGCAGCGCCGATCGGTGCGCCCCAAAGCGAGCCTGCCCCGCCGATAATCACCATGAACAAATAGTCGATGCTGGCGCCAAGGCTGAACGGTGTCGGGCTGACGAAGCGCTCGAAATGCGCGAACAGGAAACCGGCGACGGCAGCATTGAGTGCGGCAATGACGAAGACGGTGCGGCTGAGGCGCACGGTATCGATGCCGACGCTGGCGCCCATCAGACGCGCGCCGTTGAGGGTGCGGATGGCGCGGCCGATGCGGGAATCCAACAGGTTCGCCGACATCGCCATGATCAGGGCGACGGCCGCCCAGATGATGGCAAGGTTCACGCGCAGGCTCGCAGCGGAGAACCGCCCCAGGCGCAACGGCGGGATATTGCCGATGCCGTTGAAGCCATGGAGTTGCGGAATCGTTCCAAACAAGGAGAAGAAACTGATCCCCCAGGCAACCGAGACCAGCGCAAGGAAATGTCCGGAAAGGCGCGCGGTGACCAGCCCAAGCAGCCACGCGATGGCGCCGGTCAGCAGCAGCCCCGCGGCCAGTCCGGCGATCGGCGGTGCATCGTAGGATTTGGTCAGCACCGTGGTCGCGTAAGCCGCGAGGCCGACAAAGCTGGCTTGTCCAAACGAGGTTTGGCCGCTGATGCCGGTCAGCAGCACCAGACCCAGCGCGACCAGCGTGGCCATGCCGACATAGCCGAGCAAGGTAACATAGAAGGTGGGCAGGACCGCGGGGATCAGGATGATAGCGATGACTGCGGCGAATCTTATTGCCCACCCCCGCAAAATTGCCTCATGGCCGTGCTTGACTCGGCCATCCACGCATAACCGACCAGGCGCCGATCCGCTGATCACGCGCGGTGGGGATGAAAGAGGCGTCATCAGGCCCGATCCTCCGGCGAGCCGCTTCGTAACGACAGCCAAACCAGGATCGGAACAAGCAGCGTGAAGACGATCACGTCGCGGTAGGCGCTGGCCCAGAAGCTGCTGAGCGATTCCAGCACGCCCACAAGGATCGCGCCGGCCGCTGCCATCGGATAGGACACCAGCCCGCCCATGATCGCCGCGACGAATCCCTTCAGTCCGATATCAAACCCTGCATCGTAGGAAAGCGGCGTGACCGCGCCGATCAGCACCCCCGCCAGCGCGGCGATGAACGACGCGAGCCCGAATGCGAGCGCTCCCGTTGCACCCGCGTCGATACCAACCAGGCGCGCACCCAACCTGTCCGATGCGGCTGCGCGCAAGGCTTTGCCGTGGATGGTGGCGCCAAAGAACCAGCGCAGGCCGAGCACCAACACGACGCAGCACGCCAGTATAGCGAGCGTCTGACCGGAGACATTCAAACTGCCGAGGTCAAAGTTGGCGTTGGTAATTGGCGGCGCACCAGCTTCTTCCGGGCCGAAGAACACCAGGCCCAGCCCGATCAGCACGAAATGCAGCGCCATGGCCAGGATCAGCAACGCCAGGACAGAAGCATTGGCAATCGGCCGGAAGGCGAACCGCCAGATCAGCGGCCCCATTGGCGTAACAATGGCAAGGGCCAGAATGATCGAGATCGCGGGGATTTCGCGTGGTGCCAGGGCGGAGGCAATGGCCGTAACAACGGCCGGATAGATGCCCCAGGCCAGCACCCCGCGCATCGCCGCGCGGCGCCCCTGGAACAATGCCGCGATGAGTGCCAGGGCAGAGACCCCGTCGAGCAACCATAATGTGCCCGGCAGGTGGCCGCCTTGCAGCGCCGCCACCGTCAGCGTGCCAAACGCCAGCAGATCGCCTTGCGGGACGAATATCACGCGGGTGACCGAGAACACGATCAGCAGTCCGATCGCGAGCAGAAGATAGATGGCGCCGGTGGTAATGCCGTCTTGCAGCAGGGCGAGGAAAATGAACCAGTTCATGCCCTGCCCCTCAGCCGAGCGGTATGGCGTGCGGCTTCACGGGGGTAGCCTTTCCATCACGAATCGCGCACCCGTCCGAGCAAGATTGCTACGATCTGTTCGAGACCCCGCGATCTCATAGGCGGAGATCAATGAATCGCCCGCCACGCCCCGTCCTTCACTTCCACCAGCACCGCGGCGCGGGAATCCTGTCCGTTATGATTGGTCGGCGACATATTATAAACGCCGCTGACGCCTACCAGATCGTGTGTCTTCTCCAGCGCGTCGCGGAGTGCTTCGCGAAATTGCTCGGTACCCGGGTTGCCCGCTTTCAAAGCGGCGGGAATCGCATTCTTCAGCAGCAGCATCGCGTCATAGCTATATCCGGCAAACGGGTTCACGCTCTGCGGCCCGAACTTCGCCGCGTACTCCTTCATAAAGGCCGTGGCGACCGGCTTGATCGGATTGCTGTCCGGCAACTGCGTATAAACTACCAGCGGCGACGTATCGGCGATCACGCCGCTCACGGCTGCACCGCCCACCTTGATGAAAGCCGGACTGACAATGCCGTGGTTGCCATAGATGCCGCCCTTGTACCCCAGATGCCGCAGCGCCACGACCGGCAGCGCGGCGGGAGTGGCGGAATTGCCCATCATGATCGCCTGCGGATGCACGCTGATCAGCTTCAGCGCCTGCGCTTCCACCGAGGTATCGGTGCGGGCATAACGCTCATCCGCCAGGATCTTCATGCCGTCGGCCGCTGCGGCCTGCTTTGTGCCGGCCAGCACCTGGTCGCCCCAGCCGTCGGAGAAGCCAATATAGCCGATCGTCTTCACTCCGTGCTGCTGCATGTACTTGAACACCTCCGCCACCATCAGCGGCAAAGGCTGCGCATCGTTGAACGTATAGGGCTGCTTCGTCGGGTCATATTCATATGGCGCCATAGCGATCATCGGCACATGGGCCTGATTGGCCAGAGGCGCCACCGCCGCGTCGGTCGCGGTGAGGGACGGGCCGATAAACGCATCAACATGGTCTTCGGAAATCATCTTCTGCGCGATGGTATAGCCGGTGCTAGCATCCGTCGCATCGTCGCGGATGATATATTCCACCTTCTGGCCGGCAATTTCCTTCGGAAAGAAATCGAACGCGCCCTTGTACCCCACACCCATCGCCGCGCCGGGCCCGCTGATCGAAAGTATGGCACCGATCTTGATCTGCGCCTGCGCTGCCGCCGTTGCACCAAGCAAACCCATGGCCATGACGGCCGCATACAAACGCGCTTTCATTCAACACTCCTTGCTGACAGATTGGCCTACTGGTCGATTGCGCCCGGGCAGTTGGTCTCACGCAACGATATTTTCGATGTCAAGTTCATGGCCGCGTCTAGGGCGGATGCAACGGCGGCAGCACGGCGGTCGCCTCGATTTCCACCAGAGCGCCGGGCTCGACCAGTTGCGACACGCCGATGACGGACATGGCCGGGAAGTGCTTGCCGATCACCCGCCGATACTCCTGCCCGATCGCGGCCTGTTGCGTCCGATACGCAACGACATCGGTGACGTACCAGGTGAGCCGGACGAGATGCTGCGGTTCGGCGCCCGCCTCGGCCAGCAACGTGACGATGTTCGAGAGCGCTTGCCCCACCTGGCCAGCCAGATCGGAAACAAAACGGCCTTGCGCATCCCAGCCGACCTGACCGGCCAGAAAGATCGTCTCGCCAGCCGCAGCGATGCCGTTCGCATAACCACGCGGACGCGGCCAGGCGGCGGGCTGCAATTTTCGCTGACCAGTGTCGTTGGGCACGTCCATTCAATCCTTCCCGAATGCGGGCCATTGATAATGGCCAGTTATTATATCTCTTCACGTGCGCGCCTGACGGTTCGTATCGCCATGTCACGCCTCTCCACCCGCGACGGCGATCGCCTGGCCCGTGATCGCAGCGGTATCGCATCGGCACAGGAATGCGACGGCTGCCGCAACTTCGTCTGGTTTGATCAGCCGCCCCGCCGGGTTCGCGCCGGCCAGTTGCGCTCGCGCCTCCTGCTCTGAGCGGCCGGTTGCGGCGGCAATGGTTGCGGCGGATCGAGCCACCATCTCCGTATCCGTGAAGCCGGGGCACACGGCGTTGACGGTGATGCCGTCTCTGACGGTTTCCAATGCAAGCGCACGCGTGAACCCTACCAAAGCATGCTTTGCCGCAGCATAAGCGGTGACATAGGGATAACCTTTCAGTCCAGCCGTGCTGGCGATATTAACAATACGGCCGAAGCTCTGGGCGCGCATATGTGGCAACACGCACTGGCACGCGGTGACCGCGGACAGCAGGTTCACTGCGAGCATCGATTGAAAGTCGTTCAGCGTGTGGCGGGCGAACGGATTCGAAAGCGCGGCACCGGCATTGTTTACCAGCATGTCGCACGGACCGAGCGCGGCGATGGCGTCGCGCAATGCTTCGGCGTTCGTGACGTCCGCGGCGACATAATGCGCGTGCAGTTCGGCCGCTGCGGTTTCAAGGGCCGCCGTATCGCGGCCGATCAGCGCGATGGAGGCCCCATCGGCGGCAAGACGGCGGGCAATGGCAAGGCCGATGCCCTTGGCACCGCCGGTGACGATGGCCCTTCCCGTGGCAGCCTTCATCATATCACAGCCGCATAGTCCGTATCGGCGCGTCCGATCAGCCGTTCTATCTGCGCCTTTCCCGCCAGATACTGCTTCGGCCACCATTGCTCCTTGTAGCCAAGCCCGGCTGCGGCGCGCAGCGCGAAATGCGGATCGGACAGATGCGGCCGTGCCAAAGCACACAGGTCCGCACGCCCGGAAGCGATGATCGCGTTCAGATGGTCCGGCTCCGTGATGTTGCCAACCGCCATGGTGGCGATACCTACCTCGTTGCGGATTCGGTCGGCGAACGGCGTCTGGAACATCCTGCCATACACCGGCTGGGCCTGGATCGAGGTCTGGCCGGCCGACACATCGATCAGATCCACGCCTTCCGCGAGAAAAGCGCGCGCGATTTCCACCGCATCGGCGGGAACTATGCCCCCTTCAACCCAATCGGTCGCGGAAATCCGCACCGACATCGGCTTGTGCGCCGGCCAAACCGCGCGCATGGCACGGAATATGTCCAGCGGAAACCGCAACCGGTTGCGCAGCGAGCCACCGTGCTCGTCGGTGCGCTGGTTGGTCAGTGGCGAGATGAACGACGAGAGCAGGTAGCCGTGCGCTGCATGCAGTTCCACCATGTCGAACCCGGCGCGCTGGCCGTATTGCGTTGCCGTGACGAACGCGTCGCGCACCGCGTCCATGTCGTCGCGCGTCATCGACCGGGGCACCTGGTTGTACGGGCTCCAGGGAATCGGCGACGGCGCAATCAGTTCCCAGTTCCCGGCGGGCAGTGGCGCATCCATCTTCTCCCAGCCAAGCTGCGTCGATCCCTTCGGGCCCGAATGGCCGAGTTGCAGACAGATCTTCGCATCCGATTGCAGATGGACGAACTCGACGATGCGCACCCAGGCATCCATCTGCGCCTCGGACCACAGGCCGGCGCAACCGGGCGTGATGCGGCCCTGCGGGGTGACGCAGACCATTTCAGTGAACACCAGCCCCGCCCCGCCCAGTGCCCGCGCCCCGAGATGCACCAGATGGAAATCGTTCGGCATGCCGTTCAGTGCGCTGTAGGTCGCCATCGGCGACACAACGACGCGGTTGCCCAGCCGCATCTGGCGCAGCCGGAGCGGCAGAAACATCGGCGGAATGGCACGGTTGGTCGGATGCCCCGCATGCTCTGCCAACCAGCGCTCCACCCCTTCCAGCCAGGGCCGGTCGCGCAAACGCAGATTCTCATGGCTGATCCGCTGGCTGCGCGTCAGCAACGAATACGCGAATTGCTCCGGTTCCAACCGGGCATAGCGCGCGACATTCTCGAACCATTCGGTGGAATTGCGGGCAGCCGATTGAATACGCAGCACATCGATCTTGCGTTCCGCCTCATACGCGGCCAGCGCCGCAGGCACGTCCGTGCCATGGCGATCGAACGCGCGTGCCAGTGCAATCGCATCCTCTAGCGCCAGCTTGGTGCCGGAACCAATGGAAAAATGCGCCGAGTGCGCAGCGTCGCCGACCAGAACGATATTGTCCTTCACCCAGGTCTCATTGGCGACGCGGGGAAAATTCAGCCAGTGCGAGCCGCGCAGATGGCTCATATTCGCCATCAGCCTGTGCCCGTCCAGCCAAGGCGCGAACGCTTGCTCGCAAAACGCTATCGTGGCGGCCGCATCGGCGCGGTCCAGCCCGGCCGCGCGCCAATTGGCATCTGTCGTCTCGATAATGAACGTGGACGTATCCTGGTTGAACCGATAGGCGTGCGCCTGGAACCATCCCCATTCGGTTTCAATAAAAATAAAGGTGAAAGCTTCAAATACACGTTGCGTGCCAAGCCAGACGAAGCGGTTCTGTGCCACATGAACGGTAGGCTTGAAATAAGCCGCGTAACGATTGCGGATCTTGCTGTTGATGCCGTCGGCGCCCACGATCAGATCGGCATCCGCGAATTCCGCCAGATCGTCCACCTCGCGTTCGAACACAAGCTCCACGCCAAGGGATTCGGCGCGATGCTGCAAGATGTTCAGCAGGTGTTTGCGCTCGATGCCGCAGAATCCGTGGCCACCTGACGTTATGGTGCGGCCCTTGAAGTGAATATCGATATCGTCCCAATGGGCGAAACTGTCGAGGATCTCTTGCTTGCTCGGCGGATCGGCCCCTTCCAGGTTGCGCAGCGTCTCGTCCGAAAACACCACGCCCCAGCCGAACGTGTCATAGGGGCGATTGCGCTCGATCACCGTGATATAGTGCGACGGATCGCGCCGTTTCATCTGGATGGCGAAATACAGGCCGGCCGGACCGCCGCCCACGCAGACGATGCGCATCAACAAACTGCCCGCGTCGGTCGGTCCATGTGCCTCCGGCCCCTCTGGCCGTTCTCTTATATCTCAACTAATTTCCGCCCGACAAGCCCGGAGAGACCGCCGATGCGACAGCGTGCCAACCCGATGCGCGGCCCCAACCTGCTGAAGCTGGGGGTGTTTTCCGCCAACGCCGACGGCGGCCTGACGCTGACTCGCGTGCCGGAACGCTGGCGGGCGGAATGGCCGGACGTGGTGGCCGTGGCGCAGATGGCTGATCGCGCGGGGTTGGAGTTCTTCCTTCCGATCGCGCGCTGGCGCGGCTTCGGGGGGGTGACGAATTCGCGCGAATGGTCGTTCGAGACGCTGACGGAAGCCGCGGCCCTGGCGGGGTTGACCGAGCAAATCGCATTGTTCGCAACGGTGCATGTGCCGATGGTGCACCCCGTGTTCGCGGCCAAGGCTCTGACGACGATCGACCATGCCAGCGGCGGGCGCGCCGGGCTGAACATCGTCTGCGGCTGGAACCCGGAGGAGTTCGGTTGCTTCGGGCTGGAGATGATCGAGGACCGTTACGGGCAGGGGCTGGAATGGTTTGAAATTCTTAGTCGTATCTATACCGAGCAAGGGCCGTTCGATTTCAAAGGACGATATTATGATTTGCGCGGCGTGTCAGGAAAGCCGCTGCCGGTGCAACGGCCCCGCCCGCTGACCTTGAATGCCGCGTTTTCACCGCCGGGCCGCGAGTTCGCCGCCCGTGCCGCCGACTGTTTGTTCACGACGTTCGTGGAGATTGGCACAAGTGGCGTGCAGATCGAGGACATGCGGCAACGCGCAGCCGCGGCGGGCCGCGAGGTGGGAGTCTACACCACATGCCACGTGGTATGCCGGCCGTCACAGCAGGAGGCAGAACGGTATTACGAGTATTATGCGGTGGAGATGGAGGATACCGCGGGCGCGGACCATTACATGGGGAACAAAGCGAAGTTCTCCGGCTCGCATGATCCCGAAGCCTATCGCCTTCATCGCAAGCGCTTCGTTGGCGGCGCCGGTACCTATCCGCTGGTTGGCACGCCGCAACGGATTGCCGAGGAGTTGGTAGCGATCAGCGAAGTGGGGTTCGCAGGTGTGGCGCTGTCATTTGTGAATTACAAGAGTGAACTGCCGTATTTCCTAGACACGGTGCTGCCACTGCTGCGTGATGGCGGGCTTCGTGCTTGATAGGCTCTGCTGCGTTTCGCCTGGGATAACGTCCTATAACGCGAGACTCCCCACGCTCGTCCCCCCGCACACAAACAGCGTCTGCCCCGTAATAAAACTGCTCCCCGGATCAACCAGGAACATCACCGCCCGCGCGACATCCTGCGGTTGGCCCAGCCGGCGGACGGGAATCGTCCGGGCCAGCGCCTCAACGCGAGGATCTCCCGCCGGCAGCACATCATGAAACATCGCGGTGCCTGCGATCGGCCCCGGCGCGATCGCATTCACCGTAATGCCGTCCGGCCCAAGCTCCAGCGCCCAGGTCCGGGTCATGCCAATCAGTCCGGCCTTGGTGGCCGAATACGCCGTACGCGTCGCCAGCCCCAGCGCCGACCGCGACGAAATCAACACGATTCGTCCGAACCGCGCCGACCGCATCGCCGGCAGCGCCGCTTGCACCAGCACCAGTGCCGCCCCGAGATGCAGGCGCGACAGTTCCATCAGGTCGCCCGTCGTTGCCTGATCTACCAACGCGGATCGAATAGCGCCGGCATTGTGTACCACCGTAGTAATGGGTTCGCGCGTAGCCTCCGCCGCGGCCTGCCGTGTTGCCGTTTCATCCGACAGATCGACCGTGACATGGCGAAGGCGGGCACGCACGGTCGTCGCCGGTTGCCGGTCCAGCGAAACAACGTCGTATTCCGCATCCAGCAACGCCTGGCAGATCGCCAGCCCGATCCCCGTACTGCCCCCCGTAACAAGGGCGCGTTTCATGCGGCCTCCAGCAACGCATCGGCGTTGAACCGTATCCGGACGGCATCGCCGGGCACGATCGTATCGGCAAGGAGACATACCGCCACGGGACCCGCGTCGAATTGCACCAGGCCAATCGTCAGCGGCAGTCGCGCGCGCATCGCCGGTTCGTTGCTATGGTGCAATACGGTGCGCGCCAGCACGTGGCCCGGCAGCGAATCACCGCAGTCCCAATTCAGCCGCTCGGACAGGCACGTACCGCAAACTTCGCGCGGCGGATATTGCGCACGGCCGCAATCGGCGCAGCGTTGCAGGCGGATCATGCGCGCCCCAAAACGGCGGCGGCGGTGCACAGGCCGCGGTCGTAATTGATCATGCCGAAGCCGCTGACCAGCGCGTGTTCCGCGTTCCGCACCTGGCGCCCTTCAGCCAGCCCCAATACCTGACGCGTCGCCTCCACCAGCCCTAGATAGCCGCCGGCGGCGCCCGCCTGTCCCATCGACAATTGACCGCCGCCGGTATTGTGCGGCACGCTGCCCTCAATGGTAAAATCGTGCCGACGCACGAAATCGGGCGCCTCGCGAGGCGCACACAGGCCGAGCCCCTCGAATTGCAGCATCGAAATAACCGGGTAGTCGTCATAGGTTTGCACCATCTGCACATCGCGCGGACCAATGCCCGCCTGCGTCCACAAAGCGTCGCGGTCCATCGCCCAACCGCCGCGCAACTGCACGGGATCGTCGGGAAAGGCGTTGTGGCGTTCGATCGCACCCAGGACGCGGACGAAGGGCAGGTTCAATTTGCGGGCGCGGGGTTCCGGCATGACCAGGAAACCGTCGGCCCCGGCGCACGGCATGACGCAATCCAGCAGGTGCAGTGGTTCGGAAATGGGACGCGACGCGAGGTATTGGTCCAGCGTCAGTGGCCCACGCAACAAGGCCAGCGGATTGCGCTGTGCATTGGCACGCTGGGCAACGGCGAGCTTGCCGAAATCCTCGCGCGTCGCCCCGGTTGCGCGCATGAAGGCGTCGGCGATCAGCGCGAAGCTGGCGTTGGGACCGCCGGCGCCATAGGGATACACTGCGTCGCGCGAAAAGCTGCTGAAGTTGGCGACCAGGTCTCGGAAGCTGGTTTCGTTGGCGGTGTCGCCGGCGATGCACGCGACGACCTCCGCATCGCCCGCCTGCACTGCGCGCGCGGCCCGGCGCAGAGCGACGATGCCACAGGCTCCGCCCATCGGCAGCCATTCCAGGAAACGCGGCGACAGGCCGGCATACTGGGTGAAACCGACAGCGGTGTCGGGATGCAAGGTAAAGCTGGAAACGCACAGGCCGTCGATAGCGGATTTCTCGATGCCGGCCGAGTCAAGCAGGCGCTGCAGGGTGCGGGCAAGGAACCACGCCGCATCATGCTCCGAACGGCGGACATAGGGTTCCGTCACCGGGCAGCAGAGGGCGACATTGTCATAGGGGTGTGCGATCATCGGGCGTGCGAAATCATCGAAGCCGGGAGGCAAGCTCCACCCATGTCATTGCGAGGAGCGCAGCGACGAAGCAATGACATTTGATGGGCTTCTCGCAAAGTGCGCTTACAGGAACAACTGAATCGACGGCAGCGCGGCGTCGCAATTCACCAAATTCACCCGTTTCAACCTGATCCGCAGCGTGCCCTCCTGCTCCACCAGATTGTGCAGGGCCACACCGGTCAGCATCTGCATCGCGTCGCCACGCGATTCCGCATAGAAGAACGCGGTTCGCGTGATCCAACAATCCCCGTCCTGGCCTTCGATCTCCGGCACCTGCAGCACGTGCTGGCTCCAACTTTCCGGATGCTGCGAAGGCGGCCGTCGGCGGAGGCGCTCGATGCGTAGCCGCAGCAATAGCCTGTCCTCATAGGCCAAAGACGTGTGAAACTCGGCATCCGGCTGGTTGCGCGTCAGCGGTACCCAGTAATGCCCGTCTTCACAGAACAAGGAGTACCATTCGTCCCAGCGTTTCTCATCCAGCAACCGCCCCTCGTGGTACAGGAAGCGAACGATCTCGGCCTCGGTCATGCGGCCCCCATGAAATGCACCCAGGCGCGGAACTGGTTGCGCATGGAGATTTCGCTGGTGCCGTTCACCGTCAGGTCGCGCGCGTTCCGTTCCTCTGCTCGGTAATCGCGATGCAGGCTGATCCACTCATTCCCGTCCGCGGCGAGGCCTTCCTGGATCAGCCGGTAGCACTGCTGGTCGTCGTGCCCTACCACCGACATCGGCGAGTTGATCAGCCGCGTATAGGTGACGTTGCGCTTGAAGAAGATGTCGGGCGCGCCTTTCAGGCGGAAGCTGTAACTTTCAATCAGCGTTTTGTCCACGGCGATCGGGCGCGCAACACGGATCGTCTGAATTGCGCCTTTGACCGTCAGGCTGGGATAATAGACTGTGTTGTGGCGCACCGTTCCCAGGATGTCCTTCGCCCGCGCCTTGCCATAGGCACGCTGCATGGCGGCTTCATAATCCGGTACCGCGGCATAGGACGAATGGATGGAAAAATGCGCGCCGGAAAAGGAATGGCCGTTGGCGAACACCCGTTCGCCCATCTTGTCGAAGAAGTCGTAGCTGCCGGCAAAGGGCACCAATTGCTCGATCGCCATCGGCTTGGGCGCATCGGCCGGCTGGTCCGCCCATAATTCCTTCGCCGTGCCCGCCGAGGACTCGTGCGCCGCCATCGGGTGCATCGCGTCGTTCAGGTTCTCGACGAACATCTTCCAGTTGCTGTCGTGCATGTAGCGCAGCACGCCGCCAGCCACTTCCATTTCGCCTTCGGGCGAGCGGTCCACCATGTAGTCGATCGACGACAGCGAGTCGCCGAAAAAGTCGTGGAACCCCGGGCCGTCGTCGCTCAGGCGGGCAAATACGAAGCCGCGGTAAACTTCGGTGGCCACCGGCCGCAGTCCGCGCACGGCCTCACAATTTGCGAAACCGGTGCCATCATACCCCTGGCGCAGCGGAATGGCGGCGATCGAGCCGTCCGTGCGATAGCTCCAATTATGGTACGGACAGCGGATGAAGCGGCCAGTATTGCCGGACCAGTCCGAAACCACCTTCGCACCCTTGTGGGCGCAGCGATTGCGTAGCACGCGCACGCTGCCATCCGGCTGGCGAATCATCAGCACTGGCACCGTGCCGATATCGCCGGTGATGAAATCGCCTGCGGCCGGAATCTGGCTGGCATGGCCGGCATAAATCCAGGTTCGCGGCCACAGCCGTTCCATTTCCAGGCGGAATATCTCCGGATCGGTATAGACGTCGCGATGCACCGCATCGTCTCGCACCAAGGCACGCACGGCCGCCGGATCGGCGCGATAGCGGTTCATGCGGCCTCCAAAGCCTTGGTCAGTGCGTGGCCGCTTTCGTCCGCCAACGCCGCATCGCACAGCGCCGTCACCCGCGCCGCGGCCCCCGGCGTGTCGGCCAGGCGATCGGCTTGCGCCATCACGCACTGGAAATTCGCCCAGCCGCGCGCATGCGTGTCGCCATAGCCCTTCACCAGCCGCTGGCAGCGCGCGATCGCCAATGCCAGGTCGGCATCGCGATCCTTCACCGCCGCGATCCGCCCCAGCCACGCCTCGATCCTCTCCTGCTCTTCGACATAACGCAGTGTGGCGCGCCGGATCCGGCGCAGCGATGCAATGACGCGCAGCAGCAGGAACCCTCCGACGGACGTGGTTTCTATATGTCGGCCACGCGCGGTCATCCGCTCGACGAAGCGGCGCAGCGGGCCGGAGCGCAGCAGAAACCGGCCGAGCGGGGCAGGCAACGTGTCGGCCACCTCCTGCACGCGCGGATGCATGAATTCGGTAACGCGCAGCACCTGATCCGGCTTGACCCGCACCTCGGCACGCACGCGCGCAAGCCGGCTGGCGCGGGTTTTCAAATCGGCGACACGGATCGTGTCTTCATAGCTCATCCACAAGGCGAGGTGGCGCGCGGTTTCTTGGAGCAGTTCGCCGCTGAGGTTCAGTCGGTTCAACCGATCGCGGTATAAGCGCGCGTAGGCCGCATCCTGATAGTCGATCAGACGGCGTTCGCCCTCGGCGATGATGGCATCCGCGGTGGCTGGGGATAGAGAAGGAAGACCCCCCTTGCGGGAGGGAGTTGCGGGGAGGGGACCTTCACTCGAAGGGTTGGAGGTACGAGAACCCGTCCCGCCGCCCCCTTCCCACAAGGCGAGGGGGAGGTCCTTGCTTTCGACCGTCCCTTCGCTCGCTGACGCTTCAAACCCTGCGCCGAACGCTGCAAGGCTTGCCTCGACGCCAACGCCCGCGTGTCGGATCGAAGCTTCGAACGCTTCCCGCGGCAACGGCAGCGCGCCCGATCCCGCCACCGCCCCTAGCAGCACCGCGCTGAGATGCGCACCATGAGCCTCGGCGAGCGCCTGCATGTCCGTCGCGACCACCTGCCGCGCTGCACCGCGGCAGGTCGCCAACAGCGTGTCTGCATCCACGCGGCCGTCGCCCATTGCGATCTTTTCCGTCATCGCGAACACGCGGTGGGTGGAAAAGATGAACGTGCTGCGCTCGGGACTTACCAATCCGCGCTGGATTGCCCGCCCTGCTTCCATCAGTTCCGATGCGATGACCAGATCGACGTCGCCGGGTGCCGGCATCAGCGCCAGCACCGGCTGCTGGCCTGCTGCTTCCGCGAGCGGAAAGAACTCCAGATAGTAGATAGTTGCGCCGGTGCGCTGCGCCACGCCCGGCACGGATGTGGACTGGCCGACGAATCCACTGTTCTCGGCCGCTTCCAGCAGCCAGTCGGCCAACACGCCGCCGCCTTCGCCGCCCATCGCCAGAATCGCCACCGTCAGCGCGCGGGCGCCGATCGCGGCATCGCGCTGGAGCAGGGCTTCAGGCATGGGCCGCCGGTGCCAGCCAGCCGATCACGCGCGCGGCAATCTGCGCGCGCCAGCGTTCCCATCGCCCGGGATTGGTGACGACCTGCGCACGATAGAAGGACGGGCACAGCACCGCGGCATGCGAGACTTCGCCGCACAGCCCGCAACCGACGCAACTGTCCTGCACCGCGGCCACGGGGTCCTGGCGCAGCGGATCGGGGTTCGGCTTCACCGTCAAAGAGGGACAGCCGGACAAACGGATGCAGGAATGATCGCCGGTGCAGGTGTCGCTGTCGACGCCGAACCGTTCACGCACGACGCGCTGGCCGGCCTTCGCAGCCTTCGCCGCCAAGGGGCGCTCGCGCCGCTGCCGGTTCAACATGCATTCCGATGAAGCGACGATGACCTTGGGGCCTTTTTCCCGCGTGGTCAGCGCTTCCTTCAGGACATCGCGCATGCGGGCAACATCGTAGGTGCGGGTGATTTCGCGCACCCATTTCACGCCAACGCCGCGCACCGCGCGCGCAATCGGATTACCGGTGTTGCGGCGGCTGTTGGCGCGCGACGACAGTAGGTCCTGGCCGCCGGTCGCGGCGGAATAATAGTTGTCCACGACGACGAGCACGTTATCGGTCTTGTTGAACACCGCGTTGCCGACCGACGATGCCAGCCCGTTGTGCCAGAACCCGCCATCGCCCATCACGCTGATGGTGCGGCGGTTGGAGTCCTTCGCATTCAGTGCCGCGGCCCCGGCCCAACCGAGGCCGTAGCCCATCGTCGTCGCGCCGATGTTGAACGGCGGCAGAATAGAGAACAGGTGGCAGCCGATATCGCAGCTTACGTGGTGCGGGCCCAGTTCGCGTTCCACCAGCTTCATCGCGGTGAAGATCGGGCGTTCAGGGCAGCCGGTGCAAAAGCTGGGTGGGCGCGGATGCACCAGTTTTTCCAGGCCCGGCGGCTGCGTGGGCGCGGGCGTCTGAGCCGTGTTGGGGCGCAGGCCGGGCAGGTAGCGGCCGACGAAGGCCTCCACGCCGGACCGCATGACGGAGGCGGTGTACTCGCCCGCCATGGTCAGCATGTCCTTGCCATGCACCTTGGTTTGCAAATCCGCCTTGCGCAGAATCACGTTGATGGCTTGTTCCAGGAACTCCGGCTGGCTTTCCTCCACCATCAGCACGGCGCGCTTGCCGGCACAGAAATTTGTGACTTCCGCATCGACCAGCGGATAGGTGACGTTCAGGACATAAAGCGGGATACGACTGTTGCCGAATGCGTCCGAGAGGCCCATCAACTGCAGCGCGCGGATCAGGCCATTGTACATGCCGCCTTGCAGGATGATGCCGAAATCCTGCGCTCCGTCGTTGAACACTTCGTTCAGCTTGTTCTCGACGATGAACTTCTTCGCGGCCGGCAGCCGTTCCCTGATCTTTTCCTGCTCTTGCGTATAGCTTGCGGGGGGCAGGACGATGCGGCTGACGTCGCGGCGCGGGTTCTCCATCGCATCCTTCAGCCCGAACGTTGGTCGCACGTTGTCCTTGGCGGTGAATCGGCCGTGTACGTGGCAGGCGCGGATGCGAACCTCCAGCATGACCGGCGTGAGGGACGCTTCGGACAGTTCGAAGCCCTTCTCCACCATGTTCACAATGGTCGGGAGATTGGGGCGGGGATCGAGCAGCCAGATCTGCGATTTCATGGCGTAGGCATGGGTGCGCTCCTGCATGATGGAGCTGCCCTCGCCGTAGTCCTCACCGATGACGATCAGCGCGCCGCCGGTTACGCCGCCGGATGCCAGGTTGGACAGAGCATCGGCGGCGACGTTGGTGCCGGCGGTGGATTTCCAGGTGACGGCACCGCGCAGCGGGTAGTTGACCGATGCGGCCAGGGTTGCCGCGGCGGCGGCCTCGCTGGCGGAGGCTTCGAAATGGACGCCGAGTTCGTCGAGGATGTCCTCGGCGTCGGCGAGCACGTCCATCAGGTGGGAGATCGGGGCGCCCTGGTAGCCGGCGACGTAGGATACGCCGGATTGCAGCAGTGCCTTGGTGACCGCGAGGATGCCTTCGCCGCGGAATTCCTCCCCCGCGCCGAGGCGGAGCTGCTGTACTTCCTTGCGAAAGGATCGTTCGGCCATCAGCGGTGTCCCGATGTCATTGCGAGACGCGGAACGACGAAGCAACCTCGGTCACGTTCTCGTACGCGTGACCGGGGTTGCTTCGTCGCTTCGCTCCTCGCAATGACATGAAGGTCCGCCACCATCAGTGCGCCACCAGCGCCAGCACGCGCAGCGGACTGCCGGTGCCGCCGGCGATCTTCAACGGGGCGGTGATCAGGATCGCGCCCTTGGGCGGTAGCTTGTCGAGATTGGTCAAACTCGCCAGGCCGAACTTGTTGGCGCCGTGCATGCCGGCGTGGCAGGGGAACGGCGGATCGAAGCGAAATGCCTGGCCGGCATCGGTGCCGACGCATTCGGTGCCGAAGCCGATCACGTCGCGTTCTTTCACGAGGAACGTTACCGCCTCCGGCGACGGGCCGGGCGAGTGCGCGCCGTTGTCATCGGCATTCAGGAACGACGCCGCGTCCTTGCGGCGCGACCAGCCGCTGTGGAGCAATACCCAGCTTCCCTGCTCGATCTTGCCGTGCTGCGATTCCCAGGCCTGGATGCCTTCCGGGGTGAGCAGGAAATCGGCGTCGGCATCGCAGGCGGCGGTGCAGTCGATGACGTTGGCGGGTGCGACCAGGCGGCGGGATTCGATGGTGTCCAGCGCATTGTTCGGCAGGTTCTTGCCGGTGATCCAGTGCACAGGGGCGTCGAAATGCGTCCCGGTGTGTTCGCCAAGCGAGAGATTGCTCCACGCCCAGGCGGGGCCGCGATCGTCGTAATCGGAAATTCGTTCCATCCGAAATGGCGCGGACTGGCCGAACTGGGGCGGCAGGCTGATGATCGGGGTGCCGGGTTCGAGCGGCTGTGCAAGGTCGATCACTGCCACCGAACCGGATGCCAACGCTTCCGCCAGCGCCGCCAGAATCCCCGCTGCCATCGCACCCCTCCGTTTTACGGCCTGCCCTACGCGGCAGCCTAGACCGAGATATCTTATGTCTCAACTACTTCACGATCGGCTGACCCAGACCGCGACCGGCCCGCCGGCGGTCAGCCAGGGATCCGTCCCATCATGACAGCCACATCGCGCGCCATTTCCAGCGCTTGCTCCGGTGACAGGGACGCCGCACGATGGAACGTGCGTTTCGTCTGCCAGAGGAATTCCTTGTTCCAACCTGCGAGCTTCTCCGCCATCGCGATGGCGGCATCGAGCAATTGATCGTCCGGAACCACCTTGTTCACCAAGCCGAGTTCATAGGCACGCTGCGGCAGCATGTTGTCGCACAACGTCAGCAGCTCGAACGCGACCTTGCGTCCCATCAGGTGTACCGCCTGCGCTGTCACGGTCGAGGCGGTCAGGCCGGCGCGCAGTTCCGGATAGCCGAAGCGTGCGCTTTCGGCGGCCACTGTGAGATCACCGCCCAGCGCCAGGCCGCAGCCGGCGCCCAGCGCATAGCCGTGCACCGCCGCGATGATCGGCTTGTCCACGCGGGCCAGCAATTTGGTCAATGCGATGTTGGCGTCGCCGTGGCGGATCAGGTTCGGGCGGTTCTCGGTGGTCAACGGCCGCGGCACCGAGGTATCGGCGCCGGCACAGAACGCCCGGCCGGCACCGGCCAGCACCACGACTGACACTGCGTCGTCGGCCTGCGCGGCCTGCAACGCATCGGTCAGCGCATGCACCAGCTCGGCGTTCAGCGCATTCAATTTGGCGGGGCGGTTCAGGGTCAGCAGCCGCACCGGGCCGCGATCTTCCGCCAGCAACACGTCATCCATAGCAAACGCCTTTCAGCCGCCGACGATGAAACGTTTGGCGTGCGTATCGTACTCCGCGTAGCCCAGGACCTTCCTCAATTCCGCGGGCGCCATGGCGCTGGCGGCCTCGGCTTCCCCGGCGCGGATCGCGGCCAGTCCGGCGTGTATGCCGGCGATGGACGGAGACAGCATGGCGGTGGGATAGGTGCCGATCTTGAAGCCAAGCGCGGCGGCTTCCGTCTGCGACGGCGTCGCGCGCGGGGCGCCTGGCGACAGAACCACGAAAGAGGGACGGCCGGACGCGGCTTCGATCGCGCGGTGGATTTCGTTGTCGTCGGCGGGGGAATCGAGGAACAGGATGTCGGCGCCTTCGCGGACGTACATCTCGATGCGGCGCACGGCTTCGTCGATGCCTTGCGTGGGACGGCAATCGGTGCGAGCGAGGATGAGGATGCCGGAGTCCTTTGCCGCTTCAACTGCGGCGCGGATTTTCATGCGGGCTTCCTCGTGCGGCAGGCAGGGCTTGCCGGCGGCGGTGAGGGCGCGCGGCGTGATCTTGTCCTCGATCAGGATCGCGGCGGCGCCGGCACGTCCGTAGGCGCGCACCGTGCGCTGCACGTTCATGGCGTTGCCGTAACCGTGGTCGCCGTCCGCCAGGATCAGCAGGTCGGGCGCGGCGCCGTGCACCATGTTGAAGGAATCGAACATTTCGGCGAACGAGAGCAGATCGAGGTCCGGGCCGCCGAGGCGGCTTGCGGCGACGCAGGAACCGGACAGGAAGGCGCTCTTGAATCCGGCGGCGGCGGAGAGTTTCGCCGTGATGCCGTCCCACACCGAAGGCATGACGACGAAGCCGGGTTCGGCCAACAAGGCGCGCAGGCGATCGGGCGGGGTCATGACGTTTCCTTCGATGTGGATTGATCTGCGTGACGATAGGCGCGATCGCTGGGTTGACCAAGCGAGTGCGGGGCCGTGACGCCTGATGTTGCCAGGATGACTGCCGAATTGGGGCGGGCAATCAAGGCGGTGGCCGTGGACGCCACGGATCGGCATGCTCACACGTCTTCGAGGTGCGCGGCTGCGAGCTCCAGGGTCGGCCAGACGGTCGGCTGACTCGGAAGAACCAAACACGACATATTCAGTCCCACGCCTGACGGACACACTCGTAGCGATAGGTCTTCCGGCAATCGTGTGGGCGATTTGGCCAGGACCAACGGGGGGAAACGCCGCAAGGGGGGCGCATGCGATCGCCGAGGACGCGTCCGGCATCGCATGCGATTCGGAACCGCAGATGAACGCCAATGAACGCAGATGGCACCTTCCGTCCGCGGTCGTGACGCATCCTTTACAACCGCCAGACCAGACGCCGGATCTCGAGCAGCGGCCGACCAAAGTTCAGCGGCAGACATGAACGCAACCCGCTCGCCCGAAGGAAGTTCATGCATTGCGCACGATGTGCATTGTCCAATGCGCGGACTGCCTTCAGTTCAACCGCAACTTCCTGCTCAATCAACAGGTCGGCGATATACTGTCCCACCGCGATGCTGCCGTATCGCACCGTCACGCCGGCCTGCTGGCGGGCGGCAAGTCCGGCCCGACGCAATTCGTGCGTCAGCTCATTTTCACAGGCCTTTTCCAGAAAGCCGCAGCCCAGCGTATTGGCCACCGTCAGCGCACAGCCGATGGTACCCCGAGAGATACGGTTCAACACCGAATCATCTGCGTTCATTTGCGTTCATCCGCGGTTCCATTTTCTAAATCGTATAGTGCAGGGAAAAGCTTGCCAAAGTGTCGATATGCCATGGTGCAATGCGGTCATGTGCCGTGCGTTTGGCGCATGAGCGCGCCAACAGGGGGCCGTGGAACCGTCTATCGGGGAGTTTGTTGGCATGACGCCTGTAGCGTTACAGGCGTATCGCCGATTTCAGAATTTGGTCTGCTTAATAAGCGTGGACTGTAGACGCCGCTTCTGCCCTCATCCTGGCCAAATCACCCACACGATTGCCGGAAGACCCGAATCAGATAATGGGCCGGCACCATGGGCAAGGGCCGGTCGACCTATTCGGCAGGCGGTTCGCGTGTCCGTTCTCTTCGCAAGCGTATGCGAAGCGGACGGTACCAAACCCTCGTTGCGTTTCGTAACTGCAATATGGCTGCACTTCTGAGGCGCGAAGATCGGCCGTGAGCGCTTGACCGCGGCGCAGCCGGGCGCTTCGCTGCACCAACAAACGGGAGGGGCGACCCATGGCGGCAATGCAACCGGTGGCTATCGTGTTCGACACGTTCGGCACCATCGTGGACTGGCGCGGCAGCCTGATCGCGGAACTGACCGAATTCGGCAAACAGCGGGGCGTCGCGGGCGACTGGACCGCGTTGGTGGATGCGTGGCGCGCCGCGTACCACCCGTCGATGGATCGCGTGCGCAAGGGAGAGCAATCGTGGACCACGCTCGACCATCTGCACCGCGCATCGCTCGACAAGCTGGTGGCCGAGTTCGGCATCAAGGGCCTCACCGAGGCCGACCTCCAGCACATCAACCGCGGCTGGCACCGGCTGAAGCCCTGGCCGGATTCGGTGCCGGGGCTGACGCGGCTGAAAAGCCGCTACATCATCGGCCCGTTGTCCAACGGCAACGTGTCGCTGCTGACCAACATGGCGAAGCACGCCGGCATTCCCTGGGACCTGGTATTCGGCTCCGATCTGTTCCACCACTTCAAGCCGGACCCGGAGACATATCTAGGCGTCGCACGCCTGCTCGATCTGGAGCCAGGCCAGGTGATGCTGGGGGCGGCGCACAACAACGACCTGGCGAACGCGCGCAAATGCGGGCTGATGACCGGCTTCTTCCCACGCCCCACCGAATACGGACCACACCAGAAGCGCGACTATGCGGCGGATCAGGACTGGGACGTGATCGCCACCAATGTCGAGGACATGGCGACGAAACTGGGCTGCTGAACCATGACCACTGCCACAACAACCTACGACTATATTGTTATCGGCGGCGGTTCGGCGGGATCGGTGCTGGCCAACCGCCTTTCCGCGCGCAGCGCCAACAAGGTGCTGTTGCTCGAAGCCGGCCAGGACACGCCGCACGGCAAGGTGCCGAAGGAGATTCTCGATTCCTATCCCGGCACCGCCTACCTGAACCCGGGCTTCACCTGGAACAAACTGAAGGTCACCACCGAGGTCATCCCGCACAATCGCCCCGACGCGCCGCGTCCGCCGCTGCGCACCTATGAGCAAGCGCGCGTGCTGGGCGGCGGGTCGTCGATCAACGGCCAGCTCGCCAATCGCGGCGCGCCCACCGATTACGACGAATGGCACGCGCGCGGCGCCACCGGCTGGAACTGGGACAACGTCCTGCCCTTCTTCAAGAAGGTCGAGCGCGACATGGATTTCGACGGCGCCTGGCACGGCAACGAAGGCCGCATCCCGGTCCGCCGCATCTTCCCGGACCTGTGGCCAGAGCATGCAAAGGCCGCGGCAGAAACGTTCAAGAAGGCGGGCTACGAATTCCTGATCGACCAGAACGGGGAGTTCCGCGACGGCTATTTTCCGATCACCATTTCCAACGTCTATGAACGGCGGGTGTCCGCGGCGATTGGCTATCTCGATCCCGGCACGCGGATGCGCGACAACCTGACCATCTCCACCCACACGCAGGCACTGAACCTGCTGTTCGATGGCCTGCGCTGTACCGGCGTCCGCGCGCGCGTTGACGGGCGCGAGACGGATTTTCACGGCGGCGAGATCATCGTTTGCTCCGGTGCCATCCACTCCCCCGCGCATCTGCTGCGTGCCGGCATCGGCCCCGCCGGACATTTGCGCGAGATGGGGATCGAGGTGCGCGCGAACCTGCCCGGCGTGGGGCAGCGACTGCAGGATCATCCGGCGGTCGCGGTTGCGGCGTTCATCAAGCCGCACGCGCGAATCGTCAACGACTACACGCGGCGGCACATTTATACCGCGCTGCGCTATTCGTCCGGGCTGGACGGCATTCCGCCGGGCGACATGTTCACCGTCGTTACCAACAAGACGTCCTGGCACGCGGTGGGAGAGCAGATCGGGTCTTTTATCATCACAGTGTACAAGACGTATTCGGAAACCGGCCAGGTGCGGCTGGCCTCGCGCGATCCGAACGACGAACCGGTGGTGGAATTCAATCTGCTCTCGGACCAGCGCGATTTGGAACGCATGATGGACGGCGTGCGTCGCTTCGGTGCCATGCACCTCACGCCGGAGATGCAGGCGGTGACCACCGATCCGTTCCCCGCCAGCTACAGCGACAAGGTGCGCCAGGTCGGCATCATCAACCGCAAGAACAAGCTGCTGACCGATGCGATCGCGCGCTTGCTGGATGGCCCGCCCGGGCTGCGTTCCATGCTGATCCGCAAATTGGTCATGGAAGGCGTTACGCTCGAGCAATTGCTGCGCGACGACGACGCGCTGGAGGCGTTCGTGCGCAAGGCGGCAGTCGGCGTGTGGCACGCGTCCTGTACCTGCCGCATGGGTGGCGACGACGATCCCATGGCGGTCACCGATCCGGCCGGCCGCGTGCGCGGCGTGGCGGGGCTGCGCGTCGTCGATGCGTCGATCTTTCCGGTGGTGCCGTGCGCGAACACAAATTTCCCGGTGCTGATGACGGCGGAGAAATGCGCGGATGCGATTCTGGCCGGGCTCTAGCGCCGTTCATATGACACCCTAATCACTGTCGACGTTCCGGCGACGTCAGGCTCGCAATCACCACCGCCAGCACGCCCGTCAGGAAAATGCCGTCGAACGTCCCGGCCCCGCCGATCGAGGCAACCGGGGCGCCCAGCCCCTGCAACCTGTCCAGGTTCAGCAGATCCGCCCCGACCAAGGTGCCGCAACTCCCCGCGATATAGGCCAGAGGCGGTGCGTCCCACCGCGACAGGATCAGCGCCACCACCGCCGTTACCAGGGCGGGCACGAACACCGGCACCGCGATCCCCAGCCCCGCCACAGGATGGGCCAGCCAATGGCTCAGCGCCGCAACGCACACCACCGCAATGGGCGCCTGCACCCAAAGCCGGTGCCGCACATAAAGGTACACGGAAACCGCAACCGGGATCACCGCCCCGCCGACATTCACCGCAATCACCGTGCCAGGCCATGACGAGACGATCGGGACTACGTATTGCATACCGAAAAAATCGATCAACTGGCCGGAAAGCACCTGCTGTTCGGGCAGTTCGGCCAGCGGGATGTTGAAGTAACTGCCGATCAGCGAGGCCAGCAAGATCAGCATCGCGCCCCGCGGGCTGAGGCCGATGCGCATATAGGCGTAACCAAGCGTGCCGACCTCGAGCAATACCCAAAGAACGGCGAGCACGCCCACCAGGATGGCGAAAAAGGGTGCGGAAAGCGGCAGGTAGTGAAGGGGACCCAACGGCATGGCAGGTAATGTGACCCCACGCCCGCCGGGAACAACCGAAATGCGTTACCAAAACCATAGTCATTGTTAACTTTCCAGCGCCGTCCCGCCGAGCGAGGGTGGCGCCCGCCCCGGTCATCAGCGTGGCCGGCGGGGGGATACATCGATGACTGACGCGCCATGCGGGCGGCCGCCCGCCGCCAAAACGCTACCGCGCCGAAGCCTGCTGGCGCTCGCTGCCGGCGCGCTGGCCCTGCCGGTTGCTGCGTGCGATCGCAAGACCGGGTGGCACGAGACGGATATCTCCGGCAGCCTGCCGCGCCTGTCCTTCGCCATGACCGATGCGATGACCGGCGCCCCCATCACCGCCGCGGATTTTCGCGGCAAGGTGACCCTTCTCTATTTCGGCTATACGCAGTGCCCGGATTACTGCCCCACCACGCTGACCAACCTTGCGGCAGTGCTCCACAACCTGGGCAAGCAAGCGGACCAGGTGCGGATCCTGTTTGTCACGGTGGATCCCAACCGCGACTCACTCCCGATCCTCAAACAATACGTTTCCCTGTTCGCGCCGCAGATCGTCGGCCTTCGCGGCACGCCGGACGAACTGGCGTCGCTGGCCCGCCGCTACCGCGTCGCATATTCCGTCACCCCCGCGCATGACGGGCATCCCTATGAAGTGACGCATAGCGCCATCGTGTTCGTATTCGACCAGGGCGGGGACGCACGCCTGATCGTCACCTCGATGGCGACGCAAAAGCCGGACATCAGCGGCACAACGGCCGATCTGCACCGGCTGATCAAGGATTACCGGCCACCGGGCCTGCTGCAACGCATCGAACGAATCGTGTAGCGCCGCGAAACGTGCGGCTGCGGTCTGCACGCAATACGGCAGACGTACCGCGTCAGCCTGGCCCAACCCGGCGGCGCGCCTTGCGCTCCTCCAATTCCTTTCGCCCCCGTTCTATCGCCACGGCGGCGCCCCGCCGCTCGCCCTGGAACCGCACCTTCGCCCGGGCGTGCATGTTCTCCATCACGCCCAGCAAGTCTTCGGCCGAAGCAAGATCCCCGCGGCGCAGCGCGGTCCGGAACACGTCTTCCACAGCATCCTCCAACCGGCGCCGCATCCAGCCCTGGTGTGACGCCCCGTGCCCGACTCGGTCCTCGTCGGGCGGGGAAAACCGTGCATTCCCGCCGACGCCGAAGGACATTCCCTTCCGGACGAAGCCATCTCTACTCACCGCCTGGCCAGCCTCCTAGCAGTACGCAGCAGCAACTGGCGGTCCTCCGGCACGCATTCCCGGTAGAGCCGCAACAATGCCGATTCGTCCCCGGTCCCGGCATGCACCCCGGAACGCTTATCTCGCCCGTGAGTCAAGTGCTCTATGCCGACCGCAAGCACTTCCGCAATTCGCGCGAGGTTGCCAGTAAGCTGACCGGCCCGACCGGTCTCCCATTGTGCCACCGCACTACGGGACACGCCCACTGCCTCCGCCAATTGTTCCTGGGTCCAGCCACGCTCGTTCCGGGCGGCGCGAATCCGCTCGCCAATTTGTACAGGATCGCTCATGTCGCCCTTGTAAGTCAGATTCGCTAACTGGGGAAGCGAAAAGTTTCGCCCTGGCGTCATGTTCGGAAGGCCGCCCCCGTGAATCCGGTGGCCGCCCGCCCTTCGCCCTCCACCATCGGAAGCATCGTCGGCCTCGGTTATAATAGTTGACATACGTTAGAGAATACACTAACATGCCCAGGCAACCCACGGAGCGTTAACGAACATGCCGTCCCGCAAACGATATTGGACCGAAGGCCAGGACACTCAGATCCGCCGCCGCCGTATTGAAGGCGCCAACTGGGAAACGATCGCAGCCGAACTGTCTCTCCCGGTGCAGGCGGTGGCCAAACGGGCGGATCGGCTCGGTCTCAGCCGGGCGGAGCGCACTCGCCCATTGCCGCCGGACCCAACGCGGGAGCCGTTGCCCCCGGGTCACCCGGACAGTTGGAACGTACTCACATCAGGCACCGTGCTGCAGGGCCAGCCTTACCCGCTGCGAACTTTCAATCATTGAACCTGCAGCGGAACCATCGAAGAAAGGAACGCCACGCCATGGCCGCCAGTCCCAGGACCAGGCCCGCGGGGATGGCCGCTCCACCGGCCCGTCCCGCCGAGCCCAAGGGGCAGCCGATCGACGCAAACTACGTGATCTTCCGGCTGGAGGAAGCGGGCTCGACCCTCCTCGCATTGCCTGGCACCGGATGGACCACGAAGCTCCGCACCTCGTCCATCGAGATCGTCCGCACGGCGCTGGAAAGCTACGGCTGGTCCGCCACGCGGATTCGGCCGGCCATTCCCTCGGCGGAAAAGATCAGCCGCATGGACGAGGCGATGGGATGGATCAGCATCATCCCGCTCGACCGCTACGTCCTGCGCCGAATCGTTGGCGCGCGCAGCCTGGTGCATCCCGTGACCGAGCGGCACTTGTTCCCCTGGCGCCGCCTGGGCGCCGCTCTGGGCGCCGACCACAAGGCCGTGCAGCGTTGGCATGCCCAGGCGATCGACATCATCGTCGCGGTGCTGAACCGGCCATGAGCAACACTATGCCACCGACACGGAACAATGCCGGCCAGCGCGCTGCCATGAATGGTACGCCTGGACCGGCGCCCCACACCCTGCGGCCGCTCCGCGCAACCAGCCCGGCGACATCTGTGCAGACATTCTTCCACATCGCGCGCCTCTGGAAACTCACCGTGGCCGAGCAAATGATCCTGCTGGGACTCGCCGCGCGCTCCACCTACTTCCAATGGAAGAGATGCGGTAAGGCCATCCTGCCCCGGGACACCTCGGAACGCATCTTCTACCTGGTCGGCATCCATCAGGCGCTGCTGGACCTGGTGCCGGACGGTGCGTCACTGCCTGATTGGCTGCGGCAGCCCAGCGATACAGACATCTCCTCCGGCAAGTCTTTGCTGCGGCGATTGTTGTTGGGGCGCGTCGCCGACCTCTACCTGGTTCACCTCCATCTCGTCGATGCCGCGAAGAAGACCGCCCGCGGGCGCCCGTGCGCGTGAACCGGGCCCCTCTTGGGCGCCAGCATATCCGTGACACCAGGACCGAGACCGGCTTCCCGCGGGGGCACGAACGCGTTGCGATCCAGACTTGGATATTGCCACCAGTCAATAGCTCGGCCGCCAAATATCGCTACAAGGTTGCAATTTGGCGATTCTCTTCATCATTTATTAGGAAATAGCGTTGTCTCTACAACCTTCATCGAAGGTTCCAACGCCTGTGGGTAACTCCACCAGTTCCAGCCTATCGACCCCACCCGGACACCGCCCAGCCCGTGTGAGACTGCATGACTGAGTCAGCATTTGCAGCCCACGATGCGCTGAGCCCCCCACTGCCGGGCGGGGCGGCCGATCCGGGGCCCTACCCGCGCACCGGCTGGCAACGGCATTTATGGACTTTGCACGCCTGCGGTTTCGCGCTGTTGATCGCGGGGCTTGCCGCTGTCGTTGCCATGGCGATGCGCACGGGCGACGCCGATGCCTGGGTCGCGCATACGATGGAAACCCGCCAGGCAACCGAAAGTCTGCTCGATACAATTCAGGAAGCCGAGGCGAAGGTTCGCACCTATCTTCTGACACACGATCCGGCCTTGATGCCGAACATCGACCAGGCGCGCGCCGCCGTGGCCCACGCCGATACCCGGCTGCGCAGTCTGGTCTCGGACAACCCGGCGCAGCTTGCCCGGCTGGATAACCTGAGTCCGCTGATCGCGCGACGGCTGGCATTTCTCGCGACGGCTGTTACGGTTTTCCGCGACGGCGACGAGCAAGCCCTTAACCAGCGCATCGAGCGCCGCGACGGCGCCGCCGTCATGGCGCAAATCCGCAACCAACTCGCCACCTTCGACCAGGCCGAAGCCGGGTTACTCGTCCATCGCCAGGAATCCGCCCGCTGGGCCCGCCGTCAGGTGTTGTCTGGCAGCAGTGCAGCCCTGACCCTCGCGCTTTTGCTGGGCGCCCTCACCGCCGCGCTCGGCCACCGCCAGGCAACCGCACTTCGTGAGGCGAACGCCCGGCTGGCCGACACCGTCAGCGTCCGGACGGACGCGCTGCGCGACAGCGAGCGGCGGTTTCGCCAGGTGTTCCACGACAGCCCCATCGGACTCTCCATCGCCACGGCGGAGACGCGGCAGATCATCGCGGCCAACCCGGCGTTGTGCCGCATGCTGGGATACAGTGAGGCCGAATTGCTCGGCCGCACCACACCCGAACTCGCCTACCCCGCCGACGTCGATGTCGTGGTCCCGACCAACGTGGATCCCGGTGCCACTTGGTTGCCGACGGAACAACGCTACCTCACGAAAGCCGGTGCGATGTTGTTCGCCCGGGCGGGAATCGTGCCGCTGGCATTGCCGTCCGAGGACGAACCCCTGGTGTTGGGCGCCATGGAGGACATTACCCGGGAAAAAGCCATCGAAACTGCGTTGCGCGACAGTGAGGAGCGTCTGCGCCTTGCCGTCGAAGCGGCCGGCCTGGGCGTCTGTGAGCAGGACTGGCGGCGCGGCGCGGTGCGGCTGGATTCGCGGGCGGCGGAACTAGCCGGCGGCGCCCTGCCTCCGCTGGTCTGGCTGGAGGAAACCGGCCCCGAGCTTGCCACCTGGAAGGCATTGATCCACTCCGATGATTCCACGTCCTACACGGCAACCGAAGCCGCCTTGCGTGACGGCATCAGCGACAAGGCGAGCCGCGAATTCCGCGTTCGCCGTCCTGACGGTTCCTGGGTCTGGCTGTCCTGCTTCAGCACCGTCACCGAACGAGACCCGGATACCGGGCACGCCCTGCGTATGATGACCATCCTGCAGGACGTCACGATACGCCGCCAAACCGAGATGGAGCTGCGCCACGCACACCGCCTGGAAGCTGTTGGCCAGCTTACCGGCGGCGTCGCGCACGATTTCAACAACTTGCTCGGGGCGATCCTGGGCCATACGGAATTCCTGCTGGACCTGCTGCCCGAAAGGACCGAGGCGCGCGAGCTCGCCTCGGAAATTCTCGATTGCTCGCTTAACGGCGCCGCGCTGACGCAACGGTTGCTGGCATTCGCGCGGCGCCAGCCCTTGCAGCCTGCGGTAATCGATTTGAACGAGTACCTGCCGGTCCACGTGTCCCTGCTGCAGCGCACGCTGGGCGAAACCGTTACCGTTGACGTGGCGCTGCGGCCGGAGCTCTGGCTGATCCACGCCGACCCGTCGCAGATCGTGGACGTCTTGCTCAACCTCGCCATCAATGCGCGGGATGCCATGCCGCATGGCGGGCGGCTCAGCATCGCCACCGCGAACGTCACGCTGGATGCCGCTTTCTGCGTCCGGAATCCCGAGGCCTCGCCGGGCGAATACGTCATGCTCGCAGTCGCCGATACCGGCATCGGCATGTCGCCGGACGTGCTGGCGCGCGCGGTCGAGCCGTTCTTCACCACCAAGCCACCCGGCAAGGGCAGCGGGCTTGGCCTCAGCACAATCTATGGCTTTGCCCGGCAGTCAGGGGGCCATCTCGATATCGAAAGCGCACCAGGCAAAGGCACGACCGTGCGGCTCTATTTGCCCCGGACCCAGGCGGAGCCTACCAGCCTGGAGCAGCAGGGCCGTGTGCCGCCTTTGCCACGCGGCAAAGAATCGATCCTGGTCGTGGACGATAACGATGCCATGCGAACCACCGCCGCGCGTAACCTCGCCGCGTTGGGCTATCGTGTGCGGCTTGCGACCGACGGGCCCAGCGCGCTCGCCATTCTGCAAGCCGGCGAACGCTTCGACCTGCTGTTCACCGACATGGTGATGCCCAACGGCCTGAGCGGCTACCAGTTGGCCGAAGCCGCCCGAATGTTGCAGCCGGACCTGCGAGTATTGTTCACCACCGGATTTGCCCCGGAGGACGATGCCGAGACCGGCGTGATGGAGGCGGGCGCGTTGCGTAAGCCGTACCGCCGCCGCGAACTCGCCGAACGGGTCAAGGCGATGCTGCACGGCGTCTGACAGAAGAGTACTCTCTCCCCTTGTGGGCTTCGGCCACAAAGCCGGCCAAGGTCAGGGGACGGGGTCAGGGTGAGGGGCTCGTGTGCGACGGCTTAGAGACAGGGGTTCGTGCCGCTCCGCCCCTCCCCAACCTTTTCGGACAGGAGACTGACCTCGTACCTCGTTTGCCCTGGCTAAGCCGACGAGGCTGATGCCACGCGCGCCGTAGGCGAAGATGCCACGCGCGCCGCGGGCCAAATCGCCCTCCTGGCCGCCTTAGCGGCTTGGTAGCGAATATCGCCGACAATGGCACTCATGCGCCTTCCGTTCACGCAGCCCGCCTTGCCACGCCCGTCGTGGCGAAGCGCCCAACATCTGAAGCGTGCCACGACCCTGACCCATGGCGCGGTCGTGCTGATTGCCGCCTCCGTGCTCGCCATCGGCGTGACGGTTTCGCACATGCGTAGCGATGCCCTGCACACTGCCCTGACCAACGCTGATAGCCTCGCCATCGTGCTCGCCGAGGAAACCTCCCGTTCGGTCCAATCCGTCGACATCGTGCTGCGGGACACACAGGACCTGATCGCCGGCTTGCACGTCACCACGCCGGACGATTTAAAACGCCTCCTCGGCACCAGGACCATCCACGAATACCTGCGCAGCCGTGCCGACCGCCTGCCGCAGGTCGATACGCTCACCCTGGTCGCGGCGGACGGCGTGCGGGTCAATTATTCCCTCCGATGGCCAGCCCAATCGAACGACCTGTCAGACCGGGACTACATGGCCCATTTCAGAGTCCAGAATGATCCTGACCTGTTCATCAGCCAGCCGCTCATCAGCCGGGCGACGCTTGCCTGGACGATCTTCGCCGCCCGCCGCGTTACGGCACCCAATGGCCAGTTCCTTGGCGTGGTGCTTGCCTCGATGCCGTTGCAGGTGTTCTCGAGCCTCTAAGCCTCGATTGATCTGCCGCAGGCCGTAACGTTCATGCTGCTCTGGCGCGACGGCACTATCCTGGTGCGTCATCCGGATAATGCTTCGCACATCGGCACCAGGATGCCGGCCGTCTCCCCCTGGTTCCATCCGTGCGGGCTGTGGCGCAACTGGGCACGTCGCTCGGCATCGCGACCACCGCGGTCGGCGTGGAGACGGGCGAGCAACTTGAAAACCTGCGCCTGGATGGCTGCACTGAAATTCAGGGCAACCTGATCTGCTGGCGCGCCCCGGCACCCGAAATCCCGGCGCTACTGCGAATATTCGACCGTCCAGCCGTGACCGCCGCTGCGTAGACGAAGCCGAGGCGCAAACGTGACACAGCGGATCGAGCCATCGCTTTCTCTCGGTCCCCATCCACCCTGAGCCACCCGGTCGCTGGCGGTGGTGACGCAGGCTCCCTATGCTCGCGCCCGCTATCCCCCGCCGGAGACTTCCTCATGCGCTTCCCTGCCGCAGCGGCAGCACTCGTCCTCCTGGTCGCGCAACCCGCTGGCCTGCCTGCCCGGGCGGCCGCACTGCCCACCCCCGTTGCCGAACCCGTCCCGCTCGCTGCTCATCACGCGCTGTATCAGCTCACGCTGGCCAACGACCCCAACGGGGACAGCGACATCGTCGCAGCCTCCGGCACCATGGGCTACGAAGTAATCGATGCCTGCGATGGCTGGGCGGTCCGCCAGAAGCTCGACATGATGGTGACCAACACCGATGGGCAGGACATCCACATGGTGTCCGACTACGCCACCTGGGAATCCAAGAACGGGATGAAGCTGCGGTTCCACATGCGGCAACTGACCGACCAGGCAGTCACATCGCAGACCGACGGCGAGGCCAGCATCGACCGCCCCGGCGGTCCCGGCATTGTGCACTACACCACGCCCCACGACACCACGGTAAAGTTGCCCGCCGGCACGCTGTTCCCGATGGCCCACACCGCCGCCATCATTGCCGCCGCCCGCGAAGGCAAGAAGTTCATCACCCTGCCCTTGTTCGACGGCACCGACGACAACGGCGCGGAAGACAGCTCGATCGCCATCCTGGACTGGAAGCAGCCCTTTGCGACCAAGTGGCCGGCGCTGTCGGTCCTGCCGAGCACTCGTGTGCGGCTGGCGTTCTTCGACCGCACACCCGACACCATTACGCCCAACTACCAGGTGGGCATGCGCTATTGGGAGAACGGCGTCGCGGACAACCTGCAAATGGACTTCGGCGATTTCGTGATGAATGCCAAGATGACGCAGTTCGGCCTGCTCCCCCACAAGTGCTGATAGTATCCGCTATCAGAGATGCGTGTCTCGCGCCGTTCTCATGTCATTGCGAGGAGCGAAGCGACGAAGCAACCTCGGCCGTGTGGACGCAAGGAGGCCCGCACGAGCCCAAATGAGATTGCTTCGGTTGCTGCGAAGTCTCGCAATAGCATGCGGTGCGACCGCCATCCACATCCGTCAGGATCACGACATGAGCGCGCTGACGCACCTAGCACACGCGCGACGATAAGAGCGACCATAGCCAGTGGCGGGACAAGGAAGTCCCAACAGCACGGATCAATAAATTCTTCGCTGCGCCCTCTGCGTCTCTGCCTTCTCTGCGATAAATTTGCCAGAAACGAGCGGCATCTGCAGAACCGCTTCCCCCATGAACCCGTCCGCCCGTGTTGCCGGCAGTTTCAATTCTCTGGGTGAGCCGGGTTTCGCGGCTGGCAAATCTATCGCCGAGGAAGCCAGAGACGCAGAGGCCACCGAGACGATTCTATTGACCCCCGCCAGCGAGCAGCTTTCATTCGAACGCACACGGACTTTCCATTCCCATGAGCGGTGAATCCGGTCGACGCTTCAGCTGTAATGGTCGTTGATATTGCTTCCGCTTCCGGCCTGCCACGAACGCGATCCCGTCCCCGTCCGTCGCGCGGCCCGTCGCTGGCTGCGCCAGCAAGCCCTCGCACGGCGCAGTCCAACGACCGAGGGACCCGCCTGAATGCGCTTATCCCCGGCAACGGCATCAACGCGCTTGCGCCCCCCTACCCCGTGCGCCACCTTCGCCCGCCCCATGTCCCGCCGCTCCCGCCCCGCACCAGACTCCACCGAGTCGCCGCCACCCCGCCCCCGCGCGCCGCGCCGCCGTACCGCCAAGCCCGCCGCGCCCCCGCCGCGCCTCCACGCTCTGGCGCCCGAGGAAGCCTTCGCCCCCCTCATCACCGAGCGCCTCATCGTCCGCCCCCTGCTCCCGCATGACGCGGAACCGATGTTCCGCCTGATCGACGATTGGGAGGTGACGCGCAACCTGGCGATCGTGCCGTTCCCCTACCCCCGCCCACTCGCCGACGAATGGATCGCCTCCACCGCGCGCGAGTTGGCCGATGGCACCGGCTACACGCTCGCCATCACTGGCCGCGACGGCGACCAGGAGATCTTCCTCGGCGTGGTCGGCCTGCGGCTGGACGCTCGCGTGGCGACGCTGGGCTACTGGGTAGGTCGCCGCTTCTGGGGCTTCGGCGTGGCGACCGAGGCTGCCGGCCGCGTCGTCCGCTGGGGCTTCGCCAACCTCGCGATCGACCGCATGCGGGCGGACGTGGCCACCGACAATCCCGCCTCGGCGGCGGTGCTGCGCCGCATTGGCTTCCGCCAGACCGGGGAGGGCAGCGGGATGTCCGTGGCCCGCGGCGGCGAACGCCCGGTCTGGCAATTCGAGGCCACACGCGACGACATCTTCGGCCAGCCCGGCGCCGGGCCGGCGGCAAACGGCGAGAAGCCGATGGTCCTGGTCGCCGCCTGCGCCCTGATCGACGTGGACGGGCGCGTGCTGCTGGCGCGCCGCCCGGAAGGCAAGGTGATGGCCGGCCTGTGGGAGTTCCCGGGCGGCAAGTTGCAACCAGGCGAAATCCCGGAAGTCGCGCTCATCCGCGAGTTGCGGGAGGAATTGGGGATCGACGTCTCGGTCGCCTGCCTGGCGCCCTTCGCCTTCGCATCGCACGCCTATGAGCGCTTCCACTTGCTGATGCCGCTCTATTTGTGCCGCCGCTGGAAGGGAATTCCGATGCCGCGGGAGAACCAGACGCTGAAATGGGTGCGCCCAGAGCACCTTCCCGATTACGATGTGCCGCCGGCCGACAAGCCACTGATTTCACTGCTACGGGATTTCCTGTGAAAGGGCCATAACGATGGAGGGAACGAATCCGACCGCCTGCCTGCTGGTGATCGGCAACGAGGTGCTCTCGGGCCGCACGCAGGATGCCAATATCAAGTTCCTGGCGACGGGACTGGCCGCGCTGGGCATCCCCCTGCGTGAAGTACGAGTGATCCCCGATGTGGCAAAGACCATCATCGACACGGTGAACGAGGTCCGCACGAAATTCGATTGCGTGTTCACAACGGGCGGTATCGGCCCTACGCACGACGACATCACCAGCGAGTGCGTCGCGGCGGCGTTCGGCGTGCCATGGGAACCGCACCCCGAAGCCTGGGTGCGGATGGAGAAGACATACCCGCCCGGCGGCTTCAACGCCGCTCGCCAGCGCATGGCAACAATGCCGCGCGGCGCCACGCTGATCGACAACGCGCTCTCAGTCGCCCCTGGATTTCAGATCGGCAATGTCTATGTCATGGCCGGCGTACCGCGAGTCATGCAGTCGATGTTCGAATGGCTGGCGCCGCGCCTGAAAGGCGGCCCCCGCATCGAGCAACGCGCGGTGCACGCGTTCGCTTTGCCTGAAGGCGTGATCGCGGAAGGCCTCGGCGCGATCCAGGCAAAATATCCGCAGATCGATCTCGGCAGCTACCCATTCTACAAGCCCAGTGGCAACGGCGTGGCTTTGGTAGCGAAGGGCGCGGATGTCGCGGCAGCGGAATCAGCAATCGCGGAAGTCACGGACTTGATCAAGCGGTTGGGCAAAGCCCCGGTGCCCGGCGAACCGGAACTCTGATTCGCAAAGATGTCATTGCGAGCGAAGCGGAACAACCTCGTTCATAAGTCTGCACCCGATTTCGAGCGGGATTGCATCCCCCATCCAGCAATGGCTGCGGTTACGACGCCCGCAGACACACATTTGCTCCCCAGCCGGAGGTCCCTGCCATGCCCGACCCTGAACGCCTCGATCCACGCCGCACCGCGCTGATCGCCTACGACGTGTGCCGCCGCGCGCTGACCCCGTCGGACCCCGCGCGGCGGGCAGCGATGCGCCCGGTGCTTGACGCCTGGGTGGGCATGATCCGCCTGGCACGCACGGCCGGAGTTCCAGTGATCTACACCACCCCGGTCAGCCGCGCCGACGGCGCCGACGTCGTGATGCTACCCACCGACCTGTCGGCCGAGACCGGCGTGCCGCCGCTGACCAACACCGTGGAGGGCACACCCGACTCGGAGTTCCCCGGCGAAATCGCACCGCTCGCGGCGGACTACGTATTCCTCAAACGCCGCCCCAGCGCGTTCTACGGAACCGGCATCGCCGGGCTGCTGCACATGCTGCGCCGCGACGTGGTGATCATCGGTGGCGGCGCCACCAACCGCGGTGTCGAGACCAGCGTGCGAGAGGCGTTCAACATGGATTTGGCGTGCGTTGTGGTGCGCGAATGCTGCTGGGGCAGCGACATTGCGGCGCATACGTACAGTTTGGACAAGGCAATGAGGATGTACGCGAGGATTCGCACGTTAGAACAGGTGGCGACAATGCTGGGAACCTGAAGACCGGAGCGGCGAGCCTGGCAAAACCGATGGCGGCTACGCCTACTACAGAGGGGTCGTTCTGCGGTTGAGCGCACCACGACCTGTTGAAGCCGACCCCGCTCCGGCTCGGTCGCATGCTCCATCAGGAACAGAACCGTTTCCTGCGCCCGCGCGATCGCATCCTGCACGCATGCGCGGCGATCGCCAGCAACAGGAACCTGCCCCACGGTGCAGATATTGCGCTTCATCCGGTGCAGGTTCGGTCGCGCTAATCAAGAAAACGGACCTCACTGATCATCTCGCGTCGGGCTCATTGCGCGGGGCATCGGTAGATTCGAAGTCGACTTCCAGCGTTCCACCTCCCTCTAAACTTCTGATTTCGCCCGCGATCCGGATATTGAGGGGCGGGCCGTCAGGAATTGTGATTGTGACCGACCTTCTGGTGATACGCACTTGTACCAGCCGTCGACGCGAACGTATCTTGAATGATATGCTGTGCCACTTTGGTGGTAGCTGTGGATTGATACTGATCCCGTCGTCACTCAAATCAAGTCCGGCGAAACCTAGTACCACCGCCTGCCAGACCCCGCCGAGCCCGGCAATTCTTATCCCGCCTGCGCTATTTGGATCGAATTCAAGATCCGCCGTGGCGGCGTGGTGCAAGTGCTTCAATGCCTGGGTGGAGTCACCGAGGCGTGCCGCGACTAGAGCGTGCATGCCCGCGCTCAGCGAACTGCCGTGGGCACAGCGAGACTCGTAATAGCGGAAATTGGCTTCTGCCATCGGACCAGGGAACTCCTCGGGCAATAGAGCCTCCAATGCCACGACGTCCGCCTGTTTGACCACTTGTGAGCGTTGTATGCGGCGATGGCCAATTAGTACCTCGATCGGCGCATTGTTTTCGGTGTAGGATGCGAGATCGACGGGTTCGAGGTTATGATAGCCAGCAAACTGCTCATAAATCCCACTCGCAGGGTCGAGGCCGGTCACGATAGAGGCGGCCGCATCACGCCAGTCCGCAAGTTCCCCGTCGGCAAGCGAAAGTCTATCGAGCAGTACGACGGCACAGTGGGGCCAGCGTTTCATCAGGACTTCGATTGCTTCGAGTGCCCGGACGATGTTCCAGCGCGCCATTACGTTGGTGAAGGCGTTGTCATCCACGTCCTCATGATATTCATCCGGCCCGATCACGTGACGGATGTGACGTCTACCGTCCTGCTCCTTCGACGAGCGGGACGCCCAAAACCGTGCCGTCTCCAGCAGTATCTCGGCTCCTGCCTCGACAAAAAAGTCGTCGTCGCCGGTTACTCGCCAGTACTGCCAAACCGCATACGAAACGTCCGCGCTGATATGTATTTCCATTTTGCCGGTGAGAACATCGATCATCGTACCATCGGGCCCCACCACGCTCTCGGGTGTTGTCTCTTCTCCCGTATCTGCCGATTCCCACGCATAAAGAGCGCCCTTGCAGCCCATCTGCGCTGCCTTCATACGTGCGGCTGGCAACGTGTTGTAGCGATACATCAGCATCGCGCGCGCCGCCTCTGGCCAGACCATCGTATAGAATGGCAACAGGTAGATTTCCGTGTCCCAGAATACGTGACCCAAATACGCATCGCCGGTCAGGCCGCGCGCGCCAACTGAGACGCGCTCATCCTCCGGGTTCGCGGCGCTGATCAGATGATAAACGGCGAACCGCAGCGCTCGTTGCACCTGATCGTCACCTTCAACCACTACATCTGCCTCGTGCCAACGGGCCCGCCACGCCGTCTCATGCGCGGCGACCACTGCGCGCCAGCCTGACGCCCGGTTCCGTGCCAGAGCCGCCCTGGCGGCGGGAGCAGGATCGTCTCTTGCTGAATCCGCACGCGCCACCGCGACGATTCGGTCAACCTCGATCGGCTGCCCAGCGACAGAATGCCAGCGCCAGACCCATCGCAGCGAAAATGGACGCTCCGGAACCAGCAACTTGCCGCCAGCTCGAAGTGTTGTCGCGCCTGTCATCGCCACGCCTCGATCCGCGCCCTCGGTTCGCCACGCACCAAGGTCCGGCTCCAGCGACATCGGCTCCATGCCAAGACCGGCCATACCGAAACTGGCTTCCAGCATGACATCGACGCCGTCGCGATCCAGCGAAAATCGCAGGAGTTGCAATCCAACCGCGCGGTCCGCCTGTGATACCAAGCGGAGCTCTTCACCCCTGATGGTAATGCCGTCCTCTGTCCGATAGGTGATCTCAGTAAGAAGCACGGCCCGACGCAGGTCCAGCATGCGTACGCTTGCGAGAAGCGCGCCATCCCATAACCGTTGCGGTCTATCGTCCAGCACGACCCGAATGTGTGACCAGTCAGCAACAGGCACCAGCGCAGGCACCGATGGCACGGTATTGAACCGATCGAACAGGCCGGCGACATAACAACGGGGCCACGATGCCCACTTGATATTGCCCAGCCAACTCACCCAGGTCGGCCCACGGCTGACCGGGCGCGAACCACGTGCACCAAGAAACCCGTTACTCAACGCGAAGCGCGACTCAACGGCGCTCTCGGTAAGAATACTGTAACCTTCGTGGCAGAGCACCCAATTCGGGGCATCCGTTGGTTTCATCGCGTAATGCATCAAGTGGGCCTCTCCATCTCCCAACGAGTGCGCAACACGCCGTCCGCAATGGCGGCAGTATCGACCTGGTCGAGACTTGTCACCACCAGATCGGCCGAGGCGGCGCGCAGCAAGGCCTCGTCTCCAAGCCGGGCAATTCCGAGCGTCATCATTCCGCCAGCGCGTGCCGCAGTAATACCGGCCGGTGCATCCTCGACCACAAGACACGCAGCAGGTGGAACATTCAAAGCCCGCGCCGCGAGCAGGAACAGGGCGGGATCCGGCTTGCCGCGCGGAACATCGGCACCACACAGGTCCGCATCAAAAAGCGACAATAGTGTGCGCCCGTCGGGCGCGTTGCGCCCGCGCATCATGGGGGCAACGTTCCTCGAAGAGGAGGCAAGTGCCAATCGCAAACCGGCAGCATTCAACGCCACGACGAGGCGAACCGCGTCCGGATAGACCTCAAAGCTGTGCTCGGCAATCAAGCGTTCGATCAATATCTGCTTTTTGTTAGCATATTCGGCCGCGCGCGCTTGCGCATTCGGGACGTCAAGCTTCTCAAGGGTTGCTCGGGCGCCGTCCAGCCGCGGCTTGCCGGCAACGTATGACTGATAGAATTCAGTGGTGAATCGAGCAGGGTCGGTATAGTCTACGAGCGCTTCTCGCCATGCCCGCTCATGCGGGGATGCCACTAGGACGCCATCCACATCGAAGATAGCTGCCAGTAGCTTGCGCTCGCCGTTGTTCAAACGTTTGCCGGCGTGCATCGAGGCGACACGCTGGACCGCAGTCAGGTCGGTATCCTTGTCGCGGCTCGGCTTTGGATGCGGTCCAGAGGTAGGTGTATGGTTACAGCATTTACGTAGCGAAGAACCAGGTCGCTGGCTTCATCGGCGCCAAAATCCTGCAGAGGTATGGGCTCCCATCCAAAGTCCAGGCGCGTCGTGTGGGCCTGCGGTTCACCTGGCCGCGAAGGCCCCAGGAATGCCTCGATCATTCCTCTATGTGTCAGTTCAACGACTAAGGTCTCGCCCACGCTGTCGCTGCTCGCGCGCAGTTCAAATGCGATCGGATTACAAGTTGCCCCTCCCACAAAAAGGGGGCCGGTGAGGTAGCCGGATACCTCGCACAGTCGGCATTTTTCAGGGCGCTTCGCCAAATGTCGATTGGCTCGTTCGACCGCCTGTTCGATAAGTGACCGTATCTCACCACAAAACTGCAGCTGCATCCGCTCCAGTATCGCATGAGCTTCTTGGGTCGCCTGTTCAGCCGCAACGTGCTTGGCCTGCTTCTGGCGAAGCCGCTGCTGCCTCGTCTCCAATGCAAGATCCAGGCGCTGCTCGAATTGACCGGACATTGCTACCTCGCGTGCAGCGGGTGCCAAAGTGGAGTTGTTCTCTATGACAGGTCGCAAGGGCTGGCATTGACCTGGATCAAGCGTCACCGGCGCGTATCCGTCACAGGCCGAGAGACAGGTCCGCTGCGCGCCCGGAATCGTCGCGCAGGTGGCGGCGGGGGCGTTCACCTCATTGCTGGCGCCGGTCGAACGCATGGCCGGCCACAATACTGTGATGCCGCTGGCAGCTGGCCGCCGCATGGTCGCGTCGGATCGGCGGCAAGCGCATTGACATGGATGAATCATCGGCGAGCGCGCAGGGAGGCCCGCGCGGCGCGGGAATCCGCGGCTTGATCCAAATCAAGGCCGGGGCAGGTAAGCTGCCGTAAACGACGGCGATGCCGGATGCCGGGCCGCCGCTGCTGCTGGCAGCCTGCCAGGAGAAATGTCATGCCGCACAAACAGGTAACGTTTCGTTCCGCGGCCCGCGAGAAGATCCTGCGAGGCACGACCGTGCTCTGCGACGCGGTACGCGTCACGCTTGGACCGAAATCCAAGTCGGTGCTGATCTAGAAGAGCTGGGGATCGCCGATCGTCTGCAACGACGGCGTGACGATCGCCAAGGAATTCGATCTGAAGGACCCTGAGGAGAATCTCGGCGCCCGGATGCTGCGGCAAGCAGCGGAGCGCACTGGCGATGCTGTGGGCGACGGCACCAGCACCGCGACCGTGCTGGCCCATGCGATTTTTGCCGATGGCGTCCGCAACGTGGTGGCTGGCGCCAGTGCCGTTGATCTGAAATGAGGCCTGGATCGCGCGGCCAAGGCCGCGATCTTGGCGCTGCGGCAGGTGTCCCGTCCGGTCAACACGCGGAAAGAAAAGGCCCAGGTGGCGACAATCTCGGCGCACAACGATCTGGTCATCGGCGAACTGGTGGCCGATGCGATGGAGAGGCATTGTCACGTTAACTTCGCGTGGGCAGTATGGAGCCGAGCGCAGTCGTGTTGCGCCGATCATGCTGCGCAGGGGGCGCACGTCTCCTGGTGCCAGAGCTTGAAAGCGTCCGATCGGATCACACGATAGGCATGGGCGGGAAGTCGGTGTCGACGAGGACGGAAGTGACCGTAGATGAAGGCGTGAGCGGAGAGGAAGTCCTGGGCTTGCTCGGTCGATTTGAACCGTTGCATCTGTTGCTCTCTTCGTCGCGTCGGTCGATGCGAGTTCTCGGCCGGGTTGTTCAGGTATCGGCTTTGTCGGTGCTCAACGCCGGGAAGCAGTTGACGCTGAGCGACACCATAGCTCCTCAGCTTGTCGGTCACGATCCCCCGTGGTACATATTGCAAGCCCTTCAGAAGCCGCTTGAAGAAGCGCTTCGCGGCGTTGGCATCGCGCCGGGCCTGAACGAGGATGTCGAGCACGACGCCATCCTGATCCACGGCACGCCAGAGATAGTGCTGCACGCCCCGGATGCGAATGAAGAGGCGAGTGGCGCGAGGCAGTTGCAGCCCCGCGCTCTCTCAGAACCGGACGTGAAACTCTCGCATCATCCGGCTCCCATTGTTCGACCGCTTCCATAGAGCAGGTCCCAATGAGCGAACAGCCGAGGCTGCTGGCGTGCGATGCGCGCCAGCCAGTGTCGGGATCGCCGCTTGTGCCCGCGCAAGGATTTGAACTTCCCGCTTGCCCATCGTGCCAAGGTAAGGTCGATGCGCTGCAAGGTCGGATAGAGGGCCGAAGGACAGAACCGCCCGTAGTAGTTGATCCAGCCGCAAATGCTCGAGTTGAACATCCGCGCGAGATCATCAAGGGTCTTGTCACTTCGTCGATGCATCGACCAACTCCGAACGGCCCGACGGATCGCCGTGAGCGCCTTTGTGCTGACTGCGGGACTGAACGAGACGCCCATTCCCCCGGCCCTTTTGCTCACCATCCTTGGCCTGAAAGCGTAGCCAAGAAAGTCGAACTTACAGTAATCGAAGGATCAGCCGCGACAATGCCGACGCGCTGGCGAACGCGCCGTCCCGACTTGCATGCCGTCCAGTACAGGAGGTCGCCAAACGCATGCCTGGCGATGCCCGAGGTCACGAAACATGATATTCATCAATTCGAGATAGACGCGCCCGACAGCTCTCTAACATACTGGCGGTGGCAACCAATGAGGTCTTGCCATGTCAGAACAACTCTCCGCTGCGCGGCGGGGCGCCGTGGATCCACTCTACAAGGTCTGGGACCCCGACAGCCGTGTCGGTGACATGCTCCGCGGCATGCGCGGCCTGGTGGTCGGCGTCGCCAACAAGGACAGCATCGCCTATGGCTGCGCGGTCAAATTGCGCGCGTTCGGCGCCGAACTGGCGGTGACGCACTACGCCGAGCCGACAATCGTCACCGATGCGGTGCTGCGCGATCTGGAGACGCTGGTGCCGCTGGCACCGCTGCACCAGCCGCACAATCTCGCAGGTATTGTCGCGGCGCGTGAGGCCTGGCCACATGTGGTGGAGGTGGCCTGTTTCGATACCGCCTTCCACCGGGCACATCCCTTCGTCAACGATGTGTTCGCGCTGCCGCGGCAGTTCTTCGCGGACGGCATAAGGCGCTACGGTTTCCACGGCCTTTCCTATGAATATGTCACCGGCCGGCTGCGGCAGATTGCGCCGCATCACGCGGCGGGCCGCGTCGTCGTGGCGCATCTCGGCAACGGCGCGTCGATGTGCGCGATCCGTGATGGGCAGTCGGTGGCCAGCTCGATGGGCTTCACAGCGCTGGACGGGCTGCCGATGGGGACGCGCTGCGGCCAGCTTGATCCAGGTGTCGTGCTCTACCCGATGCAGGAAAAGGGCATGAACGCGGCGCAGATTACCGATCTGCTGTATCGCGAGTCCGGGCTGAAGGGATTATCCGGCCTGTCGCATGACATGCGCACCTTGCTCGCATCCGATGCACCGGAGGCGCAGCAGGCGGTTGAGTATTTCGTCTTCCGCATTCGCCGCGAACTGGGCGGATTGGCGGCGGTGCTGAAAGGCATCGACGCGATCGTGTTCTGCGGCGGTATTGGAGAGCATGCGTGGCCGGTACGCGAGCGCGTGCTGGAAGGCATGGAATGGATCGGCGTGGAACTGGACCGTGTGGCGAATCGCGCGAGCACGCCAGTGATTTCGTCCGAGCGTTCGCGCGTGCGGGTGTTTGTGATCCCGACGAATGAGGAGGCAATGATCGCACGGCACACGCTGGCGGCGCTGACATAGAGGGCAACCCGCCTGCTGACGGTGGGCCGAAACGTCATCTATCCACCACTGTCCGGGCGCACGCGTGCGGGTTAGCGTGGCGGCCGCGACGAATCCCAGGAGCCAACAGGTGCCGGTCGCAGCAACGGAACAGACTCCACCGTCCGTGCACACCAGGCTGCCGGCGCTCAGTTTGGCCGCGCTCGGCGTGGTATTCGGCGATATCGGCACCAGCCCGCTCTATACGCTGAAGACGGTGCTCGACTCAGCCGGCGCACATCCACCGCCGGAGGCCACGCTCGGCGCGCTGTCGCTGATCGTCTGGACGCTCATCATCATCACGTCAGTGAAATATGTCGCGCTGGCCATGCGGGTGGATAATGACGGCGAGGGTGGCATCCTGGCGCTGATGTCGTTGTTGGGTGTAAAGCGCCACCGCCGGCCACTCATCGTGCTGATCGGCTTGTTCGGGGCAGCCCTGATCTACGGCGACGGCGCGATCACGCCGGCAATCTCGGTTCTCTCGGCGCTGGAGGGTCTCAATGTCGTTGCCCCTTCGTTTCAGCACTACGTGCTTCCGGCAACGGTGGTCATCCTGTTCCTGTTGTTCCTGGTGCAAAGCCAGGGTACCGCGCGCATCGGTCGCCTGTTCGGACCCATAATGACCGCCTGGTTTGTCATCATTGCCTTGCTTGGTCTCTGGGGCATCACGCGGCATCCGGCGGTGCTGGTCGCGATCAATCCTCTCTTTGGGCTGCACTACCTGGCGTCTGGCGGTGCCACGGCGTTCCTGGTGCTGGGCGGTGTGTTCTTGTGCGTCACCGGTGCCGAGGCGCTGTATGCCGATATGGGTCATTTTGGTGCCAGTCCGATCAGGCTGGCATGGTCGGCGCTGGTATTTCCCGCCCTGGTACTGAATTACGCGGGGCAGGCGGCGATCGTGCTGGCCGGGGCGCCGACCGAGGGCAACATCTTCTTTCGCCTCTGCCCGGATCCACTGGTGCTGCCGATGGTGCTGATCGCGACCGTCGCCACCATCATTGCCAGCCAGTCGATCATTACCGGGGCGTTCTCGATGACGCGACAGGCCATCCAGCTTGGCTGGCTGCCGCGACTGGAAATCACGCAGACCTCCGCCAGCGGCTATGGACAGATCTACGTTGGTCCCGTGAATTGGCTGCTCATGCTCGTGACGCTGGGATTGGCGGTCGGCTTTGGCAAATCCGACAACCTGGCCGCCGCATACGGCATTGCCGTGTCGGCGACCATGCTAATGACGACCCTGCTGCTATTCATCGCCATGCGGGAGATCTGGATTTGGCCGCTGCCGGCTGCCGCCGCCGTGGCCGGCGCGCTGGGGATTGTGGATGCCGCCTTTATGGCCGCCAACCTCATGAAGGTCGCTGAAGGCGGTTGGGTACCTCTGGTTCTGGCGAGCCTGGTCTATGGCGTGATGTTGGTCTGGCACACCGGCAACGCCGCCGTGCATGACCGGCTGCGCGATGCGGTGGTGCCCATCGATACCGTGATGGCGCGTGTTGCCGGTGGCAACATACCACGTGTGCCGGGGGCCGCTGTGTTTCTGACCCGCACAGAGCATGACGCCCCGCCAGTGTTGCTTTGGCATCTCAAGCATAGCCGGTCCCTGCATGAGCGCGTGTTCATTCTCTCCGTCATGACTGAATCGGTCCCGTGGATTGCGGCGCACGATCGGTTGGTCGTGCAGGAGATCGCGCCTCAGGTGTGGCGCGCCCGGGCGCGCTACGGCTTCATGGAACGGCCGGACGTTCCAGCGTTGCTGCGACAGGCCCATGGGACTGGGTGCGCTTTCGATCTATCGGACGTCACATACTTTGTCGGCCACGAAACAGTCGTATCTCGCGATGACGGCACGGGGTTGCCACGCTGGGTCGAGCAAATGTTCGCGTTCCTCCAGCGCAACTCCGCGCATGTGACAGATTACTTCCGCCTGCCCGCAGACACCGTGGTCGAGATTGGGCGGGAGGTGGCAATCTAAACCTCCATGCAAATGTGGTGTCCGCTGCAAGCTCACCGCGTCGAGCGAACCTCTGTGACACGGCCATTGCACGATGGGCAAACTCAAAGGCCTGCGTCTTACGAAGTCTGCTATGGTCGACCCAGGCCCTATTCCCCCGCCACGCTCTCCTCCGCCGCCCTCGTGCCTCGCGGTGCCCCCGGCACGCCACGCGGCACCAGAGACGGTGTGCTGAAGGTCAGCGGCGGCAGGCTCAGTACTTCCCTCAACCGCGCCAGCATGCGCAGCGTGGCCTCGCTCATCTCTGACACCTCGCCAGCGACCTCCTGCACCGCGGCAATCGCCCGCTCGCGATCGGCCGCAAGCGGGACCAGCGCCGGCAGCGACGAAACCGCTTGCTCGCCGGCAAAGTCTACAATCAGTGTTTGCTCGGCGATGATCCGCGACCGCCGGTCCAGGCCCAGGCTGCGGAACGGTTCGGTATTGCTCAGCATTTCGCGTGAGCGTTCCAGGCGCGATTGCCGCACTTCGCCGCGCGAGCGCGCCATCAGGATCATCATGCGGATCACAGCCTCGGCGTATCCGCCACGATCCACGTTCATCAGTGCCGCCTGCACCGCCGGCAGTTCGCGCAGCGTCTCCCCGATCTGCGCCCCGTCGCGGCAATGAAGGCAACCCTCGGCAGCTTTGCCGTCTATCTGCCGCGCGACCTCGTACGCCAATTCCTGGATGCCGGCACGGTGCCGCTGCTTGGCGGCGAGCGTGTGCCGTTGACGTTGCTGTTCTCCGACATCCAGGCCTTCACGACCATTTCGGAAAACCTCGACCCGATGGAGCTCACGCGCGTTATCTCCACGTATTTCGAGGCGGTAACGCGCGAGCTGCTGGGCTGCGGTGCCACGATCGACAAGTATATCGGAGATGCGGTGATGGCGTTCTGGAACGCGCCACGCCGCGACCCGCACCACGCGGCCCATGGCTGCGAGGCCGTCTTGCGCACGCGCGCTGTGACCCAACGCTTGTCGGCGGAGTTTGTCGCGCGTGGCTGGCCCGCGCTGCCGACGCGGTTTGGCGTGCATAGCGGCGAGGCTGTGGTGGGCAATATCGGCTCCAGCGACCGCATGCCGTACACCGCGATGGGCGGCATGGTGAATCTCGCTAATCGGCTGGAGGGGCTGAACAAGGTGTACGGCACACAGATCCTGGTCAGCGACACTACGCGCCTTGCCGCTGGTCCGCGCTTCGTGTTCCGCCCGATCGACGTCGTGGTGGTTAAGGGCACGGTGTCACCGATGCCAATCCACGAATTGCTCGGCGTAATCGACCCGGACGCCCCAGCCGCGCTGCAGGCAAACGAGCAGGACATGGAAGTGCAGCAGGCATGGGGCGCCTGCGTGGCGGCGTACCGCGAAGGCTGCTTCGATGCCGCACGCGCGCCGCTGGCAGAAGTGCAATGCGCCCGCCGCTTTCCCGCAGCCTCGGTTTATGCGGCGCGGCTCGCGGCGCTGGGCACTGCAGCACCGCCTGAATGGTCGCCGGTGCAACGGATGACGGAGAAATAGGTGGACTCTCGCGGGCCGGAGAACAGTACGGAGCAATCCGAGTGCAAGCGCATCAAGCTCGCCCTACAGGGCGGCGGGTCGCATGGCGCGTTCACCTGGGGCGTGCTGGATCGGTTGCTGGCTGATCAGCGACTGGAGATCGAAGCGGTGGTGGGCACCAGCGCCGGCGCCATGAATGCGGCCGTTCTGGTGGACGGCCTTGCGCACGGTGGCCCGCCCGCGGCCCGCGAGCTCTTGGCCAAGTTCTGGGACGGGGTTTCCAGCCTCGCTGAGAAGTCGCCACTGCAGCCTGGTCCGCTGGACAGGTTGCTGGGTACCGGAAACATGGATTTCTCGCCATTCTGGCGTGTCGCTGATGTGTTGAATAAGGTCTTTTCGCCGTACGAGCTGAACCCTTCGAACGAGAACCCGCTGCGCACGCTGCTGGCGGAAACGGCGGATTTCACCCGCCTGCGCACAACAGACGGGCCGGCTTTATTCGTTTGTGCCACCAATGTGCTCAACGGCCGGCTGCATGTGTTTGAGCGGCGGGAGATCAGCAGCGCGGCGGTCATGGCTTCCGCCTGCCGATGCTGTTCCAGGCAGTCGAAGTGGGCGGGCAGCATTATTGGGACGGCGGCTATTGCGGCAATCCGCCAATATTCCCGCTGATCTACATGAGCGGCGGCGGCGACGTACTGATCGTACAACTCAACCCGATCAACATCCCAGATGTGCCCCGGGACGTGCGCAGCATCATCGACCGAGTCAACACGCTATCGTTCAACTCGTCACTGATGCGCGAGATGCGGATGATCAAGTTCGTCACCGATCTGATCGACCGTGGCGAGCTTCCGGCCGATCGTTACCTGCGCATCAACATCCATACCATCGACGCGGAGGCGGAACTCGCGGCGCTCAACGCCTCGTCCAAACTCAATGCTGACCGGGCCTTCATGCGGCATCTATTCTTGCTCGGCCAGGAAAAGGCGGCCGCGTTCCTGGTGCAGCATTTCGACGCGATCGGCAAGCGGTCAAGCACAGATATTGCGGCGAAGTTCTTCTGAGACCTTGGTGGCCGGAGCGGCAGTCAACAAGCATTCAAGACGCGCGAACCGCCCGTATGCCCGAAGCCGCAGCCCTGCGCCACCGTGGCAATCAGGTCCAACGAATCGCGGGCACCATCGTCTTCGCCCTTCTCGAAATCGCCTTCGACGCGCGCCATCTGGTTCGTTACGTGGGCAAAGCACAGCACCGACCGGCTGCGCGCGCGGGCAAAAGCGTACAGCGCCGCCGCCTCCATCTCGACCGCCAATGCGCCATTGCGCCGGGCACCATCGATCGCATCGTCCGTCTCCCGATACGGCGCATCGGTCGTCCAGACAGTGCCGCGATGCACTGGCACCCGGAGGGCCGACGCGGCGGCGAAGGCGCGGCCCGCCAGAACAGGATCGGCTTCGGCGAAGGTGGATGGCGGCAGGTAGTGGTAACTGGTGCCTTCGTCGCGCAACGCGCGGTCGATCAGCACGAAATACGGAGTCGGCCCAAGCGGCGCAATTTGCCCGGCGGAGGTAACGCTGATCAGCAGTTCGCACCCCGAAACAAACAGTTGTTCCGCGACAAGCACAGCGAACGGCGCGCCAACGGCGAGACCCACAATGCCGATAGCAAGTCCTGATTGGTCCACCACATCCATCGTGGTGTGATAGCAAGCCCACCCCGCAGCGGGCCGCACCCGGCCATGCCTGCGCAACGTCCGCACGATGTCTCCGTCCGGATCCAGCGCGCACACCGCCGGCACGGATTGCTCTGGCAATCCACGCTGCCGTCGCGCCTCGCGCAACAGGTTCTCCGGCCGAAACACCGAGGGCGACGCATGTCGCTTCAGCCCCAAAATCGTCGGCGGTTGCACGATCTCGCTCATACCTGCTCCATTGCGCGTCACACCCGTATACCAGTAAGGATGCAGCATGGCGTTACCTACCTCGGCCCCCTGCCGCCGACGCTGATCCGCTCGCGCGCCATCCGCTGCATCGACCCGATGCAGTGCGCCTTGCCCGGGCACCGGAGTGAAGTCCATGCGACCGAATCCACTACAGGACGCCGCGCATTTTCTGGTGCAGCCCGGTTGGTTCACCCCGGTGTTCTGGTTATTCTTGCTGGCGAGCGTCACGATCGTCACCTCTGCCTGGCACAAGGATCCTGCGCAACGCACGCCCCGTTCTATCGGGCTGTGGATGTTGCGCGTGTTGGTCGGCACCATGTGGTGGCAGCAGTCACTGTGGAAGATTCCCCCGAATTTCGCCGGCCTGCGCTACTGGATGCAGCAGGAGGTCGCCCACGCCGCCGTCCCCTTGCAAAGCGCCTTCGTCGCCGACATCGTCTTACCAAACCTGAATCTGTTCGGGCCCTTGGTCTATATGATCGAGGTTTCCATCGGCATCTCGCTATTGCTCGGATTGCTCTCAAGGCTTGGCGCACTGCTTGGTGTGCTGATGGGGATGAACCTGTGGCTTGGCCTCTATTCCGCGCCGGGCGAGTGGCCCTGGACCTACATGTTTCTGGTCATCATCCAGGCATTGTATGTCATCGACCCGCCCGGCCGTACGCTCGGCGCCGATGTCCTGCTGTTGCATCGGGCCGCCGGCGGCGCCTGGGATCGTTCCCGTCTACGCTGGTTCGCCTGACACCTCTGCGCAGCGCACTAGCCAACTCCAGGCATCAAGCCGCACGACTCGCCGGTTCAATCGGCAACTGCGTTCGCATCGGCGGCGGCCGACAGCCGCCGGCCGATCGACCAATTGAACGCGGCGCCGGCGAACATGATCACCGTCGTTGCCAGGAACACGGCCCGCATGCCCATGTGGCCGCCGACGAACCCACCGGCCACCGGCCCCAGCACTTGGCCCGCATATTGGGCCGACGTGTTGTAACCCAGGATCGTCCCGGCCGCGCCGTGCGGCACATTGTGCCGAATGGTGGCGGCGATCGCGGGCAGCAGCCCAGCCAGTGAAATCCCCATCAGGAACCGCAGGCCGATCAACTGCCAACGGTTGGTGACGAAGGCCTGTGGGATCAGCAGCACGCCGCAGGCAAGCAAGCACATGACGATAACGTTCCAGTGGCCGATACGATCGGCCAACCGCCCCAAACGAGGTGCCGCAAGCACGCTGCCGATAGCCGCAGCAGCCATCACCAGACCGGCGGTGAACACCACGTCGCCGCCACGCGGCATTAGCTGGGCAACGTACACGGTGATGATCGGCTCGATCGACATGTTCGCCAGCATCAGCAGCATGGCGGTGACAAGCATCGCGATCACCGGCCGCTTATCCGGGATCAGTGACCAGGCCCCTCGGGCAGCGCGCTGCGCCCGCACCCGCAGAGGCTGTCGATCTTCATGAATAAGGAAGCACGTCGCCAGGAAAGCGATGAAGATCACGCCTCCGGCCAGGAAGAACGTCTCCCGCACGCCGATCAACCCTGGCAGCACGCCGCCGACCAGAGGCCCCAGCAATGTGCCCGCCATCGTGCCCGTGGACAGCATGCCCAAAGCCCAGCCGGCGCGTTCCTTGGGGGTTTGCGTCGCGACCAAGACCACGGCGCCGGATGCGTAGCCGCCCAACACGCCCGCTGCCAGCCGCAATCCCACAAGTTGCCAGATGTTCTGCGCCAAACCGATCAGCGACATGCAGATCGCCATCGCCAGCGACGCCCGGATCAGGATCAGCTTGCGGCCATAGAGATCGGCGAACCGGCCCCAGGCCGGCGCCAGGACGCCGGCACCAAGGAAGCTGACACCGTAAGCAATGCCGGACCATTGCACGATCGCGGCATGGCCCTTGACGCCAAGTTGCGCGACGTAGATCGGCAGGAACGGCAGTAGCAGCGTCATGGCGGTAATGTTGGTAAATGACCCGAACAGACACACATACATGTTGCGTTGCCAATGCGGCGCATGGTCGGACATCGTTTCCTGGAATCCTTGGCTGCGGGCAGGCCGGCAGAACCCACCGGCGGCAGTGGTGCGGCAGCACAGCACGGACCGCACCGGCAGGCGAGTGACACAGGTTGGGGGGCTGGTCTCTCGTTACCGCATGCTGCTGCCATATGTCATTGCGGGGAGCGAAGCGACGAAGCAACCTCGTTCGAACAATCCCTTCGACCTTCCCTGCGCCACATGTCCCTGCGCCACATGTCCCTGCGCCACACACCTGAGCTTGTTTCGTCGCTGCGCACCTCGCAACGACACTTGGGCATGACACCCACACAGACTCCCCGTCCCAAGCCCTTGCCTGCGCTTCCGCCCCAGCCGATACAGGCGCCATGAGCGAGACCTTGACCCGACCAGCGGCTGAGGCGCCGCGCTACGACTTCCAGACGGCCGAACCCAAATGGCAGCAGGCCTGGGCGGACCATGGCTGCTTCGCCGTGGCTGACGTGCCGGCCGACGGCAAGCCCAAATACTACGTCATGGAGATGTTCCCCTACCCCAGCGGCAAAATCCACATGGGGCACGTGCGCAACTACACGCTGGGCGACGTGGTGGCCCGTTACAAGCGGGCGCGCGGCTTTTCCGTGCTGCACCCGATGGGCTGGGACGCGTTCGGCCTCCCGGCGGAAAACGCCGCACGCGAACGGGGCGTCCACCCGGCCAAGTGGACCTGGGACAACATCGCCAACATGCGCGCCGAGCTGCAACGCATGGGCCTGTCGCTCGAGTGGTCGCGCGAATTCGCCACCTGCGACCCCGCCTATTACGGCCACCAGCAGCGATTGTTCTTGGATTTCACCAAGGCCGGCCTCGTCGAGCGCAAGGAAAGCTGGGTCAACTGGGACCCGGTGGACGGCACCGTGCTCGCCAATGAGCAAGTGATCGACGGGCGTGGCTGGCGATCCGGCGCGCCAGTGGAGAAGAAGCAGCTCAGCCAATGGTTCTTCCGCATCACCGATTACGCCGAAGACCTGCTGAACGCCCTGCCGCAACTGGACCGCTGGCCGGAACGCGTGCGCGTGATGCAGGAGAACTGGATCGGCCGCAGCGAGGGCGCCAGGTTGTCTTTCGAACTTGCGGCGCCAGAGCAAGGCATTGACCGCGCCGAGGTCTACACCACCCGCCCCGACACCCTGTTCGGCATGTCGTTCCTCGCCTTGGCGCCAGAGCACCCGTTGTCCGCGGCAGTCGCCACACGGGACCCGGCCGCTGCCGCGTTCATCGCTGAATGCCGCCGCACCGGCACCAGCGAGGCCGTGATCGAAACCGCCGAGAAGCGGGGCTACGACACCGGCCTGCGCGTGCGTCACCCACTGATCGAGGGTGCCACCTTCCCGATCTGGATCGCCAATTTCGTGCTGATGGAATATGGCACCGGCGCGATCTTCGGCTGTCCCGCACACGACCAGCGCGACCTGGAGTTCGCCCGCAAGTACGGCCTGCAGGTAACGCCCGTGGTACTGCCGCCCGGCGCCGATCCCGCCACGTTCAACGTGGCGAACGAGGCCTATGTTGGCCCCGGCGTATTGATCAACTCAAACCCGTACAACGGACTGGACGTTGACTCCGGCAAGCGCGCGGTGATTGCACGGCTGGAGGACAAAGGCATCGGCAAAGGTGTCGTGAACTGGCGCCTGCGCGATTGGGGCGTATCGCGGCAGCGCTACTGGGGCTGTCCCATCCCGATCATTCATTGCGCCGCCTGCGGCGTGGTCCCGGTGCCAGACGACCAGCTACCCGTGTTGCTTCCGCAGGACGTGACATTCGATCGTCCCGGCAATCCGCTCGACCATCATCCCACCTGGAAGCACGTTCCCTGTCCGAAATGCGACGCACCAGCGCAGCGCGAGACCGACACCTGCGACACCTTTGTCGATAGCTCCTGGTATTTTGCCCGCTATTGCAGCCCGCACGCGAAGGTGCCGGTCACGCGCGCCGCCGCGGATCACTGGATGCCGGTCGACCAATATATCGGCGGCATCGAACATGCGATCCTGCACTTGCTCTATTCGCGCTTCTTCGCCCGCGCGATGAAGGCCACCGGTCACCTGAACGTGGACGAACCATTCGCAGGCCTCTTCACCCAGGGCATGGTGACGCACGAAAGCTACCGCTCAGCCCTCGGTCCCAATGGCCAATGGCTGTATCCGGACGAAGTGGACAGGCGTCCGGACGGCACGACGGTCATGCGCGACTCCGGCGAGCCGGTGATCGTCGGCCGCGTCGAGGCGATGAGCAAATCCAAGCGCAACACGGTCGATCCCGGCGCGATCATCGCCCGCTACGGCGCCGACACCGCCCGCTGGTTCATCCTGTCGGACAACCCGCCGGAACGCGACATGGAGTGGACCGAGGCCGGCGTCGCCGGTGCCTTCCGCTTCACCCAACGCTTGTTCCGGCTGGCCGAATCGCTGGGCGACATTGCAGCCGAGGCACGATCGTCTTCGGAAAGCGCCGCAGCGCGCGCGCTGCGGCAGACAACGCATCGCACGATCGCCGCGGTCACCACGGCGCTCGACAGTTTCGCGTTCAATGTCGCCGTTGCCCGGCTGTACGAACTGGCGAATGCCATCAGCGACGCCGAACGTTCTGCTGACGAGCCTGGGCTTCGCCACTCGCGTTTCGAAGCGTTGGAAATACTCAGCCGCCTGGTGTCGCCCATGATGCCGCACCTCGCCGAGGAGATGTATGCGCTACTAAGGCCCGGTGCGGCACAACTGGTCGCGGAATTGCCCTGGCCGGAGCCCGATCCGGCGCTGCTGTCCATCGATGCGGTCACCATCGCCGTCCAGGTGAACGGCAAGCTGCGTGGAACAATCGCAGTCCCCCCCGATGCCGCGGCGGAACAAGTTATCTCCCTGGCAGAACAAGAGCAAAATGTGGCGCGAGTGCTGGAGGGCAAGCGCATCGTGAAACGAATCCACGTACCGAACCGCATCGTCAATTTCGTGGTGGCCGGATGAAGCGCGCATTGCCGCATCGCTGGGCGATGGCGCTGGGAAGCGCAGCATTGGTTGCAGGGTGCGGCTTCCAGCCGGTCTATATGCCCACCGCGTCCGGCAAGCCCGGCCCGGCGGAGCGGAATCTGGCGGCAATCCACGTCAACCTGATCCCGGATCGACCCGGCCAGGAGCTTCGGCAGGACTTGCAGGAGCGGTTCGGCAGCGATTCCGGCGGGTCCAGCCGGTACAATCTCGCGGTGAGCTTCTCCGTCAGCGGTGAAGGCATTGGCATTCTCCCCGACACGATTGCCACGCGGATCCGGCTGATCGCCAATGCGACATGGACGCTGACCACGCCGGACGGCGCGCATATCACCAACGGTGCCGCCCGCGCACTCGATGCTTTCAACGTACTGGACCAACAGTACTTCGCGGCGGACATGGATAACGACGCTTTGCAACAGCGCCTGGCGTCCGTCATTGCAGACCAGATCACGATGCAGCTTGCCGCCTACTTCCGCCGCCAGGACGCGGTGGCGTTGCGCTGACGATATGAAACTCGCGCCCCAGCGGCTTGCCGCCTTTCTGCGCAAGCCAGGAAATGTGCGCGTCGCATTGCTCTACGGCGATGATGTCGGCATGGTCCGCCATCGCGCCGAAACCTTGGTGCGTGCCGTGGCGGGATCGCTCGACGATCCGTTCCTGGTCGCAGTGTTGGCACGCGAGGACCTCGGCCAATTGGCAGCCGAGGCAGCTTCCGTCCCGCTCACCGGCGGCCGGCGCGTGGTGCGGTGTCGCGAGGCGTCCGATTCCGCCCTGTCTGCCATACAGGCAGTCCTCGCCAGCAAGGCCGAAGCCCTTGTCGTGCTGGAAGGCGCCGGCATGCCGGCGCGTTCCAAGTTGCGTGCTTTGCTGGATTCTGCGCCAGACGGAGTCGCGATCGGCTGCTATCCGGAAGAAGGACGGGCACTGGAGGAGACGATCCGCCACACGCTGCACACGGCGAATGTCGGCATCGATTCCGACGCGTTGTCCTGGCTTTCCGGCCAGCTCGGCGCAGATCAGGTCGCCACCCATGCCGAACTTGAGAAGCTGGCGCTGTACGCCGGGCCGGGAGGCCGCGTGGATGTGGACATGGCCATCCACTGTGTCGGCGACGCGGCAGGCCTGTCGCTCGACGATGCCCTGTTCGCCGCGACCATCGGCGATGTCGCAACGACAGACCGCGCCTTGGAGCAAGCGATGGCCGAGGGCTCGGCGCCTGTTGGCGTGCTGCGTGGCGCGCTGATGCATCTGCAACGGCTGTATCGGGCGCGCTTGCTGATGGAAACCGGCATAAGCGCGAGCGACGCAGCCAAGGCGGCGCGCCCGCCGGTATTTTTCGGCCGGATGGCGGCATTCACCCGGGCGCTGAACCTATGGACCTCGGCGTCGCTGGAAGCCGCTATGGCAGGCCTGAACCAGGCCGAACGCAACTGCAAGCGCACCGGCGCACCCGATCACACGCTGTCTCGCCACGCGATTCTGACCTTGGCCCGCCGCGCAACGGCGAAATAGTCCAGCATGTCAATGCTGTCAGTGTGGTAACGCTGTCCGCCAGTCACCGCTGTTACATTCGGCGACCGCTAACACTTCCTGACCCCGGCGAGCGCCCGCCACCAAAGTACCCGGCCACCTTTTCCGAATTCCGCGCAACACCGACGGTCCGACGCACTGAGTTCGGCGTCAGCCAATCCAAGGTATCAACGTCCCAGCTTAAGAACCACCCTATCGCGCGCGCCGGCGAGGACCGCACGATAGGCATCCCTCGCTTGCCCCAGAGAAAACGTCGATTCGTCGCGCACCGGGAACGGCCGCAGCGCCCCGCTTTCGAACCCTGGCAGCAGCTCGCGCAACAACGCCGCCGACCCGGTGGCATCCAGCGCCAGCGAATCCACACCAAAGAAACTGTGCCGGCCGCGGTAGAACGTGAAAATGTCGAACGGCACCGGCCGCTCGCGTGTGGACATCAGCACCTGCCGCGCGCCATGTGCCATGGCGGCATTGGCTGCAGCGAAATACGGGCTGCCCACGGTATTCACCACGATGTCGGCACCATGCCCGCCAGTGGCGGCGCGCACCGCCTTCGCCACATCGCCCACCGACGAGTCGATCATGTCCACCGGCACGCAATCCGCCCCCGCGAATGGCTCCGCGCGGCGGGCAACGCCAATCACCCGCGCGCCGCGCCATGCCGCGATCTGTGCCGCCGCTTGCCCCACTTTGCCATTCACCGCCATCACCAGCACGACCTCGCCCGGCCGCGGCATCCCCGCCCGGCGAAAGCTCTCCGCGGCGGTGACGAATGGCACCCCCAGCGTCCCCGCTTCCGCCAGCGACAGCGCCGATGGTTTGGGAACAATAGCACTGCGCGGCACCACCATCCGCGCCCCGTGCGAGCCGTCGCGCGTGATGCCCAGATCACCGCCGGCGCCGAACACCTCCTGGCCCAGCAAATCCGGTGGCCCCTCCACCACGATGCCGGACCATTCCCGGCCCGGCGTGCGCGGAAAAACGGCCTGCGGCATCAGCCCCGAGGTTGCCCGGACGTCGGATGGATTGACCCCGGCGAAGCCCAGATCGATCAGTACGTCGTCGGCGCCACGGGGCAGGTCGCCGACGGGCTCCAGCCGCAGCTCGAGGTCGTCCAGGGAATCGGCTTTGCGGAGGACGCGGAGACGAAGCATGACGGCATGATGCCGAGAGAACGGTACCGAAGTCCATCCTCGGGGTATGGCAACCGACCTCGCTGGCCGTGGGAAGTTCAGTGACCGGCAACGCAACCCGCGACCTCACGCCCGCTGCGCTCGCCGCGCACGCAGATTGGAGCATCGATCCCCGCAAGCGCTGGGTCGCGGTTGCGCACCGGTGTCCGCAAGGCTGGCATCTCAGCGAACCGCGCCCGGTCGGGGAGGTTGCCACCTTCCTGGCTCGCCTGCGCCAGGAAGCGTCGGGCGGCCCTGTTGCCCTCGGCGTGGATCTGCCGCTTGGCGTTCCCCGTGCCTATGCCGCGCTACGCCCTGAAGCCGGCTTCCTGGAGTTCTTGCATACCACCCGCAACTGGCCGGACTTCTTCCACGTCTGCGCATCGCTGGACGAATTGACGCCGCAACGCCCGTTCTACCCTGCCCGGGGAATCGCCGGCATGACACGAGCCGCCCATGCCGCGGCCTTGGGGCTCGGGCCCGCCAGCGGCCTGTCGCGTGCCTGCGACCAGGCCACCACCGAACGGCCGACAGGAGCGCCCCTGTTCTGGACGCTCGGCGCCAACCAGTCGGGGAAGGCGGCCATCGCCGCATGGCGAGACATGCTGCTGCCGGCGCTTGCGTCGGGCGAAGACCTCCGCATCTGGCCCTTCGCTGGCGCATTTCTGTCATTGCTGGCGCCGGGCAGCGTCGCGCTGGCGGAGACCTATCCTGCCGAGGCGCTGCGCCATCTCGGCATCCGCCTCAAAGGCAGCAAGCGACGGCAATCCGACCGCGCGGCCGCCGCCGATGTACTGTTGGCCGCCATGCATCGTTTGCACGCCATCCCCGAGCCAGCCCTGCAGAGTGCAGCAGCACACGGCTTCGGCGCCGATGCTGCCGGGGAAGACCGGTTCGATTGTGTGCTGGGTGTCCTATGCGTGTTGAACGTGCTGGCGGCTCATCGCCCGGACACGTCCCCCGATGATCCCTGGATCCGCAATTGGGAAGGCTGGGTACTAGGCCAGACCGCACTCCCCAAAAGCCTCCGCCGCGAAGCGGAGTTGGACCGCGATGCGGACCATCGAGAGGTGCCAGGCACCAAGGATGAGGATGATCGGGTCGGCACGTTATAGCTTCCTGCCGGCCCGATCACCCTCACCCTCGCTCGCTGCCTTCGGCGCCTGACCTCGCCCGCTCACGCGAGGTTCTATGCCTCGCTAATGCACCAGGGCTGGCAGCATCTCGTGCTGCACGATCGCAGCAATCGCCACCTCGCGGTCGGCAGCCACCGCCATCGGCGTCCCGTCAGCCGCATGGATCGCGAAGCCCGCAGATCCATTCACGATCACCGGCTTCACATACGCCAGCTTCGCCATGCCGAGCTGCGCGAATTGCTCCGGCGACAGCTTGCGCACGTCCACCATCACAGGCGCATTCGGGTTGGTCTCATTCATCTGGTCAGCCGCATCGATATTCATTGCCCTTCTCCTCTCCGGCACCAGGCCTCTGTGGAGCACCTTGCCGTCCTGGTTCGCCACGGGACCTGTCGCTTCGGCTCCCGCCACCTTGCTTCTGCGCGCGGGGACTCAGCCCGGTTCAACCTCGCTTTCCACCACCCGCGTCCGGCCACTGCCGTTGCTCTTGCCGCCGCCAGCCGTAGCGCCGCGATTGATCTGGATCGTCTTCACCCGCGGTTCCGGCTGAGGCCGCGTCAGATCGATGTGCAGCAGCCCGTTATCGAGCCACGCACCCTTCACCTCGATTCCCTCCGCCAGCACGAAAGCGCGCTGGAACTGCCGCGCGGCAATGCCGCGATGCAGGAACACGCGCCCCTGCGAATCGTCCGCCTGCCGGCCCCGGATCACCAACTGGTTGTCTTCCTGGGTGATCTGCAACTCGTCCATGGTGAACCCGGCCACCGCGAGCGTGATGCGCAGCCCCGACGGACTGACTTGCTCGATGTTGTATGGCGGGTAGCCATCAGAAGAGTTCTTCGACGCACGCTCAAGCATTTGCTCAAGATGGTCGAAACCCAGGAACAATGGCGATGTGAACAACCGCGTGGTCATCCGGCCCCCTCATGAAGCAGAGCGAAGCGTCCGCCAGGACCCGGTATCGGCATCCCGGCTGCGCAACATCTTGGCACCCGGGCCGCCGGTTGCAAGGGGGCCAAACTGTCCAGGCCCGGTCGCGCAGGCGTGACCCGCTACCCCGAGATGCGTTGATCTAGGACAGGTGCGAAGCTACATGCGTAACATGGACGCCATGGCCAACGCTGCGCCTCCCAGCACCTACGAAACGCTGCCGATCCTGATCGCCCCGCATCCGGTGTTAAAGACGCGCGCGCGCCCGGTGGGACCCGCTGACCAGGCGGCGGTGCGCGATCTGGTGCCCCGCATGTTCAATACCATGTATCGCGCCCCCGGCATCGGCCTGGCTGCTCCACAGGTGGGGGAAAGCTTGCGCGTCATCACCATTGACCTGATGCCGGACGACAAGCCTGCCCCCATGGCCCTGATCAACCCCGAAATCGTCGCGCAGAGCACGGAGCAAGCCTCGCGAGAGGAAGGCTGCCTGTCGCTGCCCGGCCAGTATGCCGAGGTGACGCGTCCCGCCCGCGTGAAAGTGCGCTACCTTGACGCGAGCGGTGCCCGCAAGGAAGTGGACGCCGACGGCTTGCTCGCCGCCTGCCTGCAGCACGAGATCGACCACCTGAACGGCGTTCTGTTCGTCGATCGTCTTTCCGCTTTGAAGCGCAACATCATCATGCGCCGGCTCGCGAAGGAGCAACGGCAGAAGAACAACGAGGACAAGTAGGCGCGGCCGATGCGGCTCGCGTTCATGGGCTCACCGGATTTCGCCGTGCCGGCGCTGTGCGCGCTACATGCGGCGGGGCACATGATCGCCGCGGTCTATTGCCAGCCGCCCCGGCCGGCGGGCCGCGGCCAGGCGGTGCAGAAATGCCCGGCACAGCGTGCGGCCGAGCATTTGGGCCTCGAAGTGCGCACACCGGTGCGGTTGCGGCGCGACGAAGCGGCGCAGGCTTCGTTCGCGGCTCTGGGTCTGGATGCGGCGGTGGTGGCCGCCTACGGGCTGATCCTGCCGCAGGCGATGCTGGACGCGCCACGGCGCGGCTGCCTGAATATTCACGCCAGCCTGTTGCCGCGCTGGCGCGGCGCCGCGCCGATGCAGGCAGCGATCCTCGCCGGCGATGCCGCGACCGGCGTGACGATCATGCAGATGGACGCGGGTCTCGATACCGGGCCGATGCTGCTGCGGGAAGCCGTGCCGATCCGGCCGCAGACCACCTGCGGCGCGCTGCACGACGAACTGGCAGGGCTCGGCGCGCGGCTGGTCCTGCTTGCTCTGGCCGAAAACCCGCCGCCAGTACCGCAGCCCGCCGAGGGCGCGACCTATGCGGCGAAGCTGACCCGTGACGATGGCCGGATCGACTGGACGCACAACGCAGCAGCGATCGAACGCCAGGTGCGCGCGTTCGATCCGTGGCCGGGCACCTTCACGATGCTGGACGGCAAGGTTCTGAAGGTGCTGGCGGCAGAGGTTGCGGTGGGGGCCGGCGAGCCAGGTAGAGTGCTCGACGATGGGCTGGCTGTCGCTTGCGGCGGGCAGGCGCTGCGGTTGAGGCGCGTGCAGCTTGCTGGTCGAAGCGCCATGTCCGCCGATGCGTTCCTGCGCGGGCATCCGGTTCCGGTGGGGACGGTATTGGGGTGCTAATGGACGACCGGCCTGGGATCGCCCCAGCACGCGCGCGCGAGCTTCGGGTTACGCGGACTTTGGGTGTTGCGCGACGCCTGCCATCCCGCGGCACGCGCCGCCGCGATCAGGTGACGCAACGCATGACGCCGAAGCAATCTCGGTCGAATGGTTTGCGTCCGTTCGAGCGCCGCTCGACCGAGGTTGCTTCAGCGCTTCGCGCCTCGCAATGACATACGTGTGACGGTGTACATCAAACATTCAGCGGCCTGATAGTACAAGGCACCTTGACATCTGAAGTGAACGTCAGAGTTGATAAGATAGCGGGTCCTGAGGCGCAATGCTGATAGGCGCGGCCATGCTTCGGACCGATACGGCGAGCCCATGCAGGTGCCCGATATCCCGCGCGCTCCGCCCGGCAACCTCGCGACTAACCGCCGCCGCCGCCGCAACAGCCTGGCAAGGTCCGCAGCGTGCGCTGGGTGTCCAGGAACCCGGGATCGGACCCGTCACCCACCCGCGCAGCACCGGTCCCACCGCTGTAGCGAGGCGTGTAGTACGAGGGATCGGACCCGTCGCCGATATGCGCTTCGCCCGTCCCAACACTGTAACCAGCCGTCATCCGAAGCCACGTCTGGTTCTGCCCTGAATCCTGACTGGTACTGCTGCCGGCAAAGGCCGCGTGCCCAATGGCCATGGTCAGTGCAATCGCAGCCGCGCCAGCGAAGATCTGGGACTTCATTGCACGCTCTCCGATGTCGCAATGCCCACTTGGAGCGATTGCGCGTTCGTCTTGCCCCAGAAGTGGGTGCTCGTGGCGGCTAAGCAACCGGTCCGCGGGCCGATCAGGAAGTTGAAATCGCACGGCGCGTCGACGCCTCCCAGCCGCAACAAAAAAAGCCTCGGCCACCGCGAAACGGTGGCCGAGGCCGCTAAACAAAACCTATGAGCGCGGCGCCGGCTTACTCGCCCCAGGTGAACACCCGCGCATTTGCCTCACCAAACCGGAAGCCCGGCGTGTTGCGCAACGCGCGCTGCGTGGCCTCGTAGTTCGAATCCGACCCGTCGCCGACACGCGCAGCGCCCGTGCCGATGCTGTAGCCCGGCGCTTCGCGGAGTTGGTGTTGGGTGCCGACGAAGCCGGCGCCCGAGCCATCACCGATTGCCGCGGCGCCGGTGCCGAGGCTGTAGCCGGGCTCGCTCTGAAGCTGCTGCTGATGTTGCTCGTAGCCGGGGTTCGAGCCAGAGCCGATAAACGCGGCGTTCGCCACACCCATGCTTAGCGCAAACGCGACCGCGGCGGCGCCAGCCATAATTTGTGCTTTCATCTTGACTTCTCCTGTTCAGGCGACCTGATGGTCTCGCCTGGTGGGGAGCGATGCATCGAGGGCTTCGGACACGGCACTTGGTTAAGGGAATGTGTCCGGCCGGTGCATCGGCCTCCATCACGCTCGCCCGAAATTGGTTTGTGCAGGAGGGCAAAGTAAGTGCGGGCGTGGACACAGCACTTGTGCTTCGGCAGCACGAATTCCCTTGCGCGGGAGCCTCGCCTGAAAAGCAACAGCGGCGGGGCAGAAGGCCCCGCCGCTGCCGTGGTGGCCGCGGAACTGCGAATCAGAAGCGGACCGAGACTCCCGCCGTGAGCAACTGAATCTGCACCTTGTTGTACGAATTGGCACCCGACTCACCGCCGAACGCGCCGGTGAGGAAGTTGTAGTCACCCTGGTAGCGCTGGCCCCAGGCATATTCCGCCACCAGCACGACGCCCGCGCCAAGCCCATACACGGCGCCAACGTCCACACCTTGTTCGGTCCGCTGCGTGGGCAGGCCCGGCTGTCCCTGGTTCTTGTAGTTGAAGTAGTAGCTGCCAAGCGTCATCGGAACCTGCGGGATGGTCCATTTCGCGCCAGCCACCCAGGCGACGGCGCTGGCGCCACCGACCGGTTGCAGGCCCCAGCTTCCGTTGAACGCGCCCCACATCACGTTGCCGCCGATCTCGATCTGGCGGTTGAACTGCACTGTGGCGCCGATATCGCCGATATTCAGGCCCTTGAATGGCTGCGACGCGGCGGCAGCATCGTTGACCTGGCCGCTGGTGGTGTAGATGCCGGAGACCGCCATGCCGACCGGTCCGAACGTGTTGCGATAACGCAAGGCGACGCCGAGCTCATTGCGATAACGTCCGAAGTCGCCTGACAGGGTCGAGGACGATTGCGTGGCGCAGCCGACACCGCCGCCGGCCGTAGAGCACCCGGAACCATCGAACGGGGTCGAGTTGTTGGGGGCGAAGGAGATGCCGAAGTCGAAGCCGTCGATCACCGGTGACACATACATGATGCGGGCAGCCATGTATTCGGCGCCGTCATCCGCCCAGGGCCAGACCGGCTCCAGGTTGCTGGGCGCGTTGATGTCGCCGTCGAACTGGTTCCAGCCGCCCCAGTCGAAGTCGTCGATCAGGCCGGTTTCGTACAGGGTCTGCGCGCCGATGCCGGTGCCCATGCGCAGGAAGCCGGTATTGGCCGTGCCGACATAGACGTTCGCCTGCCGCACATACAGCGTGTTGTCGGCGGCATCGGCGGAGGCGCTCTGTCCGAAGCCGGAGGAGATGCCGGTGAGCGCACCCGTGCCGGTTGTCGTCGTTATGGGCGTGGAGCTACCGGTGATGTTGGTGGTGTTGTTCTCGCGGACTTCCGTGAAGCCGCCGTACTGGACGCCCGTCTTGGTCATGCCGTCGATGCCGAAATCGAGGCGGATATAGCCGGCGATGCCGAAGGGCTGCTGCTTGTCCCCGGGGGTGGACGTGCCGTTGCCGTTCATGCCGGTCCACCACGTGGCCATGGGGAATTCATTGACCTCGAGGTTGATTCGCATGTTCACGTTGCCCGGCTGGGGCGTGGAGAACGGCACGGCGGTTTCGGTTTCCAGTCCCTGCCCGCCGCTGTAGGGCGAACCCATCTGCTGGAAACCGTCCGGCTCGGTCACCAGGCCGGTGCCGGTCGTGGTCGCCGTATTGCCTGTCATATCCATGATGCGGGCGGCGTGCGCCGTTCCGACCAACATGCCCACCAGCGTTCCTGCCGACATCAAGAGTCGGAGCTTGTGCATGATACCCTCCTCGTTACGCCGGGCGTCTCCGGCAGAAGCCCGGACAAACGAACGGCGTGCGGGCAGCGGCGGGGCTGCGTGACACGCTGGACGCACGTTGCGGTGCGCGATCGTCCGGAACCGCCGGAACTATGTTCAGCTTCACGTAACGAGGAAAGTAATTGTTTGCCGTGTTCTCGCCTTTATTTAAGGAATGACTGTGAAGTCACAAGATTATTTTAACAGACCACCTGAAATGCTTATAGCAAACCCCGCCTGCGATCCGGCGTTTCGCAAGCGGACTGTCCTGGCCGGCATTTATGAAAAATATGGCGGAGTCAATCTCCTTCGACGCTGGCGGGGGCGGAACGGAGCGCCGCCATCCCCAGCAAGTCCGGCAGGACGTCCCGCGCTTGCTCAGGCAAGGCGGCAGACGCCACGGCCCGCACCGGGCGGGAACCGGACCACAATCCATCCGCCGCCACGGCGCGGATGACCTCCGCCGCCACGGCCGCAAGTGCGTGCACCTCCGGCGCCGCATCGCGACGCACTGCCACGGCATGCGCGACGGGAAGTGCAGGCTGCATCAAGGCGCGGAATACCAGGGTGCCGCGCGCGATATCGTCCCGCGCCGCCGTGGCCGGCAGGATGGTGCCGCCCAGACCATGGCGAACCATCGCCAGGATCATCGGCACGCCATCCGCATTCGTGCTTTTATTGAAATGAAAGCCGCGCTGCGCCTCGACCTTGGCCAGCAGGCGGCGGATCCAGTGGCGCGGATTGGGCAGGATCAGCGGCGCGGCCATCAATTCCCGCAGTCGTAACGGCTGCGCACTGGCAGCCAGCATGTGGTCCGGCGCGATGACCACGCCGAGATCTTCGGTCAGCAGGCGCTCGGTGAGCAGATCGTCGAGCTTCGGCGGGTCTTGCACCAGAGCGACATCGACCTCGCCGTTGCATACCGCTTCCAGCGCGTCGCCACTGCTTTCGTGGAATGCGATCGCCGCCGTGGGACAGTGATGCTGTGCCGCCGCCGCGAGCCTGGCCACGAGCAGGGGACCGAATTCGGCGGACAGGGCGATGGAAATGGTCCCTTCGGCGGCAGACGGTGCCGTTGGCGCCACCAGCGGTGTTTCCAGTACGCGCAGGATGGTATCGGCGCGGCGCAGCAATACGCGCCCGGCCGGCGTTGTGCTGACTCCGCGGCTGTGGCGGATCAGCAATTGCGCGCCGAGGGTCTCCTCCAGCTTGCGAAGTTGCTGGCTGACGGCGGCGGCAGTGACATTCAGGTGACGGGCGGCGCGGCCAAGGTTACCGGTGCGCGCCGCGACGGCGAAGGAACGCAATTCGCGCAGTTCGGGCAGAGAAACCGGCGCGGTCGTATGCGATGCGATTGCGGCAAGCGGCCAGACGCGATTCGCCTTCTCCGCAGGGAGGATTGCGTTCACCGCGTTGCCCTCTTGCACGCGCTGAGCATAGGGCTTGCGTGGCGGCAGGCCTGCAAGCCTGCGTGCCCCAAAGGCCCGTGGAGGACTGTCACGGTTCCGTCATCCTCTTCCCGCAGGCAGGATTGCACGCGGCGGCCAAATGGGCGTGATGCGCGGCGGCGAAAAGGGTGGTGCGGCGCACAGGACCCGTGCATTGAACGCACAATGCTGTGGGATTTGCGTTGGGAGCGAGCGGGAGACCTTTCGCGGCCGGAACGCCTGCGCATGAGAAGTCCGTGGGCGAAAGCGCGACCGCGGAGCGGGCAGGCCTACTCCTCGCCGATTGGCGGCGCAGGCAATCCGGTTACCACCCCCGGATCCGAACTGTATGCTGCGCGCAACCGCCGCGGAGAACCGTGCCCATGACCACCCCGCTTGCCGGCATCACGGTGCTGGATTTCGGCCAGATCTACCAAGGCCCCTACGCGACACTGCTGATGGCCAAGGGCGGCGCCGACGTGATCAAGATCGAACCGCCGGGCGGAGAGCCGTTGCGCCGGCGGGTGCTCGCCACCGGCGCGGGCGACACGACGCTGCCGATCGCCATGCTGAACGCCAACAAGCGTGCCATCACGCTGAACCTGAAATCGGAGCAAGGCCGCGACTTGCTCGTGCAGATGGTGCTACGCGCCGACGTTCTGCTGGAGAATTTTTCCCCGGGGACGATGGACGAACTGGGCGTCGGCTACGACGTGCTGAAGACCGTGAACCCGCGGCTGGTGTACGCGACCGGCACCGGGTTCGGCATCAGCGGTCCGGATCGCGACAACCTGGCGATGGATTTCACCATCCAGGCGCAGTCGGGAATCATGAGCGTGACCGGCGATCCCGACGGACCGCCCATGAAGGCCGGTCCGACGCTGGTGGATTTCATGGGCGGCGTCCACCTCTATGCCGCCGTCGTTACCGCGCTACTGCAACGCGAGCAAACCGGACAGGGTCAGCTTGTCGAAGTAGCGATGCAGGAGGCGGTATATTGCTCGCTTGCCGCCAGTTATGACTACTACCAGCGGACCGGGAAGGTGCCGCCGCGCGCCGGCAACCGCCAGGCGGGCCTGAACAGTGCTCCGTATAATACATTCCCAACGAGCGATGGCTGGGTCGCGATCCATGTCGTCACCGAGGGTCATTGGACCAACCTGCTGAAAGCGATGGGCCGCGAGGATTTGCGCGACGATCCTCGCTTCCGGACCAACCCTGATCGCACCACGCATATGGCGGAAACCGAGGCGCTGGTCGCCGCCTGGACCCGCCGGCATGCGAAGATGGAGGTGGTGGCGGCGACGAAGCGCTATCGCATTCCCTGCGCGCCAGTGCGCAATGCTGTGGAGGTGATGAACGACCCGCACATGCACGAGCGCGGCATGCTGGAACGGATCGAGCATCCGGGCTTGGGTCCCGTCGTGGTTCCCAATTCGCCGCTGCGGCTGCACGGAGCGGAGCCGGTGACGGCAGTGCCTAGCCCGTCGCTAGGTCAGCACAACGTCGAAATTTATCACGGCTGGCTGGGGCTGGCGGAAGCGGAGGTCACGGCACTGCGCGAGCAAGGTGTGATTTGAGGGCAAGCACGCTCTTCGGAGCGAGGTAGCGCGAGTTCGTGCCCCAATGCCTCAACCCTGGCCCAGAGTGATCTGCGCCACGCGCACGACGACCATGATCGATGCCACTACGAGATAGAAACGGAGCATGCCCAACCACACCCGTTTCGCAGGCGTCAACTGTGCCGGCGGGAGCAATGCCAGCGGTGGCATGCGCCAGGTCTCCCGGTCGACGCCGGTGGCGTGATTGTCGCGCGGCAGTGCCTCTGGCTTGCGGCGCAGCAGCAGAGTTGCGCCGGCAACGATCAACGCCAGCACGGTGCCACCGCCCAGGATGTACATAATCGCCGTGTCACTGATGTCCGGGTAAAGGACGGCCGCGGTCAGGAGCACCGACAGGACGACCAGCGCCGCGATCACCGCACCGGAGAACAGATTAAGCCAGCGACCGTTCACCCAGGGCCCCAGCACCGCGCAGTCGTTGCATAGCAACAGCAGGAACACCGTGGCGCTGGGCAGCAACACGCCTGCCAGCACCTGCACTGCCAGAGTGAGCAAGCCCAGCGGCACCCCGGGGATCACCACCAACGCCGCCGCGATCGCGATCAGCCCGGCATAGACCAGGTAGAATCCGATCGCGTCCGTCGGCTTGCGGTGCAGCGAATGGCGCACCGCCAGCACGTCGCCGATCGCATAGGCAGTGGCGAGCGACACCGCCGAGGCGCCGATCACGCTGGCATCGATCAGCGCGAGCGCGAACAACACGCCGGCAACGGGACCGATATGCCTGGCCAGGCCGGCCGCGACGCCGCCAGCGTCGGTGAAGTTGCCGAACTCGGGAGTGCCGGCAAAGGCCGCGGCAGCGCAGGCCATCAGCGCGACGGCGCCCACCAGGACCACGGCGATGCCGATCCACAGATCGACTCGTTCATAGCGGATGAAGCGCGGGGTGATACGCTTGTCGATGATATAGCTCTGTTGGAAGAAGAGCTGCCAGGGCGCGACCGTGGTACCGACCAGGCCGATCAGCAGCAGCATGATGTCGGACAGCTTCCCCGGCGGCAGTGCTGGCACTACCAGGTCGTGCGCGATCTGGCCAAGGGGTGGGTGCGCGAGCAAGAACAGTGGCACCAACAGCAGACTGCCAAAGCACAGCGCCAGGGCGAAGCGCTCGAAACGGCGGAAATTTCCGGTGCTGGCGCCGGTGACGGTCAGGAAGGCGGCGACGGTGATGCCGTCAAGTCTGGAGACGCCGAGATAGCTGAGTGCCAGGCTGATGCCGATGAACTCGGTGACGATGGTCAGCGCGTTCAGCAGGAACAAGTCGATGACGCTGAAGGCGCCCCAGAACTTGCCGAAGCGCTCCAGGATCAGGCGGCCATGGCCAACGCCGGTGACGGCGCCGAGCCGCAGTACCATGTCCTGGTTCACGTACAGCACCGGCACCAGCAGCAGCAGCGACCACAGCAGGGTGGTGCCGTAGTTCTGCCCGGCCTGCGTGTAGGTGGCGAAGGCGCCGGCGTCGTTGTCGCCGCACATGACAATCAGGCCCGGGCCGATGATCGCCAGCAGCGTCGCGAGGCGGCAGCCCCAGGTGCCGCGAGTACGGCGGTCGTGCAGGCGGATGGTGCCCAGCGCGCCCTCGATGTCGCCGAGATGCGCACTGTCCAGAACCGCGCTGCATGGTGGGGTCCTGATATCGATGCTCTGGCTCATTCTCGTTCTCCCGCGCCGCCCGAGCGGCCGCCGCCTGCGCTGCGTTCAAGGCGAGGCGGCACGGTGGTGGCCGTGCCGCCGCCGAGGTCAGTCGGGAGGAAACGAGCCTGGGAGTTCGACTTCCCAGTGGCTGGACAGCCGGCCGCCACCATCCACCAGCCAGCGGCAGGCCAGAGCGGGGCGTGTCCGGACGTGCCGGTACGGGGTTGCCCGCGCGGCATTGTGCAGTCGTGCGGAGGTGACGCCCCCACGGGGCGGGGCGAATTGCAGCAAAGCGGCCATTGGGGCCTCCTGTTGCTCAAGTGGTTGCCTTGAGCCCGGGAGGCCTGGCCGCTGGGGGTCAGCGCTTCAGCGCCGACGCCTCAACGGACACATGCGCGGCCCGGGCAACGATCCAACCCGACGGTGTGGCCGCAGGCGCGGTGCGCCTACTGTCGCACTCCGTGGGCTGGCTGCTAGATCGCGGTTTCATGTGGTCCTGTGATGTGGTTGAACCGGTCCCCAGCCTTTTGGGCCGGGGCAGACGCAACACCACCAGCCGATGGCTCGCGTTGCTGCCGAATGCCGCATATACTGATCTCCGGTATGGGATCAAGGGCCATGTCCGGTCAGGACGCGGAAAAAATCAAGCTGGTGAAGCGCCTGGGGCGTATTCGCGGGCAGGTGGAGGCGATTCAGCGTGCCCTGGAGGGGGACGCGAGCACTGCTGCGATCCTGCAGCAGGCCACAGCGTGCCGCGGGGCGCTGGATGGGTTCATCGCCGAGGTGATCGAGGACCATATCCGCGACCGCATGGTGCGGGAGACCGACCATGCCAACGCCACGAAAGCGGCGGAGGAACTGATCGGGATTGTGCATTCGTATTTGACGTGAGCGCAGACCGCAGGAAATTCATGCCGCTTACGTTCTTGACACTCCGCTACCCCCCCTGTAGCAAGCGCCCGCCTTCCGGCAAGCCGCTTGCCAGGAGCGAATATGAGCGATGATCCGGGCGACGACGAAGGCCCCTCTTTCGAGGAGCGGCTGAAGGCAGCCCGGAGCAGGCAGGGGCTCGATGCTCCGCCGAAACTGCCGGGACCCATGCCTGGCGATTTCGGCCCCTCCCCGTGGGGGATCGGCCTGAGGGTGGGCGTGGAGCTGGTCTCGGCCCTGGTCGTGGCAGTCGCCATCGGCTACGGGCTAAGCCTGCTGTTTGGCGCCCGGCCCATTTTCATCGCAGTCTTCGTACTGCTCGGCGGCGCGGCGGGCGTGCTGAACGTCTGGCGCATGTTCGCGCCCGGCAACGACCCATGGATGCGGAAGCGGGCTGGCAGGGGAAACGAAGACGGTGGCGGCGCAGGGATCAAGCATTGACGCGATGAGCCAGTTCGAACTCCACCCGGTGTTCGGACATCTCGGCGCCGTGGTGGATTTCAGCAACTCCAATCTGTTCATGCTTATCGCCATGCTGCTGACTCTGGGGCTGCTATGGATCGGCATGAGTCCGCGCGCCATGGTGCCGGGGCGGCTGCAGGCGGCGGCCGAAATGGCCTATGAAGCCGTGATGTCGATGTGCGTGGACACGATTGGTCCGGAAGGCCGCGCCTTTTTTCCGTTCGTCTTCACCTTGTTCTTTTTCATCTTGTTCGGCAATCTGCTGGGCGTCTGGCCGCTGTTCTTCACCTTTACCAGCCATATCGTGGTGACGTTGGCGCTGACCCTGGTGGTGTTCTTCCTCTCTACCGGTGTCGGCCTCTATTATCACAAGCTGCATTTCTTCAGCTATTTCGTGCCCGAAGGCGTGCCGGCATTGTTGCTGCCGCTGCTGGTGCCGATCGAGATCCTGTCTTACCTCTCGCGCATCATCTCGCTGTCCGTGCGCTTGTTCGCCAATATGATGGCGGGCCACGTGATGCTGGAGGTGTTCGGCGCGTTCGTGGTGATGTTGGCCGGCGCCGGCATCATCTTCTGGATACCCTCCGCCCTGTCCGAGGCCGTGCTGATTGCGCTGATCGGCTTCGAGCTTCTGGTGGCCACGTTGCAGGCCTACGTGTTCGCCATCCTCACCTGCATCTATCTGCACGATGCGGTGCATCTGCACTGAACCCCTTCCCCCATCCGCGCCGCCATCGTTCCGGCGCTGACGACGCAACGAAAGGAACTGACTGATGGATCTCGCTTCCGCCAAGGAAATTGGTGCCGGCCTCGCCGTGATCGCGCTGTCGGGCGTGGGCGTTGGCATCGGCTACATCTTCGCCGCGCTGGTGAACTCCGTGGCGCGCAATCCGGCGTCGCGCGACCGCGTGTTCGGCCTGGCAATCCTGGGCTTCGCGCTGACCGAGGCCGTGGCACTGTACGCCCTCGTCATCGCGTTCATCATTTTGTTCGTGTGAGCAGCGACATGCGGCCACTGCTTGCCGCTTCAGTGTCCCTTGGCCTGCTGCTGCCGACCGCCGCGATGGCGGAGGGCATGCCGCAGCTCAACTTCGCCAATCCGCTGACGATGCGCCAGCTCATCTGGGGCGCGGTGATCTTCGTAGCGTTCTACTTCCTCGCGAAAGGGTCGGCACTGCCGCGCGTGGCTTCGGTGCTGGAGGAGCGCGCCAGGAACATCGCCCGGGACCTGCAAAACGCGCAGGACGCAAAGAACAAGAGCGACCGGGCGGCCGCGGAAGTGGCGGCCGCGGCGGCCAAGGCTCGGGCCGAGGCGCAGGCGGCGATCAATGCCGCCCTGGATAAGGCGAAGGCGGACGCCGCGGCACAGGCGGCGGCGCTGAACGCGCGGCTGGAGAAGCAGTTGCAGGAATCGGAGGCGACGATCGCCTCTGCCCGTGCGGCTGCCATGGGCGCGCTGCGCCAGGTCGCGACCGATACTGCTGCGATGGTCATTACCCGCCTGACTGGTGCGCCGCCAGAGCCTGCAAGGCTGGATGGCGCCATCGGCGCGGCACTGGCAGCGCGCGGCGTGAGCTGAGGGAGAACGAACGTCATGGAGTGGTTCTCCCTTACCGAAGGCCGCACCTGGGTCGCCATCGCCTTCATCATTTTCTTCGTGGTGTTCGGCCGGAAGCTGTGGGTGCCGCTGGCGGGCATGCTGGATGATCGCGCGACGAAGGTGAGGGCGGAACTGGAAGAAGCCGCTCGCCTGCGCCGCGAGGCGGAGGCGATGCTGAAGGACGCAGAGCAACGCCGTGCCGAGGCACTGGCCGAGGCGAAGGCGCTGATCGAGGGCGCGCAAGCCGAGGCGGCGCGTGCCGCCGCGGCGGCCACCGCGGAAGCCGAGGCTTCCGCGAAGCGCCGGGAGCAAATGGCGTTGGATCGTATCGCCGCGGCGGAGAAGGCAGCGGTGGATGAAGTGCGCCTCGCGGCGGTGGACGTCGCTACGTCGGCGACGCGGCAGGTTATTTCCGAAGGGCTGTCGCCGGATGCCGATGCGCACCTGATCGATCACGCAATCACGCAATTGCCAAATGCGCTGGCGCAACGGCGCGCGGCGTAAGTCCTAGAGCATTCAGATCCCAGGTTCGGGAACCGGCTGAGCTGTCATTGCGCGGGTGGCCGGTCGCTCAGGCTGGCCAACGCCCGACCGCGATTGGCCGCAGTTTTGGAGAAAAAGATTCGCCCTTTCAGGCAAACGCGCCTGCCTGAAGTCCTGTCCGGCGCTCAGGTTCGCGCGGCAGACGGCGCTTCGAGGTGCGCGATCTCCGACGCGATGTGACCAATGATTTGTTGGAACGCCACGGTTACGGCCGCCCGGCGAGCGAGGCGGTGCTGCCGCACGGGGCTGCTGCCAGACGGCCGGTCCGAAAGCGTTGAGCAGCCGGCCGAACTCGACGCCCGCAGGCAACCGGTCCGGCTGGTTTCCAGTCGGCTGCCCTTCAGCCGTCGGGCCGGATTCGGCAGCCGTCTGTGCACCGCGGGCGCCCAGGCCGGCGCAACGTTCAACACCTGTCCGGTCTGATCCACGCACGGGGCGATACGGTGGGATCCCCGTACCGGCTTACTCCCACCGCCGGGGACCTCCAAAACGCATGATCGCGATGCTTGAGCTCGCGGGTGACGGCTCTCCCGAACAACGCGCAATTGGCCGGGGACGACCACAACGGCGCCGCCAACATTCCGCGTCCGGTATTGACCGGGGGTATGGGGAGGGATAGCGTCGACGCGGAATCGTCGCTGCGCCTGCGAGCAGAGGCACCTATGGTGGAGGGTCCGAAGGACGAACCGGTCTTCGTCCTTTCGACGCTTCCGGCTGGACGCGCCGAGCGCCGACTGGCCGGCGTCGTGGTACTGGTTTCCGTCGTTGTGTTCGTGGCCGCCATTCCATTTGCCCGCCAGCCTCTGCCGCGGGTCACCGCCTTTATCCCTGCCTACGAATCAGCATTGGTGATCAACGACCTGATCACTGCCGCCTTGTTGTTCGGCCAGTTCACGATCGGGCGTTCCCGTGCATTGCTGGTGCTGGCGAGTGGTTACCTGTTCTGCGCCCTGGTCGAGATCGCCCACGCGCTGAGTTATCCGGGCGTGTTCTCGCAGTCCGGCCTGCTGGGGGCAGGGCCGCAGAGTACGGCCTGGCTTTACATGTTCTGGCACGGCGGGTTTCCGCTGGCGGTGGTGGGCTACGCGTTGCTCAAGACCCGCCCGGCTGGCGTGGTGCGTCACGCCGCGGGGACTGCCGTTGTCGCCAGTGCCGTTGTGGTGACCCTCCTTGTGGTTGCCCTGACAGTGCTCGCGACCCACGGCGAGGCATCGCTGCCGCCGATCATGGCCGGCAGCCACTACGCCTCCGCCATGATTTTCGTCGTCGGCACCGTGTGGGGTCTGAGCTTGCTTGGCTTGGCGGTGTTGCTGTTGCGGCGGCCGTATGCCGTGCTGGACCTGTGGCTGATGGCGGTGATGTGCGCCTGGCTGTGCGATGTCGCGCTCAGTGCCGCGCTGAATGCCGCACGCTACGATTTCGGCTTCTATGCCGGCCGCATCTACGGACTGCTGGCGGCAAGCTTCGTGCTGACCATGCTGCTGCTGGAGACGATCTCGCTGTACGCGCGGCTGGCACGCTCGACGGCAGCGGAACGTCGCGAGCGTGAGCAACGGCTGAACGAATTGCATGCGGAGCTGGTGCACGTGTCACGCGTGAGCGAGCTGGGCCAGATGGTCTCGGCGCTGGCGCATGAAGTGAACCAGCCGCTGACCGCGATCGGCAATTACCTGCGCGCCGGGCAGCGGCTGGCGCGTTCCGGCGACACTGCGATGTTGCAGGCGGCCTTGGACAAGGCCGCCGAGGAGGCCGCGCGAGCCAACGCCATCATCCGGCGACTGCGTGATTTCATCAGGAAGCAGGACAGCGTGCGGCGGCCAGAGGAGCTTGGGCCGATGCTGGAGGAGACCGTCGCGCTGGCCCTGGTCGGCGTGGAGCGGCGGTACATCGCCGTGCAGGTTCGCGTCGATCCGCGCGCACGTGCCGCGCTGGTGGATCGGATCCAGATCCAGCAGGTGCTGCTGAACCTGATCCGCAATGCCGTCGATGCGATGGGAGACGGAACGGGACGGGCTTTGGTGTTGGCGACGGCGCCCTCCGGCGAGGGGATGATCGAGATCAGCGTCGCCGATACCGGCCCCGGCCTGAGTGCGGGGGTGCGGGAGAAATTGTTCCAGCCGTTTGTGACGACCAAGCGGGACGGGATGGGCGTGGGGCTGTCGATCTGCCAGTCGATCATCGACGGGCATGGCGGGCGCATCTGGGCGGCTGATAATCCAGGGGGCGGGACCGTGTTTCGGTTCACGGTGCCGGACGCGCTGGTGGCTATGCGGGAGGTGGCGGTGTGAGGCGGTTGCGCTCGGGCGTGTTGCTGGGGCGACGGTGGGTGCTTGAGCAAGGCGGGGTTCTGGCTTAGATAACGCCTCCTGGCCGCTGTCCCGTTCGTCTAGAGGCCCAGGACACCGCCCTCTCACGGCGGCAACAGGGGTTCGAATCCCCTACGGGACGCCATTTCGGAACAGAACTGCGAACTGCAAACGAGGCTGTTTGCGTGCTCGATGCGGCGGCGAGCGTGTGCAGTAGATTGCTCTTCGATCCGATGATTCTGACCTCGCCGTCCGCCACTTCGACGCGCTGCGCGAGCGCCCGCAGGTGGTCACGGCGGTAGCCGCCGCCGGCAATCCGTATTCGCTCGCGGGCCGTCGTAGCGAGCTTTCGCACTATGGCTGGCGTGATGGTCTGTTGGCCGTTGCTTTCGAGCGCGGCGGCCGTTCGCTCGGCTTCGGCCTGTGCCTGTTCGCGGATCGATTTGAGGCCGGCGATGCGGTCCTTGAGCGCCGGGTCGTCCAGATCGGCCACGCCGCTCTCGATTGCGTCGTAAAGCCGCTTGAGCCGTAAATCGGCTTCTGCGGCCCGCCGGTTCAGTTCGGCGATGTGCTCGCGGCGGCGATCGGCGCGTTCCTGGCGGCGATCGAGGACAGATTCCAGAACCTCCTCAAGCCGCTCGGGCTGAAGCAGCCTATCTTCGATATGGCCGGCAACCAGGTTGTCGAGCTTCTCCATCGGGATCGAGAGGCCCTTGCATCCGGTTTCGCCCTGCCGCGCCCTGATTGAGCAGGTGTAGTAGCGATAGCGCCCACCCTTCCCGGTCCTGAGCGTCATGGCGCCGCCGCAGGCGGCGCAGAAGCAGATGCCGGTAAGGAGGGTTGGGCCGCTGACGACGCGCGCCGGCGTGACCTTCGGATTCCTGGCGCGCAGATGCGCCTGCACGGCATCGAACGTGGCTTGGTCGATCAGCGGCGGCACCTCGGCCGTCACGATCTCACCGGCCGGCTTCCGTCCGTTCTTGGGGCTGCTTCTGTTGAACTCGTGGCGGCCGACATAAGTCGTCCGCGTCAGCACCTTATGGAGCTGCCCGATTCCCCACCGTCCGCCGTCGCGGGTGAAGATTCGGCGCGCGTTCAAGTGGCTGACGATTGCCTTGACGCCCATCGGGCCGCATGTGCCATCGCCCTCCAGGGCCAGGCGGTAGATCAGCCGCACCGTCTCGGCGTGCAGCGGGTCGATTTCGAGCCGCTTCTTGACCTTCGCGCCGCGCTGCTCGGCCGCGACGATGCGATAGCCGATCGGCGGGCGGGAGCCGTTCCAGAAGCCTTGCCGGGCATTCTCCTTCATCGCCCGGAGCGTGTGCTTGCCGTTCTCCTTGGACTGATACTCGTCGAATAGCGCCATCATCTGGCGCATCATGACGTGCATCGGGTCGTCGCCGATTTCCTGGGTGATCGAGACCAGCTTGATGCCGTTCTTCGCGAGCTTGCGAACGTAGAACTCGAGCTCGAAGTGGTCGCGGAAGAACCGGCTGAACGAATGGACGAGCACGATGTCGAACGGGGCAGGCTTGCTGCTGCCGGCTTCGATCATCCGCTGGAACTCGGGCCGGCGGTCATTCGTGGCCGACGCGCCCGGCTCGACGTAGGTCTCGACCAGTTCGTATCCGCGCGAGACGCAGTAGGCCCTGTCGCTTCTGGTCCGGGATCGAGACATCGTGCTCGGCCTGCCGCGCCGTCGAGACGCGCAGGTAGAGGGCAGCGCGCAAGGGCGTGGTCATAGCAAGGCTCCGCTCAGATCATCATCGGCAAATCCCGAACATCTCGTCGAAGAGATCGCCGAACCATGCCTCGAACACGTCCACCTCGGCCTGCGTGACGGGCACGCGCCCGGGCCAATCGTCCCTGACAATCCAGGTCGAAGGATCGCGCTTCGGCGGCCGACCGAGGCGGGGCCAAGGCTCCGGCGTGATGTAAAGGTCGTCGGGCAGAACGCCCAGGCTGATGCGCGGACGGGGTATCCCGCGAGTATCGCGCCGCATAGCCTACGGGCGAACGACCGATGTTTATCCCACAACACTCTTCTTCCCGGC
>DATKPQ010000192.1:0-36870 GCA_035523995.1 Acetobacteraceae bacterium | reverse complement strand
CGGTTCTCGTGGAAGGTCAGGCAGGCCTTGTCGAATTTCTCGCCGATGAAATCCAGCATGCCGCGGATGCTTTGCTCCTGGTCGGCGACGATGTCCTCGTAGCGGATCGGCAGGTAACGCAGCGTCATTTCGCCGCGGTAGTGCTGCACCAGGTCCATCACCCGCACGTAATGCCTTGCCGCGGTCGGCAGATCGGATGCGCAATAGAAGCCATGCGTGAACGCGTTGGAAAACGCGGACACCATGATATCCAGCGGGTGGCGTAGCACGTGGATCAGCGGCGCCTCGGGGAACAACAGCGCGATCAGGCCGAGATGCGTTTCGTTCAGTGGCATCTTGTCGGTAAAGCGCCAGGCGCCGCTGCGCAGCACGCCCATCTGGCGGACCTTCTGCAGATAATAATCGCGCAGGTTATCCAGGCCCTCGCGCTGATCGCCCATCCACAATTCGGCCAACGCCTCGGGATAGCCGAGCGGGCTGGCCAGCATGCGCGGCATGATGGCGGTGATCTCGTGGATCAGCGGCAGTTCGTCGCCCGCGGCGATGCGCGGATGCGCCGACAACGTCTGCTCCACTAACGTGGTGCCGGAGCGCGGGAAGCCGAGGATGAAGATCGGTTGCAGCGTGTCGGCACGGACGGTGGCGCGCGGAACCAGGCGCAACCGTCCGGCCGTGAAGAAATTGCGCAACCGATCGATCTGCTGTTGCGCGGCCTCGTCCAGATAAACCTGGCCGGACAGTTCGCGCGCCAGCCGCTTGCCTTCGGCGAACGCCGCCCAGGCCTCGTCATAATGGCCGGACTGGTCGAGCAATCGGCCCTTTTCCAGCAATTCGTTCGGCCCGAGCCTGGCATCGCCGGTTACGGTTGATTCGATCAGCGCCAGCGCCTCGTCGTATCTGCGCTGCCGCCCCAGCAGCACTGCCCTGGTCAGCCGCACCGCCGGGTCGTTCGGAAAGCGCTGCTCCATGGAGTCCAGAACTTCGCCGGCGGCGCTGAAATTCCGGTCCGCTTCTTCCAGGCGAGCGAAGCCGAGCAAGGTCTGCCTGATGTCGGGTGCGGCGGTGGAGGATTCAAGATACAGTGCGCGCGCTTCCTCCATGCGTCCCTGGTTTTTCAAATTCCAGGCGAGGTTGGCGAGCAAGATCGGATCGCGCGTACCGCTGAGGTCCAGCACACGGCGGTAATGGTATTCGCCGATCTGCGGGCGGTTCGCTTCGGTCATGATCATGCCCATCAGGTTGTGCGCCTGCGGGTTTTCCGGAGCGATGCGGATGGCGTTGCGGGCATGGATTTCCGCCTCGGCCAGGCTGCCCTTGCCCAGCAGGATCAGGGCGAGTTCGTTGGTTGCGACGAGGTTGTTGGGGTCAAGGGCGACGATCCGGCGGATCAGCGCCTCGGCGGCGCGCGCCTTTCCCTGCGCCTTGCGGATCTCGTACAGCACCGAGAGCGCGCCGGGACGGTCGGGCGCCAGTTCCAGCACGTCCAGGCACAGGCGTTCGGCGGTTTCGATGGCGCCCTGGCGGTGTGCCTGCAAAGCGCGTTCTACCAGCGGCACGAGGTGACGCGTCACTTCCGGGGGCGGCAGCGCGCCAAGCTGCATGGCGCAGCAGCGAACGGCGCGCAGGCCGCTGCCACACTCGCACAGGGTTGAGACGGGGGCGCTCATGGGACCGCAAATCACCAAAACGTCAGTCGAGATCAACCTGACATGGCCGAAGGGGTGTGGACAAGCGCTGGCTGAAGTCCGATGCCCACGGCAAGCCGACCGGCAATGGCCGGTTTACCCTTGCGTGGTACTGTTCTCCCCCCTTGCGTGCCAGCGGTCTGCATCACCACCCCGCGGCATCGTCCGGCGTTGCGCGCTTGCCCGCCTGCACAACCCGGCGAAACCGAGTGATCCGCGCGCGGCGCATCGCTATCCGCCTTCCCCTGCCCCATGCCCCATGCTACCGCGCGCCACACAATGAAACGACTGCTGCGGCACCCGGCCGTCCAGGCGGCGCTGGCCCGCGCGCTAGGCCTGTACTTGGCCTTTGCCCTGCGGACCACGCGCTGGCGCCTGGAAGGTGGGGAACATTTGGCGCCCCATGCCGCCGGTGCCCCCGCCGTGGCTGCCTTTTGGCATGAATGCCTGCCGTTGATGCCGATGCTGTGGTTACTGGTGCGCCGTTCGTCGCAAGCGGCGGACGTCGGAGCCACGGTCCATGTGCTGGTCAGCCGGCATCGCGACGGCCGATTCATCGGCGCCGTGTTGCGGCGCTTTGCGGTGAACGTCGTGCTGGGGTCGTCCTCCCGCGGTGGCGCGTCAGGGATGCGTACATTGCTCGGTCTGCTTGCCGCCGGAGACCATGTCGTGATCACGCCCGACGGTCCGCGCGGCCCGCGCCGGGTCGCCGCACCCGGTGTGGCACAGCTTGCGGCGCTGTCGGGCGCGCCGGTGCTGCCGTGTGCCGCACAGACCAGCCGGCGCTGGATCCTGCGAAGCTGGGACCGCATGGTGATTCCTCGCCCGTTCGGCCGCGGCGTTCTGGTCTGTCGTCCGCCCATCGCGGTCTCGCGCGACCGCTGGCAGGATGCGGTGCCCCTGATCGCTGAGGCGCTGGACGCCGCCGCCACGCAGGCCGACCGGCTCTGCGTACCATGAGTGCACTGGTGCGGATCTGGGCGGGAGCGATGACGCTTGCCGCGCCAGGTCTGCGGCTGATGCTGCGGGTGCGCCTGTCGCGCGGGAAGGAAGCGCCGGGCCGCCTGCCGGAGCGGCACGGCATCGATCGCACCCCGCGCCCGCCGGGCCGCCTGCTGTGGCTGCATGCGGCCAGCGTCGGCGAGACCACCTCAGTGCTGCCCGTGCTGGCGTTGCTCTTGGAAAAAGCACCCGACCTGACGGTGTTGTTCTCCACGTGCACCGTCACCAGCGCTCGGCTGCTGGGCCAGCGGCTGACGCCGGAGCAATCGGCGCGCGTCCTGCATCGGTTCGTGCCACTGGACGTGCCGGCCTGGGCAGCGCGGTTCCTGGACCATTGGCGGCCGGATGCAGGGGCCTTCCTGGAAAGCGAGTTGTGGCCCAACCTGCTGACCGCCTGCCGTGCGAGAAACATTCCGCTGATGTTGCTCAACGCGCGACTGTCGCCGCGCAGCTTCGACCGCTGGCGCCGGCTTCCCGGGTTGGCTGGCGAGTTATTGGGCGGATTCGCTCTGGTGCATGCCCGCAGTGAGGCAGATGCGGCGCGACTGCGTGCGCTTGGGGCGCGGCGGGTTGAAGCGCCGGGCGATCTGAAATTTGCCGCGCCGCCGCTGCCGTCCGATCCGGACGAGCAGGCGCGAATTCGGTCGCTGGTGAAGGATCGGCCGACCTGGCTGGCGGCGAGCACTCATCCGGGGGAGGAGGCGCTGGTCTTCGCCGTGCATCGGGCGTTGGTGGAGCGCTATCCGGATGTGCTAACGGTCCTGGCGCCGCGACACCCCGAGCGCGGCACTGCCATAGCCGCCGAGGCGGCCCCGTTGCCGGTGACAAGGCGCGGGCTTGGCGAGGGTCCGCCGGCTGGGCCGGGGATCTGGCTGGCAGACACGCTGGGGGAGCTTGGATTGTGGTACCGTCTGGCGCCGGTCGCATTCGTCGGTCGGAGCCTGATTGCGCCCGGAGGGGGACAGAACCCGCTGGAGCCGGCACGGCTCGGCTGCGCCGTCGTCGTGGGGCCGCATACCGGGAATTTTGAGGCGCATGTTGCGCTGCTGCGGGAGGCAGAGGCGTTGACGGTAGTGCGAGATGCCGGGGAACTCGCGGGTTTTGTGGCAGACATGCTGGCTGCGCCTGCCGTTAGCCGCGCGATGGGCGCGCGCGCGGAGGCCGCGTTGCAGCGCCAGGGCCACTTGGTGGAGGAGACGGCGGAGGCAGTTTTGACATTTTTGACCGCTCCCGCCTGCAGCGAGAGAGATCGGTTGGGTCGCGAAGCGAGCCAACCGCAACGTCGCGGGTGAGGGTGCCGCGTGCCGACCCGATCACCCTCACCCTCCGCACATGCGCGCCTTGACCTCTCCCGCATCGCGAGCGAGGTGCCTGGGGTCCTGTCTCCTCTCTCGACGATCACCACTGCCGTCATGGCCTGGCGCATGCGCCGACCGGGTTGGGCTTGCCCAGTCCCGGTGATCTGCGTTGGCAATGCCACCATGGGCGGGGCGGGCAAGACCACGGTTACGCTCGACCTTGCCGGCCGCCTGATCGCCCGGGGTTGGCATCCGCATATCCTGTTGCGAGGCTATGGCGGCTCGTCGCGCGGCGTGCACCTTGTGCAAGTGGGTGACACCGCCGCTTTGGTAGGCGACGAGGCGTTGTTGCACGCCGCCATCGCCCCCACCTGGGTCAGTGCCGATCGGGCGCGCGGCGCCCAGGCGGCGGTCGCGGCCGGTGCCGAGGTGGTGTTGATGGACGACGGCCTACAGAACCCGGGCTTGCAGAAGCGGCTGTCGCTGCTGGTGATCGACGGCGCGACCGGGTTCGGCAATGGCCGCGTCTTCCCCGCGGGACCGTTGCGCGAGCCGGTTGCCGCGGCCGCAAGCCGCTGTCAGGCCGCCGTGCTGATCGGCTCGGATGCCACCAGCGCGCTGGCGCGGTTGCCATCCGGATTGCCGGCCCATCGTGCGCGTCTGGTTCCTGGCCCGGAAGCTGCGGCCCTGGCCGGGCGTCCTGTGCTGGCCTTTGCCGGCATCGCCATGCCGGGCAAATTCTTCACCACGCTGGCGGAAGCCGGCGCGGATGTCGTCGCACAACGACCCTTTGCGGACCACCATCGCTATACACGCTCCGAACTCGACAGCGTGTTGGCCGAAGCGGATCGGCTGAATGCCGTGCCGGTCACCACCGCAAAGGATGCCGTGCGCCTGCCGCCTGATATTCGCGCTCGGGTGCAGGTGCTGAGCATTCGTCTGGACTGGGAAGACCCCGCCGCACCGGAGGCGTTGCTGCGGGATGTCATCGACACATGGGCCTCGGAAGCAACGGATCGGCGCAGCTATGCATGAACTGGTATTTCTGTTCGATGTCGATAACACGTTGTTGGACAACGACCACATCCAGCAGGACCTCAGAACGTACCTGGAGCAGCATTACGGGGAGAAAGCGCGAGACCGATACTGGGCGTTGTTCGAAGAACAACGGGCGCAGCTTGGCTACGCCGATTACCTCGGCGCGTTGCAGCGTTACCGGGTGGAGGATTTGCACGACCCGCGCGTGCTGCGCATCGCCAACTGGCTGGCGGATTATCCGTTCGCCGCGCGGCTGTATCCGTTCTCGCTGGACGTGGTGCGGCATGCACAGCAATGGGGCACGACAGTCATTTTGTCGGATGGCGATGCGGCGTTTCAGCCGCGCAAGGTGGAACGCTCCGGCCTGTGGCGGACGTTCGGCGACAACGTGCTGATCTTCGTGCACAAGGAAGAATCGCTTGACGATGTCGAACGATTGTTCCCGGCGCGGCACTACGTGATGGTCGACGACAAGCTGTGGATCTTGCAGGCGCTGAAGGAACACTGGGGCGATCGCGTCACCACCGTGTTCCCGCGCCAGGGGCATTACGCGCTGGAGCAGGGCGTGGAGGAAAAATACCGCAAGCCGGATATCGTGTTGGCCCGCATCGGCGATCTGCTGGGAATGGAACGCACGGCGTTCGCCGGTTCGTAGCGCGGTATACCATGTCATTGCGAAGAGCGGAGCAACAAGGCAATCGTCCGCCTGGTTAGCGGCTGACGCTTGCGCCGCGGGAGATTGCTTCGTCCGCTACGCTCCTCCCAATGACAGGGTGTGGTGCAGTTTGCGGCACACCCGCCTGCACGCGACGCGATGCGCTTCGCGTTTCCACGGTACAATCCTAATCTTGGCGCTTCCATCCAGGGGCGCCAAACGTATGCGCAGCGAACGTTGGCAATTCACCGGCCACGACGGACAGACCCTCGCGGCGCGGCTCGACCTGCCGGATCCGCCGCCAATCGCCACCACCTTGTTCGCGCACTGCTTTACCTGCGGCAAGGACGTCGTCGCGGCGAGCCGGATTGCCGCGGGCCTCGCGGCGCACGGTATCGCCACGTTGCGCTTCGACTTCACCGGGCTTGGTTCCAGCGACGGCGACTTCGCCAACACCAATTTCACCACCAATCTGCAAGACTTGCTCGCGGCGGCAGATGCCATGCACGCTCACTCCATGGCGCCGGCGCTGCTGATCGGCCACAGCCTGGGCGGCGCTGCCGCGCTGGCCGCGGCAGCGTCGATCCCCGAAGCACGCGCCATCGTGACAATCGGTGCCCCATTCGATCCGGGCCACGTGCTGCACCTGATCACTGCAAATCTGCCGGAGATCGCGGCGCGCGGCGAGGCTGTGGTGTCTCTCGGCGGCCGCCCCTTCACTATCAAACAGCAGTTCGTCGAGGACCTGCGCGCGCACGATCCCGTCGCATCAATCCGGCATCTGGGCAAAGCACTGCTGGTGATGCACGCACCGACCGACGCCATCGTCGGCATCGATAACGCGCGGCAGATCTTCGAGGCCGCCCGCCATCCGAAAAGTTTTATTGCGCTGCCGGACGCCAGCCATCTGCTCGATCGCCGCGCCGATGCGGAATATGCCGCGGCGGTGCTGGCGGCATGGTCCTCGCGTTACGTCGTGGCAGTGACGAGAGGGGAAGTTCCTGCGCTCCACGGTCGATAGTTGCAGGATCAACTGGACCTGCACCGGTGTCCCTGCGGAGATAGGCAGCGACGGGTCCGGTCAGCGCGATATCGCCCAACTCACCTGGCATCATGAGCTGTGCGGCGACGATTTCCCGATTGTCGAGGTGCAACTCAGGCACTCCGTCCAACCGCAGTTCGAAGAAATGCACCCGGTCCTGCCGCCCGTCCCAAATGCCTCGGGCCTCGCCCGCCGGTACCAGTTCGTGCGCGACCAATCCCACTTCTTCCGCCAACTCACGGCGCGCTGTCCCTTCGGGCGATTCACCGGGTCGGACGCCCCCGCCCGGGAAGTTCCAGGCTTTTCGATACGACGAACGAACGAGTAGTACAGCCTCACCGACATAGACCGCAACCAGCGCGCCCTCGTGGGGTGGCCGGCGTAGGGACCACCAGATCCGGGCCAGCGGGAACCCGACGCGATAGATGGTGCGCCAGAAACGATCGAGTAACCGGCCGCGGTACGAAGCTTGGCGAGAAGGATGCGGCTGGCCGCCGCAGCCAGAGGTGCCATAGCCGTCCGACCGTCGTATGGCGGCTCGTCGGGCGGACCCGCGCGGCGTAGCAGGATCACGTGATCCAGCACCGAACACCAGACAAAACCGTTTTGGTCGGTCCATTGCGCCTCTGCCTTCGCCGCCTCGAATACTTTGGCCGGATCGAGTGCGCCGCGCCAGGATGAGTTATGCATGCAGGCCGGGTACACGTAGAGTGGGACGCGACGGCGCCGATAACGCCATTCGGGCGATTGCCGTTCTTCATCGATTATCTCAAACCGGCCGGGTTTATCAGCGTTCATCTGCGGTTCCCAATCCGTCTGCCAGCAGCGCCGTCGGTCGCTCGTTTGGCGGGAGGATAAATCGCCTCAGGCGCTGCGCCGATGCAGCGAGCGAACTGCTTCCCGAAAAATGTTAAGAACGGTCGCCTCCGCACCGCGGGGCCGGCCTGCTGCCAGCCATGCGGCCAGCAATGCCGCGGTATAAACGATGGCGCCGCCGGCGATTTGCAAAGACAGATGCAGAAATGTGACATCGGTACCCAAGGCGCGCTTCAGAATCACCACCGCGGCCGCCATCAGCGCCGCCGCGATCGCCGAGCGCCAATTGTTTTTGATCAGGTCTGACAGCCGCAGCCCGAAGCGGCGAAACGTGAGGACAAGATAGCAGATCTCCTCCAGGATGGCGGCGATTGCTACCGCGAAGCCGGCGCCCACCAGACCAAACCGATTGATCAGCACCACCAGGAGTGCAAAGCGCAGGAGCAACGTGGAAATTGTAATGGAGAACTGGACCTGAAGGATGCCGAACACGGTCAGCAGCGTGGCGCCGATATAGGTTACGACACGGAATATTCCGACGATACCGAAGATTTGCACCAAGGGGATCGCGGCGGCCCAACGCTCGCCGGCCGCCAGCCGAATCAGCGGATCGGCCACCAGCGCGATGCCGATGCCGGCCGGCAACGTCACCATGAGCGTCGTGGAGACGGCGCGGAAATAGGCGTCGGCGATGTCGCTGCCCCGGTTTCGGACCTGGGTGAGGCCGGGGAACAATGCGCGGCAAATCGGGGCGACAAACTCGTTGAAGCTGATGAAGCCGACATCCCACGCGATCGAATACAGCCCGACATCCGTCGCACCGAGCAAGCGGCCGACCACGAAATTATCGATCCTCTCCCGTAGCAGAGATGCCCAGGCCAGCATCCAGCTCCAGAATGAAAAGCCGACAAGCCTGGGCAGGGCGCGGAATGACAGCCTCGGCCGGTAGTCATGCATCAGGTAGGTGCATAGCAGGCGTACCGAGCGTGACGTCAGAATGCCGACCACCAGCGCCCAATAGCTTCGCCAGATATAGGCTGTGCCGACACAGGTAACGATGCCGAGGATGCGGGGCACAAAGAGCAGATTGAATTCGCGGTTGAAGGCGAGGTCGCGCTGGAAATCGATCACGCCGATATTCTCGACGGCGCTCATGAAGGTAACCGCCGCCAGGGCCAGCAACACGCCCACCAGACGCGGTTCGCCGAAGAACCGCGCGACCGGCCATGCGCAAAGGACGATCAGCGCGCTGGACGCAGCGCCGCGGATCAGGGCCAGAGTGAACCCGGTGTCGTACATCGCGCGATCGAGGGAGGGTTCGCGGATCAGTGCGTTGTCGACACCGATTTCCGCCAATCCGTCCAGCGCCTGCGAGAACGTGGTGCCGAGCGCCACCAGGCCGAAGTCGCCTGGCCGGAGTAATCGCACCAGCAGCAACGTGCTGATCGTCCCCAGCACCCGGGTCGCGAAGCGCCAGCCAACGACCCATCCCGCCCCGCGGGCCGTCCGTGTCGCAAGCGATAGTGGGGTTTCGCCGTCCGCCATCAGCCCGTTAAGCGAGCAACGCCGAGGGCAACCGGTCTCATGCGATGCTTCCTTTCAACTTCTATAGGAACGGACGCAAGATTGAAGGTCAGCAAATGGTCCGGTTGGAGTGGGATCACCAAACCCGCCGGGCACGGAGCCGGTAAGTCCGCCGGGGTGCCAAGCGGATTGGCATTCCGCCACCCCGGCCAGCAACTTTACCACACTAGCTTAGAATGCGCCCTGAAGCAGCGTTATCTGCCGGAAAAGCGCCACCTGCCCCTCCGTCGTCTCTTCCCACCCGTGTTGCTCTGCATAGGCACGCGTGGCATCGCGGGCGGGCGGCGCGGCAAACAGCCGCCGCACCGCGGCCGCGATGCCGTCAGCCGTGTTGGCTTCGACGATTACGCCCGCGGACGCATTGCGGACCACCTCGGGATTGCCGGGAATATTGCTCGCCACCACAGGCGTTCCGCACGCCATGGCTTCCAGCAGCACATTCGCCCAGCCCTCGCGCGATGATGCCAGCACCAGGGCATCGGCCGCACCGTAAAGCTGTGGCAGATCGGCATGGAGACGCGGCCCGAGCAACTGCACGCGGTCTTGCAGACTGTATTGCTCGATCAATCCTGCGAGCCGCGCATGCTCTGGCCCCTCGCCCACGATCAGCAATCCGTAGTCTGGAAGCTGCCGCATCGCCTCGATCGTCAGATGGTGGCACTTGCGCTCGATCAGCAGCCCGACGGAAAGCAGCGTCGGCCGGGACAGGCCGTGGGCCGCACGCACTGCGGCGCGGTCGGCGGGTGGACAGAAGAGTGCCGTGTCCACGCCATTGCGCAGGACTGTGACTTTTCCTGTCGGCGCACCAAGGGCCACCAGGGCCTGCTTTAGCGCGTCGCTGACCGCGATCAGCGCCGCAGCGCCGCCAATCGCGCCACGAATCAGCCGCCGCGGCGTGGAATAGCGCGGGATCAACGTCACATCTGTCCCGCGCGCGGTGACAACAACCCGCAAACCAAGCCTGTGCCCAATCCAGACAGCAGCGACACCGTCGGGATAGAGATAATGCGCATCGATGGCATCGAATGCATCCTGCTTGTGCAGGCTACGCAGGAGCGGCAGCAGGGCGCGACACAGCAGCCAAGGCGCCAGCGACATGCCGACGCGCGGCACCACCGGATAGCGGGGATGCAACACGCGCAACCCATGCCGTTGCTCTTCGCGTGGCGCGGCCGCGTATCGCGCCCAGTCACCGAACCGTGCGGCTGTGCTGGGAAACCACGGGACCGGCGCAACCACGGTGCTGCGAACGGCGCCGCTGGCCACCAGGTGGCGCAACCTGTTCTCCACGAACACGCCATGATTTTCCCGCGCCGCATTCGGAAACAACGTGGAGAAGGTCAGCAGGTGAAGCGGCCTGTTAGCCGCCATTAGGTGCCCTTGTTCAACTGGTCCAGCAACTGCTGCGCGCGTGCCTTCTCGGGAAACGCCGCCTTCACCGCAACCACGGCCGTGAGCAGCTTGACCGCTTGCTGTTTGTCACCCGTGTCGTTCAGTGCCACGGCGTAGTGATACTGAACGCGCGGGTCGTTCGCGGCCTGCGCGCTGGCTTGCCGTAACAGCAAGACGCCCGTATCGGGCTTTCCGGTTGTCGTGAGAATCCAACCCAGCGTGTCCGCGGTCTGTGCACTCGGCGCCAGTAAATAGGCCTGGCGCGCCAGGTTGAGAGCCTGGGAATTGTGCTGCTGCTGATAGACCCAGGCCAGGTTGTTCAGTGCAATCGGGTCGTGCGGCTTCTCTGCCAGTATGCCTTGCAAATTCTTCGCTGCGGCATCCAGATTGCCGGCAGCGATGTACAACTCGGCCACCTGCTCCATTGCCACCAGGTCTTTGGGGTGCTGTTTCAGCCAACCGGTCAGCGCGAGTTGTGCGGCACTTTGGCGACCGGCCCGCACGTCGGCAGCGACCAACCGCGACAGGAACATGGTAGAGGGCGAGGCGTTCAGCGCATCCTGGTATGCCTTGACTGCATCATCAGGACGATTGGCGGCCATGTAGATATCGCCCTTCAGCGCCAAGGCCGGCGTGAACTCGCGATCCTGCGAAATCAGCGTGTCCGCCGTGGACATAGCTGCGTCGAGGCCAGTGGCGCGCAGATCTATCAAAGCATAATCCAGCAGCAGCTGGTAGTTGTGCGGATTGGCAGCGATCGCCGCCTTGACCACATCGCGCGCCGACCCGTAATCGCCGGCATCGAGGTACAGCCCGACCAGCCGCGTACGCGCTGCGAGATTGCTCGGGTCCTGCTTGACCAACTGGATGTAGGTGTCGCGCGCGCGGTCGCGCTGCCCCAGCGCGAGTTCCGCCGCTGCCGTCAGGCTAAGAATTGGATCGGACAGCGACGCCGGGCCCTTGACTTGCTCTGCAAGGTCCAGCGCCTTCTGTGCGTTCCCGGAGCGGATATACAGGTCGCCAAGGCTGGCGATGATCTGCGGATTATTTGGTTGCGCCTGATTTGCCCGCTCCATCAGCTTGACCGCGTCCGGCAGGCGATTGCTCTGGGCATAATCGGTGGCGAGCATTCCCAGCGCCGGTTGCGCTGTCGGGTGCTTGTCGAGCACGGCCGTCAGCACCTTCTCCGCCCCGGTCCCATCGCCCTGCATGGCCAGGACCCGCGCCAGATTGATCTGCCCCGGAAGGAATTCGGGATGGGCGGTGGTAAGATCGATGAAGGTCTTGCGTGCGCCGGCGACATCCAGCTTCGAAAGCTGCAGCACGCCGGCGAGATTCTCCACCACCGGCGTATTACCTTCCGCCGCCTTGATCTTCTCCAGCGTGTCGGCGGCTGTCTGCATGTCGCCGGTCGAGAGCGCAGCCAGGAACAGTTCCTCGCCGACGGCGGGCTGCTTCGGGGCCAGCGCCAGGGTATGCTCGAGATCGCCCATGGCCGCGTCGGGCTGGCCCATGTTCATGCGCACCGTCGCAAGCCTGGTTTGCACGCCGATATCCTGCGGAGCGAGCGACTGCGCCTTCTCCAAGGCATCGACCGCATCCTGGTCCCGGCCGGTCATGGCATAGGCCCTGCCAAGCAGGTCATAGGTTTCGGCATCCGCTTTGCCCGAATCGGCAATTTTGGACAGCGTGTCGATCACCTGTAGCGGCTCGCGCTTGACGAATTCGATACGGGCCAGGGTCTTGTAGGCCACCAGATCGTTGGGCGCGCGTGCCAGATAGCGCCGGGCTGCATCCTCGGCTTGCTCGATGTCGCCCAGTTGCTCCTTGACCACTGCGAGCAAAAGATAGGCCCGAGGAATACGCGGGATGAAATTTGCGATGCGCTCCAGGTCGTTATTGGCTTCCTTGTAGTTCTTGGCGTGAACCGCGAGGACTGCCTTCAGATAGATCGCCTGCACGTTGCCCGGCGTGGCTGCCGTGACGAAGTTGATATCGTCGTCAGCCTGTTTGATATTGTTCGTCGCGATCTCAAGGCCGGCCCGCTCCAGCCGTGCCTGAAGCAGGCTTGGCTGGTCCTTGACCAGCCCGTCAAGGACCGCCATCGCACCTTTCATGTCGCCCGTTGCGCGCAGCAACTGCGATTTGGCGAGCAAGGCCTCGGTCGATTTCGGCTGCACTTCGACGGCGTGGTTGACCCGCGCCAAGGCTCCCTTCAGATCGCCGCGTTGCGCCAATAGCCGCGATTCAGCCAGCAGCGGTTCGACCGCATTGGGGTCCTCCTTTTCCGCGTCGGTAAAAGCTTTCTCGGCCAGATCCGGCTGGTTCAGGCCGATCTCCGCATAGCCGCGGAACACCAGGATGGTGGCGTCGAGATTGGCGTCCTTGCCGGTCGGCTGCAGCCTGGTCAGCAGCTCGTTGAAACTGTTCTGTGCGAGTAGCGACTTGGCGAGAAGCTGGGTTGTCAGGTTCTTGTCGAAACCGCGGGCGCTTGCGGCCTCGGCCTCGCGCTCGGCGGCGATGGGATCGCCAAGTTCAAACGAGACGCGTCCCAGCCAATAATGCGCCTCGCCATTCTGCGGGTCGGCGCGCACGGCGTTGCGCAGTTCGATCTGTGCGGCTCGCAAATCCCCCTTCTTCAGGTCCGCCCGCGCGTCGGACAGATAGTCCGCGTGTGCCGCCAACGGCCATGCGACGATCCAGGTACTGGCCAATAGCCACCCAAGTGTGCGGTACCGCATGACGTTCACCCTCGATCCAACCATTACCCGTTGCCATCGGCTGCGAACGGTGCCTGGTCCGATACTGTGTCGGCTCCTGGCTCCGCTGCTGCCGGTTCGCCACCCTTGCCCAGGTCGATATCGATCCCGTGCGCCTGCATCAGACTGTAGAGCGTCGGACGGCTGATGCCGAGAAGCCGGGCAGCGACCGATAGGGTGTTACTGCTGCGGGCAAGGGCAGTCTGGATGACTTCCCGTTCGGCCCGCAGGCGTGCCGCCCGCAAATCAAGGTCGGGGAGCATGTCGTCCGATGGCGCGAGCTCCAGGTCGGGCGCGTCGATCAGCCGCCGCTCGGCCATCACCACGGCGCGCTTCAACCGGTTTTCGAGTTCACGAACATTGCCTGGCCAGGAATGGCCAGTCATTGCCATTGTGGCGCTTTCGCTGAACCCGCGGATGCTGCGGCCGAATTCCTGGTTGAACTTGTTCAGGAAGTAGTTGGCCAGCAGCACTGCGTCGCCGCCGCGGTCGCGCAGCGGCGGGATCCGGACCGTGACGGCATTCATGCGATAAAAGAGATCGCCGCGGAACGCGCCTTCCTTCACCCGGTTTTCCAGGTTGGCGTTGGTGGCGGAGACGATGCGGACATCTACCTGGATCTTCTGCCGCCCGCCGATGCGTTCAACGATCTGATCCTGCAGGAAGCGCAGCAGCTTCACTTGCAAGGGATGCGGCAGGTCGCCCACTTCGTCCAGGAACAGCGTGCCCTTATTGGCTTGTTCGATCTTGCCGATGGTCTGCTTCACCGCGCCGGTGAAAGCGCCGCGCTCATGGCCGAACAATTCCGATTCCAGCAGGTTTTCCGGGATGGCACCGCAGTTGATGGCGACGAACGGTTGCTTGGCGCGGGGGCCGAGTTCGTGCAGCGCCGATGCCAGGGCTTCCTTGCCGGTGCCGCTCTCACCCAGCAACAGGACGGGGACGTTTGTCGTGGCAAGTTTCTCGACGTCACGGCAGACTTTCAGCATTGCCGGATGGCCGGTGATGATCCGGTCGATCGGCGATCGAGCCGGCATAGCGGCGAGCTTACGGTTCTCGGCTTCCAGGCGATACAGGTTGAGACCGCGTTCTATGATCGTGCGCAGCACGTCGATCTCGACAGGCTTTTCGCAAAAATCGTAGGCGCCCGAAGCGACAGCTTTCAACGCGTTCTTCCGTTCGCCATTGCCCGTGACGATGATCACCTTGGTCTCGGGCGCAACGCGATGCAGTTCTTCCAAGGTGGCGAAACCTTCACTCACCCCGTCCGGGTCCGGCGGCAGGCCAAGATCCATGATGGCGACGGGTGGCTGGTCCTTTTTCGCCAGTGCCACGGCCTGAGGCCGCGCATGCGCCATCAATACGTCACAGCCCGGGAACGCCCAGCGATATTGCGAACAAAGTCCTTCATCATCTTCCACGATCAGCAGCTTTGGCTTGGCCATTTGGATTGCCCTGTCAGGCTGGCAACGAGGCCAGTTCCGGGAATGCCGTGCTTACCGCGGGCAGAAGCAGCCGCATCGTGGTGCCGTGGCGCGGTCGGCTCAGCACAAGAAGGTCGCCGCCGGCCTCACGCAGCAACTCGCGCGCCTGGAAGGCGCCGATCCCGTGGCCGCCGCTCTTCGTGCTGGCGAAAGGCTGAAACAAACGATCGCGGATGAATTCGGGGGTCATCCCGGGGCCTTGATCGACGATGTCGACGACCAAGGACAAGGCCTCCCGGCGCATGCGCAAAACGACCGCCTTCCCACCGCTGGCCTCGACAGCGTTGTTCAGCACGTGTGTCACCACGGTGTCGAAGGACTCCGGATGGATCGCGGCGCCGGCGGCCGCACCGTCATCGATTTCCAGAATGATATCGGCATTGCACGTGGCGCGGCACTCCTCTGCCACCTGGCGCAACCGTTCCCCGACCGCGGTGAGCGAATGGGTACGCTCCTGCCGCTCGGCCTGGAGGCGGGAGAGAAGGCGGCTGATCTTGCCGACCGAAGCGCGCACCGTCGCCAGCATGTCGCGCTGGAACTCGGGGTTGTCGGCGTGGATTTCAGCGTTGGTGAGCAGCATCGAGAGCTGGCCGGAGACGTTCTTTATGTCGTGCAGGACGAAGGCAAACCGTTGGCTGTATTCCCGTAGCTGCCTGGTCTGCAACAAGACCTGGGCGGCGCGCTGTTCGGCAACCCGGCTTGCGACTTCGCGTCCCACGACACGTAGCAGGTCGTATGCCTCGCGGTCCAGCTTGAAGTGCGCACGGGACTGCGCCAGCACCACAAAGCCGATCAGAGTTCCCAGGTGGTTCAACGGTACCGCAAGCCACACGCGCGGCAATGCTTCAAACCACGCGGCACCGGCCGACATGCGGTCGATCTCCACAATCCAGTCGCCGTCGCGGAATTCCGGAACCAGGGCATGGCCTGGCGGAATGGCAAGGGCAACAGCCGGCATGTTCCAGGAGCCGGCCCATTGGAACGCCACTTCATCCGGCGCGCGTACGAAGAGAGCACCGGCCGGGCTGTCAACCACCTCGGCGACGGCACGGATCGCCCGGGTCGAGAGGCCGGTATGCGCCACGGGTGCGGTCAGGATCTCGATACAGTGCATCCATTCCTTGCGGTAGTCATAGCGGTGGCTGAAGAAGTGATCCACCAGCAGCGACCGGATACGGGAGCGGGCAGAGGCGGAGGTGATGGTGACGCCCACCGCCAGGAGGCCGCCGAACAACAGCGAGACCTCGGCCACGGAGCCCCAATTGGCCCCGATGCGGCGCGCGATTTCGCCAGTCACAGCAAGGCCCAGAAGGAAGATGCCGGACAGGACCAGTGTGGCGGAGTGGAAGACGACGTCGCGCGAGACGTGGATATCGACGGCCCAGCGACGGTCACGCACCACAGCGACCGCGATCAGCGGCGAGGCCAGCGCGGCAACCGGCGCCCGCGCGGCGAATAAAGTGCCGCTTATCCGGTGGAACAGCAGCGCATCGGCGTAGAGAAACAGGTCGTACAGGAACATGCCGCCGAGCGCAATGCAGAGAACATTGATATGCCAGCGCATTTCGACGGGCGTGTTGAAATACAGATTCTCCAGCAACAAAATATTTGCCACCGCGAAACCAAGCTTCAGGGCCGTTCCGGCGGACCAAAGCGCCGCACCCGGCTGATTGGCCAGCGCATCGAGGATCGTCAGCCCGCCGATCAGCAGCAGCGCCAGCAGGGCCATTGTGGTGTAGGTCTGGATAAGCTGGCGCCTGATCGTAACGGTGCGACGGTAAAGATGGAGTATGAAGCCGCACCAGGCGGCTGAACGCGCCAGCCCGAGCCAGCCGGTGACGGGATCGGAGGGCGCGGGCCAGATCGCGACGGATGCCGCCCATACCGCCGTCGCGAGACAAGCCCCGGCGAGCCATACTGCAGTGCGGCCGCGCTGGTGGCGTATCAGGATGAGGCTGGCGAGCCCCCCATACAACAACGCGCAGGCACCATGCAGCAGGGCGATAACCGGGAGATGGGGAACCATGGCTGTCGTTATACGTGAAAAACCTCACACTGCGCCAAAAACCTCACCGGGAGGCAGGGCGAGCCCCCTCCCCGGCCCGGATCCAAAGCGGGCACGAAGAGCGAGGTGTCAACAGGCCGCGTCGCCCTGCAGATCCTATCGTGCCCCTTCGCGGGAGAGAACGACGCGCACGGTGGCACAGAGAATCAGTAGGTCCAGCAGCAGGTTGCGGTTCTTGATATAATAGAGATCGTAAGCCAGCTTCTCGCGGGCGTCCTCGACCGAAGCGCCATATGGATAGTTGACCTGGGCCCACCCGGTGAGCCCGGGCTTGACGTAGCTGCGCTCGCGAAACAGCGGGATCACCTGGGTCAGTTGCGCAACGAAATGGGGACGCTCCGGGCGAGGACCGATCATGCTCATTTCACCCGCCAGGACGTTGATGAGCTGAGGCAGTTCATCGATCCGCAATGGGCGGATGATCCGGCCGACCCGGGTGACACGGGGGTCTCGCCGTTGCGCCCAGCGCGGACTCCCACCGGCTTCCGCATCTTCCCGCATGCTGCGGAACTTCAACAGGGTGAAGAGGGTGCCGTGCAGTCCGACGCGCTGCTGCCGGTAGAGGACAGGCCCCGCGCTTTCCAGCTTGATCATCAGCGCGGCCAGCAGCATGACCGGCGAGGCCAGCGCCAGGAGCGTCAGGCTCACCACGACGTCGAGGCCGCGTTTGAGCAGATTGCTCAGCCGGCCCTGGGCGAAGCCGTGAGCACATCGCAACCATTGGGCATCAACGCTATCCAGGTCGATGCGGCCGAGGTGCCTTTCAAAGAACGCGGCGGCGCTCAACACCCGTGCGCCGCCCAACTTGCTGCCCGGCAAGGCCGCGGCATTTGTCTCGGCGCCCGCGGGAGAAGCAACCACAACACGCCAAATGCCGCGCTCACGCAGGGACTGTGGGGTCAGCACGGCCGGAGACGCAATGACCGGCTCGAACAGCCGCATGCGATGGCTGCGCAGCGTGTCGGCAAACCGGGCGGCACCGGATTCGGAACCGAGTACGACGACCCGCCGAACCAGGCGTTCCCGACGCAACAGGGCGGAGAACACGAGGTGGGTCAGGATAACGCCCGCCTGCCAGACCAGCAAAGCCGCTCCAAGCCCAAGCACAACCCAGGCGGTCAGGCCGATCCGGAAGCCGCCGGTGACCAGCAGCAGCAGCACCGGGTAGGCGACGATGCCTGCGGCCGCGGCACTGGCGATGCGCCGCCGTGGTTCGAGGCAGACCTCCGGACGGTACAGGCCGATGGATGCGGCGATACCGCCGGTGACCAGGGCGAAGACCGCGGCAAAAGAGGCCAGGCCGGTGTCAACCGGCAGCGCCGCGATGGAAGCGCCGGAGTAACCGGTTGCCGCATAGAGAAGTGTCTCAAGGATGAAATACGACAGGACCAGCTCCACCACACCGAGAGTGGCGGTCGCAAGCGAGATGTACTGGCCGAGAATACGCGACATTCAGACCCCCGTCGGGAGGCCTGGCCCGGGAACGCCCCACGCCGGCCGGCCTATCGCGCGCATACAAGGCCTTGGCCCTAAACGTCGCGCGGAGATTGTCATTGCCTTGGCGTCCTCGTCTGTTTATTCAGAAATGTAGCCCAACTATGTGAGGCGCGCAATCTTTTCGATTGGCAAAATGTGGTTTTTTAAACAAGTTCCCGGAACGTTCACTATTCTGGGGTTGTAGAACGTGACAGGATCACAGCGAGGTGCTAAACAAGATGCAGCCGGTCAAACTGACCCCCTCAGGCTTTTCGGGCGGCCCCCGACGCAAGGGTTCGTTGCGAGCTGCGATGTTTGTTTGCCATCCTCGGTGTCAGGGTGCTAGTGACATTATGACGAAGGTGAGAGCCGTCGGCACCGTTGCTGGTCGTCGCGTAATGGCAGACTGGAGGCGCGTAGCTCACTGGCAGAGCACTGCCTTTACACGGCAGCCGAGGAGGTTCGATTCCTTCCGCGCCTACCACCCTCCTGTTGGCTCTTCCCCTGCTCCCTGAGGTCCAAGTGCGTCCACTTTGGCGTTCTGTGCTATCATGTGTCGCAGTTCTCGCCGCCATCGGCCTGGCGGCATGCGGCAACAGCGTGGGAGGCAATGCCGCCGCCACGGCCACCGTCGCCAAGGCGACCCCGCCGCAGCCCGCCAATACCAAGGCCAGTGAGTACGTCATCGGTCCCGGCGACTCACTCAGCATCTTTGTCTACCACAACCCCGATCTGAGCGAGCCGGGCGTCGCCGTACGGCCCGACGGCCGCATCTCCACGCCGCTGATCAATGACATTGTCGCCGCCGGGAAGACCCCCACCGAGCTTGGCCACGAGCTCGAAGACCGGCTTAAAAAATACATCCAGGATCCGATCGTCACAGTCATCGTCCGGTCATTTGTCGGCCCGGAGAACCGCCAGGTGAAAGTGATCGGCGAGGCCACCGACCCGCAGGCGATCCCCTATACCGACGGCATGACATTGCTCGACGTGATGATCGCCACCAAGGGGCTCACAAAATACGCCGCCGGAAACCGGGCAGTCATCATTCGGCACGAACCGGATGGCAAGGAGGAGACCATCCATGTGCATCTGGACGATCTGCTGAGGGACGGCGACATCAGCCAGAATGTGGCAATGCGCCCCGGCGATACGCTGATCATCCCGCAGTCCTGGTTCTAGAGACCCGAGCCCGAGAGGAGCGCCGCCGTGGACAATCTGCGCATGGTGATCCAGCAGTACCTGCGGGCGGCATGGCGCCGGCGCTGGCTGGGTGTCCTTTGCACATGGCTGATCTGCGGTGTCGGTTGGGTCGGAATTTATATGATCCCCAACCAATTCGAAGCCAGCGCCCGGATGTACGTCGATGCGGATGCCATCCTGACACCGCTGCTGAAGGGGCTTGCGGCTGAGTCCTCCCCGATGACTCAACTCGAGGTCCTGCAGCGGACGTTGCTGAGCCGGCCGAACCTGGAGAAGCTGATTTCCAAGACCGATCTCGACCTGACCGTCAACACGCCAGCCGACCGCGATCGGTTGATCGAGCACCTGGCCAACACCATCCACGTCGTGTCCCAGACCAACAACCTTTTCACCATCACATACCGCGACACGAATCCGAAGCTTGCGCATGACGTGGTGCAGACGCTGCTGACGATCTTCATCGAGCAAGCCACCGGCAGCAACCGCTCTGATATGGATAACGCGCGGCGGTTCCTGGAGAGCCAGGTGGCCTCCTACCAGCAGCAGCTTCAGGCGGCAGAAAGGCAACGGGCCGCTTTCAGGGCCCGCTACATCGACATCCTGCCGAGCCCCACCCAACCGGGTGTTCCTGCCCTCGAAACCGCGCGCAACAATGTCACAACCCTCGAGGACCAGTTGCAGGACAAGACGACCGCCCGCGACGCTCTCAGGAAGGAACTGGACAATACCGCGGCGATGTTGGTGACGGAAAACGGGCCTGCGGCGGTGGCAGCCGAGGCTGCGCGGTCCCAAACGCCGCTGGAGGCAGCTGAGGAGAAACTCAAGCTGCTGTTGTTAACGGATACCGAACAACATCCCGATGTCATCGCGCAGCGGAAGCTGATCGCGTTCCTCAAGCAACAGCAGGCCGCGGGCATGCCGGCAGCGGCCGGCGGACCAGCATCAAAAGCGGCAGCGGGCAGAGCCGGCACGCTGAAACGGTCGGTCCCGAACCCGGTGTATGATGAACTCAAGGTTAAATTGATCGACGATGACGCACAGATCGATGCCCTGAATCGCCAACTCAAGCAGGCGGATCAATACAAAGAGAGACTGGAGAAGATCCAGCGCGAGCAGCCGGGCCTGATCGCGGAATATGAGAACACGGATCGCGATTATAGCGCGTTGAAGGCGGCCTACGAGCAATTGCTCTCCCGCTTGCAGGCAGCCAATATCGCGCAGGCAGCCGACACGCAGGCAGACAAGGTGAAGCTGCAGATCGTCGATCCGCCGGTGTTGCCGCGAATTCCCGTGGCTCCCAACCGGATGCTGCTGGTCACTGCCGTCTTGGTGGCCGGCATCGGCGGGGGTCTTGGCCTGACGATATTGCTGGGCCAACTCGACAGTTCGTTCGCCACCGCCGAGGATTTGCGTTCCCTCGGCCTGCCCGTCCTGGGAGGGATTTCCGTTCTCGGTCTTGCGCCGTTGAGGCAGCGCCTGACCACCGCGGCCCGGTTCGGAATTGCGGTTGTTCTTCTGGTCGGCATCTATGGCGGCTTACTGGTGCACATCCTTCGCGCGGGGGCCTTGATCTGAATGGCCGATTCGAAATCCCACCTGGTCGAACGCGTCGCCGAGCGGCTGCTGCAGTCCGGGGCGTTAGAAGAGTCGGCCGCGCATTTGCTTGGGGCGGAACCGCCGCCGATGCCTCGCGGCGGCGGTGATCCCGCCTTGTCGCGTGCGCGCCAGTCGGCCGATACCGGGGGCGGCGTTGACGTGTTGGATCCGCCTGTCACAACCCCCCAGCGGCCGGCGAGCGATGTGCCCACGCCCGCCATCCGGGTGCCGGATCTTCCGCCCGGCCCCACGTCTGTGGACGCCGTCGCGCTGGAACGGGCTGGCATGGTCGACTGGTCGCGCACGCGCAGCCGCGTCTCGGAAGAATTCCGGCTGGTGCAACGCCAGATCCTGCGCAATGCGTTCTCCCCTCCGGGTGCCGAGGCAGGGTTCACCAACCTGGTGATGGTGACCAGCGCGCGCCCCGGCGAGGGCAAGAGCTTCACCGCAATCAATCTCGCGGGCAGCATCGCCCGACAAGGGAACAATCACGTACTTCTGGTCGATTCGGACTCCAAGCGCGACTCGATCTGTTACCCGATGGGACTGGCGGATGCACCTGGACTGCTGGACCTGGCGGCAAATCCCAGGCTGGATCCGGCCCCCATGATTGTCCGCACGCCGATCGAGCAATTGTCGATCCTGCCAATTGGACGCGAGCGCGAGCGCAGCCCCGTATTGTTCTCGTCAAGCGAGATGACCCGCCTGATCAAGAACCTCGGGCGCCGCTTTTCCGACCGGTTGCTGGTGCTGGATGCACCGCCTTGCCTTTCGACCAGTGATCCGGCCGTACTCGCCTCCGTGGTTGGGCAAATTCTCTTCGTGATTGAAGCAGAACGGACGCAGCGCGATGAGATCGAAGCGTCGCTCGATCTGCTGCAGGCCTGCCCGACCATAGCATTGGTTCTGAACAAGCAATATATATCATCGCGCTACACCTTCGGCGCATATTCCTCGTATTACTCTTCCTGACGCCTGCCGATTGCGTTCGCTCCTGGCCGCCCCATTGCCACCTCTTCGAACCTTCGCAAGGTGCGCCAGCCTCGCCGTGTTGCTTTCCTGCGCACAGCCAGGCTTCGCGGTGGCATTCCCCGCGACCGACGAAAACAATCCTTCGTATGTTCCCGTAGGTGCCGATCTGGCTCAGCCGGATGCCGAGGACCTTGCGCATCAGATGGGACTGACATCCGGTTTTGCCTCGCTTGGTTCAGCCCAGGGATGGACCATTCTGCCGCGCATCACCGGCGAGGAGGAATTCACCGACAACGTCAACGAGGTGGCATCGCCGCGGCGCTGGGACCTGACCACGATCATTGCACCGGGCGTCGCCGTTCTTGGCGACTCCAATCGCGCACAGCTTCGCCTGAATTACCAGCCCGACCTGGAGATCCATCTCCGTACGGGAGATCAGAACGTCCTGGCCCAGCAGTTGAACGCCGTCGGTACGCTCACGATCGTTCCCGATCTTTTCTATGTCGATGTCCGCGGACTGGCCGGCTTGCAGAACACGACCGGCGGTATTGGCGGCCTGGGCGGCCTTGGGCAGGTAGGGCCCGGGGGCACCGTCGGCAACTCACTGGTGCCCATCTCAAATGGCACGACCGGGCTGGCCAAATACAACGAGAGTGAGACCTCCAGCTTTTCCGTCTCCCCGTACACGCTGTTCCAATTCGGCGATCTCGCCACCGCACGGTTCTCGGTCTCGCTCACGCAGAGCAATAGTGAGCCAGTGCATGGATTTGCCCCACTGCCATTCGTGGCTCAGGGGGGCGAAAGTCAGTCGCTGTCGAGCATTCAGGAGTCCGGGCAAATTCAAACCGGCGACCAATTCAACCGGTTTCGTGACACATTTACGGCGAACGGCCAACAACTCAGCAGCAGCGGCACGGGCATTAGTTCCTCCGTGCGCGACACTGTCAGCAACCGGATCGATTACCAGATCAACACCCCATTCGACATTTACGGTGAGCTCGGCTGGGAGGATATAAGTTATAGCGGTGTCAATGTCCTGGACATACACGACGTGACGTGGGAGCTCGGGACCGTGTTTACCCCGAATCCGGACGTCTCCGTCACCGTCGGATACGGCCACCAGAACGGGGCAAACACCGCGATAGCCAGCGGGCGCTACGCCCTGAGCCCACGGACGATCCTGACGGTCAGCTATACCAACGACGTCGGAACGCAGCTTGAGCAAGTTGCGAACCAGCTCAACCTCGCGGCGGTCGGTAACAATGGCAACCTGGTGAATTCCCAAACCGGCGGGCCACTGTTCACCGCAAACAACGCCCTGGGTATAGAAACCGGTATCTACCGCTACAATACCTTGACGCTCGGCCTGACGTCGGTGCTCGCGCGCGACACCTTGACACTGACATTAACCCGCACCGAGCAAACGCGCACGGGGGCAGGCGTGCCGAACACAACCAATGGCATCACGACCCCAAGCCTCTCCTGGACGCACTTGCTCAGTCCCCGACTTTCGTCGACCTTGGCCGCATGGTACAGTGTCGGTAGCCCCACCGCAGGGACCAATTCGAATTCGGCCGTGGCATCGCTGTCACTGCAATACAATCTGACTGCCGCGGTCTCGATGTTCGCCCGGTACAATTACTACGATCTGCAGTCGTCCACGGCGGGGCAATCATGGTATCAGGACCTGTTCCTGGTCGGCGTCACCAAGCAATTCTGATCGGTCACCGTGTACGATAAGTTCTACCACTTTGCCGGTATTCCTTTCCTGCTGACCCCGGACAGCCGATTCTTCTTCGGCTCCAGCGGCCACAGCCGGGCCATCGCGCATCTGGTCTATGGCCTGGCGCAGGAGGAGGGATTCATTGTCATCACCGGCGAGGTCGGCGCCGGCAAGACCACGCTGGTGGAGCAATTATGGTCGCAGCTTGACCGGCACAATTATGTCATTGCCCGCATCGTCACCACCCAGGTCTCGCCAGACGACCTGTTGCGGCTGGTGATGGCCCATTTCGGGATCGGCGACACGCCCGGGCTTGACAAGGCGACGTTGCTGCGGCGCTTCGAGTTCATGGTGGAGGAGCAACGCCGGGCCGGCCGCCGCTGCCTGCTGGTGGTGGATGAGGTACAGAACCTGCCCCTGGGCGCGCTGGAAGAACTGCGCATGCTGTCCAACATCACAGTGGAAGGGAAGGCGTCCTTGCAGACCATCCTGCTGGGCCAGCCGCAGTTCCGCCCTATCCTTGCCAGTCGCGATGCCGAGCAATTGCGACAGCGCGTGCTCGCTTCCTACCATCTCGGCCCCCTGTCCGAAGCCGAAACGCGCGGCTATATCGAGCACCGGTTGAAGACAGTGAAATGGGACGAAGATCCGCTCTGGGATGACGACGCCTTCCTCGCTGTGCACCAGCGCACCGGCGGAATCCCGCGACGGATCAACACGCTTTGCTCTCGTGTATTGCTGTATGGGGCTCTGGAGGAACTGCATACCATCACTGCCGACATGGTCGAGACAACCGCCGGCGAACTGAGCCAGGATCTGGGGGCCGGATTGGCCCCGCCCGTGGCGCCCAGCCCGGTGAGTGGCGGCCATCATGAGCAAGGGGACATCCTGCGCCGGATCGAGGCGCTGGAAGCAAGTTCGCTGCGGCAGGAGCGTCTGTTCCGCCGCATGCTCGATTTGCTGGAAGCCGGGCGAGAGGAACCGCGATGAGCCAGCCGAGTGCGACAGACGGTGCGCCAGTCGTCAACGCGATGACGGTCGATGTGGAGGACTGGTACCAGGTGCAGGCTTTTGCGCACTGCATCGGCCGAGACCAGTGGGAGAGCAAGGAATCACGGGTCGAGGCAAATGTTGAACGCATCCTCGCGTTGTTCTCCTCGGCCGGCGTGCATGCGACGTTTTTCACGTTGGGCTGTCTTGCCAAGCGTCACCCGGCGATGGTGCGCCGCATCGTCGCGGCGGGGCATGAACTGGCGAGCCACGGCTGGGAGCATGTGCGCGTGCACACGCAGGACCCGGCAACGTTTCGCACCGATGTGGACCGCACGCGGACAACGCTGGAAGACATTGGCGGCGTGCCGGTCGTGGGATACCGTGCCGCGACGTTCTCAATCGGGGCGCGGAACCTGTGGGCATTCCGCGTGCTGGAGGAAGCGGGGCACATTTACAGTTCCAGCATCAATCCGATCCGCCACGACCTGTATGGGATGCCGGATGCACCACGCACGCCGTTCCGGCCCGATGGTAGCGCGTTGTGGGAAATCCCCATGACGACGATTACGGCATTCGGCCGCAACTGGCCGTGCGCCGGCGGCGGGTTTTTCCGCCTGCTGCCCTATGGGGTGTACCGCCGCGGCCTTGCGGCGGTGAACGGGCGCGAGCAATTGCCCGGGATATTCTATTTCCACCCGTGGGAGGTCGATCCTGGTCAGCCGCGCGTCTCGGGCGCTGGATGGAAGTCGCGGGTACGCCATTACACCAACCTCTCGCGGATGCATGGCAAGCTGGACCGCGTGCTGCGTGACTTTAGGTGGGACCGAATGGATCGGGTGTTCGCAGACCTGCTGACGCAACCGATTGGGTCGAAGCTTGCGTCTGTCAGTGCGCCCGCGGCGGCCGCGTGACCGCAAACCATGCCGATCACGATCCGCACCCTCGACGACGCCAGCGCCCCCGCCTGGGACGCGTTTGTGGACGCCATGCCAGACGGCACGTTCTGCCACCGCGCGACCTGGGCGCGCGTGATCGAGAAAGCATTCGGCCACCGGACGTTCTTCGTATTCGCAGAGCATGACGGTGCGATGACCGGCATCCTGCCTCTGGCGCAGGTGAAGACCCGGTTGTTCGGCAACACCCTGATCTCCAGTCCGTTCTGCGTCTATGGCGGCCTGTTGGCTGCCGATGCCGAGAGTGCCGCGGCATTGGAGTCGCATGCGGAAACCCTGCTGCGCAGCACGCGGGCCGAGGCGGTGGAGCTGCGCGACCGCCAGCCGGGTTCGGCCAACGGTGGCTGGGTTGAGCGGCCCGATCTCTATGTGACCTTCCGCAAGCCCATCGAGGCCGACCACGACCGCAACATGAAAGCCGTCCCGCGCAAGCAGCGGGCGATGGTGCGCAAGGGCATTCAGAACGGCCTTACCTCGGTATGCCACCGCGATACCGCTGTGCTGCACCGGATTTACGCCGAAAGCGTTCGCAATCTGGGTACTCCGGTGTTCTCTCGCCGGTATTTCGACATCCTGCTGGACGCCTTTGGCGACGCCGCCGACGTCGTGACCATCCTGGACAATGATGAGCCGATCGCATCTGTCATGAATTTCTACTTCCGCGAGGAGGTTCTGCCCTATTACGGTGGCGGCGCAGCGAAAGCGCGCAATCGGGCAGGAAACGATTTCATGTACTGGGAAGTCATGCGGCGTGCGGCAGATCGCGGCTCTCGTCTGTTCGATTTCGGCCGCAGCAAGATCGGCACCGGCGCACACGCATTCAAGCACAACTGGGGATTCACGCCGGCGCCGCTTCACTACCGTTATCGCCTCGCCCCCGGCGCCGCGATCCCCGACCACAACCCGTTGAACCCGAAATACCGGCTGTTCATTGAGGGATGGAAACGACTGCCATTGCCGGTCGCGAACCTGATTGGTCCGCATATCGTGAGGGGGCTCGGATGAAGCCTCACCTGGCCTGCCTCCCAACGAAGCATGCCCCATGACCGCGCCTGCGCTGCTTACGCGCGATGCCGGCACCGCATGGCGCCGCCAGCGCGGTGTAGCGATCGCGCTTGGTGTCGGCGTGATCGCGCTGGGCGCGTTGTTCCATGAGGAGGTCGCCGCTGCCGTCCAGACCTGGATCGGCTCCACGGCTTACAACCATTGCTTTCTCGTAATACCGATTGCTGCCTACCTCGCATGGGACCGGCGCGACACGCTGCGCGGCTTCTCCGCGCAACCGATGCTATGGCCGGCGCTGGCCGGGATTCCGATCGCCCTGGCATGGCTGCTGGCCGAGCGGCTGGGCATCATGGAAGGCCGCCAGCTCATGGCGATAAGCTTCCTGGAGTTGCTGGCCCTGGTGGTGCTGGGATGGACGCTGTGGTGGCAGCTTGCGGGACCGCTGCTGTATTTGTACTTTCTTGTCCCCTTCGGCGATTTTCTCACGCCGAAGCTGCAGGACATCACTACGGTATTCGTCCAGCACGGCCTCGACCTGCTGCAAATCCCCAACTACATCACCGGTTACACGATCGAGATCCCCGAAGGCTCTTTCTACATCGCCGAGGCCTGCGCCGGACTGCGCTTCCTGATCGCGTCCATCGCGTTCGGCGTGCTGTACGCCTTGCTGATGTATCGCACCCCGCTGCGACGCGCCGCTTTCATCGCGGCTTCGATGGTCGTGCCGATTGTCGCCAACGGCATGCGTGCGGTGGGAATTGTCGCGCTCGGCCACATACTTGGCAGCGCGAAAGCCGCCGCAACCGACCACGTGCTGTACGGCTGGATATTCTTCTCCCTGGTCATTCTCCTGCTGATCGCGCTTGGCCTGCCATTCCGAGAGGACCTCACGCGCGAGGGTGCCAGTGTCGCGCCGCCGCGTCGCGCCGCCATGCCTCCCGAAAATCATTGGCGTGGCGCCGTGGTTGCCGGCATAGTGGTGGTGTTGCTGGCAGCTTCCGGACCTGCCATAGCGATGCAGCTTGACAGCCGCGGGCAGCTTGCCACTGGGCCAATCCAGGCCTTGAATTTTGGACCAGGCTGCACCGATCTTCCCGCAGACACGCCCGCACCGGTGGATATACCTGGACACCTCGCGTCGCAGCGTATCGCTTGCGATGGCCAGGCGTTTGACGTGTATATCGACGTGCTTGGCAAACACAGCACATCGGCGCCGATGTTGGTGGCGCGACGCGAGCTTACCAACATTCCGAACACCACGCATGATGACAACTTTGAAGTTGAGACGGTGAGCCTGCCGGTCACATCGGGGCCTGCCAATTTATGGCGGCTGGTCCGCACGACGACACCAGGCCCCATGGTTGCCGTCGCCATATGGATCGACGGCAAGCCGGCCGGCGATGGGCTGCGGATGCGGGCCCATATGGCGTGGCAAAGCCTGGTGGGCGCTTCCATGGCCCCCGTCGTGGTGGCCGTGCGTCCTGTGGTGCATCAATATTGGCTGTTGCCCACGACCGCCCGCGACATCGAGGCAAGATTGGCCAGGGTGATTTCGCAAGCCGATCTTACCCCACAGATCGTGCGCGCCGCGGGGGGGCTTGCAGCAGGGCAATAGCAGCGTTAGGTGTAAGGCATGGCACCGATACGACCGACCGCGCGATTTTGGTACCGCTGGTACAGACCGGCGGCCTAGGATCGTGCACACGTAGCAAGTTCCCCGAAGCCGCCCTGCCAAGGCGGCTTTCGTTTTTTCCACGCACGATCAGTACGCCAAGGCAGAGCGGCCTCCCCAACCCGAAGGAGGTTCGACATGCCTGCCCCAAGCTTCGATTTCGACGTGATCACCGGGCCCTCGACGCCGCGTCCGGCACCGCCGCCCCAACCGCAGTCGCCCCCGGCTGGCGCGGCGCCCACACCGCCGCGAACGCGGTGAGGTGTCATGAACTGGACCCCGCAGGCCTGGCGCACCAAGCCGATCCGTCAGGCGCCGCCTTATCCTGATCCCGCGGCGCTGGAAGCTGCGGAAGCCCAGCTGAGCGCGCTGCCGCCATTGATCTTTGCCGGAGAGGCTCGGGCCCTGCACGCGGAACTGGCGCGCGCCGCTGCGGGCGAAGCGTTCCTGCTGCTGGGCGGCGATTGCGCGGAATCGTTCGCCGAGTTCCACGCCAATGCCGTGCGCGACACGTTGAAAGTGTTGCTGCAGATGGCCGTGGTGCTGAGCTATGCCGCCGGTGCACCGGTGGTGAAGGTGGCGCGCATGGCGGGCCAGTTCGCCAAACCGCGTTCCTCGCTGACAGAGAGTATCGGCGGGACGACGCTGCCCTCCTACTTTGGCGATGCGATCAATGGGTCAGCGTTCACGGTGGCAGCTCGCACGCCGGATCCGGTGCGCATGGTGCGCGGGTATTCGCAGGCGGCGATCACGCTGAACCTGCTGCGCGCCTTCACCCAGGGTGGCTTCGCCGACCTGCATCGCGTGCAGCAGTGGAACCAGGATTTCGTTGCAGCGTCCCCCCAGGGCGAACGCTACGCCGCGCTGGCAGCGCGCATTCAGGAGTCGCTTGGCTTCATGAGTGCCTGCGGCATCGATCCCGCGCGTACGCCGCAGTTGCGAACCACGGCGGTGTATACCGCGCACGACGCGCTGCTGCTGCCCTATGAGGAAGCATTGACCCGGCAGGACAGCCTGACCGGCGATTGGTACGCATGCTCTGCGCATTTGCTGTGGCTGGGGGACCGCACGCGCCAGCCGAATCATGCGCATGCCGCATACGCAGCGGGGGTGGCTAATCCGCTGGGCATGAAGTGCGGACCGTCGCTGGACGCGGAAGAGTTGCTGCGCGTGCTGGACGTGGTGAACCCTGGTAACGCCCCCGGGCGGATGACGCTGATCACGCGCATGGGGGCCGAGACATTGGCGGGGAAGCTACCGGGATTGATTCGCGCGGTGGAGCGCGAAGGCCGCAGCGTGGTGTGGTGCTGCGATCCGATGCACGGCAACACGGTGGCGTTGTCGAATGGCCGCAAGACGCGGAGGTTCGATCGAATTCTCGAGGAAGTGCGCGTGTTCTTTGCGGTGCACCAGGCGGAAGGTACCTGGCCTGGTGGACTGCACGTCGAAATGACAGGCAAGGACGTGACCGAATGCCTGGGCGGCGGCCAGCACTTAGAAGAGGCCGATTTGGAGCGCTGCTACCAGACACAATGCGATCCCAGGCTGAATGGAACGCAGGCATTGGAGCTGGCATTTCTCGTGGCAGAGCTGTTACCGTAAGTCCTCATGTCGTTGCGAGGAGCGCAGCGACGAAGCAACCTCGTCTGGGGACGTGTGCAGACGGTTCCTGCACCAACATGACCGAGCTTGCTTCGTCGCTGCGCTCCTCGCGATGACGTGCGGCGCGCGTGATCGGGACGGCACAATTCCCGCCCTCTCCCCGTACCGGCCGGACCGCGGCTATACTCTTGGTATCCACCCGCACGGAGCGTTCGGCCCATGAAACTCATGTGGTTCCACCTGATGCCGTACACCGAACTCCCGGATGACTTCAAACAGAAGCATCCGTCGGTGTGGGTCGACATCCATTCCTCCCTGTTCGATCCCCGGCGCGCCCACCACATGTATAACGACTTCATGGACGAGCTCGAATACGCGGCCGATTGCGGCTACGACGCGATTTGCGTCAACGAGCACCATTCCAACGGCTACGGCCTGATGCCCTCGCCGAACCTGATCGCCACATCGCTCGCACGCCGCACAACGGACGTGTCGATCTGCGTGATGGGCAATTCGATCGCGCTGTACAATCCGCCAACCCGCGTGGCGGAAGAATTCGCCATGATTGACTGCATTTCCGGCGGACGGCTGATTGCGGGGTTTCCGGTCGGCACGCCGATGGACGACTGCTTCGCGTGTGGCCAGAACCCCAGCCAGTTGCGCGAACGCTATTACGAAGCGCATGACCTGATCATGAAGGCGTGGCAGGAGCAAGACACGTTCGCCTTCAACGGCCGTTACAACCAGCAGCGCTATGTCAATATATGGCCGCGTCCCGTGCAGCGGCCGCACCCGCCGATCTGGATTCCGGGCGGCGGCTCGATCGAGACATGGCAGTGGTGCGCGCAGATGGATTACGTGTACTGCTACCTTTCCTATTTCGGTCACAAGGTTGGCAAGGCGACGATGGATGGGTTCTGGGCGGAAATGGACCGCCTGGGCAAGGATCGCAATCCCTATCGCGCCGGCTTCGCGCAAACCGTCGCGGTGGCGGAAAGCCGCGATCAGGCGATGGAGATTTACACGCCAGCGGCAGAGTATTTCTTCGGCCGCTGCTTGCATTTCGATCCGCGGTTCGCTGCTCCGCCTGGCTACGCCACCGAGGCGACGATCCGCCATGGGATGACCAGCCAGGTCAGTGCCGCGGCGGCGCGCAACGTGGCCCGTCCGACGGAGATGAAGGATCTGGTCGATGCAGGTTATCTGGTGATCGGCACGCCGTCCCAGGTCATAGACCAATTCATCGAGCTTGCCGAGAACCTGCACGTTGGCAACCTGATGCTCCTGATGCAGTTCGGCAATATGAACAAGGCGTTGACGCGGTACAATACCCAATTGTTCGCTGAGAAGGTGATGCCCGCGCTGAAACAGCATTTCAGCACGTGGGACCATCGCTGGTGGCCGCAACCGATGTTGGCGGCCGAACGCGCGGCGCTGCCGGCCTATGAGCCTGGCCTGCGGGCGGCGGAGTAGTGTCATGGCCGCCATCGCACAGGTTTCAAGCGATGGGCTCTCTGCGACACCGGGGACGGAACCTCTGGTGTACGACACTGCGCCGATCGGCGAGTCCGTTGGGCCAATCAGCTACACCATTCCGCTGGATTACAATCGCCGGCGGTTGGCTTCGTATGGGCTGCCGGAGACAGTGTTTCTGCCGGGCAGCGGCTGGGCCGAACCCAGCCTGCTGTGTGGCCAGCATTCCTGGGTGATGCGGCAGAGGTTTTCCTGGGGCGGCAGCGTGCATGCCAAATGCGACATCGCACTGCTGAAGCCGGTCGTGCTGGGTGCGCGGATTCATGTGACTTGCCGCCTGTCCGGCAAATACCAACGCCGTGGCGGACGCTATGTGGTTTTCACGCTGGAAACGCACGACGACGCCGGCGATCTCGTTTGCGAGGTCGACAACGCCATGCTGCTGAACTTCCGCGAGGTGGTCGCGGCCCGGCGCGCGGCGCGTGGCGAAAGCAGCGCACCGGCGAGCGCGCCGGCGCAAGCGAGCGACGTACCGGCAGTGCAGGTGTCGTTCAGTACGAAGACGCTGGGGCGCGACGACATTCTCGGCTTCTTCGCCGCAGAGGAAACGGTTTATGGCGTGCATCCCAGCCTGCATAATCGCCAGGATATAGCGCAGGCCGCCGGTCTTTCCGACATCATCGCACCAGGGCGGTACTCGATCGGCCTGATGAACTGCATGTTCGCGCGGCTGTACGGCGAGGCGTGGCTGTCCGGTGCACGTTATTCCGTAACGTTTCTGCAGAACCTGTTGCCGGGCTTGCGCTTGCAAGCACAGGCCAGGATGGCGGACGACGGCGTGGCGCGGAGCTTCGAAATCATCAGTCTGGACGAGACAACCAACCGGCCGGTCTTGTCGGGGACAGCGTTACTGAACGCCGGCTGATCCCGCGATCGGAGGCGTTTGAGCCACCCGCCGCATGTCACTGCCAGGAGCGAAGCGACGATGCAACCTCGTTCAAAGGCACCTTCAGACCGCCCGTGCACTGCCCCACCGGGATTGCTTCGTAGCTGCGCTCCTCGCACGGACAGGCGGGAGTGCGCGCGCCTCCGGAGGGCGTTGCGCGAACTTCCTGCTCCATCTTGTCAACAGGCCCTGACTCATGGCGATACCGGACCCCACCACGGCGTTAGTGACCCACGCGCTCATCACGCGTTATGAAGACCTGCCGCCGCATGTGGTCGCGGCGGTAAAGGCGGCCATCATTGATACCGTGGGTGCCGGCTTCGCCGGCAGTTCCGCGGAGCCTGGCCGGATTGTTGCCACCATGGCGCGGGAGAACGGCGGCGCGCCGCATAGCACGCTTTGGACGTTCGGCGGCAAGCTCCCCGCGAGTGAAGCTGCCTTTGCCAATGCCATCATGGCGCGCTGCCGCGAACTCGACGACGTGCATGAAGGGTCATCGCGTGTGGGGCTCGGGCATGGCGGCCATGTGAACGTGATGATCGTGCCGGCCGCGCTCGCGATGATCGAACGCGTGCCCTTTCCAGTCAGTGGCCGCGAGCTGATCACGGCCATCGCCGTCGGTGGCGACATCCTGGTGCGGCTCAGGCTCGCCGCCGGAGATGCAGGCCGCGCGGGATGGGAAGGTCCGACTGTCTCGCCGTTCGGCGTCGCGGCCGCAGTTGGACGGCTGCTGCGCCTCGATTGCGACACGTTGCGGAACGCCATGGGCGCCGCTTATGCGCATTGTTCCGGCAATGTGCAGTCGACCGTCGACGGCACATGGGATGTGTGGCTGAACGCCGGTTTGGGCGCGCGCGGCGGGATTGTCGCGGTTGAACTTGCCCGTCGCGGGCATCGCGGTGCCGGCGCACCGTTGCTGGGCAGCAGCGGTCTTTATCCGTTGTACTTCCGCGGCGAATACCATGCGGAAGCGCTGCTGTCCGGGCTTGGCAAGGAGTTCGAAAGCGGCAATGTCAGCATCAAGCCGTACGCTGCGTGTAAGGCGACGCATCACGCGATCTATACGACGCTGGCACTGGTCATCCGACATCGGATCGACCCGGGTGCGATTGAGCAAATTGCGGTGCGTACCAGCGATTACACGATGCGGCTGGCCGGACTGAACGAGCATGGCATGCCGAAATATGTGCCGCGCAGCATCAACGAGGCGCAGTTCAGCATCCCGTTCACCGTGGCTCTGGCGATCACGAAGGGGGCCGTGCTGCCGGATACACTGACCGACGACACTCTGACGGATCCGGGCATTCTGGCGCTATCCCGCAAGGTGATGTTGACCGTGACCGATGCAAAGAACGAGCAAGCGAAGCGAGAAGGTTATGTGCCGGCGGATATCGATATCCATACGGTTGATGGCGGGATGTACAGCGGCTGCGAGCAATACGTTAAAGGACATCCGGCCAATCCGATGACGATGGAAGAGGTGGTAGAGAAATTCCACCGTTGCGCGGCACTGTCGGTGCTGCCATTGCCACGCGATGGGCTCAAGGCGTTCTGCGCTGACGTTGCCAATCTCGAGGCGCTGGACGATGTGCGCTCAATTCCGTGCCATCTCACTCCGGCAATTTGAGCGTCCCATGGCGCGTGCTTCCGGAATTCGCCGTGACTGTCATGTCATTGCGAGGAGCGAAACGACGAAGCAATCCACCGCCCGCCGCGGCGCCGAAGACTCGCGTCGCGGGCAATTGCTTCGTCGCTTTGCTCCTCGCAATGAAGAGGTGACCTGGTCGCGATGGCGAGATGTCCGATTATAGCTACTCGATCGGCACGAAGATCGAGTGCCGCATCTGATTGTTGACCGACTTCGACAGGTGACCCTTCCCGGTGGTGTCCTCGACCAGGATCACCTCGCCGGCGCCGATCACGCGCGATTCACCGTCGCTGGCGGTCAGCTCCACACCCGCATCCAGGTTGATGATGTATTGGCGGCGCGGCGCCGGATGCCACGGCCTGTCATGCTCGGCCTGGGTCTGGCGGAAAATGATGCCGGTGGCGGGCAACCGCGCCGAGAGTCTGCCTGCCTCGTTCTCCTCCACCCAGTCGACGTCGATGTCGCGCCAGTGGGATTCGCCGTTGGCGTCGCAATAGAGGTTGTGAATGTGCAGGGACATCGAGCCACCTTTACTCTACTGTTATCTGTTCTGCCAATCCGGCTTGCGCTTCTCGGCAAACGCCCGCGGACCCTCGATATAGTCCTGGCTTTCCAGGTTCTCCTGCTGCGCCGGGAACACGGTGCGCATCGCTTGCTCCAGCGATGGCGCATCCAGCCCGCGATACACTGCCTGCTTCGAGGCGCGCACGGCCTTGGGCGAGCATTCCAGGATCATGCCCGCCCAGCGCTTCGCTGCGTCCAGAGCCTGGCCCCGCGGCACCACCTCGGTGACAAAACCCATCTCGTAGCCTTCGCGCGCGGTGACACGGCGACCGGTCAGGATCATGCCCATCGCCTGCTTGCGCGGGATCATGCGCGGCAACCGGTGCACGCCGCCGCCGCCAGCGATCAGGCCCACGCGCGGCTCAGGCAAGGCGAACAAGGCGTTTTCGGCGGCGATGATGATGTCGCAGGCGAGCGCGGTTTCGAATCCGCCGCCCATCGCCCAGCCATTCACCGCGGCGATCAACGGCTTGTCGAGATTGAAGCGATGCGTGATGCCGGCGAATCCGTTCGGCCCATTGGGCCGGCGTCGGCCAGCGGCCTGTACTTTGAGATCGTTGCCGGCCGAGAATGCGCGCTCGCCGGCCCCGGTGATGACGCCCACCCAAAGGTCGTCGTTGGCGGCAAATTCGTCCCAGACGGCGGCGAGTTCGTCATTGGCATCGGCGTGGAGCGCGTTCAGCACTTCGGGCCGGTTCAGCGTAACGATGCGAACGTGGCCTTCGTCCTGGACGATGCAGTATTGGCAGGTCATGGAATTACGCCTGAGGTTGGGCGACCGCGAAGGCGCTGGACCCGCCACGCACGGTCGGCTGAGATTGCTGTTGCATCATGTTCACCCCTGCTCCGCCAGGGCAGTATGGTAGCCGGGAGGCGCGCCGCGGCAAGTGCGCCACACTGTGGGCCCTTCCGAGGGAGACCGAATCATGCCGGGCGTCATCGTGCTCGATCATCCGCTGGTGCAGCACAAGCTGACTTTGCTCCGCCGCAAGGACACCAGTACCGCCGTCTTTCGCTTGCTTGCGCGCGAACTCAGCATGATGATGGCGTACGAACTGACCCGCAGCCTGCCGCTGCAAACCGTGATGGTCGAAACGCCGCTGGAAACCACCGAAGCGCCATTGCTCTCGGAGAAGAAGCTGTGCCTGGTGTCGATATTGCGCGCCGGCAACGGCATGCTGGATGGAATGCTGGACCTGTTGCCGTCGGCGCGTGTCGGCCATATCGGGCTGTATCGCGATCCGGCGACGCTGCAGCCGGTGCAGTACTACTACAAGATGCCCGAAGATGTGGCCGAACGTTTCTGCATCGTGCTGGATCCGATGCTGGCCACCGGCGGTTCGATCGACGCTGCGATCTCGCGTTTGAAGCAGACGGGCGTGACGCAAATCAGCGTGGCGTGCTTGCTCGCCGCGCCTGAGGGCGTTGCGCGTCTGAGCCGTGTGCATCCCGGCGTGCCGATCTATGCAGCGGGACTGGATCGGGAATTGGATTCGCACGGCTATATCCGGCCTGGCCTGGGGGATGCCGGCGATCGGCTGTATGGCACGAAATAGCAGGGACGTGCGTTGCGGCGTCGATTGGTGCAGAATGGTGCTCGGCCGCAGCAGCCCATGGGAGGAATTCACACATGCTGACGCCACAACAGGTGAAGCAGTTCCAGAATGAGGGATGGCTGTTCCTGCCGGAGACGTTCGCGGACGAGGAAGTCGCGGCGCTGCGCGACGAGGCGGAACGCATCTATCGCCAGGACAGGCCCGAGATCTGGCGCGAGAAATCCGGTGCGCCGCGCACGGCCTTTGCCGCGCACCTTTATAACGAGGCGTTCGGATTGCTCGGCCGCCATCCGCGCATGATCCGGCCCGTCGAGCAATTGTTCGGCGAGCAAGTATATATGCACCAGTACAAGATCAATGCGAAAGCATCGTTCACGGGAGATGTCTGGCAATGGCACCAGGATTACGGCACCTGGGCGCGCGACGACGGCATGCCGGAACCGCGTGCGATGAACATTGCGGTGTTTCTGGATGAGGTGATGCCGATCAACGGCCCGCTGATGCTGGTGCCGCGTAGCCACACCCAGGGCGTGCTGACGGCAGAGCATGACACCAGCACCACATCCTATCCGCTGTGGACGCTGGATGAGGAAACAGTGACCAGGCTTGTGCGCAAGGGCGGCATCGTCGCGCCGACCGGGCGTCCGGGCGGGCTGCTGTTGTTCCAT
>DATKPQ010000191.1:0-5441 GCA_035523995.1 Acetobacteraceae bacterium | reverse complement strand
GCCACGGCTTGGTCCGCTGCGGGATGTGCTTGATGAGCTGCTGGCCGCGAACCAGGCGAAGCCGAGCCGTGAGCAACTGACGCTGATCCGGCTGTTCGAGCAGCTGCGCGGACGAGGTTATGAGGGCGGCTACGATGCGGTACGGCGCTATGCCCGAGAATGGCAGCGCAATCAGGCATCGGCCTCGGTTGGAGCGTTCGTTCCGCTGAGCTTTGCGCCCGGCGAGGCTTATCAGTTCGACTGGAGCCACGAGATCGTGCTGATCAACGGCACGACCGTGACGGTGAAAGTGGCGCATGTGCGGCTGTGTTACAGCCGGATGCTGTTCGTCCGCGCCTATCCGCGCGAGACGCAGGAGATGGTGTTCGACGCTCACGACCGGGCGTTCGCTTTTTTCAAAGGTGCCTGCACACGCGGCATCTACGATAATATGAAGACGGCTGTTGACACGATCTTTGTCGGGCGTGAGCGCGCCTACAACCGCCGATTTTTGCAAATGTGCAGCCACCATCTGGTTGATCCTGTGGCCTGTACACCAGCCTCTGGCTGGGAGAAGGGACAGGTCGAGAACCAGGTCGGCCTGGTCCGGGAACGCTTCTTCACACCGCGGTTGCGGGTGAAAAGCTATGAGGAGATGAACGCCTGGCTGCTGGATCAATGCGTCACGCATGCCAAGGCTCATCGCCACCCTGAACAACGCGATCGGACGGTCTGGGAAGTGTTCGAGGCCGAGCGTCCCAGCCTAGTGCGATACACCGGGCGCTTCGACGGGTTCCACGCCGTGCCCGCATCGGTCTCCAAAACCTGCCTCGTGCGGTTCGATAACAACAGGTATTCCGTTGCGGCGGCCGCAGTTGGGAGGCCGGTCGAGGTCCGCGCCTATGCCGAGCGGATCGAGCTGCGCCAGGAAGGGCGTCCGGTGGGTGAGCATGCCCGCTGCTTCGGGCGTGACCAGACGATATTCGACCCCTGGCACTATGTGCCGGTTCTCGCCCGCAAGCCCGGCGCGCTGAGGAACGGTGCACCGTTCAAGGACTGGGTGCTGCCAGCTGGTTTGGGGCGTATCCGCCGCAAGCTTGCGGGTTCCGCCGATGGCGATCGCCAGATGGTCGACATCCTCACCGCCGTGCTGAGCGACGGCCTGGCGGTGGTGGAAGCGGCCTGCCTGGAAGCGCTGCGCGAGGGCGTCCACTCAGCGGACGTCGTCATCAACATCCTGTCGCGGCAACGCGAACCCAAACCGCCCGTCACGATCATGACGCCGGACGCGCTGCGCTTACAGCACCTGCCGGTTGCCGATTGTGCACGATACGACAACCTCAGGAGGGCCGTCTGATGGAGCGTTCCGAGATCCTCACCGCCATGGCAGAACTGAAGCTGTACGGCATGAAGGCGGCGTTCGACGAGATCATCGCCACCGCGGTGAAGCGCCAGCATGAACCGCAGCGCATCGTGGGTGATCTTCTGGCAGCCGAAATCTCCGAGAAGCAAGCGCGCTCGATCCGCTATCAAATCACAATCGCCAAACTGCCGCTGGCCAAGGATATCGACGACTTCAGCTTCGGTGGCACGCCCATCAACGAAACTCTGGTGCGTGATCTGCTGGGCGGAAACTTCCTGGCACATCAACGCAATGTGGTGCTGGTGGGTGGAACCGGTACCGGCAAGACGCACATTGCCATTGCTATCGCCCGCGCATGCATCCGCGACGGGGCCAGAGGCCGGTTCTTCAATGTTGTCGATCTGGTCAACAAACTTGAGGCTGAGACCCGATCCGGACGGCAGGGGCGCATGGCCGACCATCTGTGCCGAATGGACTTTATAGTGCTCGACTCATGTGCAGTCGGCAGTTATGTGGAGCTGCCAGATTTTGAGGCCGGCTTTCCCCGGCTGCCTGCGGATTTGTCATCAGGCTACTCCACATAACATTCGCGTCACAGCCGATGAAGCCAGCCGATGACGCCGTCGCCGTGGAAGGCAAAGGCGCCGCCCTTTGGAGGTGCCAGGACCTCTGGAAAAACCTGCGCCAACGCTTGTCGCTTCAGATCGATGTCGGCACGCGCATATCGCATCGTCGTGTTGAGGCTTGCGTGACCGAGCCACTGGCTGATGGTGGCAAAGTCGACACCTGCCTTGAGCAAATGGATCGCTGTGGTGTGGCGCAGAGAATGCGGATGGATCCGTTTGCCTGCCAATGTCGGGGCTGCGGTGGTGCCGGCTGCGACGTGCTTCTGCAGTAGATATCGAACGCCAAACCTTGTCATTGCGGCACCGCGCTCGTTGAGGAAGACGGACTGATCGGCCGGACTTTCCACGCCAGCATGTTGCCTCCGGATCAGGTCCTTCAGCAGCTGCGCCGTCCGCGGCCAGATGGGACAAATGCGCATCTTGTTGCCTTTGCCGGCAAGGCGGACCTGGAAGGGTGACTCGAGCCGGACATCACGTACACGCAGGTTGAGGATTTCCTGGACCCGTGCACCGGTATTGAACATCAGCGAGAACATGGCGTAGTCCCGCTGTCCAGACAGCGTGCTCCGATCGATGCCGGCCAGCAGGACCTCGATCTCAGCCTTTTCCAGATATTCGATAGGAGCCGCGCGAGCTGCCCTCTTGAACGGAATCCCGAGGACCTGCTGCAGAGCCGCCATGTGGTCGGGGTTTCCAGCGACGAGGAAGCGCGCAAAGGTATGCAGAGCGGCGAGCCGCGCATTGCGGGTGGTGATGCTGTTCCGACGTGCGGTTTCCAGGAAGGCAAGGAAGTGGCCGACCCGATCGGCAGTGATGTCGGCGACTTCCAGAGATTCGATCGCCCGCCCGCAGTCCGTGGCAGCGAACTGCAGGAACAGGACCAGGCCGTCGCGATAGCTTTGGATCGTGTGGCGGCTCATGCCGCGGAGCGTCGGAAGGTATTCTTGGAAGAAGCCAACGATCGATCGGCCAAGGCCGGTCGGTTGATACGTCTTCATGCCGTCACCTCCTCGACGACATCGCCGAAGGCAACCTCGAAGCGGTCGCTTGCAAGTTGGCGCATCGCCGGTACGAAGTGCAGGTAATGGGCGGTCGACACGATTGAGACATGTCCCATGTAGATCGCCAGGCGTGGCAGGTTGGACTGGACGTCGGCGCCGTCGCGATACCAACGCATCAAGGCCTGGACCGCGAAGCTGTGTCTCATATCGTGGACACGGGGTCGCCGGCCTTCGGCGTCCAGCACGTCGGCGGCGACGAACAGGCGGTTGATGGCCTGACCCAAGCCGGCACCCGTGTACCCGCGACGCCCGTGGCGCCCCCAGCACAGCAACGCGGTACTCGGATCGGTGTCGAATGGTGCCGCGAGGCGTTGCCCCAGGTAGGCACGCAGTGCGTCGTTGGTGGTCGGCGATAGCGGCACCAGTCGGGATTTATGAAACTTCGACGTCCGAATGCGCAGAACCCCAGTCTGAGGCTCGATATCGTCGAGAACCAACCGGGCCAACTCGCCGCGACGCAACCCGGCGGTGTAGAGAATGACGACGGCCAAGCGCATGGCTCCCGGCAATAGCGGCGAGTTGGCGGTTGGTACCAGGCTGTCGGCAACCGCGAGCATTTGCTCCACCTGCGCCGGCTCGATGATCACGGGGCGCCGGTAAGGGGACAGCCGAGCGAAGTAGAGCGGATCCGGCACGAAGCAATCCGGTTCTGTTCGTCGGCGGAAGAGGCAGAATTTGCGGACAGCCAGCTGACGACCGCGGCGCGTCGTCGCCGACAGGTTTGCGAGGGATGCGCACCAGCGGTCAAACCCTGCCTGGTCGAGATCCGCGGCGTTGGTACTTGCGACATAGCGCTGGAGATGCGCGAGAAGCCGTTGCTCTCCGTCGTAGCCACGGCCCAGCGAGCGTTGGTGCGTCAGCCACGCGGTGATCCACTGGCCCAGCGGTGTCGGGGCGGCATCACGCATGGTCGCCTCCCACGACTGATGCGATGCCAGGTACCGGCAACCCGACCGTCCGCAACATGTCGATGTCAACCCGCAGGTACACGCAGGTTGCTTCGAGGCTTCGATGCCCAAGCAGGTCGCCGATCACCTTGATGCCCACGCCGCGGCGCAGCAATCGCATAGCGAAGGCATGGCGCAGTGAGTAGGACGACGCACCGTCGAGCGGCAGACCGCTCCGGGCCGCCCGGTAATTGAAGATCTCGATGACCCCGTGATGGTTTATCGCGCGGATCGGGCTGCGGATGCGCAAGAAGAGTTGGGGCAAATCGCTGTCTGCTCTGCCAACCTGCAGGTAGCGTCGCAGCAGGCGCAAGGTCCGGGTGGCCAACGGCAGGACAAGAATCGATCGTGTCTTCCGCTGGTCGACCTTCAGCGTTCCTGCCTCCCAATCCACCGCATCCAGCCGAAGGGCTGCAACCTCGGACGGGCGCAGGCCGTAATGGACCATGAGGTGCAGAACGGTGTAGTCGCGCCAATCGCGGGGGCTGCGCCGCCAGATCGACGCGAGCAGGCGTCGAACGGTCGTCCAGTCCAGTGCTCGTGGTGGCAATTCTTCCCGATAGACCCGCGGCGTATCGATGACGTCCAGGCCGCCGGGCGCTTCGCCATGGTCCCCACAATAACGCAGGAACGCCCGCAGCTGCGCGACAATGTGCTGGAGCGACTGGCGCTTGTTCTCCCGGCTCTTGGTCTGGACGAAGACCTCGACGTCCGCAGCATTCAGCCCCGACAGGCCGCGCTCGGACGACAATCCGCGGGACAGAAAGTCGGCCACGGTTGTCCCGTGCTGCTTGAGCGACTGCTGCGAGAGCCCGCGTACCTCGGCAAGGTAGTGGTGATAGCGGCAACGCAACAGGCTCAGCGCGTCAGTCCGTTCAACCGGAAGCAGGTGAGTAGAGGTGCCAAGCTACGGCAGGCTATTTATGTTGAGTCAGACGCACGACGTGCCGCGTCAGAGGCCAACTTCGTGGGGCAGCTCCACATAACTGCCGACTGCACATGAATCGATTTATGTTGCGCTCAACATAAATCGACGAGCTTGGCTATCTGCCATTCGCCCAATCAGGCGGCCAGCTGCTGTTCCATCTGATCAGCCGCCTCTACGAGCAGACGTCGATGATCGTCACCACCAATCTCGCATTCGGAGAATGGCCGAGCGTGTTCGGCGACGCCAAGATGACCACCGCCTTGCTCGACCGTTTGACCCATCACTGCGACATCGTCGAGACCGGCAATGAAAGTTGGCGCTTCAAGAACCGCGCCTGAGCGCGGTCCGTGACCGGGGTTTCGTGACGTCACGCTTCGGAGTGAACCATGCCACGAAAGTCGATCGGTGAGCGACCCATGACCGACGCCGAGCGGCAGGCACGCTGCCGTGCTGCTCGAGCCGCTGGGGTACCGGCGATCCGAACACGTCGGCCCCTGGACCACCGCAGCCGCGCCAAACAATGGTGCGACGCGGTCT
>DATKPQ010000190.1:0-11354 GCA_035523995.1 Acetobacteraceae bacterium | reverse complement strand
GCTGCTAACCTGTCATGGCCGGGATGAGCCCGGCCATGACGGGGGTCGCGTGGGTCGTGGCGGGCGGTGCGTCGGCCGAGACGGGCGAGAGCAGCATCACGCGGCTGCCAATTCCTTCACGCGCAGCAACGAGATCAGCCGTGCCAGCGTGTCCTTCAGTTCGGTCCGTTTTACCACCATGTCGACGATGCCGTGTTCATGCAGGTACTCCGCGCGCTGGAAGCCTTCGGGCAGTTTCTCGCGCACGGTTTGCTCGATCACCCGGGCACCGGCGAAGCCGATCAGGGCGCCGGGTTCGGCGATCTGGATGTCGCCCAGCATGGCAAAGCTGGCGGTGACGCCGCCGGTGGTGGGATCGGTCAGCACCACGATGTACGGCAGCCCCGCTTCCTTCACCAGGCGGGTGGCGATCACCGAGCGCGGCATTTGCAGCAGGCTGATTGCGCCCTCCTGCATGCGCGCGCCGCCCGAGGCGGTGAACACGATCAGCGGTGCCTCCTGCAAGACCGCGAGCCGGGCCGCGGCGACGATACCTTCTCCCACCGCTGCGCCCATCGAGCCGGCCATGAAATCGAATTCCATCGCCGCAACGACTGCCGCGTGGCCGTCGAGCTTGCCATGTGCCACCACCAGCGCATCGTCGAGGTGGGTCTTGTCGCGCGCTTCCTTCAGCCGGTCGGTGTAGCGCTTGCTGTCGCGGAAGCGCAGCGGGTCGGCAGGGACTTTCGGGAGCTCGATGCGGGTGTAGCTGCCGTCGTCGAAGGTCCAGACCAGACGCTCGATGGCGCTTGCACGCATGTGGTGGCCGCAATGGGGGCAGACTTTCAGGTTCGCCACCAGGTCGCGGTGGAAGATCATCTGCTGGCACGCAGGGCATTGGTGCCACAGGTTATCCGGCACCTCGCGCCGAGCGAACAGGGTGCGGATCTTGGGGCGGACGAATTCGGTGAGCCAGTTCATGCGGGAAGGACCAGTACCTCGAGCGCTGGCGGGGATTTACTACAGCGGGACGGTTGGCTCCACCCGGGGCATGCGCGGTCCTGTCCCATGACCTTTTTCCACCCCCGTGCCATCATTCCGGCATGACCCCAGTGGTGCCGCAATCCCTGATTCGCTCCATCGTGGCGACTTATGCGCCGCGGCGGATCGTTTTGTTCGGGAGCCACGCGCGGCACACGGCGGACGAGGACAGCGACCTCGATCTGCTGGTCGTGCTCGATGACGATGTTGCCCGGGACGCGCTGTCATGGCGCAAGCGTTATGACGCCCGCAGGGGTTATCCTGGCGCCGTCGATATCGTTCCGTGCCGCGAACATGTTCTGACGGAACGGGCGCGTATCGCTGGCTCATTCGCGGATACAATCATGAAGGAAGGTATCGTGGTCTATGAGCGGGGCAGCGCCTCACCTGCCACTGCAATGGATCGAAGCACAGCGGTGGTTTGCTAAAGCATCCGAAGACTTGCAAATGGCGCAGCTTGCCATGAACGCTTCCGCGCCGCTAACGGAACCGGCGGCTATCATTGCCAGCAGGCGACGGAGAAATTGCTCAAAGGCCTGTTGGTCGGATGCGGTGTCGTGGTGCCGCGCACGCACGATCTTGAACGGCTCGCGCACTTGCTGGGCACGCGCGTGCCTGAAGTTAGCACGGACATGCAGCGGCTGGTTGTGCTGAGCCCGTGGGCGGAGGTCACCCGCTATCCTCAACTTGATAGTGATGCGGGCGTCAGCGACGAGGATGTCAGGCAAGCTATCGCTGATCTGGAGAAACTGAGCGAGAAGGCGTCAACACTCGCGGCACGTCTGACGTCCGGCGGCGGCATGTCCTAGCGTTGTTTCAGGGCCGAGGTCACGCGCTAACGCGCGCCGCACGCACCGCATCCGCCAATCCACGCACTTGCTCCAGCACCACCCGTACCGCGCCAGGCTTCGCCCGGCCTGACTCATCCAGATGCGCCGCCAGCGTATCGATCAGCGCGGATGCCACGACAGCCGCATCGGCCACCCGCACCACCTCGGCTGCCTGCGCTGGCGTGCGCACGCCGAAGCCAACAGCGATCGGCAGGTCGGTTGCTTTGCGGACGCGCGGAATGGCCTCGGCGAGGTGCTCGGCCGTGGCGCTGCGCGTGCCGGTGATGCCGGTGATGGCGACGTAGTAGACGAAGCCCGAACTGCCTTCGAGTACGTGCACCAGACGTGCGTCGCCGGTGGTGGGGGCGACCAGCCGGATCACGTCCAGGCCGCTGGCATTGGCAAACGGCACCAGCATGTCGGCTTCTTCCGTCGGCAGATCGACGACGATCACCCCGTCGACGCCGGATGCCACTGCATCGGCGCAGAAGCGTTCCGGGCTGTAGGACAGGATGGGATTCAGATAGCCCATCAGGATGATCGGTGTGGCGTCGTCCTCGCGGCGAAAGTCGCGCACCATCGCCAGTACGCGTGCCAGCTTTACCCCTGCCTTCAGGGCGCGCTTGCCGGCAGCCTGGACGATCGGGCCATCGGCCATTGGGTCGGTGAACGGCATGCCAATTTCGATCAGATCGGCGCCCGCGGCCGGCATGCCGCGGAGCAAGGCGATGGAGGTGGCAGCGTCCGGGTCCCAGGCTTCGAGAAAAGGGATCAGCGCGCCGCGGCCTTCGCGTTTCAGCGCGGCGAAACGGGTGGCGATGCGGGTCATGGGTTCCGTGCCGGAACGGCATGGCCGAGCTTGACCCGGCCATCGACGCAGGATGGGTCAGGCTGGCATGTGAGCGTGCGCGATAGTCGGGGGCAGATGGCGGGGTCAAGCCCGGCCATGATGGATCGCTCAGTCACAGTGTTACCCCCAGATGCTCGGCCACGGCGAAGATGTCCTTGTCGCCGCGACCGCACAGATTCATCACGATGATCTGGTCCTTCCGCAACGTTGGCGCGAGCTTGGTGACATGGGCCAGCGCGTGGGCGGGTTCCAAGGCCGGGATGATGCCCTCGGTGCGCGTGCACAACTGGAATGCGGCCAGCGCTTCCTGGTCGGTGGCCGACACGTATTCCACGCGGCCGATGTCGTGGAGCCAGGAATGCTCCGGTCCGATGCCCGGGTAGTCCAGACCGGCGCTGATGCTGTGCGCCTCCAGGATCTGTCCGTCATCGTCTTGCAGAAGGTAGGTGCGGTTGCCGTGCAGCACGCCAGGACGGCCGCCGGTGAGGCTGGCCGCATGCTCCCCGGTTTCGATGCCGTGGCCGCCGGCTTCCACGCCGATCAGCCGTACCGGATCGTCCAGGAACGGATGGAACAATCCCATCGCGTTGGAGCCGCCGCCGATGCAGGCCACCGCCACGTCGGGCAGCCGGCCCTCGGCTTCGCGCAGTTGCTGCTTGGCCTCCACTCCGATGACCGACTGGAAGTCGCGCACCATCATCGGATAGGGATGCGGGCCGGCGACGGTACCAATCAGGTAATATGTATCCTGCACGTTGGCGACCCAGTCGCGCAGCGCCTCGTTCATCGCGTCTTTCAGTGTGGACGCGCCTGAGGTAACGGGCTTTACCTCGGCACCCAGCAACTTCATGCGGAACACGTTCGGCTTCTGGCGCTCGACATCCGTGGCGCCCATGTAAACGGTGCAGGGCAAACCGAACAGAGCGCACATGGTAGCGGTAGCCACGCCGTGCTGGCCGGCGCCGGTCTCGGCAATGATGCGGGTCTTGCCCATGCGGCGGGCCAGCAGAATCTGGCCCATGCAATTATTGGCCTTGTGGCTGCCGGTGTGGTTCAATTCGTCGCGTTTGAAATAGATCTTTGCGCCGCCTAGGTGCTGGGTCAGACGCTCGGCGAACCAGAGGGGGCTGGGGCGGCCGACATAGTGCGTGAGGTGGCGCTGCAGGTCGGCATGGAACGCCGGGTCGGCCTTCGCCGCGTTATAGGCTTGCTCCACTTCCAGGATCAGCGGCATCAGCGTCTCGGCGACGAAGCGCCCGCCGTAATCGCCGAAGCGTCCGCGCTGATTGGGCCCATTGCGCAGACTGTTCGCGCCTGCCGGTGAGATTGTCGCTGTCACGCCGATGTCATCTCCGCTCGCTGCCGCCTTGTAGCGCAGGGGCGCGCGATGGTCACGTCCAGTCCTGTTGCGCCGCACAATTCACGTGTCGTGGAAACGCTGGATTTGCAACGCGTTTTGCTTCTTAGTATGGCCCAAATCTCACCTGCCCGCGGTCGCGCGGGCCATTGGGAGGAACCCCTTGGATATCGAAACCCAGCATGCCGCTCCGCGGCATAAGACGTGGAAGTCTTCGGCTGCCGAGGCCCTCGCCGGGACAGGCGTGCGCGCATCGCGGGCCGTGCACGCCAACTTGACCGCGCCCGCGTTGGTGGCGGAGGCATTGCGCCGAAATGAAGGCAGGCTCGCCTGGGACGGCGCGCTGATGGTGGAAACCGGCGTACATACGGGGCGCTCGGTGCAGGACAAGTTCGTGGTGGATGAACCATCCATTACGCATGACGTGTGGTGGGGCAAGATCAACCAGAAACTGGCACCGGAGAAGTTCGCAGTCTTGAAGGGGCGCGTGCAGGCTTATCTGCAAGGCCAGGATTTGTTCGTGCAGGATTTGTATGCGGGCGCCGATCCTGCGCATCGCGTGCGGGTGCGGCTGGTGAGTACAGGCGCCTGGCAGGCGTTGTTTGCGCGCAACATGTTTATCCGTCCTCCGGAGGAGGAACTGGAAGGGTTCCAACCCGACTACGTCATCCTGCATGCGCCGTATTTCCATGCCGATCCGGCGATCGATGGGGTTCGGTCCGGCACGTCGATCGCGTTATCGTTCGAGCAACGGTGCATTGTCATTGCGGGGACGGAATATGCGGGGGAGATCAAGAAATCGATTTTCACCGTGATGAACTGGATCCTGCCGGATCGTGGCGTGCTGCCGATGCATTGCAGTGCGAATATCGGCAAATCGGGCGATGTGGCGTTGTTTTTCGGCCTGTCGGGGACAGGGAAGACGACGCTGTCGTCGGATCCGCATCGCAAGCTGATCGGCGATGACGAGCATGGCTGGGGCGATGGCGGCGTGTTCAATTTCGAAGGCGGCTGCTATGCCAAGGTGATCGACCTGTCGAAGGAGGCGGAGCCGGAGATCTGGGAAGCGTCACACCGGTTCGGCACGGTGCTGGAGAATGTGGTGGGAGATCATCACGGCAAGCTGGATCTCACCGACCAGTCGCTGACCGAGAACACGCGCTCCTGCTATCCGGTCGAGTACATTCCGAATGTGGAGCTGTCCGGACGGGGTGGGCAGCCGCGCAATGTGGTGATGCTGACCTGCGACGCCTATGGCGTGATGCCGCCGATCGCGAAACTGACGCCGGCGCAGGCGATGTATCATTTCCTGTCGGGCTATACGGCGAAGGTGGCGGGGACCGAGAAGGGGCTGGGGTCATCGCCGGAAGCGACATTCTCGACTTGCTTTGGAGCACCGTTTTTGCCGCGGCGGCCCGAAGTGTACGGGAAGATGCTGGAGGCGCTGATCGAGCGGCACGGTGCCGATTGCTGGCTGGTGAATACGGGATGGAGCGGCGGGCAGTACGGTGTGGGGAAGCGGATGAGCATTCGCCATACACGGGCCCTGCTGCATGCGGCGCTGGATGGCAGCCTCGCGCGAGGCAGTTTCCGGACCGATCCGTTCTTCGGGCTGGCAATTCCAGAGCATGTGCCAGGCGTGCCGGCGGAGGTGCTGGATCCGCGGCAGTCCTGGGTGGACAAGATCGCATATGACCGGATGGCACGCGAGCTGTTGGGGAGTTTTGAGAAGAACTTCCGAGGGTATGAAGCGGACGTGGGTGAGGAGGTACGGCGGGTCGCGCTGCGCGCGGCGGCGTAGAGAAGCGCGGTTGGTAGCGACCCGATCACTCTCACCCTCGGTGCTTCGCATCTTGACGTCTCCCGCGCTGTGCGAACAGCGCAGCGCGGGACAGGTGTGCTAGCGGGCGCCGAAGATGGCGGTGCCGACGCGGACCCAGGTGGCACCACAGGCGATCGCGGTTTCGAAATCCGCGGACATTCCCATCGATAGAACCGGAAGGCCGTGTCTGGCTGCGCAGTTCGCGAGAAATTCGAAATGCGGGCGCGGGTCTGCGTCGAGCGGCGGTACGCACATCAAGCCGGCCAACGCCTTGCCGAAACGGGTCTTGCAGGCTTCGATGAAACCGTCCGCCTCGGCCCGCGGTACGCCGGATTTCTGTTGCTCGTCGCCGACATTTACCTCGACGAGCAGCGTTGGCGTGCGGCCCTCCTTGGCGATCGCCGCGGCGAGCGCATCGGCAAGGTGCGGGCGGTCCAGCGTTTCGATCACGTCGGCCAGCCGCACCGCCTCGCGCGCCTTGTTGGTTTGAAGGCCGCCGATCAGGTGCAAGGTGAATGTGTGGCTGGCCCGTAGTGCGGGAAATTTTGCAGCCGCTTCCTGCACGCGGTTTTCGCCGAACACCGTCTGGCCGGCTTCCAGCGCCGCGCGGACCGCTTCCACCGGCTTGGTCTTACTGACGGCGACCAGTGTCACGTCCTCGGGCTTGCGCCCGGCCTTGATCGCGGCATTGGCGATGCGGTCGCGCACGCGGCGCAGGTTTTCCGCGATACTGGTTTCGACGGCGATGGAGGATGACATGGACACAAGGCTTGTCGCTTGGGCGCGCGCCGTCAAGTCGCGGCATCGGCATGAGCTGCGGCCGTGTCCGGTCTTGTGGTTATTCACCGATGAACGGCGGTTGCCGGATCCGCGGGCCTCGGTTGCGCGGCTGCCGGCGGGACTGGCGGGGGTGGTTTTGCGGCATGACGGGGATCCGCATCGTGTCGCGTTGGGCCGCGACCTGGTCCGCATCTGCAAGGCGCGCCGGCTGGCGCTTGTCGTGGCGGGGGACGTGCGCCTGGCGGCGGCGCTGGGGGCGGGGGTGCATTTGCGGGGTGGGCGCTGGCCGAGCCACGCGCGCGTCCGGCGCGGCTGGCTGACCAGTTCGGCACACACGGCCGCCGAGCTGCGCCGCGCACGGCGAGCGGGCGCCGGCCTTGCGTTTCTCTCGCCGGCGTTTCCCACGCCGAGCCATCCGGATGCGACTGGCCTCGGGCCTGCCCGCTGGTCGCGTCTGGCTTGCGCGGCGCGGATGCCAGTAGCGGCGCTGGGGGGGACGAACCATGTGTTGGTGAGACGCTTGATTCGGCCGCTGTGTCGCGCGGTCGGGGCGATCGATGCTCTGGCCTGAGGGACGGGGTTCCTCGGGAATGGCAGGGATGGAGGAGAAGATGCGAAGCTTCCTTGCGTCGTTATTGTTGGCCGCCGGCGTAGCGGCGTGGCCTGGTGTCGCGGGCGCCGTGCGCTTCATGGACGAAACGACTGGGCCGCCTGTGGGCAACGACGTTGCTGGCTTCCCGGAAGTGCTGGGCCCCTCGGCCACGGATGCGTCGCACGCCGGCGAGTTCGTGGGACCGCTACCCGAGTACATGCCGCCGTTGCCTGGTCGCCCTTGCCCGTCGTGTACAACGGCGGACCGCGCCCGGGAGTTGGACGGCCTGCGACCGCCGCAGCCGCACTGATCGCGCGCATCACGGCTTGGCGACGGCCGGCTGGCTGCGGTAGAATGCGGCAGCATGCCCAGTTCGGTGCATGCGACTCCATTCTGGCAGGCGTCATCAATGACTTTACCGCTGCGGACGGCCTTGGCATTGCTGGTGTGTCTGCCGCTGCTGGCATCGTGCGGACCCCCGACAATCCGCGGCAACTACCAGGGTCAGGACTCACCCGACTATGCCCAGGAACCAGGCGCGGGGCTGACGCAGTACGGCAGCATGACCGGCCGCGACAATTTGTTCAGCTTCGGAACCTCGCATAACGGGTCGGATCAGAACGGTGGTGGCGGCAGCGGCCCCGGGATCGGGGTGAACGCCTATCTGTGGCGCGGCGCGCTGGATACGCTGAGCTTCATGCCGCTGTCCTCCGCCGATCCGTTCAGCGGGGTGATCATCACCGACTGGTACTCGCCACCTTCGGTCACCGATGAGCGCTTCAAGGCGACGGCCTATGTCATGGGACGCGAACTGCGCAGCGATGGCGTGCGTGTGACGATCTTCCGCCAGGTGCTGCAGAACGGGCAGTGGGTGGATGCGAATGTCAGCCCGATGACCATCGGCGAGATCGAGGACAAGGTGCTGGCGCGCGCCCGCCAGCTTCGCGAGCAATCGCAGGCGCAGAGCTAGAAAGGCCGCAGAACTGGCGGTAACTGCCCGCGTCGGGGAGCCGCTTGTCGGTCTCGTACCGGCTCAAGCCATCACCTTCAGTTGTAAAACGAGGTGGTATCGATCGCCGCCTCCTGTACGATTGCCTTGCCGTCGTTAAATCGACCCCAAACCTGCATTGGGAAGCTCTCAATGTCGGGGCCAGGCTGCGAACCTTCATAATCTGCCAAGTCGATACAGGCGGTCGATTCCGCTGCGAAACCGTCTGCATCGGCGTTTGGTACAGGATGCATGCTGAAAAGGCCGCCCTGAGTGGCGGTGCGCGCGGTTAGTACCCGTGGCATGAGGAATTTGATAGCCGAGACAGCAAAGGGGTCCTTGTCCACGGCGGATCAATCACATCCCTCGCGGCAATGGGCCAAGCCATGACCCGCGCGGAAACGTGAACAGCGGCGGGGCGCAGGTCATCGCGACTGTTTGGCGTGCATTGACCTGGGATTATCAATGACGACGGTCCTGGGTTCCGCTCGTCGCGATTCAGACGTCCAATTCCTCCACCGTGCCTGCATGCTCCTGGATGAACTGAAAGCGCAGCTCCGGGCGGCGGCCCATCAGGCTTTCGACCAAAATTGACGTGGCGGCGCGTTCCTCGGGCAGCGTCACCACCTTCAGCAGCGTGCGCTTCGCGGGGTCCATCGTGGTTTCCTTCAATTGCGCCGGGGGCATTTCGCCGAGGCCCTTGAAGCGGCTCACTTCGACTTTCGAATTCGGCTTGAATTCCGACTTCATCTTGCGTTCGCGGTCGGCGTCATCCATCGCGTAGACCGATTTTCCGCCGTGTGTCAGGCGGTACAGCGGCGGCTGCGCCAGGTAGACGTGGCCGTGGCGGACCAGTTCCGGTAGCTCGCGATAGAAGAATGTCATCAGCAGTGACGCGATGTGGGCGCCGTCCACGTCGGCATCCGTCATGATGATCACGCGGCCGTAGCGCAGTTTGCCTCGGTCGAAACGGTCGCCGACGCCGCAGCCCAGGGCCTCGATCAAGTCCTTCAGTTCCTGGTTGGCGCGCAGCTTGTCCACGGACGCGCTGGCGACGTTCAGGATTTTGCCTCGCAGGGGGAGGATCGCCTGGGTTTCGCGGTTGCGGGCCTGCTTCGCGGAGCCGCCGGCGCTGTCGCCTTCTACCAGGAAGATCTCCGTCTCGGCCGTGTTCTCGCGCGTGCAGTCGGTGAGCTTGCCGGGGAGGCGCAGCTTCCGTGTGGGCGACTTGCGGGCGGTGTCCTTGTTCTCCTTGCGGCGGATTCTCTCCTCTGCGCGCTCGATGACGTAGGCCAGCAGATTGTCGGCAGAACCGGGGTCGCCGGCGAGGTAATGGTCGAAGCGGTCGCGCAACGCGGTTTCCACCAGCCGCGACGCTTCCGGCGAAGTGAGCTTCTCCTTGGTCTGCCCCTGGAACTGCGGGTCGCGCAGGAACACCGAAAGCTTCGCGGCCATCGGCGTAAGAAGGTCCTCGGCGGTGACCTGGGCGGCGCGGCGGTTGCCGCGGTGGTCGCCCCAGGCGCGGATGCCTTTCAGCAGGGCGGAGCGCAGACCGGTTTCGTGGGTGCCGCCGAGCGGGGTGGGGACCGTGTTGCAGTAGGTGTGGAGGAAGCCGTCCTCGCCATCCAGCCAGGCGACGGCCCATTCCAGTTTTCCCCCTGGTTCACCGTTGGGGAGCGGGGGCAGATCTGCCTCGCCCGCCCAGGGTTGCGGGAGTACGCGGGGGGTTTCGCCGATGTCGGCTTCCAGGCTGTCGCGCAGGCCGCCGGGGAAGTGGAGCACGGCTTCCGCGGGGGTGTCGTCCTTGCCGGATTTCAGCAGGGTGGGATCGCAGGCCCAGCGGATTTCTACCCCGCGGAACAGATAGGCCTTGGACCGGCAGAGGCGGTAGAGGCGGGACGGCTGGAACTGGGCCTGGCCGAAGATCTGCGAGTCCGGCTTGAAGCGGATGGTGGTGCCGCGGCGGTTATGCACGGGGCCGGCGTTGATCAGCTTCGTGGTGGGCTTGCCGCGGGCGTAGGTCTGCCTCCACAGGGTGCGGTCGCGGGCGACTTCGACCTGCATGGTCTCGGACAACGCGTTCACCACCGAGGCGCCGACGCCGTGCAGGCCCCCTGAGGTCTGATAGGCTTTGCCGCCGAACTTTCCGCCCGAGTGCAGCGTGGTCATGATGACTTCGAGCGCGCTGAGTTGCCTGAACCTGGGGTGGGGATCGGTGGGGATGCCGCGGCCGTTGTCGTGGACGGTGAGGGTGTTGTTGGGCTCGAGCGCGACCTCGATGAAGCTGGCATGGCCGGCGACGGCCTCGTCCATGGCGTTGTCGAGGGTCTCGGCGGCGAGGTGGTGCATCGCGGTTTCGTCTGTGCCACCGATATACATGCCGGGGCGGCGGCGGACGGGCTCCAGCCCTTCCAGAACCTCGATGTCCTTGGCGGAGTAGTCCTCGCCCTGGGCTTTGGGCTGCGGCTGGGGGGTGGGTTTGCCGCGCCTGGGGGGAGGGTTGCCAGAGAACAGATCGTTCATACTGTGTTCCGATGGTGACCCGGGCGGGTATAGCGGGTGGGGTGGAGTCCGGGCAACCGCGACGCCAGCAAGGTCATGTTGCCGAGGTGTATTATTTGCCTGGAAGCGGGGCATTCGCGCCGGCGCGCCGCTCCAGCTTGTCGCGCGCTTGCACGTCGTTCATCTGGCCGAGTGTACGGCGCTTCGTCAGCAGATCGTATCGTCCGGCAGTGGCGCTTCGCCGCCTTCCCTGTTCATCAGCCGATCAAACGCCGCGAAATCCGCCCTCGCACGCCGCTCGGCGAAAAACTCGGCGGTGTTCATCGCCGCCAGTTTTTCCGCCACCGCTGTCGCGACGAACTGGTTGACGCTGACGCCTTTGGACTTGGCGCGCCGCTCCACCTCGGCCTTGACCGAACGCGGCAAGTGTAGGGGATAGGTACTCTGCGAATTTTTCACGTTTGCATCCTCCCTCAAGAGTGCCGAGTTCTCGGCTACTTCCTTCCGGCCCGCGACTTGCGCTCGTAGTCGTCGAGCCATGGTTCGATGAGGCGATCGAGTTCCTCGAGCTGGCGTTCGGAGCAGGGTTCCGGCGCACAGCTTTCCAGCCAGC
>DATKPQ010000189.1:0-31123 GCA_035523995.1 Acetobacteraceae bacterium | reverse complement strand
TTGCAGGCGGGCCGCATTGGTAACCTCCAGCTTGGCTCGCCGGTGTATTACCGCGACCTCGAGGTGGGCGAGGTGCTGGGCTGGGACCTGGGCCACATGGCCGACAATGTCACCGTCCACGCGTTTGTGCGTGCGCCCTACGATCAGTATGTGCATGACACCTCGCGCTTCTGGAACGCGTCTGGCGCGTCGGTGAAGCTCGGGCCCAACGGGCTGGAACTGCAGGTGGAGTCACTGCGCGCGGTCTTGCTCGGCGGCATCGCGTTCGAGACGCCGAGCGAGGGGCGCAACTCGCCGGTGAGCGCGCAGGACCATGTGTTTCCGTTGTATGCGAGCCAGGATGCCGCCGACGCGGCGGCGTTCCCGCGCCGCATCGCATTCGTGGCCCATTTCGACGGGTCGGTGGCGGGGCTGGCGCCCGGCGCCCTGGTGACGTTGCGCGGCATCCAGATCGGCGAGGTCAGCAGCGTCGGTCTGGAATACGACAAGAGCGCGGACAAGGTGGTGGTGCCGGTGCATTTCGATGTGGAGCCTGAGCGCATCAGCCAACTGAATCTGCCGATGGGGGGCGACCTGGACACGACAATGCGCGAGCTGGTGCGCCGTGGGTTGCGGGTGAAGCTGGAAAGCGCCAGCCTGATCACGGGCCAGAAGCAGCTCTCGATGGACATCTATCCCGACGCGCCGGCGGCAGCGCTGACCAAACGGGGCGATGCTTATGTGATTCCGGTGTTGCCCGGCAGCGGCGAGGACATCGCGACCGCGGCCGGCGCGCTGATGGCGAAGCTCGATGCCATTCCGTTCCGGCAGATCGGCGACGATCTGAGCCACACGCTGGCGAGCGTGAACGGTGCGGTGAGCGGGCCGGAGCTGCACCAGTCGATCGCGTCGCTGCATACCACGCTGACGGATGCCGATACGTTGGTACGCAACCTGAACGCGGCAGCGGGCCCCTTGCAGCAGAAGCTGCCGGCGACCATTGCCGAGCTGGATTCGACGGCGCGGCGGTTGAATGCGTTGGTGGGATCGATGCAGGCTGGCTACGGCGGAAACTCGCGATTCAACGGGGATGTCAGCAGGTTGTTGGTGCAGTTGACGGACACGGCGCGATCGTTCCGCGTGCTGGCGGACCTGCTGACGCGCCATCCGGAGGCGCTGATCCGCGGGCGGCCTGATGAGGGATCGCCGTGATGCGCATGAGCGGCGGCGAGCAAGGCAACGGGATTGTACGGCGCCGGGTGCTGCGGCTGCTTGCATTGCTTCCGGCAGCGTGCACGTCGCCCAACCCGAACTTGTACACGCTGGCGGTGGTGCGGGGGCCAATGCGCGCGGGAGCTCCGCAACGGGTCGAGTTGCGGTTAATTTCGCTGGCGCATTATCTGGACCGGACACAGATCGTGCGTTCCAGCGAGGATTACCGTCTGGACGTTCTGGGCAACGATTGGTGGGGCGAGCCGCTCGATTCGATGCTGAGCCGGGTGCTGGTGCAGGAGCTTTCGCAGCGGCTGCCGGAGAGCGCGGTTTATGCTGAGAACAGTGGAATCAGTGCTACGCCGGATGCGTCGGTGGAACTGAATGTGCAGCGGATGGATCAGGATAGCAGTGGTGCCGTGCTGTTGTTGGCCCAGGTTGCGGTGACGCGGGCGGGACGGGTGACGCAGGCCCGGAACCTGCGGTTTTCCGTGGTGCCGCAGGGCGTGGGGACAACGGGACTGGTGGCGGCGATGAGCGCTGCCGTGGGACAGTTGGCGGACGCGATCGCCGATCTTCTGACCTCATCCGCGAAGCGGTAATCGGTTCTGCATGCGGCTTTTTGCGGTGTGCCGACCCGACCACCCTTACCCCCGGCGCTTACGCACTTCGACCTCTCCCGCTTCGCGGGAGAGGTTACCTAACAGAACAGCAATCGCACCTGGCCCAGAGTTCGGAGTACCAGCTCTTTTTGCACGGAGCTCCGCTTCGGCATTGTAATTCGTATTGGTGTTCACATCGTACGCCAGCACGCGTCCTGTCAAATCGCCAATGAATTCGATACCGGCGACGTCAATTCCCGCGCCGGCCAGGAAGCGTTCCAGGCGTATCCACAACGTGTCGGGGATCCCATCGATGATTGTGAACTTGTGTCGCGGCGCCTCGCCGACCGGGCAGTTGGCGTCGCCGATAGCGCAGGCATCGGCGGGGCAGAGTTCGAAGCCGTCGCTGGTATCGACTTCCACTGCGTACAGGAAGCGGCCACCCACGAACTCCGCGCGCGTGATCAGCGGGCGCGGGGCGCGCACATATTCCTGCAGCAAGGCCAGGCCGTCGACCGGCGACACCCACGCGTCGCTTTCGACATAGGCCGCCAGGCTGTCGGCGGACGAGAACAGTTGCACGCCAAGGCCTTTGCCGCCGCGGTTCGGCTTCAGGATCACCGGCTGACCGGAAAAATGTTGCTGCGCCGCCGCCACGATATTGCCGCGGCCTGCCACAAGAACAGTACGCGGGGTCACGATGCCGTAGTGCTCCAGGGCGGCATACTGCCGCACCTTGCTGATTTCGAGATCCAAAGCGCCGGGACCGTTCACCACGCGCCGCCCCCAGCGGGTCAGCCAGGCCAGCACCGCGGCGGTGAGTTCGGGGGAAAAGCGGTGGTCGCGCGTGTGCGACGAGGCGCTCATGCGGTTGTAGAACACACCCTCGGGCGGCGGTTCGGCGAGATCGAAGGTGCCCTCGTGCAGGAACCATTCGGTCCAGTCGAGGCCGGCGCGGTCGAAGGCTTCGGCCAGCGGTGGCAGCCAGGCAGGGTTTTCGTGCAGGACGTGGATGCGGGACACTGGCGGAACTCCGAGACGGTTCGGCGCATGTGACAGCGCGGACATTCGACGCCTATGAAAGGATTTTTCAAAGGACGGCAATAGGCTCGTAGAAAATAGAATAAATCACTCCGGTCACGGGCTCGGTTGCTATGTTCTTTCCTGTTCGACGCTGCGGGGCAGAACATTTGCCGTCGGCTCTTGTCACGCCGGCACCGGCTTGATTGACTGCCGCACCGCACAACGAACCCGGGGACCTGATGCACGCTGCCCGTCTTGCCGTCGATATCGGCGGCACGTTTACCGACCTCGCCCTGGAGCATGCGGGCCAACGCACTACCCTGAAGGTCTTGACCACCCCGGCGGCGCCCGAACAAGGCGTGCTGGATGGCGTGCGCTCGATCCTTTCGGCCGCGCAGATCGCCGCGGCCGATATCGGCATCGTCATCCACGGCACCACGCTCGCGACCAACGCCATTATCGAGCGCAAGGGTGCCCGGACGGCGCTGATCACTACGCAGGGTTTTCGCGACGTGATCGCGATGGGGAACGAAAGCCGTTACGACCAGTACGACCTGAATATCACGCTGCCGGAACCGCTGGTACCGCGGCATCTACGCCTGACGGTGCCTGAGCGGCTGGACAATGAAGGCACTGTGTTGCTGCCGCTGGACGAGGCCGCCGTGGGCGCACTGGTGCCGGCGCTGCGCGACGCCGGGGTGCAAAGCCTCGCCGTCGGTTTCCTGCACGCCTTCGTCAATCCGCGTCATGAGCAGCTTGTGTATGAGATCATGGCGGACGCGCTGCCGGATGTGCCGGTATCGCTGTCTTCCGAAGTCTCGCCGGAAATGCGTGAGTGGGAACGCTTCTCCACCACCGTGGCGAATGCGTACGTTCAGCCGTTGATGGCGCGATATCTCCGTAAACTGGAAGCCGGCCTGCGCGGGTTGGGCGTGGCGACGCCAGTGTTTCTCATGTTGTCGGGCGGGGGACTGACCACGATCGAGACCGCCTGCCGCTTTCCGGTGCGCCTGGTGGAGAGCGGGCCTGCGGGGGGTGCGATCTTCTCCGCCTCGATCGCGAAAGAATGCGGGCTGGAGAACGTGCTGTCCTTCGATATGGGCGGGACCACCGCCAAGATCTGTCTGATTGATGGGTTCAAGCCGCAGACTGCGCGGGCTTTCGAAGTGGCGCGGGTCGGACGGTTCCGTAAAGGCTCGGGGCTGCCGCTGCGAATTCCGGTGATCGAGATGGTGGAGATTGGCGCCGGCGGCGGCTCGTTGGCGCATGTCGATGCGATGGGGCGGATCGCGGTAGGGCCGGAGAGCGCTGGCGCCGATCCGGGCCCCGCCTGCTATGGCCGCGGGGGGACGAAGCCAGCGGTGACAGATGCGAATCTGGTGCTGGGGCGCTACGACGCCGCCCGGTTCGCCGGGGGATCGATGACGTTGGACAGCGCGGCGGCGCATGACGCGCTGCTGGCCGAAGTCGGCGGGACGCTGGGGCTGACCGCCGAGATGGCGGCGCTGGGCGTGGTGGAGATGGTCGATGAGAACATGGCCAATGCGGCGCGCGTGCATGCCATCGAGTCGGGCAAGACCTATGACGGGCGCACGCTGATCGCGTTCGGCGGCGGCGGTCCGGTGCATGCTTGCCGGGTGGCGGAGAAGATCGGCATTTCCCGTGTGCTTGTGCCGTCCGGCGCGGGTGTCGGGAGCGCGATCGGCTTCTTGCGCGCTCCGGTGGGATACGAGGTGGTGCGCAGCCTGTACCAACGGTTTTCCACATTCGATGTGGATGCGGTGAACGCTCTGCTGGCAGAGATGCAGGCGGAGGCCATGCGCGTGGTGGCTGCTGCGGGGTCCGGTTTGACGACGACCGAGACGCGCACGGCGTTCATGCGGTACGTGGGGCAGGGGCATGAGATTCCGGTGCCGCTGCCGTCGCGCGTGCTGGTGCCGGACGATGTGGCGGCGGTGCGGACACGGTACGACGAGGAATACACGAAGTTCTATGACCGGCCGGTGCCGGGTTCAGATGTGGAGATCATGGGTTATGCCGTGGTGGTGGCGACGGTGATGGAGGAAACCGCTATCGCCACAACGCCGCCTGTTGTGGAATTGCAGGCTACATCGAATGGCACACAGCTAGTGCGCGACACCACGACGGGGGAAGTGTCGTCCTGGTCGGTTTACGATCGTGGTGCCCTTGCACCGGGTACGCGCATTGCCGGACCTGCCATTATAGCTGAAGACGAGACATCGACGCTGGTCGGATCAGGCTGGACTGCATCAATCGATGAGATGCGATACCTTGTGTTGTATCGTGCGTAGTACCCGATATCAGAGGAATGCGACGTAGCCCGCACCATGTCGTTGCGAGACGCGCAGTGACGAAGCAATCCCGCTCGTTCGAGCATGCTGACGGCCCGGAGCTTCCGCGAACGAGAGTGGGCGCCCTGCGCGCTCACCTGATGGCGCCCCCGGCTGTTGCCGCTTGGCGGTGGCAGGCGTGGCGTGCTTGCGAACCGCTGCCATCGGAGGCTTCTTACCAGATTACATTTCGCCTTCGTACGCAATACTCTGCTCACGTGCAGTCAACTGGTGTGTCCCGGTTGTATCGCTATACTCGCCGCCAACGCCCACACTTCGCAGGCCACGAATGTCCCACGAAACCGCCGCCCTCGCGCAAATCCATCGCCAGATCATGTGGAACCGCCTGATCGCGGTGGTGGAAGAGCAAGCGCAGATCATGATCCGCACGGCGTTTTCCACCACGGTGCGCGAGGCGGGGGATCTTTCCGCCGGCATCTTCGATCTCGCCGGACGCATGATGGCACAGGCGGTGACGGGCACGCCCGGCCACGTCAATTCCATGGCGGAGTCCGTCGGGCACTTTCTGAAGAAATTCCCGGCCGAAACCATGCGGCGCGGCGACCATTACATCACCAACGATCCGTGGCTCGGCACCGGACATCTGCACGACCTGACGGTCGTCACCCCCGCCTTCCATCGCGGCCGCATGGTTGGATTGTTCGCCAACACCGCGCATGTGATCGACATCGGCGGCCTGGGCATGGGGCCGGAGGGACGGTCGGTGTTCGAGGAAGGGCTCTATATCCCGATCGTCAAATGCTTCGACGCAGGCAAGCCAAACGAGACGTTTTTCGATTTCATCCGCGCCGGGTCCCGGCTGCCTGTGGAACTGGAAGGCGACATCTACTCCCTGTGCGCCTGCAACGACGCCGGCGCACATCGCCTGGTAGAGATGATGGACGAGTTCGAGATGGACAGTCTCGAACAACTCGCGCAGTTCATTTTCGAAAGCTCGCACCGCGCGACGCTGGCGGAAATTGCGCGCCTGCCGCGCGGTACCTATGGCGCGGAGATTTGGTCCGACGGCTATGAGGAGCCGGTGCGTCTCTCCGCCGCCATGACGGTGCTGGAGGACGCCATCGAGGTGGATTACGCCGGCACATCGGGCCTATCTTCGCGCGGCATCAACGTGCCGCCGGCCTATTGCCGCGCCTATTCCTGCTTCGGCATCAAGTGCGTGGTCGCCCCGGAGATTCCCAACAACTGGGCGTCGCTGGCGCCGTTTCGGATGAAAATTCCCGAGGGCTGCATCCTGAATGCGCCGCGGCCGTATCCGGTGTCGGTGCGGCACGTGATCGGGCATTTGCTGCCGGATCTGATGATGGGCTGCCTGCATCAGGCGGTGCCGGACCGTGTCACGGCGGAAGGCGCCTCGGCGCTGTGGAATCCGCCGTTGCGGGGCGGATCGTCGGTTTCCGGCCAGGCGCGGGGCAACAAGCCCGTGCTGCCGGATTTCGAAATCATCACGTTCAATTCCGGCGGCACGGGTGCGCGGCGGACGCAGGACGGGCTGAATGCCACCGCCTATCCCTCCGGCGTGCGCACGATGCCGGTGGAAGCAACCGAGAACGTCGCGCCGATCGTATTCTGGCGAAAGGAGCTCAAGCCGGATTCCGGCGGAACCGGGCGGACGCGCGGCGGCACCGGGCAAGTGATCGAGATCGGCGGCAAGGGTGATCTGGAATTTTCCCTGAACGCCTCGTTCGACCGTGTTGCCCATGCGCCGAAAGGACGCGAGGGCGGAGGCGCCGGCGCACCGGGTGCGGTGCACCTGAAGTCCGGCGCGAAGCTGCGAACCAAAGGGCTGCAAATCATTCCCGATGGTGATCGGCTGGTGTTGGAACTGCCCGGTGGGGCCGGTTTGGGCGATCCTACCGAACGCGATCCGGCATTGGTGGCGAGCGACGTGCGGGATGGCCTGGTGTCGGCGGAAACCGCGCGCTTGCTCTACAAGGTTGTCGTCGGCCCGGACGGTAACCCGGACGCCGCGGCGACCGCCCGGTTGCGAAGCTGATCCGGCGATCATCGCGTACCGCCTTGCGGGTTGCGTAGGCGGTCAATCCCGCACCGCCGCGTAGCCTGTTGGCCCGGCCGCTAATGGTTGGTCCGGTTGCGTTTTCTTGACATTCGCCGGCGTGCGGGTGCACCGTGCGCGGTGTTATAATTTCGGGCAGCGAAATGGAACGCTCGGCCCAAGGGAGAGGAGGCTTGTCGTGACGACCAGGGCTCCGTTCTTGAAGACGCGTTATGGTGGCTATCATCACCGGCAGGTGCCGCGGGAAGATGCCGAGCTGACCCATATCGGCCCCGACACGCCTTGCGGCGAGTACATGCGCCGCTTCTGGCAGCCGATCTGCTACACCGACGAACTGAAGGACCTGCCGATCCCTGTGAAGCTTCTCGGCGAGGAACTGGTGGTGTTCCGCGACGGGCGCGGCGCCGTCGGCCTGCTGGAGCGCCACTGCCCCCACCGCGGCACGTCGCTCGAATTCGGCCTGGTCGGGGCGAAGGGAATCCGCTGCTGCTACCACGGCTGGTTGTTCGATGTTGACGGCACCATCCTGGAAACGCCGGGCGAACCCGCAACCAGCACGCTGAAGGACCGGCTCTGCCACGGCGCCTACCCGGTGCGCGAGGCGCACGGGCTGGTGTTTGGCTATCTGGGGCCGCCCGATCGGATGCCGGCCTTTCCCACCTATGACAGCTTCACCCGGCCGGGGTATCGGCTGATACCGGGACAGAAGTATCTGTATCCCTGCAACTGGCTGCAGATCCTCGAAAACACGATGGATGCGGTGCACACCGCGTTTCTCCACACGATCGTCAGTGGCTCGGTGTTCACCGATGAATTCGGCGTCGTGCCGGAGCTGGAGTTTGCTGAGACGCCTGTCGGGATCATCTACATCGCAACCCGGCGCGTCGGCGACAATGTCTGGGCGCGGATGGTGGAGAATGTGCTGCCCAATCTGCAGCAGGTCGCGCCGATCTGGGAGACGGGGCAGCAGCCGCACCCGTTCAGCGGACCGATGATGAGCCGTTGGATCGTGCCCCTCGACGACACCAACACGATGCTGATCGAACTGCGCCATATCAGCGAGACCGAGGGCGTGGTGACGCCGGCCTGGTGGGCCGACCGCAGCATCATGCTGCCGGGGCAGATCGCCGCCGACAGCTATGAAGAAAGCCAACGCCGTCCGCAGGATTTCGAAGCGCAGGTGTCGCAGCGGCCGATCGCCGTGCACGGGCTGGAGCACCTCGCCACGACGGATCGTGGGATTACGATGTTCCGGAACCAGGTCCGCGCGGGTATCCGCGCAGTCAAGGCCGGCACCGATCCTGCCGGATTGTTCCGTAACGGTGGCAGAGTGATTCCGACCTATTGCAACGACACGGTCGTGCAGATGCCGCCGGCGAAAACGCCGGAGCAAGACAAGAAATTGCTGCGGGAGACGGGGCGGCGCCTGGCGCGGGGCTATATCGATGCGCCGCCGCTGATGGCGGCCGCGGAATAAAACAAATCGGACGCCCCCTTCCCTTGCGGGAAGGGGATCTTCTCCCTCGCGGGAGGGGGGATCTTCACGTCTGCCTTATTGACCCGTCGCGCGGGCGCGGTTTGAACTGAGCATACCCCGGTAACAGTACAAACCGCGAAAGACGCCCTCGCATGCCCCACCACGACCTGATCATCCGCAACGCCACTGTCGTCGACGGCACCGGTGCGCCTCGCTTCGCTGCCGATGTTGGCGTGACCTACGACCGCATCGCTGCCGTTGGCGACCTCGGCGCCGCTACCGCCGACCGTGAGATCGACGCGACCGGCAAAGCCGTTGCCCCCGGGTTCATCGATGCCCACACCCACGACGATCGCGCCGTGCTGTGCGGTCCAGCATGCATGCTGTGCAAGATGTCGCAAGGCGTCACCACGGTTGTTGTCGGCAACTGTGGTATTTCGCTGTCCCCGGTCCGCATGCGCACCCGGCCTGTTCCGCCGCTCGATCTGCTGGGCGACGAGTCCTGGTGGACGTTTGACAGTTTCGGCGACTATGCGGATCAGCTCTCGCGCGATCCGGCGCCGGTGAACACCTGCGCGCTGATCGGACACATGTCGCTGCGCGTCGAAGCCATGGCCGGCGATACGCAGCGTGCTGCCACCGACAAGGAAGCGGCGCAGATGCAGCGTCGCCTTGGCGACGCACTGGCCCAGGGCGCATCCGGCTTCTCGACCGGGCTGTATTATCCGCCCAACATGATGGCGCCCACCGACGAAGTGATCGCGGTGGCGGAGGGGCTACGCAACGCCGGCGGCCTCTACGTCACGCATATGCGCGACGAGGGCAAGGACGTATTGCTTTCGATCGAAGAGACGCTGCAGATCGGGCGCGCGGCGGGAGTGCCTGTCGTGATCAGCCACCACAAATGCGCGATGCCGGAGAATTATGGGCGGTCGGTCGAAACGCTGCCGCGCATCGAAGCCGGTGCGCGGCAGCAGAAGGTGGCGTTCGATGTCTATCCGTATCGTGCCGGCTCGACCGTGCTGATGCCGCAGCGGCTGCGTCCGGATGTGGCGGTGCAAGTGACGTGGTCGGTCCCACATCCCGAGCAAGCGGGCCGCATGCTCGACGATATTGCGCGCGAATGGGCCGTGACGCCGCGCGAGGCAGCCGAACGGCTGCTGCCGGCCGGGGCGATCTTCTTTCAGATGGATGAGGAGGATGTGCAGCGGATCATGCGGCATGGGTTGGCGATGATCGGCAGCGACGGATTGCCGCACGATGCCTATCCGCATCCGCGGCTGTGGGGCACGTTCCCGCGCGTGCTCGGGCATTATGCGCGCGATCTGGGCTTGTTCAGCCTGGAAGACGCGGTGCGGAAGATGACCGGCCATACGGCTGAGGTGTTCGGGCTGGTCGATCGCGGGGTGATCCGCGCCGGCGCCTATGCCGATCTGGTCTTGTTCGATCCTGCAAGGGTACGGGATGCCGCAACGTTCGATGCGCCGACGCTGCCGGCGGAAGGAATCCTGGAAACCTGGGTGAACGGGTGCAGCGCCTATGTTTATGGGTCCGGCGCAACGGCGGAACGCGCGGGCCGGCTGGTCACACGGAATCGGGCTTGACCGCGGTTGGACAAATCGCGGCCGTTCCGGCCGCAGTCATTGCGAGACCCGCAAGGGCCAAAGCAATCTTCCGCGAAACCAAGCGTACATAGTGTCCCCGCGTCGGACCGCTGCCTCGGCGCCGCGCACTTCGCTATGACAGGAAGTGAAGGCCCGGGCGCCTCATGCGCCTGTTTGCGTCCCTAATTCGCTTCTCCGCCAGGGGCGGCGGCCAGGGCGCTGCTTTCGCGCACACTGGCGTGCGTGGCGGCAAGCGCCTGCCGTGCCGACAGATCGGCGAGCAATGACCACACGCGTGAGGGGTCCAAAGGTACGTCCGGATCGTTCAGCAAATGGTCGAGCTCTTCCAGCTTTCGGGCGTACTCGTCTTGAGTCATCGACATCAAATCTCCTGCCAACACAGATCGCGCCCAGTCTCCGCATCAATACGGCAGCGGTTGGGCGCGGTTATAGAGATAGGATGGTTACCCAGCGGTTAATCGGGACGGATCATCACAGCGACGACAGCACTGCCGGTGCAAGCGCCGCGAGGCGCGCCGCGGGATGGCGCGGGTTACGAAAACGCAGTTCTCCGTCTGCTGCAGCATCTGGCTCGGAACACCCAAGCAATTCGAAACGCGAGGTACAACTTACCGCGACGACGGTGCGCGCCCCAGAGCCAAGCAGAAATCGCTGCGTTTCTCCTTCAAGTTCCAATCGCCCGCGCAGCGAACGCCACTCTGTCCGGTCGGTATCTTCGAGCAACATCGCCAGAATGCCGGGGCGCGTGCCGGTCAGGCGCGCTGGCGGCAGCAGAGCCATGCGTCGGCGGACCGCGGCGCCGATCTCGTCGCTGCGACCGGCACGCGCCGCCATTGCGAACATGCCCTGCGCGCCGGTGGTGACACACAAATGCGCTTCCGGTCCGAATTCGTCGCGCAGCAGTGTCAGCAGCGCTTGCTCATCGCCGCGGCATGCCAGCGCGGGCAGCGGATCGAGGCGCATCATGGCGGCTGGGCTATCCTCCCGTCGGGCGCCACGCGCGAGCATGCCACAGATACGTTGCTGAAGCGTTCGTGTGGTGAATTCCGTGGTCTGTTCTTGGGCATGCTTGCGTAGGCCCAACGGTAGCGTCAGACGCAACAGATGCGTGCCGGGATGGGTAGCCAGCCAGTGTTGCAGGTCTTGCTCCATCCGGTCTGCGAAATCGAACCAGGCGGCGCGCTGCACATCGCGGCCGGCATCGGCGGACATCGTGTCGCACGCAATTTCGGCTGTGATGCCTCCGCGCGACAGCAGTAGATCGAATGGTGCGTTGTCGCACAGGCCGGCGAAATGCACGGCAAACCCGCGTTGCACCTGCAGCTCCGCTGTGCGGACCAGATGAAATACCGGGGCCAGCGTCGCATCGCCCGTCAGTCTGGCTTGAAGCATCTCGGCGAACCGGTTGCGTCCGGCCGATGACAGGCAGCGCTCCAGGGCGACCGCAGCATCGATCAGCTCGATCAGCCTCCGGGTTGCCGGTGTGTGGCGCGGGGTGTCGCCACACAGCCCGTTGATGATCAGTTCGATGGCGTGACGCTGCCGGATTGCCGCGGCGGTATGCGGCCCCAGTGCGGCCTGAAGGGCAAGCTGCCGCAGTCTGGCCGCCCAGGCCTGCGCGCCAACCAGGGCGACGAACGCGTCGCGCGGGTTGGCGCTGTGGGCGGAGTGCGGACGGTGAAGCGCTGTCGTTGCCACGAGCGAAACGACGCGCGCGGCACGCGATATATTCCCGTACGCCGAAATCAGTCAATGGGGCCGGTGGCTTATCCGATGAATCGGGCGAGCTTGCCGATGGGGGTGCCAAGCACCTCGTCGTCCTGCATCACCATATTGCCGCGGACGATCGTCGCGACCGGCCAGCCGGTGATGTCCATACCGGCGAACGGCGTCCAGCCGCAGGGAGAGACGATCCAGGAGTCCTCGATGCGCCGCTGCTGTTTCATGTCCACCAGGGTGAAATCGGCATCGTAGCCGGCGGCAAGCCGCCCTTTCCCCACTACGCCATACACGCGCGCCGGCCCGGCGCACATCAGGTCCACCATGCGGGTCAGCGACAGCCGCCCCGCATTCACGTGGTTCAGCATGACCGGCACGATTGTCTGCACGCCGGTCAGCCCGGCCGGGCAATCGGGCCAGGGCAGCAGCTTCTTTTCCCGGGCATGCGGCGCGTGGTCGGATCCGACCGTGTCCACCGTACCATCATTGATGGCGCGCCAGCACGCCTGCTGCACTTCGGGCCTGCGGATCGGCGGGTTCATCACGCCGAAGCCTTCCAGCCGGTCGTAGCAATCCGGCGCTACCTGGGTGAGGTGGTTCACCAGCACCTCGCAGGTCGCGAGGTCGCGGAAATCCTTCAGGTAGTCCAGTTCCTCGGCGGTGGAGACGTGCAGGATGTGCGCCGGCCGCCCGGTGGCGCGGGCCAGTGCCATCAGCCGCCGCGTGCCGAGGAACGCGCATTCCACATCCCGCCATTCCATGTGCCGCCGATGCGGGTCGCCGCGATGGAACATGTGCTTGCGGTCCTGCAACCGGTACTCGTCCTCCGAGTGGTAGGCGATGCGGCGGCGGCCGGAACGCATGACGCGCTCCAAATGTTCATCGTCCTCCACCAGAAGGTCGCCGGTGGAGCTGCCGGCAAAAATCTTGATGCCGCACACGCCGCGGCCGAGTTCCAGCTTTGCCAGCTCCGGAATGTTGGTCTTGGTCCCGCCGACATAGAGCCCCATGTCGCACCAGGCCTGATGCTCCACGTAGTCCTGCTTCCAGGCGAGTTTTTCCCCATCCGTGATCGAGGGCGCAGTGTTGGGCATGTCGAACACCGCGGTCAGCCCGCCCAGCACGGCGGCGCGGGTGCCGGTGGGAATGCTCTCCACAGCCTTGTCGCCCGGGTCGCGGAGGTGCACGTGGGGATCGATCAGGCCGGGCAGCACGTGCAGGCCGCCGGCCTCGATCACGTGATCGGCGGTTGCGCCGGAGGGAACCCCCAAAGCCGCGATACGGCCCTGGCGCACGCCGACGTCGGTGGCTTCCGCGCCCCAGGGCAGGATGCAGGTGCCGTGGCGGATCAGCAGATCGAATTGCTCTGACATGGTGTGCACCATCCTGGTTGGCGCGCCAGGATCGGTCCTGGCATCGGGGCGGGCGAAAGCGCCGGGCCGGGCAAAAAATCGTCCCGAATCCGTCGCGGCGTTAACCTGATGCTAGCTTATTTCTGCGCATTCCTGCAGGGCGCGGGCGGGAGAAAACCTGCTCCGCGATCCGACCCTGTGGCAGAAAATCGAGCCGAGGTGCGCGATGCAGAATCCGACACCCGGGCCGGTCTGGCGGGCCGTCCGCTGGGTGCTGGTACCGATCTTTTATCCGGAGTATCGCCGTCTGGTGATCCGAACCTACGTGCTGTCGATACGGCTGGAGCTGTTGTGCACATTGTTCGCGGTGGTCTCGCCGTTCGCGACTCCAGGGCTGTTGCTGCTGCTGCGTCGCTGGTTCGAAAACCTGCGCGTGGATGTGGCGGAGTTCGGGCGTGTGGTGCGCGCAAGGAACGCCGGCAGTGTTGCGTCGATCGCGGCCAGCGCCAGGGCCGCGACATTGCGCCCCGAAAGCTTGGGCACTGAATTCCAGAACCCCTGGGTTTGAGGCCGATCCGGCGGCTGGACAGGGTGTTGGTTGCATTGAGTTCGTGGCAGCGGTTGAAGCGATGCGACGATGCCGTGCGTGGACCGGGCGGCCGATGGAAGGCTACGAGCCGTCAGAAGTGCAGTGCTTATAGAAGCAAAGACCCCCGCACGCATCATTGCGTTTGAGCGGGGGTCGATTTTGCGAAGTCTTGCTTCGCGCTCGGGCTTGATAACGCCCGGCTAGAACTTGGTCTTAAGGGTTCTGTTGCCGATGCCAAGCGGGTCGGCAACCCCAAGCATCCCAGGTGGAGTCATGCTGTGTATGCACCCTCCTTTCCGTTGATGACAGCTTGATGATATGCCCGCCTGCCCCTTTCGTCAAGGCCTTGTTTTGCTGGTTCTTGCGATTCATTCGGCAGCCGGGAGAGCATTCGTTCAAACGCTTCGCTGACCGTTCTGGCGCCGTCGATAGCAAGCGGCTGTTGCGGATCGTTCGGAACGAACCCTGCATTCGCCGCCTGAATTCAAGTTGCCGGCGCATTGCCTCGGCTTTAACGTCGGTTGCGGAAGGATTCGCTGCGAAATCTTGTTCCGGGGGAGGGGTTCGGATCATGAAGCTTGGAAAATTGGCCGCCGCCGTGATGACGATCACGGTCCTGGGATCGGCCGGCGCGATGGCGCAGACCGTGAAGCTTGGAGTCATCGACTCCTATTCTGGGCCGATGGCCGGAGTGGGAGAGCAATTGGACCGCGGAATCCGTCTCTACATGAAAGAGCATGCGAAGGATCTGCCTCCCGGCGTGAAATTGGAGATCATCCGCCGCGACGATACCGGTCCCAATCCGGCGGTGGCAAAGCGGCTGGCGCAGGAGCTGATCACACGCGACCACGTGCAACTTCTGGCTGGCGTCATCTTCACTCCGAACGCGCTTGCGATCGCTCCGCTGGCGACGGAAGCCAAGGTACCGTTCATCATCATGAACGCCGGCACGTCGATGATCACGACCAAGTCTCCCTATATCGCCCGCGTGTCGTTCACGCTGTGGCAGTCGAGTTATCCGCTCGCGGAGTGGGCGGCGAAGCACGGGATCAAGAAGGTGTATTCGGTGGTTTCCGACTACGGTCCCGGCATCGACGCCGAGCAAGCCTTTACCAAGGGCTTTACCACCAATGGCGGACAGATGGTCGGAGCTGTGCGGGTGCCGCTGGAAAATCCGGATTTCGTGCCGTTCTTGCAGCGGGCCAAGGATGCCAGACCGGACGCGGTGTTTTCCTTCGTTCCAGCCGGCAAGCAGGCGACGGCGCTGATGAAGGCGTTCGGCGATCTGGGGCTGCGGGCGGCTGGGATCAGGTTGATCGGCACCGGCGACATCACCACGGATGAAGAGTTGCAGAACATGGGCGACGTGGCGCTGGGCGTGACCACGATGTTTCATTACTCGGCGGCGGGGAACAGACCGGCGAATGTGGCTTTTGTGAAGGCTTACAAGGCGATGTTCGGTCAGAACCAGGAGCCGAGTTTCGAAGTGGTCGGCGGGTATGATGGCATGGCCGCGATCTTTTACGTGATCCGCGCGCAGCATGGCAAGATCGATCCCGACAGGACAATGACACTGTTGAAGGGCTGGCGGGACGACGGGAGCCCGCGCGGGCCGATCTATATCGATCCCGAGACGCGCGACATCGTGCAGAATGAATATCTGCGACAGGTGGAGAAGGTGAACGGGCAGCTCGAGAATGTCGAACTGGAGACGATCCCGATGGTGAAGGACCCGTGGAAGGTGCTGAACCAGCAAAAGTAATCTCCTCCGCACAGCGTGCGGGCGAGGCCGCCGGGCGAAGTCCGGCAGGTTGGTGTGATGTGGTGTCTGTCGAAGCTTTTTTGGATGCAGTAGAATGATCATGTGCGTCACGCTTCACCTTCACCCGGCGCTGCGCGCCGCCCTCTCCCACTTTGTGGGAGAGGTTTAAAACGTGGAAGCTATCGTCAGCATCCTGTTTCTTGGCCTTGCCTATGCGATGATTCTGTACCTCATCTCGGTAGGGCTGTCCGTGACGATGGGGTTGATGGGGTTCATCAACCTGGCGCATGGCGTGTTTGCCATGGCTGGTGGCTATATCACCGTCACGCTGATGAACCGGTGTGGGGTTTCGTTCGGAGTCGCGCTGCTGGTGGCGTGTGTTGGCGTTGCCTTGCTGTCTATCGTGCTGGAGCGTTGTTTGTACGCACGACTGTACGGTGCCGGGGAATTGGAGCAGGTGCTGTTTACCATTGGATTAGTGTTCATGGCAGTGGCGGTGGTGCGCAAGATTTGGGGACCGCTGCCGCAGCCGATCACGGTGCCGCCCGTGCTGAACGGCCAGATCAATCTTGGGTTTCGTTCCTTTCCGACCTACCGTACGTTTCTGATTGCTGTCGGTCTGGTGTTGACGCTGGCACTGTGGCTCGGCATCGAGCGGACCAATTTCGGCGCCCGTCTGCGTGCCGCGGTGGATAATCGCCGCATGGCGGAATCGCTGGGCATCAACACCGGCCAGCTGTTCACGCTGAGTTTTGCGCTCGGATCCGGGCTTGCCGCGTTGGGAGGCGGCCTGGGCGCCGACATCCTGGCGATCGATCCCGGCTATGCAATGGAATACCTGGTGTATTTCCTGATGGTGGTCGCGGTGGGAGGACTGGGCTCGATCCGCGGGCCATTCGTTGCGGCGCTGCTGCTGGGGATTGGCGATACCGCCTGCAAATACCTGGTACCCCAGCTTGGGGCGTTCTTCATCTATCTTGCCATGATCGCCCTGCTGCTGTGGCGGCCCGCCGGCTTGTTCGGGCGCTCCTGAATGGCGGTTGACTCGCCGGTTGCTCAACTGATCCGCGCACACCGCCTGCGTCCGATCGAACTGTTGCCGTGGGTGGTTGCCGCGGCCGCGTATTTCCTTGCCAGCGGCTATCTTCCCCTCGGCAGCCAGATCATGATCATGATTCTCTTTGCGCTGTCGCTGGACCTGGTGCTGGGCTACGCGGGGATTGTTACGTTGGGTCAGGCGGCGTTCTTTGGTGTTGGCGCCTACGCGGCTGGCATCTATTCGGTCCATGTCAGCGGGGAGCCACTATCCGGATTGATCGTTGGCGCGGCGGCTGCGGCGATTGTCGGCGTGGTGTCCGGCGCGATCATCCTGCGCACCAGTGGCCTGACTCTGCTGATGCTGACGCTGGCGATCACCTCGCTGCTGGAGGCCGCCGCGAACGACGCCACCGCCATCACTGGCGGCAATGATGGCTTGCAGGGCGTTGCGATCAACCCGGTGCTTGGCTTGTTCGATTTCGACCTGTACGGCCGCACCGCCTATCTGTACTGCCTGGCAGTGTTGTTCATTGCCTGGCTGTTTGTGCGCCGGCTGGTGCATTCGCCGTTCGGGCAGTCGCTGGTGGGCATTCGCGAGAATGCGGTGCGCATGCATGCCATCGGCACGCCGGTACGTCACCGGCTGCTGACGGCTTACACCATTTCGGCGGCGCTTGCCGGCGTTGCCGGTGCCTTGCTGACGCAGACGACGCAGTTCGTGGGGCTGACCGTGCTGAGCTTCGAACGCTCCGGCGAGATCGTCATCATGCTGGTGCTGGGCGGCACGGGACGGATCTACGGCGCGTTTCTTGGGGCGGCGATTTACATGATTGCCCAGGACCAGCTTGCGGAGGCCGATCCGGTGTTCTGGGATTTCTGGATCGGGCTGCTGCTGGTGCTGATCGTATTGTTCGCGCGCGGCGGTATTTTGGGTCTGATGGACCGTCTGCTGTCGATGGTGCCGCGGCGCCGATGAGCGTGGTGCTGGAAACCATCGGCCTGGCCAGGCAGTTTGGCGCGCTGCGGGTGGCGCAGGACATCTGTTTCCGTCTCGAGGCGGGGGCGCGCCATGCACTGATTGGACCGAACGGCGCCGGCAAGACGACGTTCGTCAATCTGTTGTCGGGCCGGCTGGCGCCCTCGGCGGGGCGCATTCTGCTGAATGGCGCTGACGTCACCGGGTTACCGCAGGCGGAACGAGTCAAACGCGGGCTGGGCCGGACGTTTCAGATCAACGCTTTGTTCAAGGGCCTGTCGGTGCTGGAGAACGTCTCCCTGGCGACGGCAGAGCATGCTGGGCTCGGGGGGAAAATGTTCCGCCGCATCGGTGGCCGGCGCGACACGATCGACCAAGCGTTCGGGTTGCTGGAGCGGCTGGGCATCGCGGATGTCGCAATGCGGCGGGTGAAGGAACTGCCTTATGGCCAACAGCGCCTGGTCGAAATCGCCATTGCCCTGGCGCTGCAACCGAGCGTGCTTCTGCTGGACGAGCCAGCGGCCGGCGTGCCGTCCGCGGAGAGCCGCCTCATTCTCGATGTGATTGCGCAACTGCCGTCCGCGGTGGCGGTGCTGATCATCGAACATGATATGGAGCTGGTGTTCCGCTTCGCGGAACGCATCACCGTGCTGGTGCAAGGTGCCGTGCTGGTGGAAGGCACGCCGGCCGAGATCACCGCTGATGCGCGCGTGCGGGAGGTGTATCTCGGCGAGCGGCATGCGTAAGATGCAGCTGATCGTCAAATGGGATGGACGAGTGGTCGTGAGGCATGACGCCTCATCGTCATATGCATATCATTGCGAGGTGCAAAGCGACGAAGCAATCTTGGTCGGGAGGGCGCACGGTTGGTCCGCGTGCTCCTTCCGAACGGGATTGCTTCGTCGCTACGCTCCTCGCAACGACATTTGTTCCTGGCAATGACGTTTCCTACCGCCGCCACCAGCCGCGCTTCTTCTCCGCCGGCGCTTCGTCGCCGCTGCCGATCAGGATTGGCCGGATCGCCGGCTCTGGCACGACGTCGTTCGCCACCTCGGGTGGGGGTGCCGGCGGTTCGGGTTGAACGTTCGTTTCGAGGTCGGGCGCAGCGACCGGTTCGCCCAGTACCGGCTCGGGGGCACCGGTGTTGACGATTTCGGGCGCCGGCGCTTCGGCAGGTCCCGGTTCGGTCGCCTCCGGTTCAGCAGACAGTGCAGGTTCCGCTTGCAGGGAAGCTTCGATGTGCGCCGGGGCCTCCGGCGGCGGCACCTCTACTCCGGTTGGCGCCGCTGCCATCGGCATCTCAGCACCGGTGAATGCGGAAGGGTCTTCGACCGCCCGCTCCGCGAGCGTGGCCGGTTCCAGCGGTCCGACCACGGACGCGGATTCCGTCGGTGCCGGCTCGAACTGCTGCACGACCGGCTCGGCAGGGCCGTGCCGCGCGGCGGCGGCGTTGGCTTCCGCTTGCTCCAACACATCGAAGATGTCGAAGGCCTGACCGCCGAACGGGTTGGCCGGGGTCGGGCCGATATAAACCGGTGGCAGGTCGGGTTGCTCTGCTCCAGGGGCGGCGAATGGGGAACCTTCGCCTTCGCCGTCACGGCGGCGGCGACGCCCGCCTCGGCGGCCGCGGCGGCGGCGGCTGTCATCCTCGGCGTTTTGCTCTGCATGCTCTGGCACGCCCTCGATATTCTCGGCCTCTGGGGGCGATGAGGTTTCGGCGGCTTCGTATGGCTCCGGTGTGGGTGTCGAGCTGAAGGGGGTTTCGCCCTCCTCTTCTGGCATGCCGGTGACGACCGGCGCGGTCTGGGCGGCCGGCTGACCGTTTTCTTCGCGGCGTCCCCGCCGGCGACGACGCCGGCGGGGACGCCGGCGGTCGCCTTGCTCGCCCGAATCGGCGCGCGCCTCGTCGCCACCGACGTCCTCTTCTTCGCCGGAGTCCTCGGCCTCAGTCTCTTCCTCGGCGGTGACTTCCTCGACTTCTTCCGGTTCTGGCGCCTCGGGGAGCCCGGGCGGCGCCCAAGCCGGCTGCGGCGCATCCGGGGTAACGGCGGGCGGCAGGGTTTCCCGCGCTGTCAGCGGACGCACGCGGTCGATGCGGAACTGCGACACCACCTGCGTGTCGTCGCCCAGTACCGTCACTCGCATCGTGTGGCGCAGCTCGATTTCACGCAGCCGGTCGCGCTTGTGGTTGAGGATATAAAGCGCTGTCGGCGTGGCAACGTGCACCACGATCTCGGCAGAGCGGCGTTTGCCGCCTTCCTCCTCGATGCCTCGCAGGACGTGGATCGCGGCGCTTTCCGTGCTGCGCACGTGGCCGGTGCCGCCGCAATGCGGGCACAGGATGAAGCTGGTCTCGGCCAGTGACGGACGCAGCCTCTGGCGGCTCATCTCCAGCAAGCCGAAATGGCTGATATGGCCGACCTGGATGCGGGCCCGGTCGTTCTTGAGCGCCTCTTTGATGCGGCGCTCGACCATGGCGTTGTGCTTCTTCAACTCCATGTCGATGAAGTCGATCACAATCAGCCCGGCGAGGTCGCGCAGCCGCAACTGGCGCGCCACCTCGTCGGCGGCTTCCAGATTGGTGCGCAACGCCATTTCCTCGACGTTGCGTTCGCGCGTGGCGCGGCCGGAGTTGACGTCGATCGCGACCAGGGCCTCGGCCTGGTTGATCACCAGGTAGCCACCGGAGCGGAGCTGCACGGTGGGCTGCAGCATCCCGTCGAGCTGTGCTTCCACCTGGTAGCGCGCGAACAAGGGTTGCGAAGGATCGCGCCAGAGCTGCACCTTCTTGGCGTGGCTCGGCATCAGCATGCGCATGAACTCATGTGCGGCACGCCAGCCGTCTTCGCCATCCACCTGGATCTCGTCGATGTCGCGCGAATAGACGTCGCGGATGGCGCGCTTGATCAGGCTGGCTTCTTCGTAGATCAGCGCGGGGGCGACCGATTTCAGCGTATGCTCTCTGATGTCGTCCCACATGCGCAGCAGGTATTCGCAGTCGCGCTTGATCTCGGGCTTGGGCCGGTTGGCGCCTGCGGTGCGGACGATCAGGCCCATACCCTTTGGCATGTCGAGTTCGGAGATGATGTCTTTCAGGCGGCGGCGGTCGGTCGCGGAGGTGATCTTGCGCGAGATACCGCCGCCGCGCGGCGAGTTGGGCATCAGCACGGAGAAGCGGCCGGCAAGGGACAGATAGGTGGTCAGGGCCGCGCCTTTGGTGCCGCGCTCCTCCTTCACCACCTGGACAAGCAGGATCTGGCGGCGGCGGATGACCTCCTGGATTTTGTAGTTGCGGAGGAAACGCGGGGGGATTCGGCGTTCGCGTTGCTCTTCTGCGGAGTCGGGTTCGCCACCGACGGTCTCGGGTGGGAGAGGCTCGGGGATCACGTCGTGGTCGGTCGCGAAGTCGTGGTCGGCTTCGGTGTCCGCGTCGGTGATCGGCGGCAGTTCGGTATCTTCGTCGGACGCTTCGGTGTCGGCAGAGCCGGTGATCGTCTCGGTTTCGATGATCAGCGGCAGGGCGCGGCGGGCGGGCGGATCCGGCTCTTCCTCTGGATCGGTCCCGGCGGCCGGCTTCTCTGCGGTCATGTCGGTGGGCCATGCTTCCGTCACCACAGATTCGGCGACGGCGGCACTGACGGAGACGTCGGCTTCCGTGGTACCGGCTGCAGGTGATGCGGTGGGTTCTTCGCCGGGACGATGCTCTGCGGTGGGCGCGGTCGGAGTGGCGGCAAGTGCACCGGGCACATGGCCGGAGTCGCGGGGAGTCTCGACGGCCGGAGCAGCGGTTGCTCCGCTGATGCTATCGCCACGCTCGGGGGTAGAGAATTCGGAAACGTGGGTCTGCGGGATGGCGGCGGCGCCCGATTCGTCGCCTGTCTCCTCCACCGGCTGAGACGGCATGACCGGCCGCGGTTCGGGTTCGTGTTGCGGCTCCGACAATGCCGCGCTGATAGCCTCTGAGTCGCCGGCGGTTTCCTCCGCGGGCGTTTCGCTGGCGCGGGCGGTTGGCTCGACCAGGGCAGGCTCGACCAGGGCAGGCTCGACCAGGGGAGGCTCGACCGGGGCAGGCTCGACCGGGGCAGGCTCGGGCGTGGCTTCCGTGAGGGTTTTTGCTGTGGCCCCCGATTCGTCGATGGTCTCGGCAGGAGCAATGTCGGCCGGCCGGATGTCGCGTTCCGGTTCGCCTTCGAGTTCGCGGTCGACTTCTTCTTCTTCCCGTCGCGCCTCCTCCTCCTCCATCTCGATCAGGCGCTGCCGGTCGGCGACGGGAATCTGGTAGTAGTCGGGGTGGATTTCACTGAAGGCGAGGAAGCCGTGGCGGTTGCCGCCATACTCGACGAAGCACGCCTGGAGGCTTGGCTCCACGCGGACCACCTTGGCCAGGTAAATATTGCCTTTGAGCTGCCGCTTGGTGGATGTCTCGACGTCGAAATCCTCGAGACGGTTACCGTCCAGCACCACCACGCGGGTTTCTTCCGCGTGCGTGGCGTCGATCAGCATGCGCTTGGTCATTCAGTCCTGAACTCCGGTACACCGCCCGGATAAGCGCCGCGGCCGTGATGGCGGCGGACGGGATGGGGCGGCGGGATAGGCTTGCGGGATGGGGCCCGGCCTTCCGGAGACAGGCTGTAGCGACATGCGTGCCAGCCGCGCCGCCAAAGGCAATGCGCGGGTCTTCCGGTGTAGGAAGGGCTGGCACGATGAGCAATCTCCGGCGTCGGCGCGGAGCGTTCCTGGGAGAACGCCGCCCCGTGTGAAATCGAGTGCCGACTGAGCCGCGGCCCGGATTGGGACCCGGGATGGCCCGTGGATCAGCCCCGGCGCGCCAGAGCAAACGGCGCGCGACGGGCGGTGACACGGCTTCGGCGGGCGCGGACCCTTGGGCCGGGCCCAAGAGCGTGTCTTCCCCCTGTCGGCAAAACGCCAGGCGCATGCCTGGCCGACCGACGGATCACGGCGCCCACCGGTTCGGCCCCCTCGGCTGCCCGCGCCTTTCGGCGGGCGTTCCGCGGGGATCACGGGGAGCAACTCAACGGCTGCCCTCCCCCCGATCGCGTCACCGGAGCAAGGGGACCATGAAGCAAACCGCGCTGCGGCGCAAGATAAACGGAGGGGGCCGGCGTGTGGTGGGGATGGATGACTGGCGCGCTTGCGTCTACCGGGGGACCGGGCATGCTGTGGTGCGGACGGTTTTGGGACGCTGCCGCGCCATGCGAACGAGAAAGACCGAGGTCGCCGTCATCGGGCTCGGCGCTATGGGCGCCGCGGCGCTGTACCAGCTCGCGCGGCGTGGGGTGGGCGCGATTGGCATCGATCGCTTCGACCCACCGCATGACCAGGGCTCTACGCATGGCGAGACGCGGGTGACGCGTGTCGCGGTGGGCGAGGGCGCACAGTTCGTGCCTCTGGTCCGCCGCTCGCATGAGATCTGGCGAGAGATAGAGCATGCGACGGGTGAGACGCTGCTGGTGACGTGCGGCGAGGTGCTGATCGGACGCGAGGACTCGTCGGCCGGCCTGCATCAGAGGCCCGGGTTCTTTCGCCAGGCCCGCGCGGTTGCCGAGCGGTTCGGTATTCCATACGAGATGCTGGACCGGAACGCTCTGGCGGCACGATTCCCCCAATTCGCCAACCTTGTTTCGGACGATGCGGGATTGTTCGAGCCGGACGGGGGATTTGTGCACGTGGAACGTTGCGTCGGGACCCAGCTTGCGGAGGCTCGGCGGCTGGGCGCGGAGGTTGAGGCAAACACTGTCGTGACCGGGATTGCGCAGTTCAGGGGTGGTGTGCGGATTGCGACCGGCGCCGACGAAATCCTGGCGGACCAGGCGATTGTCGCCGCGGGTGCCTGGACAGCGCCCCTGCTCGGGCCGCCATTCGATCGGTTGCTGCGGGTGACCCGGCAGGTGCTGTACTGGTTCGAAGCGGATGAACCGGCGCTGTACGGACCTGATGCGTGCCCGGCTTTCATTCGCATGACCGGGCCTGGCAATGAGAACATGTTCTATGGTGTCCCGACACCCGCCGGCGCGACCGGTATCAAGCTGGGAACGGAGCAATTCACCCATGCCACTGCCGCCGACTGCGTTGTGCGCGAGGTCCGGGAGGCGGAGATCCGTGGGTTCCACGACCAGCATGTCGCGCCGTTCCTCCGGTCGGTCAGCTCGCGGCTGATCCGCGCGAAGGCTTGTCTGTACACGGAAACCGCGGATGCTAATTTCATCATCGACCGTGTGCCGGGACACGAGCGTGTGCATGTGATTTCTGCATGCTCTGGGCATGGATTCAAACATTCCGCCGCGATCGGGGAGGCAGTGGCCGCACGAGTGGCAGGCGACCGGACGGGCGTGGTGGAGGTGCTGGAGCCGTTTGCTCTGCGTGGGTGAGGGATGCGGAGCATCGTCCGGTCGTTTCACTTCACAAAATGCTCTCAATCCTTGATGTCGGTTGAGAGATGCGCCGCGGATCGGCAACTGGACTATACGCCAGCCAATCCGTTTACGTTCATTTGCGGTTCCAATTCGCTTGATTCTTGCATTTCCGCATGTCCGCAACGCAGTGAATTCCAAAATGCGTCACCGAATTTCTAAAACAGAGCACTAGGTCAGCGGCACAAACGCGACCGCTAGTACCCGCCGCGATGTCACCGTCCCGCCCGCATCCTTGTGGATCAGCCGCAGCTCCTGATCTCCCCACGGTTCGCCGACCGGAATCGCCATCCGCCCGCCGGCTCCCAATTGTTCAAGCAAGGCCGGCGGCACATCGCGAGCCGCGGCGGTGACGATGATCGCGTCGAACGGCGCATGCTCTGGCCATCCGAGCGACCCGTCGCCGACCCGCAGCGCGATGCGCCCATAGCCCTCTGCCGCCAGCACCTTCGCCGCTCGGCTGCCGAGCTCGAGGATTACTTCCACGGAAAACACCTCGCCTGCCAGTTCCGCCAGGATCGCAGCCTGGTAGCCGGACCCGGTCCCCACCTCCAGCACGCGCTCATCCGGCTTCAGGTCCAGCAAATCCGTCATCAGCGCGACAATATAGGGCTGCGAAATCGTTTGCCCGCATCCGATCGGCAGCGGCGCGTTGACATAGGCACATTCCGCTGCGTCATCTGGCACGAACGCCTCCCGCCGCACCTTGCGCATCGCCTCCATCACGCGCGGCGAGAACCGGCCCCGGCCCGTCCACGTTGCCGTCTCGCGGGCTTCTTCCTCCAGTTCGGCGATCAGTTCCTGCTGCGTGGGCATCTGCGCCTCCTGTGGCGTAAGCCAAACACCGCGCCGGCTGTTTTGCGCGCTCGGTTCGCCTGGTTGTAAACCGGCCACGCATCACATGCGGGAGGAATCGATACATGGATTTGCAGCACCAAGGGGAGTCGGGCGCCGCCGCCGACCCGATTGCCCGTGCCCGGGCGCTGATCCCCTCGCTGCAAGACGCGGCGCCGCGCATCGATGCGGCTCGCGAACTGCCGCCCGACGTGCTGGACGGCATGTTCTCCGCCGATATGTTCCGCCTGCTGGTGCCCCGTTCCTGTGGCGGCACCGAACTCGATCCGGCCACCTTCGTGCAATGCGTCGAGGCGATCGCCATGGGCGATGCCAGCGCGGCCTGGTGCATGAACCAGGGGGCGGTCAGCATGATGGCCGCTGCCTATATGCCGCTGGACGCGGCCCGCGACGTATTCGGCGGCAAGCGCGACGTGCTGGCCTGGGGCTATGGACCGAACGGCCGCGCAGCTCGCGTGGAGGGCGGCTGGCGCGTCACCGGCAAATGGTCCTTCGCCAGCGGCAGCCGGCATTCCACTTGGCTCGGCGCGCATTGCCTGTGCGTGGGGCTCGACGGCACCCCGATGCGCGGTCCCCACGGCCGCAACTGGGAACGCACCGCATTGTTCCCGCGCGAGAAGGCAGAAATCGTCGATGACTGGTTCGTCATGGGCCTGCGCGGCACCGGCAGCGACACGTATTCGGTGCAGGATCTGGTGGTGGACGACGCGCACGTGATCACCCGCGACTATCCCGGGGAGCGGCGCGAACCGGGTGCGCTGTACCGTTTCCAACAGATGCAGCTATACGCTGCGGGTTTCGCATTCGTTGGGCTGGGCCTGGCACGGCAGGTATTGGATACGTTCATCTCCGTTGCGAAGACCAAAGCGCCGGCGCAGTCCCAGACTCTGTTGCGGGACAACGCCGCGGTGCAACACATTGTGGGATACTCGGATGCGCGCGTGAAGGCCGCGCGCGGCGGGCTGCTGCGGCTGTTGGAACACACCTATGCGGCGCCGGGCACGGAGGGGGAACTGACGCTGGACCAGCGCATCGGTATCCGCCAGGCGAGCACTTACGCCATCCACGAAGCACGCGAGGTGGTTGCCGACATCTATCATGAAGCGGGTTCGACGGCGATCTTCGATAGCCAGCCGTTCGAACGGCGGCTGCGGGACGCGAATGCCGTGTCGCAGCAATTGCAGGGCCGGCGGGCGCATTTTGAAACGGTGGGGCAGCATTTGCTTGGATTGGATATCAACGCGCGGAACGTATAGCGCCGCCATATGTCATTGCCAGGAGCGTAGCGACGAAGCAACCTTGGCCGGGATAGTGCACGAACGGTATAGGTGCCTCTGTCCGATCGAGGTTGCTTCGTCGCTGCGCTCCTCGCAATGGCACATGGATGGGCGAGCCGTTGCGCGGGTGGCGATTCCTGCATAGCGTCTCAAGCCAGCCCAAAAAGGAACCGCCCGGGAATGCCCGACGATAGTCCGCTGCGATCGCCGCCACTGACCGAAGCCGCCGCGGTCGGGTGGGAACCCGAATTAGGAGAGCTCCGGCATCGCATCGCGCTGGCCAAGCAGCTTGGCGGCCCGGAACGCGTCGAGCGCCAGCACAAGGGTGGCCGCCTGACCGTGCGCGAGCGCATCGACCGCATGCTGGACTCCGGCAGCTTCCACGAGATCGGTGCCATCGCCGGCAAGGCCGCCTATGACGTCGAAAGCAAGCATATTGTAAGTTTCACGCCGGCGAATTGCGTGTTCGGCCGCGGCACCGTGGATGGCCGGCCTGTGGTGATCGCAGGCGACGATTTTACCTTGCGCGGCGGTTCCGCGGATGCCTCGATCAAGGGCAAGCCGAAGATGTCGGAGGAGTTCGCGACGCAATATCGGATGCCGATCATCCGATTGATTGAAGGCTCCGGCGGCGGCGGTTCGGTGAAGACAATCGAGACCACCGGCCGCGCCAACCTGCCCGGCGGATTGACGGAAACCACATCGTTCGATCTGGTCGCGAACCAGATGGGCATCGTGCCGGTGGTGGCGCTGGGGCTCGGCTCGGTGGCGGGGCTGGGCGCGGCGCGGCTGGCCGCGTCGCATTTCTCGGTGATGGTGAAGAAGATCGCGGCCGTCTTCGTCGCGGGTCCGCCTGTCGTGGAGCGGCTGGGGGAGCCTCGATCGAAGCAGGAACTGGGTGGTTGGGAAATTCAGTTGGGCTGCGGCGCGGTCGATTACGCCGTGGATACCGAAGACGAAGCGTTCGATGCGGCGCGGCGCTATCTGTCGTACATGCCGAGTTCGATTTACGACCTGCCGCCACGGGCGCGCGGCTGGGATGATCCCGCCCGGCGCGAGGAATCACTGATCTCAGCCGTGCCGCGGGCGAAGAAGCAGGCCTATCACATGCGCCGCATCATTGAGGCCGTGGTAGACAAAGGGTCGTTCTTCGAACTGGGACGTTTATTCGGACGGCCGATCATCACCGGGCTGGCGCGGCTGGATGGCTGGCCTGTGGCACTGATGGCAGGCGATCCCCTGTTCCATGGCGGGGCGTGGACGGCTGACGCATGCAGCAAGATCGTGCGTTTCGTCGACACGGCGCAGACGTTCCACCTGCCGATCGTGCATCTGGTGGACTGCCCGGGGTTCCAGGTCGGCCTGGCGGCAGAGAGTTCGGCGGTGATCCGCTGGGGCGTGCGAGCGCTATCGGCCATCAACCAGACGACGGTGCCCTGGTGCAGCATTGTGATTCGCAACTGTTATGGCGTCGGCGGGTTGGGGCACCAGCCGGTCAGCCATTATTGCATGCGCTATGCGTGGCCGTCGGCGAGTTGGGGGTCGTTGCCGCTGGAAGGCGGGATCGAGGCGGCGTATCGCGCGGAAATCGACGCCGCAGATGATCCCGACGCGAAGCTCGAGGAAATCGAGGCGCGGCTGAACAGATTACGGTCGCCGTTCAGGACGGCGGAGAGTTTCTGGGTGGACGAGATCATCGATCCGCGCGACACGCGGCGATTGCTGTGTGAATTCGCAAACATGGCGGCGCCGCTGCGTACGCCAGGGGAATCGCGGTTTACGATGCGGCCGTAGGGCATCTTTACCGCCACAGGAAAAATGTGGAGAGGGCGTGATTACGCCCGACGTACCGTGTCCAGCGAAATCACATTGGCCGGGCGGGCCTCGACCGTCCCCAATACATGCGCGATCATCGTGGCCAGCTCATCCTGCTGATACGGCTTCGACAAGCGCGGCAGTCCCGGATCTTCGCCATGCGGCAGGTCGGCATAGCCGGTTGCCAGGATGATCGGCAGATTCGGCCAATCTTTTTGAATCTGCCGCGACAGTTCAGCGCCGGTCATGCCAGGCATTGCCTGGTCTGTGATCACCAAATCCACCGTCAGGCCGTCGCGCAACGCTTCCAGTGCACGCACCCCGGATGGCGCCTCGCTCGCCAGATGCCCGAGATCTTCCAGCATCGCGAGGGTTGCGGCGCTGATCAGCGGATCGTCGTCCACCACCAGCACACGACAGCACAGCCCAGTGGTGCTGAGCGCGGCCAGCGGCCCGACAGGCACCACGGCCGCCTCCTCGGCAGTCGGCAGCCACAGCTCCACCGTTGTGCCGCGCCCGACACGGCTTTTGATCCGCATCGCCCCGCCCGACTGGGCGGCGAGGCCATGCACCATCGACAGCCCAAGCCCGGTTCCCTTGCCGGCGCCCTTCGTGGTGAAGAACGGCTCGGTCGCGCGCTTCGCCGTTGCCTCGTCCATGCCGGTCCCGGAATCTGCAACCGCCAGGCAAACGTAGCTACCGGTCTCCAAACCGCTCGGCCCTTTTCCTGCCGCCATGCAGCGCGCGGAGATTTCCAGCCGGCCGCCCAGCGGCATCGCATCGCGCGCGTTCAGCGTCAGGTTCAGTAATGCAAGCTCGAGCTGATTCGGATCGACGCGGATCGCGGGCAGGCCCTTCTGCAAGTCGATGCTGATCTGGATCGTCGGGCCCAGCGTGCGGCGCAGCATCTCTTCCATGCCAGAGATCAGGCGCAGCACCTCGACCGTCTCCGGCTTCAACTCCGTCCTGCGAGCAAACGCCAGCATGCGCTTGGTCAACGTTGCGCCGCGTTCCGCGCCCTTGATCGCACCGTCGATCAGGCGTTCCAGCCTAGGGTCCTCCGGCACGCGTTTGCGCAGAAGCTGCAGATTGCCCAGGATGACCATCAGCAGATTGTTGAAATCGTGCGCCACGCCACCGGTAAGCTGGCCCAGGCTCTCCATCTTCTGCATTTCATGCACCTGCGCCAGCGCTGCCTCGCGCTCGCGCGTGCGATCGTCAACCCGTTGCTCCAATTCGGCGTTTGCCTGTGCCAGTTCTGCCGTCCGCTCGTCCACCCGGCGTTCCAGTTCACTGTTCAAATGCTCGAGCTGGCGCGTTTTGCGATACAGATCCGCGAACACACGCACCTTGGCACGCAGCAGCTCCGGCGCGAACGGCACCGGCACATAATCGACTGCGCCGAGTTCGTAACCGCGCAGCCGGTCCAGGTCCGACATCATGATCGCGGACACGAAGATGATCGCGGTCCGCTGGTAGCGTGGATGGTCGCGGATCATTGCCGCTAATTCGAACCCATCCAGATCGGGCATGCAAACGTCGATCAGCACAACGGCGATCTCGTTCTTCAGCAGGTGCTGCAGCGCTTCGTTCGCCGAGTTTGCCTTGAGGAGATTCTCGCCAAGCTCGGCGAGAATCACCTCGTAGCTCATCAGCTTCGCCAGCTGGTCGTCCACCAGCAGGATATTCACTTGCTCTGCCGGTCTTGGCCCGATTGCATTCACAGCAATATCCCTTCTCAGCGATGCAGCCAGATTCGCAGCGCCGACAGCAATTGTTCGGTGTTGACCGGCTTCGCCAGGTAGTCGGACGCACCGGCCTCCAGGCACTTCTCCCGGTCGCCCTTCATCGCCTTGGCTGTCAGGGCGATAATCGGCAGGCGGCGGAAGGCGGGATTGGTCCGGATCACCTCCATTGTCTGATAGCCGTCCATTTCCGGCATCATGATGTCCATCAGCACGATGGCCACACCTGGCTCGGATTCAAGCGTGCTGATCGCCTCGCTGCCTGTGGTGGCGGTCAACACCTGCATGCCGCGCCGCTCGAGCACGCTGGACAGCGCGAAGATGTTGCGGGCGTCGTCGTCCACCAACAGCACCTTCTGGCCGACCAGGTTCTCGTCGGAGCTGTGCAGGCGTTCCAGCATCCGCTGCTTCTCTGGCGGCAGGTCGGATACCACGCGATGCAGGAACAACGCGGTTTCATCCAGCAGGCGCTCTGGCGATTCGACGCCCTTCACCACGACGCTACGCGCCATAGTGTGCAGGCGCGCATCTTCCTCCGGCGACAGTTCGCGGCCGGTGAACACCACCACCGGAATGTTGGACAGCGTCTGATCGTCGCGGATCTTTTCCAGTACCTCGAAGCCCGACATGTCCGGCAGGCGCAGATCCAGCACCACGCAATCTGTCGGCTCCTCTTGCAGGCGTTCGATGGCGTGCCTGCCGGTCTCCACCGTCTCGATGTCGATATCGTCGTGCCCCAGCAGTTCGGAAATCGACACTTGCTCCAGCGGATTGTCTTCCACCACCAGCAGCCGCTTGCGGCGCGGCCTGGCGTAGGCGGTCAGTTTCGACAGCGCCAGTTCCAACCCTTCCATGGTAGTCGGCTTGGTCATGAAGCTGAACGCACCGCGCGCCAGCCCGTGCTGCTTGTCCTCGTCCAGCGTCACGATCTGCACGGGAATGTGCCGGGTCGCCGGGTTCTGCTTGAGCTGGCTCAGCACGGTCCAGCCCAGCATGTCGGGCAGAAACACATCCAGCGACACCGCAGTGGGCTGATACTCACGCGCCAGCGCATGCTGGCGATCCTCGTCGAGCGTGATGATCTGCACCGGGATATGCCGGGTCAGCGGATTGTGCTTGAGCTGGCTCAGCACGGTCCAGCCCAGCATGTCCGGCAGGAACACATCGAGCGACACGGCAGTTGGCTGAAACTCGCGTGCGAGCACGAGCGCCTCGGCGCCGCGCGTCGCCACCAGCACTCGCATTCCATGATCGCGC
>DATKPQ010000188.1:0-11567 GCA_035523995.1 Acetobacteraceae bacterium | reverse complement strand
CTCATCGGCACCGGGCCGTCGTCGGCATCGCCCGACCAGGTCGCAGCGCCTGTGCTGTCGACACCAAGAATGCTCACGACCGCGTCGCTGCCGCCGGCAACGATCATGTCGTTGCCGCCGCCCACCGTCACATCGTTTCCCGTCCCGGTCATGGTCACCATGTCCATGCCGTCGCCCAGGGTAACCGACCCCTGGCCGCCAGCGACGGTGAAATCCTCGTCGCCACCGGTGACAGTGTTGCCGGTGCCGCCCAGCATTACCGTGGACGAATAGCCGAACAAATTATCGTCGGTGCTGCCGATCATGACAGTCGCCGTACCGCCAGTGCTGGTGACACTGTTCGTCGCGTCACCATTCAGGCTCACGAAGTTGCCGGGACCGCCCATGCTGAGTGTGGTCGTGCCGCCATCGGCGTTGTCGAGCGACACAAAATTGCCGCCTGTTATACCGTTGACGGTGAAGGTGACAGTGGAAGCGACCACCGTACCGACCAACGTGTTGTCGCCGCCATCCAGCGTGATCGTGTCGGTCACACCGATTCCCGACGCCGGATCGGTGGGCGTCGAGGACAGGATGATGGTAGTGTCGCTGTCCTGGCCATACGGGGCGAGGTCGCCGCCATTGACGATAAGGTTGCCGCCAATGCTGATGATGTAGTTGCCTAAACCATAAACATTGAACTGATCGGTCTGGGTGGCGTCCTGGGCGTTACCGGATTGCAGCTCGCCGCCGGTTAGCGTCCATATATATTGCGCTGGCATTTTCGACATTCCTCCGAGTTGATACGAACAGTGCCTGCGCCCTGCTTGATACCCAGCCGACATCGGCACGGTGTGGCAATAAAGGAAATGGGACCGAATGGACTACTGTCGATTTTGACAGTGGGGACTGCCGAGTCGGCCGATCGCGCCGCCCCCTCGAAGAAAGCGACCGGCGGTTGCAGCGACACACGCGGCTTGCGCCTGGCCGTAACAGAGGAGTCAGCGACGGCTACAATCTGCCAACCGAGTCGGCGTGGCTGCCAAGCAGTCCGTACCGCAAGGCGAAATCCAGCAACTGGGCGTTGTCCTTCAGGCCCAATATTTCCATGGTCTTATGCCTGTGAAACGCCACGGTTCGTGGCTTGATGCCCAGCCGTGTAGCCACCGTCTTTATCGGCAGGCCGCTGACCAGGAGTTTCAGGACCTCGCGTTCCCGCAACGAGATATGTGCCAGACCGTGCTGCCGCGGCGTGGGCAGCGCCTCGATGTCGCCACCTTGTATGGCGGGTGTGAGGTAACGCCGGCCTTCCGCTACATGGCGCAGCGCCTTCACAAATTCGGCTGCCGGCCTCGACTTCAGGAGATAGCCGCTCGCACCTGCCGCGAACGCCTCAGCGGCGATCTCCGGATCAGCTTGCATGGTGAGAAACACGAGGCGGGCGGTGAGTCCTACCGCGCGAATGCGTCGCGCTGCCTCGACGCCAGAACAACCGGGCATACTGATATCGACAACCACGATGTCGGGACAAGTCTCCACCGTTTGCTCGACCAAGCCAGGGCCATCATTGGCAGTTGCCACCACCTCGAACTCTGGGTGCAACAGGTTCCGCAGCATGTCGATCAGAATGGTCTGGTCGTCGGCAATCAGGATACGTTTGCGTTGATGACTGGCACCGCTGCGTACGATGCTTTGGTCCTGACGGTCCATGCCACACCTCGTCGTCTGCAAGCACCCACATCGAAGCTGTCACAAGCAGTTCCCTGTACGGTGCCGACCGTCAGTGCCGAAGGATTCTGTTGCCATGGTCGGCCCTTTGTCCGGAGTATGACGGCACGGACTTGATCTCGATCGTCTACAGACAACCGGCGCTGTAACGCGTTTGGAAGGCTGGTCGGCGAAAAATGGTTTCGCCAGAGCCGCCTCATTCAGTATGCGGCCGGCACACTTTCGGTCGCCGATGATGAACAGGATACCGGTCGCCAGACGCAACTTTCGCGAGGAGGCAGCGAACGCCAACCCGCCGATGCCGCTTAAGAGCTTGAGGTGTGGGGCAATTGCCGCGGGCTGTGAGAGCCTCACAGGCCAGCGCCGAGCACCCTCACCGTTGGCACCCTCCACGGCGTCATGACCATCGATCCGCAGGATATATGCGATGCCGCTGCCCATCCCCTGATCACCAGCAACTACTGTCAGGGAACTGCGGCATATTCCGGCTTGCTCTGGGCTGTGACGTAGCCGTTCCGACATCAGCAGTCGTACACAGCAACAACCGCAGCAGCGCATTCTGCATTGACGCGTTTCCCCGCTCTCAAATAAAATAACAATGCTCAATAATCTACTGTCTAATTTGACAGTAGATTAAGTTGCATCAACCAGCCTCTTTTGCCGTCGAAGACCAAGCTGCGCCGCTTCGGAACAACATTGCACGCCGCGGTAGTCAAAAATGGATGACATTAGTAACTTACGGTTGCAGCAATGCGCAGGGTTCACGAAAACTCCGGAAGCTCAGGGGGTTTGGCCGAAACGCTGAAAGTCTGCCGCCCTTGCTCGGCTTCAGCCGGTGCCGGCGGAGTTCACAAACCGCTGCCGGCGCCGCGGGCACCGGCGGTTGGAACCGTCATCCCCGGCCCCGGTATCCCGCCACATCGTGCGGCGGAATCCATGCGCCGGCCGGAGGTGTGCCCGTCTGCCAGAATACGTCGATCGGGATGCCGCCACGCGGGTACCAGTAACCACCGATGCGTAGCCACGCGGGCTCGATCGCCTGAATCAGTCGCTGCGCGATCCGCATCGTGGTCGCCTCGTGGAACGCGCCGTGGTTTCGGAATGAGACCAGAAACAATTTCAGCGACTTGCTTTCGACGATCCAGTTCTGCGGGATGTAGTCTATCACGATATGGGCGAAGTCCGGCTGGCCGGTCACCGGACAGAGGCAGGTGAACTCGGGGCAAGTGAAGCGCACGACGTAGGCCTGGCCCGTGGCCGGGTTGGGCACACGCTCCAGCAGTGCGGCGTCCGGCGAGGCGGGGAGTGGAGCGGGCCGGCCAAGCTGCGTCAGCCCGACATAGGGTTCGTCCGTCATGCGTCCTCCTGCACTGTCCAGCCGGCACGTACGGCCGCGGCATGGGCGGCGAAACGGGCCTCGATGACGGCGGTGCGTAGCCCGCGCATCAGGTGCTGATAGTAGGTCAGGTTGTGCCAGGTCAGCAGCATCGGGCCGAGCATTTCGTCTGCCTTGAACAAGTGGTGCAGATAGCCTCGGGGATGGCGTGTGCAAGCAGGGCAGCCGCAGGTTGGATCGAGCGGGCGGGCGTCATCGGCGAAGCGGGCATTGCGCAGATTGAACACGCCGGCCGAGGTGTAGGCGCGCGCGGTGCGACCGGCTCGGGTCGGCAGCACGCAGTCGAACATGTCGATCCCGCGGGCTACGGCGCCGATCAGGTCGTCGGGCGTGCCGACGCCCATCAGGTAGCGCGGTCGGTCCGAGGGCAAATGCGGCACGGTGGCATCGAGCATGGCGTAGGTAGTCGCCTGACCTTCGCCGATCGCCAGGCCGCCCACGGCGTAGCCATCGAAGCCAAGCTGCGTCAGCGCGTCGGTCGAAGCGGCGCGCAGGGGCGGATAGACGCTGCCCTGCACGATGCCGAACAAGCCGTAGCCGGGGCGGGAGACGAAGGCTTCTTTCGAACGCGCGGCCCAGTGCATGGAAAGTTCCATGGAGGCGCGCGCTTCCGCCTCAGTAGCGGGGAACGGGGTGCACTCGTCCAGGACCATGGTGATGGTGGCGTCGAGCGAATGCTGGATCTGCACGGCGCGCGCGGGGGTCAGGCGATGGGTGGCGCCGTCAAGATGCGATTGGAACGTGACGCCATCGGCATCCAACTTGCGCAGCTTGGCCAGCGACATGACCTGGAAGCCGCCGGAATCGGTGAGGATCGGGCCGGGCCAGTCCATGAAGCGGTGCAGGCCGCCGAACCTCGCCACTTGCTCGGCGCCAGGGCGCAGCATCAGGTGGTAGGTGTTGCCGAGCACTAGCCGCGCACCGGTCGCGCGCACCGCCTCCGATGTCATCGCCTTCACGGTGCCGGCGGTGCCGACCGGCATAAAGACGGGCGTTTCCACCGGGCCATGCGCGGTGGCGAGGATGCCGGCGCGGGCCGAGCCGTCTGTGGCCACGACGCAGTGGGAAAAGCGGGGCGGTTGGAGAGTCATGGGCGGCGTGATATGGCCCGGCGCGGGCGGACCCGCTAGTGTTCCGCGCTCAATGTCATTGCGAGGAGCGCGGCCACGAGCAACCTCGCTCGACAAGCACGCGGATTGTTCGAGCGCCCACCTGACTTGAATTGCCCTTGCCTCTTCGCCCCTCGCCATGACATGCCAGCTTAACGGGTTCGCAATGGATCGGATCGTCACTCTTTCCGAACGCAAGCAGGCCGAGGCGCAGCGGCGGCAGCAAGCCGTTGCGTCGCTGAAGGGCGACCTCTTGACCTATGCGCGGGCGCATGGCGGGCGTTTCATCCTGTTCGGCTCGGGTGCTCGCCACGAGATGCGATATGACAGCGACGTGGACATCCTGGTGGATTTTCCACCGGACGGTGACGCGGCAGCCTGGGATTTCGCCGAGCATGCCTGTTGGGACCGCGGGCTCGAGCCTGACCTGATGCGGCTGGCCTGGTGCAAGCGCGGGTTCCTCGCGCATATCGCCGCCGACAGCGAGACGCTGGAATGAGCGACGCCCGCTGGCTCGAAATCGAGGCTTCCATTGCCAGCGCCGTGCGGCATTTCGCCGCCGCAGCCGAGATCTTTGATACCTGCCGTTCCGATACCGAAGGGCTCCAGGCCTATCTCGCTGAGATGGGGTTCATGCACGCGATGCAGGCCGCCCATACATCGTTTGAGGCAGCGCTGATTGGCATTTTGAACCTTTTCGGCGAGGAGCCGCCGTCCCGGGCGCAATGGCATGCGGATTTGATCCGCCGCGTCAGCCGCGTGGTGAATGGACGCCCTCCGATCCTTTCGGATGCACTTGCGGGTGCCGCGAATGAAACCCGTCAATTCCGTCATGTCGCTGCGCGTGCATACGACGATTTCGACTGGCAGCGCGCTGCCCGCACGGTCGGCTATGCCCGCCAGCTGGCCGCAGACTTGCCGGAGGCGATCAGCCGATTTCGTCGAGCGATTGATCCGTAGAAGGACGGCGCAAGTGGGATCACAAGTGCGATTGGCCGTGGCGGATATGTGGGCCGAACGTGTTCTCTGCCAGGCCGCAGGAGGCGTGCGCGATACGCCTCGCCCATGAATCCACGCGGCCTCCATCCGATCTTCGGCCCGAACCGCTTCAAGCTGGGCATCTTCTCCGCCAATTGCGACGGCGGACTGACCATGAGCCTCGCGCCCGAACGATGGCGCGCCGACTGGGACGACATCGTCGCGATGAGCAAGATCGCCGACGACGCCGGAATCGAGTTCATCCTGCCGGTGGCGAAATGGCGAGGCTATCAGGGCAAGGCCAATATCTACGGCCGGTCGTTTGAAACGCTGACGCATGGGGCGGCGCTCGCCGCGCTGACGCAGCGTATTGCCATCTTCTCCACCGTGCACGTGCCACTGGTGACGCCGGCGTTCGGTGCGAAGGCGATCGCGACCATCGACCATATCAGTCATGGCCGGGCAGGTCTCAACATTGTCTGCGGGTGGAACCAGGCGGAGTTCGATCTGCATGGCGTCACCATCGATCAGGACTCGCGCTACGACCACGGGCTGGAGTGGTTCCAGGTGTGGTCGCGCCTGCTGCAAGGCGGGCCGGAATTCAATTGGGATGGCCGGTTCTTCAAATTGAAGCGATTGCAGACGGACCCGGTTTCGCTGCAGCGGCCGTGGCCGGTGGTGATGTCGGCCGGATTTTCTCCCCGTGGCCGCGACTTCGCCGCTCGCGCCGCCGACGCCTTGTTCCTGAACGTTACCGAGCTGGATCAGGTGCCGCCGCTGTTAGCCAATGTGGCAGAGCATGCAGCGCCGTATGGCCGTTCGATTCCCGTGTTCACCATGGGGCATGTAGTCTGCCGGCCGACGCGGCGCGAGGCGGAAGAGTATTTCGAATATTTCGCCGAGCAAATGGCTGATGTGGATGGGCAGGCATACTACCGGGCGAACCATGGTACCACGGTGGCGGATGGTGCGGGGCGGATGGCGCGGCCGCTGGAGAACAGGTTCAGCCGTGGGGGCGAGAAACGCTACGACGGGGAGTATCCGGGGGCGTATCCGTTCGTTGGCTCGCCCGACGACGTCGCGGGCGAGATGGCGGCGATGAGCGCGGCCGGACTTGCCGGTTGTACCGTGGCGTTTGTTGATTATTTGAAGGAAATTCCGTTCTTTGTAGGGGAAGTGCTGCCGCGGCTGGAACGATTGGGGTTGCGAGAGGCGATGAGGTAGAGGGTATCAACTTGCTCGTTGGCAGGCACGGGTGGGAATGGTCTCTCGGCGTCCTCTGTGCCACCTTTCCCTCAAGGTTGAACGATCCAATCGGGCGGGTCCAGTATTGCGGTGGTCTCCACCCACAACGTTGTCTTGGCAGGCAGTCGTGGTTGACTGCTGGTAAATTTATCGCGGAGGAAGAACAGACGCAGAGAACGTCTGAGAAGCGATGCGTGGTACGGTATTATGTCTTTCATTCCACTATGGAATCGGACGGGAATGGATGGAAATGACTGAGCCGTCTGGCCTTTCATGTCGAGATCTGCTCCAGAATCGCACGGCGCTGGTCGATGCCGCGCCAGGCGATCAATGCTGCCGGGACCAGCGCGCCTGGAATCGTGACGTAGAGATACCAGTCCAGGTGGCCGAACGCGGCGGATGCCTCGTACAACGAGCCGGCGATCAGCGGGCCGAAGATCGACCCGAGATGCCCGAGCCCATCCGTCAGCCCGGTGCCGGTCGCCCGCAGACGCGTGGGATAGGCTGCGGCGGTGTAGTTGTACATGTTGAACAACCATACGGTCATTGATCCCCAGGCGAGCGCCGACAATACATAAGCCGCCACCGGCGTGTGGTGCACGAATAACAGGAACATCGCAGCACAGAACACGATAGCGGCGCCAACGATGCTGGTGCGGCGCTCCAATTGCTCTCCCAGCAGGGCACATAGTGCGAGCCCCAGGCAGCCGCCGCCGACGCTGGCCACCAGCAGTGCTCCGAACGTCGCGTTGGCGGAGAGGCCGAAACCGTGCAGCAATACCGGCAGGTAGCCGGTAAAGCCGTAGACCAGGCCGGCATAACCGATGATCCAGGCCACCAACAGCAGAATCGTGCGCTGGCCGTATTCGCCTCGTAGCAACTCGCGGACCGGCACATGCTCGGTTACCGGCACGGCGTAGCTGGCGAAATCCGGTTCCGGGAGCGATTGCAGACTGCTGCGGCGCAGGCATTCGGCTTCCATCGCGGCTGTGACATGCTCGGCTTCTTCGTGCCGGCCATGCGCTTCGAGCCAGCGTGGCGATTCGGGCATCGCCCAGAGCACCAGCGGGACCAGCACTAACAGCGGCACCGCGCAGAACAGATAGATGAACCAGTTGTAGTGGCGGGGTACCCAGAACATGCCGGGAACGTTGCCCAGCACGCCAAACACCAGCACGGCCAGCATTTGCGAGGCCAGCATCACGCGGCCTCGGTCGCGCGGCGGCACGATCTCACCCATGTAAACCACATTGGTGGAGAGCACGCCGCCCATTCCGATCGCCGACAGGCCGAAGAACAAGAGCAACCAGCCGAACTGATTGGTCAGCGCCGCGGGCCACATCGTCAGCGCCATCGCTAGCGACGACAGCAGCAATCCTGTCCGTCGTCCGTAACGATCTGAGACGATGCCGATCAGATACTCGCCGACCAGAATGCCGACGCCGAATTGCATCGCCAGCATGACCGAGAATGCCGCCGGTCCGAAGTCATGCTGCGGGCCCCAAACGAACGGGTAGAGCTTCGCCGGCACTCCGTCCGCCGCGATGATGACGCCCCAGAAGATCTGCGTGATCAGCGCCAGGCGCCATTGCATCCAGGTCAGGGGCAGACGGTCGACGCGGGCAGCGATCCGGCCGCTCGCGCTGATGGTGCCCGTCTGCTGCGGTGCGTTGGGTGTTCTGGCGTCAGGCATAAAGCTTGTTCTCCTTTCCTGGCGGCGCGTCGGCGCCATCCTCCCGTTCCAAGCAAAGGCAACGAGCAAGCGATGCGGCGGGTTCGACTGTTACGTGGGTTTCATGTCGTCGTTAAGGGCCTGCCAGGGTTGGTGCGGGCGGGGTGTGTCAGGTATAGACCTACATTCCGTTGCGGGGTGTGATCGCCGCATTGCGTGCTGGCGTTGCCACGGCCGTGCACCCCTGTGTCGCCATTACCGCCGATGACGCCCACGGTTCAGTCTACATCAACCTGATTCCGCGCATCCGCTGCTACCGGTTTCCAGTCACGCTTTTCATATATCCTTCAGCGATATCCGACATCAGCTAGGCCCTGACCTGGCCGGAATTGGCCGCTCAGCGGGTATTTCAGCGCTGCCAGTGTGATCGTGTGCGACGCAGCCAGGATCGAGCCGATAATCGCCCGCGGGCGCGAGGCGCATCACGCGTCGTTGGCCGAGCGTTTTGCTGCCGCCCCGGAGGCGCCGGAGGACGATCACTTAGGAACCGGGGCCGCCTCGCTTCACGCCAGTTCCACCGGGAAAACTCAGTCCGGCAGGCTGCTAGGAGCCTAGCGACCGAAACGATCTCGTTCCGATCACGGTAATCGGCAAGGTTGCTGCGTCACTTCGCTCATTGAAATGACATAGTACGCCATCACCGCTCGGGCACGCTCACCACCTTCCTTTCCAGCAGCGCCGCGATCTCCGTCAGGCTGTAACCATACTCCGCCAGCACCTCACGCGTATGCTCGCCCACCATGGGGGCATGTGCCCGCTTCATGCCTGATTCGAATGGTGGCAGCCCGGGAATGTTTGGCATAGGCACCGGCTCCGGCACGCCCGGCTGTTCAAGCCACGACATGATGCCGCTAGCCGCGACCTGCGCTTCCTGCAGGAACTCCCGATAGGAGTTCACCTTGCCGTTCATGATGCCGCGTTCGGTCAGCCGCGCCGCCAGCCAGTCCGTTTTCAGGGCGGCGATGACCGGACGCACCACCGCATAAAGCTCGTCAAGATTTTCAGCGCGTGCCGTGTGCGTGTCAAAGCGCGGATCGTCGAGCAAGGCCGGTTGATCGATGGCATCGCAGAACGGTGGCCAATCACCAGGGCGCACCATGGTGATGTTCAACTGCCCATCCGCCGTGGTGTAAACCGCGTTCGGCATGCTCGTGCGCTGCGCCTTGCCATGCTCCAGGTACTGCGCCATCAGCCGGATCACCGACAGCATCGCGCCGCCATGCATCAAACTGAGTTCGACAAATCGCCCCCGCTTCTCCTTCTGCTCTCGCCGCGCATAGAGCGACGTGGCGATCGCCTGGAACCCAAGCAAGCCGCTGTACATGTCGATCAATGAGATCGCGATGCGGTGCGGATGGTTGTCATGCTCCCCGCGGTTCTCGTCGACGATGCCGGTCATCGCCTGGAGCACCGGGTCCATCGCCGGCCGTGCCGCCAACGGTCCGGTCTGGCCGAATCCGGAGATCGAATAATAGATGATCTGAGGCTCGCGCTCGCTGATGGTTTCATAGCCGAAGCCGTAACGGCGTATCGTGCCGGGACGGAATCCTTCGATGAACACGTCGGCGCCGCGCAGCAGGCGCCACAGGATCTGCTTGCCCTCCTCGGTCTTCAAATCCAGCGCAACGCTGCGCTTGCCCAGCGTGCCGAACAAAGAATAGGCGGAATGGTCCTGATAGCTCTTGCCGAGGATGCGCGACCAGTCGCCGCCATTATAGGGGGTTTCCACCTTGATGACGTCCGCCCCGTGCTGCGCCAGGAACATGGCGCAGCACGGGCCGGCAACGCCGCCGCTGAGATCGATCACCTTCAATCCGGCGAAGGCCGCGTCGTAGCTCATGCTGCGTGGCCTCGGCTCAATCGGGCAGGCGCGTGGATTGCCACGTCACCATCTGCCACTGGCCGCCGCGCTTGCCCCAGACATCGGTGAAGCGCACGCCGAACGCATTGGGTTTGCCGTTGGACAGCACGTTGATGCGCGCAATGCCGGTCAGCACCACCGCGTCACCCACGTCCTGCGCCTTCACGTCCGATGGTTCGACCCCGGTATAGACGGTGGCGCCCGACTCCATGGCCCCGATCAGGCTTTGCTTGGTGTCGAGGCGCGCCGAGGAATGGCAATAGATCAGCTCGTCCGCCAGTAGCTTGTTCAGTGTCGCGACGTCCTTCGTGGCCATCGCCTGCATGCGCTGGCGGTCCAAAGCGATGACTTGGTCGGCGTTGCCTGCCATTGGTTTCTCTCCCCTGAATGGTGTCCCGTCGGCAACCATATCCTGCGCGCGCCGGATGGTCACGCCCGAGGGGAGCAGAGGCAGCTGGGCCGCGAGAGCAGTGATCCGGGCACGTAATAGCGCGTGGGGACCGCGCTTCGCTTCTCTGCGCCGGGTACTGGTGTTGCGATCCTGAAGGATGGTGGCCACGGCCGGCGCCAGACAATGGGCTGACAGCGTTGAGGCGATATCGGCTCGATCCACGCGGCGTAAGTTATCCCACGGCCTACGCTTGCTGTTTGCCAACACTTGGGACGCGTTTGTCGCCAGTGATAACGACGCAGGGGTGGCTACATCGGCTCTATCCGGAATCGGAACAGACCTCCAGGGTCCTCTTTTGGTTCGACGCCCTCCTGGCTCTGAGCAGGTCGCATCATACACTCGGGGAAAAAGTTCCGCCGCGCACGCGACATTGTCCTGGTGCAAGCGCCGTTTATCTCGGAACAAAAGCGGAACATGGAGCGCCGGACACCGTGCAAGCAAGCTGTTGGTGTCCCGGCTGCACCCGAAGCAATTGACCTTCAGTATCCCTCTCCCACATCCTCCAGCCTTGGCAACGCGGACGACAAAGCCGCATGTCGGGAGAAGCGGACCAAACCGATGTGCCCCATCGGGGCATGATCACGGCGTGCGCGATCCTCGCCACCGTGCTGCAATTGCTCGACCAGACCATCGCCAACGTGGCACTGCCCTATATGCAAGGCAGCTTCTCCGCCAGCTTCGACGAGATCACCTGGGTCCTGACCTCATATATCACGGCCTCGGCGATCATGACGGCGCCGGTTGGCTGGCTCGCCGCCCGCTATGGCCGCAAGCCCCTCTATATCGCCTGTATCATCGGCTTCACCGCCACATCGATGCTGTGCGGTGCAGCACAGTCGCTCGGCCAGATGGTAGTGTTCCGCATTTTGCAGGGCGTCTTCGGCGCCGCCCTGGTGCCGTTGTCGCAAGCCACATTGCTCGACATCTACCCGCCCGAGCGCCGCGGATTCGCCATGGCGGTCTGGGGCGTTGGCGTGATGCTGGGGCCGATCATGGGGCCGACCGTCGGCGGCTGGCTGACCGAAACCTATGACTGGCGCTATGTGTTCTACATCAACCTGCCGTTCGGCATACTCGCCGCCGCCGGC
>DATKPQ010000187.1:0-33713 GCA_035523995.1 Acetobacteraceae bacterium | reverse complement strand
GGAATACGACGGTTTCGTCGAACGCCGTGCCGTCCGATGCCGTGTCCGCCATGGTGCGCCCCCCTCATGCGAATCGAGGGTCGCTATTGATTCGGCACTTTCTCCGTTTGTCACCTACTGCTTCACCCGATTACCCTGCCGTCATCACCCGCCCGGGTGGATTTCCCGCCGTCTTCGTGCGAAGCCTGCGCCCTTCCGCCGTCTCCCGCCGCCAGGTACTCCCCATGTTGCTGCTGATTCCCGGCCCCGTGACCACGCGCCCCGAAACGCGCGCCGCGCTGGCACATGACTTCGCGCCCTGGGACAACGATTTCCACCCGCTGCTGGCCGGGGTCCGCGCGCGCCTGCTGCGAATCGCCGGCGGCACGCCAGACACCCACACGGTGCTGCCGCTGCAAGGCTGCGGCCATTTCATCACCGAAGCGGCGGTGCGCAGCTTCATCCCACCGGGCGGAAAACTGCTGGTGCCCGACACCGGAGCGTACAGCAACCGCATGGTGCGCCTGGCACGCGAGGCTGGCCGCGTGCCGGTTACCTTGCCCATTCCGCAAATCATGCCGACGCCGCCGGACGCCGTCGCCACCGCCTTGGATGCCGATCCGGAGATCTCGCATGTCGGCGTCGTGTATTCGGAAACCGGCAGCGGCGTGGCGCACGATCCGGCAGCAATCGGAGCGGTCGTGCGCGCGGCCGGGCGGCGGCTCATTGTCGATGCGGTTTCGGCGTTTGGCGCGCTGCCGCTGGATATTTCCGCGCAGCCGGAAATCGATGCGGTGGTGTTCACCCCCAACAAGTGCCTGGAAGCCGTGCCCGGCATGGCCTTTGCCGTCGCGCGCATCGACCGGCTGGAAGCCTGCGCTGGCCACGCCGGAAGCTGGTCGTTCGATCTCGCCAGCGTGCACGCGCATTCAGTGCGCGCCGGCCCCGGCAGCTCGCGCTTCACGCCGGCGCCGCAGGCGATCAGCGCGCTGAACGTCGCCCTGGATTTCTTCGATGCCGAGGGCGGCCAGCCGGCGCGTCTTGCGCGTTACACCGAGAACATGCGCATTCTGTATGACGGCGTGCTGGCGATGGGCCTCGCGCCTTATCTCGCGCCCGAACATCAGGGACCGATTATCGTCAACGTGCATGCGCCGGACGATCCGGCCTGGGATCTGCAACGCTTCGTCGATGCGCTGAAGCGGCGCGGCGTGCTGATCAGCAATTTCTACAACACGCCGACCCCCAGCTTTCGCGTCGGCTGCATCGGCGCCATCATGCCCGATGACATGCGCCGTGCCGTGGGCGCCATGGCCGAGGCCCTGACCGAACTCGGCATCAACCGGAGGAGAGCAGCGTAGATGAAGTCCGATCTGGAGATCGCCCGCGAAGCGAAGATGCGCCCCATCGCCGAGATCGCGGCGAAACTGAACATTCCGGATGATGCGCTGGAGCCGTACGGCCGCCACAAGGCCAAGGTCGGGTTCGATTTCATCAAGGCGCAGCAAGGGAAGTCCGACGGCGCCCTGGTGCTGGTGACCGGGATCAGCCCAACGCCGGCAGGTGAAGGCAAGACCACCACCACGGTCGGCCTCGGCGACGCGCTGAACCGCATCGGCAAGCGCGCGGTGATCTGCCTGCGCGAGCCTTCGCTCGGTCCCAGCTTCGGCATGAAGGGTGGTGCGGCCGGCGGCGGTTATTCGCAGGTCGTGCCGATGGACCAGATCAACCTGCACTTCACCGGCGACTTCCACGCCATTACCTCGGCCAACAACTTGCTCGCAGCGATGGTGGACAATCACATCTACTGGGGCAATGCGCTGGGCATTGATGCGCGGCGCGTGTCGTGGCGGCGCTGCCTGGATATGAACGACCGGGCGTTGCGGTCCATCGTCAGCAGCCTGGGCGGAGTCGCCAACGGCTTCCCGCGCGAGGACGGTTTCGACATCAGCGTTGCGTCGGAAGTGATGGCGGTGTTCTGCCTGTCGCGCGATCTGGATGAATTGCAGGAGCGGCTGGGCCGGATGATCGTGGCGCAGACCCGCGATGGGAAGTCGGTGACGGCGAAGGATTTGAAAGCGGACGGCGCGATGGCCGTGCTGCTGAAGGACGCGCTGGCACCGAACCTGGTGCAGACGCTGGAAGGTTCGCCGGCGTTCGTGCATGGCGGCCCGTTCGCCAATATCGCGCATGGTTGCAACAGCGTGATGGCCACGCGGCTTGGACTGAAGATGGCCGATGTGGTGGTGACCGAAGCCGGCTTCGGCGCCGATCTGGGCGCAGAGAAGTTCATCGATATCAAATGCCGCCAGGCCGGGCTGAAGCCGTCCTGCGCGGTGATCGTCGCCACGGTGCGCGCGCTGAAGATGCATGGCGGCGTGCCGCGGTCCGGACTTGGCAAGCCGGATGTCGATGCGGTGAAGCGCGGCGTCGCCAACCTGGCGCGCCATGTCGAGAACCTGGGCAAATTCGGCCTGCCCGTTGTCGTGGGCGTGAACCACTTCAATTCCGATACCGAGGAAGAGTTCGGCGTGATCCGCGATGCGATGGCGTCGCAGGGCGTTGAAGCGATCTCCTGCACGCACTGGGCCGATGGCAGCGCCGGATCGGAAGCCTTGGGAAAAGCGGTCGTGTCGCGCATCGAAAGCGGCAAAGCCAACTGCCAGCCACTGTATCCGGCGGAGATGAAGCTCGATGAGAAGATCCGCACGATCGCGCAGAAGATCTATCGGGCCTCGGACATTTCCATGAGCGACGCGGTCGCGCGGCGGTTGAAGGGATTCGAGGAGGCCGGCTTCGGTAACGTGCCCGTTTGCATCGCCAAGACGCAGTATAGCTTCACCGCCGATCCCACGGTGATGGGCGCACCGTCGGGCCACGTGCTGCCGGTGCGTGAGGTGCGGCTTTCCGCCGGTGCCGGGTTCGTGGTGGCGATCTGCGGCGACATCATGACGATGCCCGGCCTGCCCAAGGTCCCCTCCGCCGAGGCCATCCACCTGCGTGAAGACGGGGAGATCGAGGGATTGTTTTAGTTCGGCAGCCTCTCCTGCGCGAGACCTCTCTCGCGCAACGCTATTTGCGCCGCGCGAGAGAGGCCAATGGGAGGAAGAGTGGCAAGGGAAAGCGATAAAAGCTCGTGGGAACGTGTCGCTGAAAACGACCGGGCCAGGACATCGACCGAACAATTTCGGCGCGAGCGGCATATGGCACCGATCCGGGCCATGCTTATCGGGACATTCTCGCTCCTGGATGTGGCTATTTTCTGGGCAATGAAATGGCCACCCGGCATCTGCGCCGGGTTATTGATCGCTGGTTCCCTTCTCATTGTTTCTATCCACCCAAGTTCCAAAAAAGCAGGATCGGTCAAGATCCTTCCATGCGACCCAAAGCGACAGCCGAAAGTGACGTGGAAGCTTCGAGGGTGAGAACGCCCGCTATCAAAGCCGAATATCCGCCATGATGCGATCTGCCGTGGCGCGCAATGCACCCCCGCTCCGTTCAACCAAACCTGCAGATTGCAAAGCTGCGACATCGGCATGGACCCGGCTGTACTGCCGACCAAGGGATCGAGCGAGTGAACTGATCGATGGCTCGGGGTGCTCGTGCAGGTGCCGCAGCAGCCGGAACCGTTCCCCCGTCAATATTTTGAACAATCCGTCAAAACTTTCGAATGCAAGCACGCGTTCGGGGAGGACTTGCTCGCCTTGCTCGGTACGATGCCAGGCATCGAGCGGGTCGGCAGCGTCGTCCTCCATGGTCCCGCCAATCACGACTTTTATTGCTGACATCGGCATCTCCCTTACCCGCGGCGGCGGGTGGCACGCACGTCTGTGAGGAAATCGGCGAACAATTGCTCGGCGGTGGTGAATTGGTGGGGCTCTTGCCATGCGCCATAATGGCGGTGGTCGCCTTTTCCCGATTCATTGTCGTATCAGAACAATCGTCCGCTCTCGTTGCCATAAAACAGGGAGTACTTCAGCAGATGCGCGGAACCGCGCACCGGTGACGGTACTTCCCAAAGCACCATCTCCAGGATCATGCCGTCATCGTAGCGGCGCTTGCGATGCCGTATCGGCCTGGCGTCCGGCATCTATAACAAATTTTGTGATAGCAGTCCACAGGTCACCCCCGCCGCCCCGGCACCCGGTGCCGGAACGCAAGCGCCTCCGCGACATGCACCCGCCCCACCGGCTCCACCCCCGCCAGGTCGGCGATCGTCCGCGCCACCCGCAGTACCCGGGTGTAGCCGCGTGGCGACAGGCGCAGGCGGTCCATCGCCTGGCTCGCCAGTGCCTGCGCCTCGGGGGCAAGGTGCACCGCCGCCATATCCACCTCGGCATTGCACGGCGGGCCGTCTTCGCCATACCGCACCCGCTGCGCCGCACGCGCCCGCGCCACCCGGGCAGCGACCGGCTCACTGCGTTCACCCGCTGGCGCACGCGCCAGTTCGTCAGCGGAAGCGGCCTGCACCTCCACCGTCAAATCCATACGGTCCAGCACCGGGCCGCTCACCTTGTGCAGATAGTCCTCGGCGCAGCGTGGCGCCCGGCCGCATTCGCGCGCCGCGTCGCCGAAATAACCGCAGCGGCAGGGATTCATCGCCGCCACCAACTGAAAGCGCGACGGATAGGTAACGTGCGCGGTCGCGCGCGAGACGGTCGTGCGGCCGGTCTCCATGGGCTGGCGCAGCGAATCCAGGGCCGGGCGGGGAAACTCCGGCAGTTCGTCCAGGAACAACACCCCCCGATGCGCCAACGACACCTCCCCGGGCCGGGCACGCTGCCCGCCACCCGTTAACGCGGCCTGCGACGCCGAATGGTGCGGTTCGCGGAACGGCGGGCGCATCACCAGCCGGCCGCCATCCAACAATCCGGCGACGCTATGAACCATGCTGACTTCCAGCGCCTCGCGCGGGGCAAGATCCGGCAGCAGCCCGGGCAGCCGCGCAGCCAGCATCGACTTGCCTGCGCCTGGCGGGCCAACCAACAGCAGGTTGTGCCCTCCCGCGGCGGCAATCTCCAGCGCGCGGCGGGCGGTTTCCATGCCCTTCACATCGGCCAGGTCCGCTTCACGGCCGGCCTCCGCCACGCCGGCAGGCTCCGGCGGGGTCAGCACCTGGGTGCCGCGGAAATGGTTGATCAGCGACAGCAGGTCGGCAGGGGCCAGCACCTCGATGCGTCCGGCCCAGGCCGCCTCACCCCCCTGCCCGGCGGGACATATCAGCCCGAGATCCCGCGCCGACGCGCCCATCGCCGCCGGCAGCACGCCAGCAACCGGACCAAGTGCGCCATCCAGGGAAAGTTCGCCCAGCGCGGCATAGCCGCCAATTTCGTCCCGCGGCAGCACATCCATCGCCGCCAGCACGCCAAGCGCCAAAGGCAGGTCGAAATGGCTGCCTTCCTTCAGCAGGTCCGCGGGTTTCAGGTTGATCAGGACTCGCCGCGGAGGCAGCGATAAGCCCATGGCGCTGAAGGCGGCGCGAACCCGTTCGCGCGCCTCGCCCACCGCCTTGTCCGGCAGCCCCACCACCAGCAACCCCGGCGCGCCGGCCGAGATCTGCACCTGCACTTCCACCGGTACCGCGTCGATACCGGAGAACGCGAAGGTGTTGACCCGCGCCATCGAATGGCCGCGGGTAGGTGTGCCGAGAACCTGCATGCTGCGGACCTGGCGGGAGATGGTCAGCGCGCAGGGTACGGTGGAATGGTGAAGAGTTTGGTAACGGCGGGGCCCCTCCTCCCAGATTTCGGACACGCACGGCAATCCGGCCCCGGTCACGCGGCGGCTGAGCATGGGTGCGTCCGCTTGACTGAAAGTGCTCGCTCTCACGTAGCAACGAGCGTTTCAGTGGGATGGTGCGGATCAGACCTGGATGCTGTCTTGCTGCCCGCGTGTGCGCCGAGCCAACCCAAGTAGATCAATTGACACGACCGATGGACTGACATGACCGATGGACCGTCAAGCGAGGAAATAACCGCCCGTTTAGAAGTCGCGAAGGCCAGAACGGATACGAAGTTCGCTCAGCTCTTGGGCGAAATGAGAACCGGGTTTGCGGGTTTGGAAGGAAAGATGAATGCTCTCGGCGCCCGGATGGAGAGCGTCGAGAGAAGCACTTCCGGTCTTATGGCGAGCATTGTGATTGCCGGAATTGCCGTGGTTGCAGCGCTGGTCGCTGTCCTTGCCGATGGACAGACGTAGATTGGGATGGGCGTGAGCACGCGCGACATTGTACGAGCTACGGTTATTGAAACCCTTCAACAGCAACAAGTTACGCACCCTGAATAGAAACCGTGGCAACTCTCCACGCTTTTCATGGCTGGCTGTTCATGGTCTCCTTGTTATGTCACCGTGAATGCTTGCAGCAGCATACAATAACGCGAAGGAAATGCTTGCCGCAGCACATACAACAACGCGAAGATATTGCTCCGCCCCGTCGAATGGCCGCGGGCAACCGGGCCAGAACCTGCCCCCTGCCGACCGGGCGGGTGGACAGCCCGGGGCACGGCGCAACGCTGAAAACAACGGTACCGTCGCGCCTGCCACATAGCGGCATCGCGCCCACGTCGCCTCGACCGGTTTTCCCCGCGGTGATACGGTCCGACCGCCCGGAGGGAATCCATGCTGACCAAATCACAGATCGAGGAATACAACGAGGTCGGCGCGATCGTCGTTGCCGACGTTTTGACCGATGCGGAAATCCGCCGCCTGCGCGCCGTGACGGACGACCTGGTGCAGCAGGCAAGCGGCCTGACAACGCACAACGACGTCTATGACCTGGAGGACAGCCACACCCCGGACAACCCGCGCGTCCGCCGCATCAAGGCGACGCACCTGCGGCACCCGGAATACGCGCGGCTGATGCGCCATCCGAAGATCATCGGCGTGCTGGCCGACCTGTGGGGACCCGACATCCGTTTCGACACCGCCAAGCTGAACATGAAAAGCGCCGGCTATGGCGCGCCGGTGGAATGGCACCAGGACTGGGCGTTCTATCCCCACACCAACGACAACCTCGCCGCCGTCGGCGTGATGATGGACGACATGGAGATGGCGAACGGTCCGCTGATGATCATCGCGGGCAGTCATCGCGGCCCCACCTTTGATCACCACGCCGACGGCACTTTCTGCGGCGCGATGGACCCCACCAACCGCGACGTCGATTACGCCTCCGCAATTCCGCTTTTGGGCAAGGCCGGCGCCATCACGGTGCACCATGTGCGCGCGGTGCACGGCTCCGCCCCGAACGTTTCGGATCGCGATCGCCGCCTGCTGCTGTTCCAGTACCGCGCCGCCGATGCCTGGCCGCTGCTGGGTTTTCCGGGCGGGATCGAGGCGTACAAGGCGCTGATGGTGGCCGGCGAGCATCGCGAGCCGCGGCTGGCGCCCGCCCCGGTGCGGATGCCCTTGCCGCCGGCGACGAAGCAGGGCTCGCTCTATGAAAACCAGAAAGGCATGCGTAACCGCTATTTCGATACCGCTGGTGCCCGCACTCCGGAGCCGGTGAAGTGAGCGACAAGGGGGAAACGCCGACGGTCCCGGCGGAGCCGATTTTCGATCGCACCCCGCAACCGTTCGGCCACGGCCTGCCCGATCCCGTTGTGTACGATTGCTCTGCCCATGCGATCCGCCAGCGCACGGTGAACTTTGCCGCCAAGCGGTTCGCCGACATGCTGTATGTCAGCAGGCTGCCACGCGATGTCGCGTCGCGGCATTTCCGCTGGCGCGCCGTGACGGTTCCGGGCGGCCTCAGCCAGCGCCCTGCCGCAGGCGACCAGGCTGCGCTGGATGAAGCGTATCGCGCGGGACACATCACCATCGAACCGGACGATGCCGACCAACGCGTCACCGTCGCCTGGGATGGTCCCGATTTCCAACGGCGAGTCATCGGCGCCGCAATCGCGCGGCCGGGGTATGGCAGCATCCTGCTGGGTCCGCATGCGGTGCCGGCATTTCATCCGCAACCGATTGAGCGCACGCTTCCTGGCGCGACGCATGCCTGGCCGTTGGGCGAGGCGGCAGAATCACCGCCACCGCCGCCCGTGAAGCTGGTCGCCGCGCTGCGGACATTCTTCGCCAATTCGCCCGGGCTGTATGGCATTCTGATCGCGTCACCGGAACAAATCCTGGTCGAACGCTACAATACCTTCGGTGCGCCGGATCGCGCGACGCCGAGCTGGTCGATGAACAAGGCGTTCACCTGCACTTTGATCGGCCGGCTGATCCAGGAGGGCTGGCTGGCGTCGGTCTATGATCCGGCGCCGGCGCCGCTGTGGCGCGATCCGCGCGGCATCCATCACCAGATCACGCTGGACAATCTGCTGCGCATGCGCTCCGGCCTGGCGTTCCCTGTCATCCATGATGACGGTCGGATTGCGTTGGGTTTCGAAAACAGCGCCGTTTACCAGGACGCGGGCGATGCGTTCGAGGCAGCCCAGCGGTCGATCGTGGCGACGCGGCCCGGCGCCGTGTTCCGCTATGTCAACAGCGGCGTGAACGTGCTGGGCGCGATCGTCCGCGACCAGATCGAACGGCGCGGACTGCCATACCATGCGACGCTGTATGGCCTGCTGGCCGACCGTCTGGGCATGGCGAGCTACCAGATCTCCGCCGACCTTGCGGGCAACCTGATCGCGTCCGGCGCGGCCTTCGCTACGCTGCGCGACTACGCGAAGCTCGGCGTGTTGTATTTGCAGGACGGCGTGTGGAGCGGCGAACGGCTGCTGCCGGCAGGCTGGCCCGACTACGCGCTGACCCCGACGCATGCCGGCACGACGTGCGCCGCCTGCTTCTGGGCCAATAGCGACCGGCTGTTCTCCGATCTGCCGTCGGACACCGCCTGGGCGTCCGGCGCTTCCGGCCAGCGCATTTTCATCCTGCGGCGGCACCGCATGGTGGTGGCGGTGGCGAATGAGACCGATCATCCGATGGACATGGCAGCGCTGAACCGCGTGATCGCGATCGCCATTGCCGAGCTGAAATAAGGACCCCGTCATGACCGTCCGCAACGCCGCCCGCGAAAAGCTGGAACAAGGGCAATTGTCGCTGGGGGTTGGAATCAGGCTGACGCGCAGCGTCGAGATCGCCAAGGCCATGGCCGTTGCTGGCTTCGACTGGTTGTTCCTGGACATGGAACATGGCGTGATGTCGCTGGAGGCCTGCGCGCAAATCAGCACGGCGGCGCTGGACGCCGGGATCGCGCCGATCGCTCGCGTGCCGAACCGGGAGTACGCGATTGCGACCCGCGCGCTGGACAACGGCGCGCTGGGCATCGTGATGCCGCATGTCGATACCGCCGAGGAAGCCCGCGAGGTGGTAGCGAAACTGAAATACCCGCCGGTGGGACACCGTTCCATGGGTGGGATCGGGCCGCATTACGGGTTGCGCTCGGCCAGCACCGGTGAGGCGGCGAAGGCGCTGAATGCCGCCAACCTGACGGTGGTGATGCTGGAGACGCCCACCGCCATCGCCAACGCCGACGCCATCGCCGCGGTACCAGGCGTGGATGTGCTGCTGATCGGCTCGAACGACCTGTGCGCGGAGATGGGAATTCCGGGCGATTTCGGCAACGAACGTGTGGCGGAGGCATACCGCGTCATGATTGCCGCTTGCCGCAACCATGGAAAATTCCCCGGCATGGCGGGCATCTACAACGAGGCGATCATGCCGCGCTACATCGAGATGGGCGCGCGGTTCATCCTGTCGGGGCAGGATGCGGCGTTCATGATGGCGGGTGCAACGGCGCGCACGGGATTCTTGCGCAAGACACTTGGCGCCGGCGCCGGCGCCGGATGACTGGCCGCCGCCGTCTCGATTCGTCGGCAAATTCGGCAGGCGTGACCAGGCAAGCGGCGTAACGTTCGCAATCGCGGCTATTGATGTACCGGTGGTCCAGTGCGATCCGGCTGGGACGACCGTCACCATCCGCGTGACGGGAAAAAAGACAACGGACTTGCAGCAAACTCCATGGATTTTGTTACCGCGGCACGTCACCGCAGAGTGATCGCGTTTTCAGAGCGCAAAGCGGAACGGTGTGGAACCCGGTGGCCCCAATGGCGTCTTGGCGCTTGGCGACTGAATGGCGTCTTGGCGCTTGGCGACTGGCTGGGATCAAAATGCTAACGAAATACGTTTTTGCGGCGATAGGTCTGATCCTGGCTTGCCTTCCCGTCACTGCATTCAGCGCCGTTCCCCCGCCAAATAGCCAAGCGGCCAAACACGAAGCGGAGACGCTGAACCGTCTTCCTCCCGTGCACCCTCGCGGCATCGCGCGTATCGACCACTCCGGCCGCAAGGAGGAAGGCCGCGCCTCCTACTACGCCCGGTACTTCAACGGTCGCACAATGGCCAATGGGCTGCGACTGAACCCCAATGCCAACATCGCCGCGAGCAAGACTCTGCCGCTGGGTACCGTCGCCGCCGTCACCAACCTGCGGAACGGCAAGACCGCCACGGTCAGGATCGAGGACCGCGGGCCCTTCATCGATGGCCGCGTGATGGATCTTACCCCGAAGGTCGCAAGCGAGCTTGACATGAGGAAACAAGGCGTGGCGCCAGTCATCGTGAAACCGATCGCCGTGCCGCTGCCCGACGGACGGGTCAAGCTTGGTGCTGGTGCGGCCACCGCCTCGCCGCAGGAAATCAAGCAAGCGACCGCTGCCACAAAGGCACTCGTAGACGACGAGCCGATCGAAACAGCCAGCCGCCGCTGACCCCGCCGTTTGCGACCGCGGCTCGCAGCAACCGCCGGCCCTCCCGCTGCGTTCCGATTCTTCGGACAGAAGGGAACCCACGGGATGGAAACACCGGCCACTCCGGCAACCACGCAGCCTCAACTCTGGCGCGCCACCGTCGCGTCGGTCATCGGCAACGGCCTGGAGTCATCGGCAACGGCCAGGAGTGGTACGATTTCATCCTCTGCGGCTTCTTCGTCGCGATCATTTCCCAGACCTTCTTTCCCTCCTCTAACCATTTCCTGTCGCTGATGCTGTCGCTGGTGCTGGTCGGTACGACGCGCCATGTCTGGCTGCACGGCCTTGCCCCGGCCCAGGCCGTGCCGGTGGCAGCATAGCGCGGACCGGATGCGGCGTTAGCTTTATTGCCGTTCCTTCTGATGGATTGAATTTGCCCCACGGCATTTCGTGCCTTAAGAACACGCGATGGGCAATTTGCAAGAGCAGATCGCTGCCAGGAAAGCGGAACTGGACCGGCTGCGTGCCAGGGCGCCCGCAGGCCTTGCGAATTTCGAACATGTTCACGATCTCGAACTCACCTATACCTCGAATGCGATCGAGGGCAACTCGCTCACCGCTGCCGAGACAACGCTGGTGGTTGAGCAAGGGATTACCATCGGCGGCAAGCCGCTGAGGGATCACCTGGAAGCCATCGATCATGATGAGGCGATCCGTTACGTGCGAGGACTGGCGCGGCGCGGCACGCCGCTCACCGAAAGCGATGTGCGCAGTCTGCACAGCCTGGTGGTAAGGCGATCCAATCCGGACATCGCCGGCCGATATGCCGACCAGGGCCGCTATGTGTTGACCGATGCCGGCCAGCACAGCTTCCCATCGCCGGCTGAAGTACCGGCCCTGATGGGCGACTTTGCTCGCTGGCTGGCTGCGGCGCCCGATACGCCGGAAACCGCGTTCGCGGCGCATCGGCGGCTGGTGGACATTCATCCGTTCAACGACGGCAACGGCCGCACGGCGCGGTTGCTGATGAATCTGATTCTGCTGCGCGGCGGTTATCCGCCGGTGGCCGTGCGTCCCGAGGATCGCCCTGCCTACCTCACCGCACTGCAGGAAGCCCAGGCCGGCCGCGGCGATGCCGCGTTCCGCCGCCTTCTCTACGAACGCCTGGACGCGACGTTGGACGAGTACGTCACTGCCGCGCGCGAGGCGCACCTTGCTCCGTGACAGTCAGCGCCCGCGGGTCAGCTTGCGGATGCGATGATTCTCGCTGTCGCCGATATACAGCGCGCCATCCGGCCCCACGGCAGCACCGTGCGGCCGCGCGAGTTGCGCCGCCGCCGCCGGCCCGCCATCGCCGCCCGGCCCCGCGGTACCGTTGCCGGCAATGGTGGTCACAATCCAGGTGCGCGCATCGATGCAGCGGATCGCATGGTTCTCGGTATCCACAATGAACACGTTGCCATCCGCATCCACCGTCATTTCCTTCGGTGCATCGAACACTGCGTCGCGCGCATCGCCGCCGTCGCCGGCATAACCCCGCGCGCCGGTGCCGGCGACGGTGTGAATGATACCATCGCGCACCCGGCGCAGGCTGCTGCCCCCGCGCTCCAAAATGTACAACGCGCCATCCGGCGCCAGCGCCACGGCCCGCGCACCGAACACCCCGGCACCCGCAGCCGGACCGCCATCGCCGTCATGCTGCGCCTCGCCGGTGCCCGCGAAAGTGCTGATAACGCCAGTCGCCAGCTCCACCACCCGCACCCGATGATCCGCCACGTCGGCAATGAACAGTTGTTCTTGTTCCGCATCGAATGCCAGGCCGTTCGGCTCCGCAAGCCCCGCCGCAGCCGCCGGGCCGCCATCGCCACTGAATTTTCCTGAACCGTCGCCGGCCAGAGTGCTGATAATGCCCGGCGGTTCGATACGGCGCACGCGCTTGTTCAGCCGGTCGGCGAAATAGATCGTGCCGCCTGCGTCCACCACCACGCCGTAAGGCTGATTCAACAACGCCTGAGTCGCCTCGCCGCCATCGCCTGCAAAGCCGGGCGCGCCGGTGCCGGCAATCGTCGTGATAAGTCCCGTCCGCCCATCCACGCGCCGAATGCAATGATTGTAGGTGTCGGCGAAAATCAGTTTCCCATTCGCGTCGAAGCAAAGATCGAACGGATTGTTGAGCAACGCCTCGCGCGCCGGTCCGCCATCGCCGGCATAACCTTGCGTGCCCGTCCCCACTACGGTCGTGATCATCCAAGCATCTGCGGCCATGGCACAATCCCCCTCGCGGCCACCATGGTTGTCGCCTGCGTCCTGTCAAGCGTAGGATCGCGGCAACACGCACGGAGGGACGATTGATGGATATGCAAACGGCAACCGCAACGGACCGCGCCGAGGCAGGCGGCCTCTACGCCAGGCTGGAAGAGCGCATCATCATGCGCGACCAGGTTGGCGCCAGCGAGGTTTACTACGATCTGGTCCGGGCCGGCCGGCCGCTGAACGAGATCGTCGCCGAAGGCGTGCGTATCCATGCACCGTACACGCATGTGCCATACCATGAGCGCATTGATGACGGCTACCCGAACTTTGTCAACAACGACCACTGCTTGCTCAGCGCGCGTGCCACGCTGAACCTGACGAAGATGCTGCCATCGCATCTTGCGATGCTGCCGATGGCGCAGACGATCTGGTACATCCCCAGCGGCCTCGATATCTGGAACCAGAAGATCAACAAGGCACCCGGCCATTACACGCGCATGCGCGGCAATATCGGCAAGCAGGAAGCGCCCCCCGCGCCTGTGGTTTACTGGGCAGACCAGGAGCCGCTTCGCGAGGTCGCTCCGTTGCGCGAGCGGCTGAACACCTGGATCACGCTGGTGCATCGCGGCCAGGTGATTGACGCCTATCGCACATTCCTTGGGCTTATGGAGGACAACACCAACCGCAAGGAAGTGCTGGCAGAAATGTGCTTCGCGGGACTGATGGACGTGCAGGACAGGATCTTGCACAACCGCTCCTACACGACCGGGCACAAGGCGTATCGCGCCCGTTCCACCGTGGAGATCGGCAACGCCATCGGCTGGGACAATGCGCATCACGTGATCTATGCCGGTGCGCTCGACATCGCCGTAGGGCCGCGCTGGTATTCGACGTATGAACTCGCCTGCAACCTGGTGAAGATGCATATCGAGGGCGAGGGACTGCACGCCGTGCCCTATGGCGGCGTCAGCGAGCCCGAACTCGCGGCGCTGTGCAACACCGGCGACATGTCGCTTGAGGAGTCCGCCGAACTGATCCGCGCGACGATCCGCGACGACGAAATGGTGGCGTTGGATGTGCTGACGCGGCTGATCAAGGCCGGCAAGAATCCACGCCGGCTGCTGGACGCATTGCAGATCGGCTGCGCGCAGGTGGTGCTGGAGACGCAGGCCGCCGAGTATTTCAACATGCCGCATCACTGCTACGAGTACCTGAACACGCTCGGCTGGTTCTGGGACAATTTCGACCATCCACGGCGGTTGCGGCTGCTGTATGTGGCGACGTCTTTCCTGAATCGCACCGCTTATTGCCAGCGTGGCCTGGGCGAAGCGCACAGCTTCTCCGCCAAGGCACCGGCCGGCGCCGAACGGTTGAGCATGGCGCAATTGCTGCAGCGCGTGGATGCCGCCGTGTGTTCGCTGAACGGCCAGGAGAGCGTCGACTGGACGCAGGCCTATCTGGACAGCGGTGCCGACCGCGCGCCGTTGGTGCAATGCATTGCGCTGACTGCGACCAAGTTGGGCAACGACCCGCACAACCAGGAAATCGCCCAGTGCATGCTGATGGATTACGGCCTGAACCAGCATCAGGCACGCGACAAGCTGCTGCTGTCGGCTGCGTACCACACGGCGATGCATCGCAAATACGGCGATCCGCTGGAACCGGCACGGCGCTTCGGCCAGGCGATGGGCTGTGCCGAACTGCAGTGACGGGATGCGCACGATGACGTTGTCGATCAAGCCGATCGACCCGGTGTCTCGCCCGTTCTTCGCGGGCGAGGTTTCCGGGATCGATATCACGCAGCCGCTGTCGCGCGAGAACGTTGCCGTGATCGCGGCGGGAATGGATAAGTTCGGCGTGCTGGTGTTCCACGACCAGCACTTCACCGACGAGACCCAGCTTGCGTTCAGCCGGAATTTCGGCGAACTGGAACTGGCAACCGGCGATATCAATTTCGGCAAAGCCGATCGCCGCGGTTTGCCGGACGAGGTGAACGACATCTCCAACCTCGACCGCAGCAATCAGGTAATGGCCCGCGACGACCGCAAGCGATTGTTCTCGCTCGGCAACCGGTTGTGGCATTCAGATTCGTCGTTCAAGGCAGTGCCGGCAAAATATTCGTTGCTGTCCGCGCGGGTGATCCCGGGCGCCGGCGGGAATACCGAATTCGCCGACATGCGCGCCGCCCACGATGCGCTGGACGACGACACCAAGGCGGAATGCGAGAACCTGATCTGCGAACACAGCCAGATCTATTCGCGCAGCATTCTTGGCTTCACCGACTTCACCGATGATGAACGCCGGCGGTTCGCGCCGGTGCAGCAACGTTTGGTGCGGCGGCATCCCTCGACGGGGCGGAAGTCACTGTTCCTGGCCTCGCACGCCGGCACGATCGTCGGCTGGCCGATGCCGGAGGCACGCATGTTCCTGCGCGACCTGACAGAGCATGCGACGCAGCGCCGGTTCGTGTACGCGCATGTGTGGCGGCAGTGGGACCTGGTGATGTGGGACAACCGCGCCAGCATGCACCGCGCACGGCCGTTCAATGCCGGCGAAGTGCGCGACATGCACCGCACCACGGTGGCGTGCGAGCAATCCACGATGGCGGAGGCGGCCTAGCGGCGCGCGGTTGGGTCGCCTGACAAGTTCGGAACTGGCCTTGCCGTAGCCTCGCTATGCCAGCAATCCTGTCAAATGCGGGTCCGCACGGTGCTGCGCCTGCGCTGCCATGCGGACGGCAGCGTTCGCAGCGCCGTATTGCCGGTAGTTCCCGGACCGCTGCACGATTTCAAAAAAGAAGCGGTCATCGAAGGCGGCGGTGTAGGCGTGCAGGTACTCGCCTTCATCGTCACGATCGTAGAGGATATTGGCGCAGGCCAATTGCGCGATGCGCGCCTCCTCCAGTCCCCATTTGGCGGCGACGTCATCATAGTAGTTGGCGGGGATAGGCAGCACGCGTGCGCCGCGAGCCGTTAGCTGCTGCAGTGCGGCAAGGATGTCGTGGGTCGCGAGCGCAATGTGATGCACGCCGGCACCGGCAAAGGTGGTCAGGAACCGGCCCGTAGCGGTCTGGCGGCTTTCCGAGATATTGAGCGGCAGCCTGATGCTGCCTTCCTGGCTTACCATCGTGCGGCTGCGCACCAACCCGTAGGGATCGGCAATTTCCCAAAGCTGCTGCGGGATGAAGCCGAACACCGCGCGATAGAACAATACAAAACTGTCCATCCGGCCGACGGGCAGCGCCTGGGCGACGTGATCGATGGCGGTGAGTAACGCCGGGGGCGTCGGTTCCGGAAACAGATGGAAATCGTCCTGATAGATCGTGCGCCCGGACGAATCGGGCTGAACAAGATAGATCAACGTCCCGTCAGGGGCACGAACAGCGGGAATGCGGCGCTCGCCCGGGCCGATACGTTCGCGCCATTCCGGGCAGAGCAATGCGTCGGCTCGCTGAATCGCCCGCGCTGCGTCATCGACGCGAATCGCCATGGCACACACCGACGGCCCATGCATCTGAAAATGTTCTGATGCCGCACTATCCTGCTCGGCATTCAAAATTAGATTTATATTACCTTGTCGGAACAGTTCGACTGACTTCGAACGGTGGCGGCCGGCACAACGGAAGCCAAGCATGCGCAGGTTCTCGCCGAGACGGCGGCTGGTTTCGTCGTCCACCGCGAATTCCAGGAATTCCACGCCGGAGAACACGGGCAGCGGCGGCAACATCGTCGCGCCCGCTTCAGCCTCGACCAGGCGCAGCGAGCGCAAGCCATCGCGCGCAATCAACCGCGCCGGCGCGGCACGAAATTCGTCGTTGAAGATTTCCAGAGAAAGCGGCCCGCGATAGCCGGCGGCGATAACGGCGCGCACAAACCCCGCGACCGGCAGCGTGCCTTGCCCCGGAAAATTTCGAAAATGCCTGCTCCAGGACAGCACATCCATCGAGAGATCGGGGGCGTCTGCAAGCTGCACAAAGAACAGTTTGTCGGCAGGGAGCGCGGCGATGCCGGACGGGTCGTCGTGCAGTGCCAATGTGTGGAAGCTGTCGACGATCAGGCCGAGCGCGGGATGGTCGGCGGCACGCACGATCTCCCAGGCCTGCCGCCATCGGTTGACGTGCCGGCCCCAGGCCAGCGCTTCGTAACCGACACGCAGGCCGCGGCGGTGGGCCCGCTCCGCCATTTCCTGCAGATCGGCGGCAGCACGCTGCGGATCGTTGATGGCGGGCGGTTGGACGTTGCTGCACACCAGCACAAGGTCCGTGCCCAGCGCCTGCATCACGTCAAACTTGCGTTCGGCGCGGTCCAGGTTGCGGCGACGTTGCGGGTCCGGCATCGCTTCGAAATCGCGAAACGGCTGAAAGATCGTGATCGCCAGGCCCAGGCCCTCGGCGATCGCGCGCACATCTTCCGGAGAGCCGTCGTAGGTAAGCAAGTCGTTTTCGAAGATCTCGACGCCGTCGAAGCCAATGGCGGCAGCGGCTTCCAGCTTTTCCGGCAGGGTGCCGCTCAGGGAGACGGTGGCGATCGACTTGGGAAGCGGGGCCGGGAGGATCATGTGAGTGGCGGGTCCCTTCCCTGGCTGATTGGTTGAGCCGGCCTGCGGCGGTTGTCGCGCCTGCTGCGGGGCGGCGGCTGCACGGGCATCGACGGACGGGCATCGACGGACGGGCATCGACGGACGGGCATCGACGGACGGGCATCGACGGACGGGCGGTGCCGGCGGGTCAGCCAACGGCAGGGTCTGCCAATGTCAGCGTCTTGACGTGCATTAACTAGTTAGTTAATAGCGGAGCGTACTCACCGGTTCAAGCACTATCGTCGCCGGTCGCACCGGCGATCGCCCGCCGGCCGCCGCGGCGGCCAGAAAGGGCAGCCGCCATGAACCTTTCCGCGGAACATACATGATCGACCGCGCAGGGCGCAGCCTGTTGCTCGGGCTGATCGGCGCCGGCATCCAGGCATCCCGAACCCCGGCCCTGCATGAGCAAGAAGGGCAGGCGCGGGGTCTCCGAACCATCTACCGTCTGATCGACCTGGAACGTTTGGAATTGAGCGCGGCGTCACTGCCCGATCTCTTGCTGGCTGCCGAACGCATGGGCTTCGACGGCCTGAACATCACGCACCCGTGCAAGCAGGCCGTGCTGCCGCTGCTGCACGAATTGTCGCCGGACGCAGACGCCATCGGCGCGGTGAACACCGTTCTGTTTAGGGATGGAAAACGCATCGGCCACAACACGGATTGCTGGGGGTTTACGGAAAACTTCCGTCGCGGCCTGCCCGGCGTAGCAGTGGACCACGTCGTGCAGCTTGGCGCTGGCGGTGCCGGGGCGGCAGTCGCACGTGGCGCCATCCAATCGGGTGTCCGGCGGTTGAGCATCTTCGACGTAGAATCCGCCAAGGCTCAGGCACTCGCCGAACGCCTCAACACCCAGTTTGCCGAAATGCCGGCAACCGTTTGCGTTGATCTCGCATCGGCGATGTCCTCGGCGGACGGTCTGATCAACACCACGCCGATCGGGATGGTGAGCCACCCCGGGCTTCCGTTGCCCGCCGCCCTGCTGCGGCCGACGTTATGGGTCGCCGAGATCGTGTATTTCCCATTGGAAACCGCCCTGCTGCGGACTGCGCGAGAAATCGGCTGCCCCACGTTGGACGGCGGCGGCATGGCCGTCTTCCAGGCAGTCGAGGCGTTCCGTCTGTTCTCGGGCGTCACGCCGGATGCAGAACGCGTGCGCCGGCATTTCGATCGGATGGAGGCCGCGATTGCAGAGATATGAAGCGGGCTGCGACAGTAGCGAGGCGTAATTCCGCTTCCGGCCTATACTCGCGCCAGCTTCGGCGTGACACGAGTCCGCATTCGGGTCGTGCCCGCGCCTGATGCGGCATGGAAAGCGTGGTTGCAGGCGGGCCCGTCCTCTTCCAGCAGGCCAAGGATTGCATCGCCGATCATGCGCTTGTGCCGCTTGCGCAGCTCCGGGGCGGAGAGATCCCAGCCGAACAGCGCGCCAAAAGTGTGGCGGTTCGACACGCGGAAGAAGCAGAAGGCGCTGATCAGCATATGCAGGTCAACCGGTCCGATATCCGACCGGAACGCCCCCTGATCGCGACCGCGCTGCAGAATCGCATCCAGTTGCTGAATCACGCTGGTGTTGAGATTGCGCAACCGCTCCGATTTGGCGAGATGCCGGCCGTTGTGGATGTTCTCGATGCTGACCATGCGGATGAAGTCCGGGTGCGCCTCCTGGTAATCGAAGGTGAATTCGATCATCCGCCGCACGGCATCCGCCGGCGTCAGGCTTTCAAGATCCAATTCTTGCTCCATGCGCCGGATGTCGGCGTAGACTTCCTCCAGAGCCGCCAGGTACAACCCCTCCTTGCTGCCAAAATAATAGTAGATCATGCGCTTGTTGGTCTTCATGCGGGCGGCGATCGCGTCCACCCGTGCACCGCTCAGGCCGTTTTCGGCAAATTCCTGGCGGGCCGCGGCGAGGATCTCGCGGCGGGTGCGTTCCGCATCGGGCTTCCGAACCTTCCCGGAAGCTGTGGCGCCGGAGACCGGGGCGCTCTCCGGTTGCTGCGTGGCAGACACCTTGGTTTTCCTGGGTACTGGAGCGGGGCCGAATGCGATCCATTGTACTCACTGGATAGTTAACAAACCATACACACGCCGCAGCTTCACCCGATCCAATCCCTCTGCCGATAGCCGGATGCGCTCGGCACACCGCCTGGTCCGGCAATGCCAGTGTCCCAGCACCAGTGTCCCAGCACCAGTGTCCCAGCACCAATGTCCCAGCACCAGTGTCCCAGCAGGTGGCGCGTGGGGTTGGTCGCGGCTGAAATTGTGTTGTCTGGAACGAGCGTGGCCCTGCCGGCGACCGCTTTCGTAATGAGCAATGGCTCGCACGGATCGCGTTGATGCAAGGGGAATCCGCAAGCGACAGCAGAGGTCGGATTGGCAATCAGGCCGACGGGCAGTGCAACGATGCGAGCCGCCCAGGCATTCGTTACGGCCGCACAGGTCACCCACCAGCATCACAGACGGAACGCTGCCAAATGCTGCTCCGTCGTGCCGAACGTTCTTCTCTGCGTTCCCTGGCGTTCACCGGCGGTTCCAGTTTCTCTTACCGCCCATGCTACAAAAAAAGCCGAGGCTCCCCGCCTCGGCCCAGCCAATCCGAAGAGCCGAGGCGCTCCCTACTCCGCTGCCGCCTGAGCCTGTGTGACCGCCTCGTAGGGGAAGCGCTTGACCTTATCCATGTTCATCCCCTCGATGCGCAGCAGTCGCGTCGAGTCCTCGCGCCGCGGCGAATGCAGCACGCCGATATCGTACAGATACGCATCGCCCGGCCGCATCGCATAATCCTTCACCCGGCGCGCCTTGCCAGGGTTGCCGTCCGACGGACGCTCCAGACAGTCCCAGTCCGTCATGATCGTTTCGCCGGATGCCTGGCCATAGATCGCCCAGGATGGGCCATGATCGTGCGGCTTGCTGCCCTTCGCACCGGTATAGCCATGCGCCAGGACCGTGAACCCAAGGTCCGGATCTTCGTACAGCACCTTCCGCTCCGGCGTCCCCTCCGGAATATAGGTCGCGATAAACTCCGGCTCATGCAGGACTTCGCTGACCAGCTTGCACACCATCTGCCGGCCCTCGCTGCCGGGATGGCGCTGCAAGGCGTCGCGACACTTGTCGGCGAATTGCTCAAGAGTGGTCATCGGCCGTGTCTCCCTGTTGTCACGTGATTACCGACGATACGGGTAACAGCGCGCCCGGTCCAGCGTCAGGCCGAAATGGTCGCCCAACCCCTTGATGGCGTCGCCATGATCGGCATACGGGTCGCTGTTGCCCGGCCCCACGATGATGCAGCCGAAATTCGCATCGCGCTTGCCGCCCGGTGGCAGCATCGCCGTGACCAAAGCCACACCGTCCTCGTCGCGCAACGTCACGAACAATGGCATCGCGCGCTTGATATGCGCTTCCTTGCCGATGTCTTGTTCTATGAACACGCTAGACAGAGACCGAAAACTTTCCGCGGCCCGTTCCCGCTCCCGGCGGAAATGCTTCTCCACGGCATGTCGCATCGCTTCCGATTCCGCCGCCGCCTCGCCTTCCGTGACGATGCGGAACCACGTGCGGTTGCCGGGCGCATCGCAAACATATTCCATGCGCTGGACCCCTTCTCGATGCCTGGACGTTCCCAATCAGCAGTCTAGGATGATTGGCGACGCGGAGCAAACGTGGACGGGGGAAACATGGCGCTGCAACCGGACGGTCATGCAGAAGACAGTTACGATTACGTGATCGTTGGCAGCGGGGCAGCGGGCTCGGTGCTGTCGGCGCGCCTGACCGAGGATCCCGGCGCCACCGTCTGCGTCCTGGAATGCGGCCCGCCCGATCGCCACCCCTTCATCCACATCCCCGGCGGCTTCATGAAGCTATTGTTCAATCCCGCCTTCACCTGGCAATTCAAGACCGAGCCCGGCGAAGGCACCGCGGGCCGCCAGATCTCTACCACGCAGGGCCGCACGCTTGGCGGCTCCAGCTCGATCAATGGTATGGTGTACAACCGCGGCCAGCGTGCCGATTTTGATTCGTGGGCGCAACGCGGCAATCGCGGCTGGGGCTACGATGACGTGCTGCCCTATTTCCGCCGCACCGAACGCCGTATCGGCCCCGGCGACGACCGCGTCCACGGCCGAGAAGGTGCGCTGCCCGTCACCGACATGGACTGGTTCCATCCCGTCTGCGAGGCTTTCATCGCCGGCGCAATCGGCATGGGGATTCCGCACGCCGCCGACTACAACAGCGGCGACCACCAGGAAGGCGTAGGCTATTTCCAGCGTGCGATCTATCGCGGCTATCGACATTCCGCCGCGCGAGTCTTCTTGCATCCCGCACGCGCCTCCGGCCGGCTCGATGTGCGCACCGATGCCCGCGCCGTACAGATATTATTCGAAGGCAAGCGCGCGGCCGGCGTGCAATATATCGACGACCGCGACCGCACCACGCAGCACATCGTGCGTGCACGGCGCGAGGTTATTCTCTCGTGCGGCACCGCCAACACCGCGAAGCTGCTGCAGATTTCCGGTGTCGGCCCCGCTGCGCTGTTGCGCGATCTCGGCATGCCGGTGATTGCCGACCTGCCGGTGGGCGAGAATTTTCGCGACCATTACTCCGTTCGTCTGGTCGCGCGGGTGAAGAACATCCGAACGATCAACGAAATGTCGCGCGGGCTCGGGCTGGCCGGCCAGATCGTGCGCTGGGCCATGGGCCGTCCCAGCATCCTGGCGCTGACCCCGTCCCTCGTGCACTGGTTCTGGAAATCCGATGAAGCGCTGGATTTTCCCGACATGCAGGGCGTGTTCACCCCGGCCAGTTATAAAGAAGGTTTCATCGGTTTGCTCGACGATTATCCCGGCATGACCGCAGGCGTCTGGCAGCATCGGCCGGAAAGCTCCGGCTATGTGCGCGCATGCTCTACCGATCCGTTCGAAGATCCGGTGATCCAGCCGAATTACCTCAAGGACCCGATGGACCGTCGCGTCCTGCTGGCAGGGATGAAGCTGGCGCGCCGGCTGCTGCACACGCCCGAGCTGGCGCCGTATTTCGCTGGCGACACGTTGCCCGGTCCGGGCGTGCAGAGCGACGACGAGTTGCTGGACTACGCGCGGCATTACGGATCCACGGCGTATCATCTGATCGGCACGGCGCGGATGGGCCCGGCCACCGACCGCACGTCGGTCGTGGACGATCAGTTGCGCGTGCACGGACTGGAAGGCCTGCGCGTGGTGGACGCCTCGATCATGCCCAGCATGCCGTCGGCGAACACGTATTGCTCCACGATGATGATCGCGGAAAAAGCCTCCGACATGATTCGCGGCCGCACGCCGCTATCGCCGGCAGAACCGTTGGCTGCATGAATTCGAAGGAAGAGAAATAAGCCATCGTTCCTGGCCAGTCGCGGTAATGACATAAGCGAACCGTGCCGGCTCGGCGTGAGGGCCGCAGAACAACGGATGGCCGGACCGGTCCGGCCATCCTCGTATGCAATCCCCCTCACCCCACCTGGAAGTTCGACGCATGCAACATGGAAGGCGCCACGCCGGCAAAGTCGAGCGATCCGTGCGACGCACCGAAGCTCAACAATGCCCCGCCATTCCCGTCCGGGGTCAGCGCGGCGATCACCGAGGCCGCGCTGGTGTAGCCGCCCAGCCCGCCCGTCAGATCCACCAACAGCGACGAATCGGACCCGGCACCCTGGATCACATCGGTCCCGCCGCCGGCGATCTCGATCACCGCCCCCTGCCCCGCATCCATGATCGTCGCGTTCGTGCTGTGCAGGAACACCATGTCGCTGTAGCCATTCAGCACCACGCTCGCATTGCCGCCGGTCAGGTTATACGTATCGCTGCCGGCCCCGCCGGTGATCGTATCGCTGCCGCCGGTGAAGCTGACGCTGTCCTGATACCCTGCCAGCGTGACAACATCGTTGCCGCTGCCGCCCACCAGGGTGGTGTTGCCCTCGTCTGTCACAATTGTATCGTTGCCATTGCCAACTGTGATGCTGTTGTTATAACCGCCCACAGTCACCGTGTCGTTGCCGTTGCCCAGCGTGACCGTCGTGTCGCCCAGCCCGCCGGTAACGGTGTCCGTGCCGTTGCCGCCGCTGACCACATTGTTGTAGCCATTCAGGCTGACCGTGACATTGCCGCTACCGTCATAGACGGTGGCATTGCCCTGCCCTGCATTGATCGTGTCGTTGCCGCCATTGGCATAGATCTGATTGTTCCAGCCGTAAGCATTGATGACAGCGTTGCCGGCCGGCCCCTCGATCGTGGCACCGCCGTTAGGGTTGCCGTTCACCGTGGTCACCGGATTGCTCACATCCAGCGTCACCGTCCCGCTGGCCTGGTCGCCATACTGGTCCGACACCGTGTAGCCGAAGCTGTCGGTGACGGACGCGCCGGCGCCAAGCGAGGCGAACGCGCTACTCGATGCCGTGTAGACCAGGTCGCCATTCACCAGCGACACGGTGCCCAGCGTCCCCTGGATATTGTCGCTCGCCAGCGTCAGCGTGTCGCCGGAAAGCCCCGGCTTATCCGCCCCAAGGATCTGCTGCGTCAGATCGATCGTCTGGCCGACCGCAATATTGGCCGAGACGTTGCCGGCGGTCGGCCCCGGATCGACCGAAATCGCCACCGTGCCGGTGGAGGTAAGCCCATCCTGGTCCGCCACCGTATAGGTCAGCAGATCATTGCCGCTGGCCGGCGCGGCGTAATCGATCGCATTGATCTCGTCCGACGCAGCGCCAATGCCGCTGTCGCTGTACGACGCGAGTTCCGCCTGCCCGTATTCGGCCCGCACCGAGGTGATCGTGTCGGTCAGCCCCGGCGCGCCGGGCGTGATCAGGCTTTCGACATAGGAAAACAGGTTGGCGCTCTGCCCATGGCCGATTGTGTAGGTTCCCGGCGCCAGGATCGGCCCCGCATCGACGGTGATCGCCACCGTGCCGGTCGCCGTATCGCCGTACTGGTCTTGCACGTCGAAGGTCAACGTGTCATTGCCGCTGGCCGGCGCGGTGTAGTCGACCGTCAGTGCGCCATTGGCAGAGTTCTCAATGCTGGCCTCGCCCGTTTGTGCGCTGACCGATGTGATGGTCTCGGTATCGCCCTTGAAGCCGGGGACGATCAGGCTCTCGAGATAGCCGGTCAGGTCAACGGTGTGGCCCGGGGCCACGATCGTCTGCCCCGCGATCACAGTTGGGCCGGGATCAACTGAAATGTTGGCGGCGCCGGTCACGGTGTCGCCCGCTTCGTCCTGCACGGTATAGGTGACGACATCGTCCAGAACCGATGATTGTTCCCCCTTGGCACTCTCTCCGGTCGTGCTGCTGCTCAGGTCATAGCCAATGGTCGTGGGCGACCCGTTGGCAGCGGCAATCGGTTCATAGATGAACTCACCGGCCTTATTCTCGAAGATGGTGCCAGCCTGCGCCGAAGCCGCGGTGACCGTCAGCGTGTCGCCGGTCAGCCCCGGCGCGGCCAACTGCCCCACGATGGCGGACAAATCGATCGTGCCCGCGTGGCCCACAATCAGATCGGGATCCGTGGCGGTCGGCCCCGGATCCACCAGCACCGACGCCGTGCCGATCGTCGTATCACCGACCTGGTCCGTCACCGTGTAGGTGATGGTATCGCTGCCGAACATGCTCCCGGTGGACGTCGTTGTCTTACCGGCGCCCTGGCCGTTCAGGTCGTACCCCACCGTGGTCGGACCCGACCCACCATTGGCGATCGGTTCGTAGACGAAGTCGCCACCCTTGGTCTGTACGATCGTGCCGTTGGCAGCCGAAGCCGCGGTCACCGTCAGCGTATCGCCGGCAAGCCCGGCCGTCGCCAGCTGGCTCGCCATCGTCGAAAGATCCAGCGTGACGCCGTGACCGACCACCAGGTCGGGATCGGTTGCCGTCGGGCCGGGATCCACCGTGATGGCGATGCTTCCCATCGCGGTGTCGCCGTACGAGTCCTTCACATTGAACGTGACGGTGTCGCTGCCGCCCGCCGGGGCGGTGTAGTCAAGCTGGCCGTCCACGGCGCTGATCTTGCTCTGTTGCGCGGTAACGCCGGTGATCGTCTCCTTATCGCCGGACAGGCCTGGCGTGATCAGGCTCTCGATGGTGCTGACCAGGTTGACGGTCTGGCCATGGCCTACGGTTAGTTGCCCCGGCGCGACCGTCGGCCCCGGGTCCACGGTGACCGTGGCGGTGCCGGTGACCGTGTCCCCGTACTGATCGCTGACGGTGTAGGAGACGGTATCGGTATCGCCCGCCTTGATGTTGAACACATTGTTCGCGCCACCGGTGGCGGGCGGCTCATAAACCAAGTCACCGGCTGCATTCTGCACGACGGTACCAAAGTAGGCCGACGCCGCCGTCACCGTCAGCGTGTCGCCGGCAAGTCCCGGCGTCGCCAGCTTGCTCGCCATGGTCGAGAAATCGATCGTCCCGCCATGGCCGATGACGAAAGAAGGATCGGTCGCCGACGGACCCGGATCGATGTCGATCGTCGCGGCGCCGGTAACCGTGTCGCCGAACTGGTCGGTCACCGTGTAGGTGACAACGTCGCTGCTGAACGCCGTGGTGCCGGCGCCGGTCCCGTTGCCGGCCAGGTCGTAGCCCGGCGCGGCCGAATCGTCATTTGGATCGTTACTGCCCAGGTTGTAGCCGACCGTGGTCGGGCTGCCGCCCGAAACAGAGAAGGCTTCGTACACCAGGTCGCCGGCCTTGGTCTGGACGATCTCGCCATTGGCCGCCGAGGCCGCGGTCAGCGTCAGCGTATCGCCCTTCTGCCCGGGGATCGCCAGTTGGCCAACGATGCCGGACAGCTCGAGCGTCTGGCCGTGGCCGACGATCAGCGTCGGATCGATCGCTGTCGGACCCGGATCGATGTCGATCGTCGCGGTGCCAACAACGGTGTCGCCGAGTTGATCCGTGACCGTATAGGTGATTGTGTCGCTGCTGAACGGCGATTTGCCGGCGCCGGTCCCGTTATCGGTCAGGTCATAGCCGCTCGTGGTGGCACTGCCGTTGGAATTCGTGGCGTCGTTACCCATCAGGTTATAGCCGACCGTGATCGGCTGGCCGTTCGCCGGCGAGATCGGCTCGTAGATGAAGTCGCCCGCCGAATTCTGCACGATCTCGCCATTGGCCGCCGAGGCCGCCACCAGCGTCAGCGTGTCGCCTGACAATCCAGGCACGGCCAGCGTGCCGAGCAGGTCCGACAGGTCGAGCGTGCCGGCATGGCCGACGGAGAGGCTCGGATCGGTCGCGCTTGGCCCCGGGTCGATCGCCAGCGAGACGCTGACCGGGGCGGAAACGCCGCCGATCGAATCCTCGATCTCGTAGGTGAAGCTGTCGACCTCGCCGGGCAGGAATTTGCCGGGGCCGGTGTAGACCACCTCGTCCTGCGCGTTGATCGATAGACTCCCCTGCGGCGCGTCACCGACGAACACGACCGAGAGCGGGCTGAAGGCCGTCGCCGCCGAGATCGTGCCGATCACCACGCTTTGGCCGTAGCCGACTTCGGCGGGCACGTCTGACGTGACGAAGGGAACCGGCGCGGGGGCGGCGGCGATGGTGGGACCCTGGTTGATGCTGCCCGACATGGGGAGACTCTCCTGCTTGAGCTGGGGCGCCGCTGCGTGGCGTTGGCCGTGCTCTTTGCCGGAGAGAATCGAGACAGGGTGTGGATGGACTCACACTGATGGCGTGATCGCGGAAACAATGCATCCACGCAAATTCCCGGATGCGACACCGGTGCACGCCGACAAGCTGCCGGGTCGCGGACCTGCCAAGCGGTCGAGTTGCCAAGGCATCTACTCATGGGTAAGATTGCCGGGTGAGTTGAAGGGCCGTCAGTCGTGTACGGACTTGCCCTCTTCGCTTATACAAATATCAAAACTACGCGACGGGTCCATCCGCAGCGCCAGGTTTGAATCGAGGGTGTTGGTGCAGCGCCAGTGGGTATGCCCGCGACGAGCCGGGAGAGGCGTATCGTGGCGTCGGAAATCGAGGTGCAGGCACCTGGAGCCGTAATGTCGCCGCGGCCACCCGCCGATTTGTCACACCGCCTCAAGCAGCTCAGCCAAGAGCAGATTGTACTTGTTACCACGATCGTGCTGGCGGGGGCGTTTTCCATACTCGTGCCCGGTTTCGCGTCGATCAACAATGTCCTGACATTGCTCAACGGCATCGCGGTGCTGGGCATTCTTTCACTGGGTGCCGCCATCGTCATTATTGGGCGAGGGCTCGATATCTCGCAGGTGGCATCGCTGGCAATTGGCGCGGCGCTCGCCGCCGTCGTGATGCGCGACGGCGGCAGCATTGCGTTCGGTATCGCCTGCGGGTTCGCGGTCGCACTCGGAATCGGCGTGGTCAACGGCCTTGTCATCGCCTTCATCGAAGTCCCGCCATTGTTCGCCACGCTGGCGACGAATTTGCTGATGTACGGCCTGGCACAGAACTTCATCATCGGCTCGACCTACCTGGTCTATGTGCCAGAGCATGCCAAGGCTTTCCTTGCCCTCGGCGGCAGCGTTGGCGGCGTGCCCATCCCGGTGCTCATCTTCCTCGCCCTTGCCTTGCTCGTGCATTTCTTTCTGAGCAGTACGCGCCTCGGCCGTTTCATCTATGCGCACGGCGACAATCCGGAGGCGGCGCGGCTGAGCGGCCTGCCGCTGCGGCCGCTGACGATTCTCGAATACAGCCTGTGCGCCGTGATCGGTTACCTGGCCGGGCTTGTGCTGATGGCAACGCTGTCGAGCATCGACACCCAGATCGTCATGGGCACCGAGATCTTCAATGTGATCCTGGTCGCCGTGCTTGGCGGAGTCAGCCTGGTCGGCGGGCGCGGCGGCGTGCTGAGCGTTATTGCCGGTTGCCTGCTGATCGGCGTGATGCTGAACGGGATGACATTGCTCAACATGAGCGATGATGCGCAGAACATATTCCGCGGGTTGGTACTGCTGGCCGCTATCGTCTGCGACAATCGCCTGCATCCAAGGGACGAGGAGACGGCCCGGCAAGGCGATTGAGGTAAAACCGCCGCCTGCCGGCGGAAGGTTCAATAACCATAGGGAGGATCTGGAATATGAAACGGATCGCTGGTTGGCTGGGCGCCCTGTTGGCCTGCGGCGTGGTCTCGTGCCTGGGAGCCGGCACCGCCGCCGCCCAGGGCAACACGGCAGAGCAATTGCTCGCTCAGTGGAACAAGGACGTGGTCGGCAAGACCATCGTCTACATCCCCGTTACCTATAATGCGCCGCTGACGCGGATCTGGGGCCAGCGGATGGAGATGATCGCCAAGCGGATGGGCATAAAGTTCGAGATCCGCGACCCGAACTTCGACACCCAGCGCGAGGAACAATTGCTGGAATCCGAGATCAACCAGCATCCCGACCTCTTGATCGTGCATAATCCGAACGTGCAGGTGCTGGCGTCCGCGATCCAGCGGGCGGAGCAAGCCGGGATCTACGTGGTGCAGATCAACATGGCGTCCCGCTACAAGAGCGATGCGTTCGTCGGCGTGCAGCCGAACGAACTGGGTGCCGACATGGCGCAGGGCGTCGTCGATGCCTGCGGTGCCCCGGGCACGTCACACAAGATCGCTCTGATGGACGGAGAAGTGACCTCCGCTTACAGCATCGGCATCATGCAGGGCGCGATGTCGGTATTCAAAAAGCATCCTGATATTCAGATCATCAGCAATCAGGCGGCGAACTGGGATACCAAGACCGCGCACGACAAGGCGGCAACCGTGCTGCAGGCACATCCTGACCTGTGTGCCTATATGGGATGGTGGTCGGGACAGGATTCGGGAATAGCGCAGGCAGTGCGCCAGGCCGGCTTGCTCGGCAAGGTCAAGATCTTTACCACCGGCGGCGGCGAGCCACCGGCCTGCGACTATCTGAAACAAGGTCTGTTCTACGAGGATTTCATCTATCCGGCGACGCTGCAGGCCGATCAGATGATGGCGGTTTCGGAAATGCTGCTGCAGAGCGGCGCCAAGCCCGGCACCTTCCATGTCGCCATCTACACCCCGATCGTGCCGACAACCGCCAACAACGTCACCGCTACGTCATGTACGCCCGTCTCGATGAAGTAGGATGCACTTCATGTCATTGCATGAACCAAAATGTCATTGCGAGCAGCAAAGCGACGAAGCAATCTCGATCGAGCAGAAGAATGTGGGATCGAGCGCCCGCATGAACGGGATTGCTTCGGCTCCTTCGATGCCTCGCAATGACACCGGCGCCGCACCCCGCCGTTTCGACGCCGGCCCGTAGCGTGTCGCCGACCGGCAGCCGGCGCAACGGAGCAATCAGGTGAGCGGGACAACACTCGCGGCACGGATGCGGCAGGTCCAGTACTACTGGTCGCCGCGCCAGACCTTCGCCGATCTCTTCGCCAAGCCCTGGATGGAACCGGCGATACCCTTTGTCGTGCTGTTGGCACTGTTGGTCGGCTTCGCCTTCGCGGTGCCGAACTACGCCTCGATCTACAACGCCCAGACGATGGGCCGCTCCTTCGCGGAGTTCGGCTTCGTCGCCATCGCCATGGGCCTGTCACTGATCTCCGGCGGCATCGACCTCAGCGTGGGATCCATCTTCGCCCTGGCCGATTTCACCGCCCTGATGGCATTCGACATTTGGGGACTGCCGGTCCCGCTGGTTGTCCTGATGACAGTGCTGATCGGCGGCTTGCTCGGCGCCGTCAACGGCTTCTTCATCGGCGTACTGCGCACGCGAGCGTTCCTTTCCACCCTGGTCACGCTGATCGTCTATCGCGCGGTGTTCGACTTGCTGACGCTGCAATGGTCCGGCGGCCTGGCGATGTCCTCAGCCTCGAGCAACACCTGGGACATGCTCGGCAATGGCGGCTGGCTCGGCGTGCCGAGCGACGTCTGGGGCCTTCTCGTCGTCGCCATCGGCGGGCACATCTTGCTCAGCCGTTCCCGACTGGGCTGGCATCTCGTTGCGGTAGGCGCGAGCCGGCGCTCGGCCCGCCATGCCGGCATCAGCATCCCCAAAGTGTTGTTCTCGACCTACGTCGTCACCGGCATGCTGACCGCTTTGGGCGCGGTGTTCTTCGCCGCCCGCCTCGCCAGCGTCGGCTCGCAGACCGGCGACGGCTATGCCTTCCAGGCTCTGGCAGCAGTCATGATCGGCGGTGTCAGCCTCAGCGGCGGCAAGGGCACCATCGGCCGCTGCCTGATCGGTGCCGGCATCATCTTCGTGCTCGGCAACGGCCTGGTCCAGTTCGGCTATCCGGGACAGGTTACCAACGCGGTGAATGGCGCGATCCTGCTGCTGGCGATCGGCATCGACGTCAAATGGGCGAAAAACCGCGGCAAGGCGATCCAGAAAAGCTACGTGAACCCCACCTATCTCGATTACGGCCCGCTGCCCGATGCGCGCGAGGACAGCGGAACGCCCTTCGCCATGAATGACCGCCTGCGCGGCGCCGAGGCGATCGCGCTCGACCAGGTGGAAGGCCCCGAAGACATCATTCTCGACCGCGAGGGCCGCCTCTACACCGGCACGCGGCAAGGCTGGATCCTGCGCTTCTCTGGTACGCACTTCGAACACCGCGAATTGTTCGCCCGCATCGGCGGCCGGCCGCTCGGCCTGGCGTTCGACAAGGACGACAACCTGATCGTCTGCGCCGCCGGCATGGGGCTGTACGGTGTGCAGCCGGACGGCACCGTCTTCAAGCTGACCGACCAGACCAACCGCAGTTGGTTCAAGCTGATCGACGACTCGCGCCTGAAGCTGACCGACGATCTCGACATCGCGCCCGACGGCAAGATCTACTTCAGCGAGGGCTCCACCCGTTACGACATGCTGACCTGGCCGGTGGACGGCCTGGAAGGACGCGGCAGCGGGCGCCTGGTTTGCTACGATCCGACAACCGGCAAGACCCGCACGGTGGTGCACAACGTCCGCTTCTGTAACGGCGTCTGCCTGACCCACGACGCAAAATCGATTCTGTTCTGCGAAACCTTCGGCCTGCGCCTGATGCGCTATTGGATCGAAGGACCCAGGAAGGGCAAGACAGACGTCGTGCTCGATCATCTTCCCGGTAGCCCCGACAACATCAACCGATCCTCCGACGGCGGCTATTGGCTCGCGCTGGTGGCGATGCGCACACCGGTCTACGACGTGGCGATGCGCATGCCCGGCTTCCGCATTCGCATGATCAAGCAACTGCCGATCGACGAATGGTTGTTCCCCGGTATCAACAACGGCTGCATCGTTAAGCTCGATCCGAACGTCCAACCGGTCGAATCCTATTGGGATCCCGGCGGTGAATCGCACCCGACCCTGACCTCGATGCGCGAGGATCGCGGCCACCTCTATCTCGGCGGGCTGGAAAACAACCGCATCGGCCGCATCAGATTGCCAAACGCCGATCCCGGCTGGACCGGGTGCGAAAGCTACTGGGGCCGCCGCCCGTCGCAAGCAGCCTGAAGCGGAACAAAGCAATGTCGGGTCTTGCAGAAACTATCAGGTCAACTCTGCTCTCGCGGGGAAGGCAGCATCCCATCCCGACATTGGATGGCGCCTACGTTCCCAACAACCGCCTGGAGGAATTGCAGCCCATCGGTCCGGACCTGGCTCGGCCTGACGACATCGCAGCAGGCACGCACGGGGAGATATTCGTCACCAGCCTCAATCGATTGCTTCGTCTCTCCGGACCTGACCTGCGCGAGCAATCGCCGGTGGCAACCTTCGAAGCCCCGATCACCGCACTGACCCGCTTGAACGACGGCACCCTGGCAGTGGCCATCAACGGCGCCGGCCTGCGCTGTATCAGCGCCGATGGCAGCGTGATTGCAACCCTGACCGAAGCCGGCGGCACCAGGTTGCGCTGCGTCACCGCGATCGCCGAGGACCCGCAGCACGGCGGCCTCTATGTCGCCATTGGCAGCACACGGCACGACGCCGAAGATTGGGTCGTCGATCTCATGGAATGCAACCGCGCCGGCATGCTGGTCTATTGGCCGCGCGGCACTGCGACCGCGGAGATCTTGCAGAGCAATCTCGCCTACCCGAACGGCCTCGAAATCACCGAAGGCGGCCGAAGCATTTTGTTCACCCAAAGCTGGTCCCATACCTTGATGCGCTACCGCCGCGGCGATAACGGACGAGGCGGCGCCGAAACAGTGATAGACAACATGCCCGGCTATCCCGCGCGCATCGCGCCGGCGTCCGATGGCGGCCATTGGCTGGCAATCTTCGCAATGCGCACGCAACTGATCGAGTTGGTCCTGCGCGAACCCGAGTTTCGCCGCGAAATGATGCGCAGCGTCGATCCCGAGCTGTGGATCCGCCCGGCACTGCGCGCCACCGGCTCTTATCTCGAACCTTTGCAGGGTGGCGGAATCAAGAAGCTCGGCATCCGCAAGCCCTGGGCGCCGCCGCGCGCCTACGGGCTGGTGGTGCGGCTGAATGCGGACTGCGAGCAAATGTTCTCGCTCCACAGCCGCGTTGACGGCCGCAATCACGGCGTGATGGCAGCCCGCGAAATCGGCAACCGCCTGGTCATCGCTGTCAAAGGCAATGACCGCCTGCTTGCCGACACCCTCGCATCCACGGAGCGCCTGCCGTGAACGACATCCCGCAACACGCGCCACAACATGCCGTGCCGGATGGCGGTGGCCGCACCCCCAAACTGGTGGTGCGGCGCGCGACCAAGCTCTATGAGGGCTCGCCCGCGATCCAGGACGTCGATTTCGATCTCTGCGCAGGCGAGGTCCACGCTCTGGTCGGCGAGAATGGCGCTGGCAAGTCCACCTTGTGCAAGGCGGTCTCCGGCGCGGTGCGCCTCACCTCGGGCGAGGTGCTGCTGGACGGCAAGCCCTGCCATTTCCAATCGCCCGCCGACGCGCTGCGGCGTGGCATCGCGATGGTCTACCAGGAAGACAGCCTGGTCCCGACCATGACAGTCGCCCAGAACGTCCAGTTGGGCCAAGAGCGATTCCTCACCACATTCCGCCGCATCAACATCAGCGCACAGCAACTGCTGCAATCGATGAACTTTCACGTCGAACCCAGCGACGTGGTGGCAACGCTCGGCACCGCCAAGCGCCAGATGGTGGAGATCGCCCGCGCCGTTTACTACCAGGCCGAGGTTATGATCTTCGACGAGCCGACCGCCAGCCTCACCCCGGAGGAAACGCAGCACCTTTTCCTGCTGATTGAAGATCTGCGCCGGCGCGGAATCGCAATCGT
>DATKPQ010000186.1:0-15502 GCA_035523995.1 Acetobacteraceae bacterium | reverse complement strand
CATGCCGGAATTTCTCTTGAATTCCGCCCCGGGCAACAGCTTCGCGAAATTCCTCATCGAACGGCAGGATACCAACAGGATGCAGGCTTTCAGTCTCGCCGCATGAGCCGAGGTTGCGACAGAACTCTGGACTCACGAGATCCTCCGTAACGCTGCATCTTACATGATGTCTCAACGCAGGAGCGCGGGCTGCACCGGCAAGCTGCCTGGCGCGCTCAGCGCAGCAACAGTGCCAGACCGCTGAGGGCGGAGATTGCCAGAACGAGCATGCGCGCACGGCGTTGGTCGATTTGGCGGCCGACCAGGGCGGCAGCGGCAATTCCAACTGCCACGCCGGGGAGTAGTTGCAGGCACAGTCCCATCTGGATTGCTCCGAAAACGCCGGTTGCGGCCAGCGCCAGAAGCGAGATCAAGGATCCGACGGCGAAATAGGCGCACAGCGTGGCGCGCAGTCGATGGGGTGGCTCGTGCTGCAGAACCAGGGCGATGGGCGGGCCTTGCACGCCGACCCAGGTTCCTAAAACGCCGGAGGCGACGCCGCCGATCAGCAGGGCGGGCCGGGTGGCGCGTACGTGCAAGCCGGAGACGCTGAGCAATACGGCCGCAAGGATCAGTAAGGCGAAGACGCGGGTGAGGTTGAGGCCGGCCAGCGCGGCAAGCGCTGCCGCGCCGAGGATGCATCCGACAACCAGGCCGGAAAGCCCCGTGGCCAGCACGCGGTTGTCGATAGCGGCACGCTCCCGCCAGGCGACGATGGCAGATAGCGCCATTACGGCACCCAGCATCGGCCCCGGAACGAGGGCCGGGTTGACCAATGCCAGCAAAGGGGCTGCGAGCAAGGCCATGCCCATTCCGGCAGACGCCTGCAAAGCCGACGCCGTGGCAATGATTGCGGTCTCCAGGCCGAACATCACGAGCGTGGAGGGGGTCATCGAACGGCCGGGTATGGAGGCATGGTGCTGGAGCTCCGATTTGCCTGCGGGTATTAGCCGCGAGGAGCGAAGAGATCTCGTTCAGAGACGCGATGGATCGAGGGTGCGCCCGCGTGACCGGGGTTGCCTCGTTGCTTTGCTCCTCGCAATGACATTGAACGCTTGACCTCGCGGTTCCCTGATAGCGGGTGCTGGTTCAATCGGCGTGCGTGCCGATCCAGGTCTCCCCCGTCCACCCGCTTGCGTCGTAATCGGCCATACATTGCTCGACGAGCGCCTCCATCGCTGCCATGTCGCCGCCGCGCTGGGCGGCGGTCAGGGTCTGAGCGCGGATATCCTCCCATCCGCCGGCATAGTTGCGTTCGTACAGTTCATGCCGGCCGCCGAACTCGGTACCGATTGCGTCCCACAGCAGTTTCATGATCTTGATGCGCTCTTCGTAGCCGATGCCGTGCGAGCCGCGCACGTATTGCCGCAGGTAGGGTTCGATCGAAGGGTTGGCGAAATCTTTTGCCGAGGACGGCAGGTAGATCAGTGCTGAGGTCACCGCCCGTTCGACGATGTCCTTGATGCGCGGATAGGCGTCGGGTGCGAATACGCGGTAGGCGTTGCCGGCGTGTGCCTGCGGCAGCACGGCGTCGCCGTTCCACGGATCGGGGTTGTGCGCCATCGCGTTGGACAGGGACCAGAACAGATTGCGCCAGGCGATCGCCTCGCCGAGCAAGACCTGGTTGCCGCGGGCCTCGTCGCCGCCGGTGCAGCGCAGAGCCTTGCCGAGCAGGCCGCAGATAAAATCGAGTTTTACCGCGAAGCGCGTGCAGCCCTGGAACTGGAAGCCCTGCATGAAACCGGAGCGCGGGTAGAAGCTGAGTACGCGAGCGGGGTCGCGGTAGATGAACACGTCTTCCCAGGGGACGAACACCTTGTCGAGCACGAAGATCGCGTCGTTTTCGTCGAAGCGCGACGACAGAGGGTAGTCGAACGGGGAGCCGTTGCGCTGGGCGGCGCGTTCATACGAGGTGCGGCAGAACAGTTTGAGGCCGGGCGCGTCGATCGGGACGATGAACATCAGCGACATGTCGAGGTCTTCGGTCGCCGTCTTCGAACTCTGGCCCATGTAGTTGTAGTGAGTCATAGCGGCTGACGTGGCGACCACCTTGGCACCTGATACGATGATGCCGCCGTCGGTTTCCTTGTCCACACTGACGAACACGTCCTTCGCTTTCTCGGCCGGCAGGTGGCGATCTACCGGCGGATTGACGATCGCGTGGTTCATGAAGGGCACGGTTTCCTGCGCGCGCTTGTACCAAACGCGGGCGTTGGCAGCGTAGGGGCCGTAATAGTCCGGGTTGCCGCCGAGCGTGTTGGTATAGGCGGCCTTGTAGTCGGGCGTGCGGCCCATCCAGCCGTAGGTCATGCGCGACCAGGCGGCGATGGCACCTTGCGCTGCCACCAGGTCGTCACGCGAGCGGGGAACGCGGAAGTAGCGATGGGTGTAGCCGCCGCTGCCGGTATCTGTGGGACAGGTCAGCACTGCCTGTTGCGCCGGGTCGTGCAGCGCGTCGTACAGTCGCGCAATGCTGCGCACGGAATTGCGAAAGGCCGGATGCGTGGTCACGTCGGCGACACGCTCGCCGTCGATATAGACTTCGCGGCCGTCACGCAGGCTTTGCATGTATTCGGCGCCGGTGAAGGGGCGGCGCTTGTCGGCAATGATGTCCTCGGGCCGCATGGTGTTCCTCCGGTATCATGCTGCCGCTTGTCGGTTGCGGCAGACGTCGGACCCTATGGGGATTCGCGGGCCGAGGCGACTCTGCTTGTGCCGGTTGATTTGCCCAACCACGCCAGCCGGCTCGGTTGTTCCATGCGGCATGAATGGTCGTCGCCAGGCGAGGACGGGAACGCCCCTTTGCTACCACCTCCCGGGCAGGCAGCGTCTTATCGCACCAACGCGAACTGCTGTCGGTACGAGCAACGTAGCGACGAAGTCATGCTTCTTCGAGAGGGCCTGGTTCCGGACATGAGCAATCGCGTCCGGACGCCGCGGCGGGCGGACAACCGTTGCGTTGAGCCGGCCCCTTGGGGTAATCGTGGCGGCAAAACCGCCGGGAACGAACGACGGGCGTCTGATCAGCCTGGGAACAGGAGGACGTCGTGACAGATCTGCGCATTGCTGCGAACGAGGGGCCTGACGCCATTCTGGAAGAGGCCGCAGTGCAGGATTTTGGCGCCTGCTTGCGTGGCCCGCTGCTGAAACCGGGCGACCCTGGCTATGACGGGGCGCGCATCGTCTGGAATGGCATGATCGACCGCCGGCCGGCGCTGATCGCCCGCTGCACCGGCCCCGCAGATGTCATCGCCGCGGTCAATTTTGCCCGCACGCATCGGCTGCTGGTATCGGTGAAGGGCGGCGGACACAACATCACCGGTAACGCGGTCTGCAGCGGCGGTCTGATGATCGACCTGTCGTTGATGAAAGGTATTCGCGTAGATCCGGCCGGCCGCACAGTGCGGGCCGAGGCCGGCCTCACCTGGGGCGAGTTCAACCGCGAGACCCAGGCCTTCGGACTGGCCACGACCGGCGGGGTGGTTTCGACGACCGGCATCGCCGGGCTGACGCTCGGCGGCGGGCTTGGCTATCTGGCGAGCAAACACGGGCTCTCGTGCGACAACCTGCTCTCGGCCGACATCGTGACGGCGGACTGCCAGTTGCTGACTGCGAGCGCCGGTCAGAATACAGACCTGTTCTGGGGTCTGCGCGGCGGCGGTGGCAATTTCGGGGTCGTCACGTCATTCGAATACCGGCTGCACCCGGTGCGCCCCGTGCTCGCCGGCCTCGTCATCCACCCGATCGAGCGAGCCAGGGAGGTGCTGCGCTTCTACCGAGCCTTTGCGCGCAGTTGCCCGGACGAGATGATGGCCGCCGCGGCGCTGATGACCTCGGCGGAGGGAATGCCGATCGCGGCGATCGCGGTCAGCTACATCGGGGACATCGAGAAGGGCGAGGAACTGGTAAAGCCGGCCCGGCAATTCGGCGCACCATTGGTCGACACGATCGCCCCGACTTCGTATATCGCGCTCAATTCATTGCTCGATGCGGCGGTGCCGTATGGCAAGGTGCAACGCTACTGGAAATCGAGCTTCCTGAAGGAGATCGGCGACGAGGTCATCGACATCGCCGTCACGCGGACCGCCAGATTCCTGTCGCCGATGTCGATGGTACTGTTCTTTCATTTGCATGGCGCCGCCGCGCGGGTCGACCGCGATGCCACGGCATTCGGCCTGCGCGACGACCAGTGGGATTACGACGTGATCTCGCAGTGGACCGATCCTGCGGAAGCGGCGCAACATATCCAGTGGACGCGGGATTTCTGGACTGCTGTCGAGCCGTTCGCCAGCGGCGAAGTCTATGTCAACCACCTGGATGCCGAGGAAACCGGTCGCATCCGCGCTGCCTATCACCACAATTACGACCGGCTCGTCGCATTGAAGAACAAGTACGATCCGACCAATCTGTTCCGCCTCAACCAGAACATCAGGCCGTCTGTTTGAGGCTGTGCAGAGGCGCGGGCGCGGGACGGCATGTCGATTGTTCTCTGGCGGGTGCCGCGTCCAGACCGCGACACGACGCGTAGCGGACATTGGCGCCGGAGTTTTGCCCATTGAAGGCTGGGTCTGCGGCATAGTGTGCAATACCTGAGAATTGTTCCCGGTGAGTGGGTCACGGTAAGGTCTGACGACCGCTCAAGCGGCGCGCCACCTTCGCGTCATGTTTCAAGCACCAAGGTGTACAATCACGCTGAGGATATCGCCTGAGATGGTGGCTGACGGCACGGTTTCGGGAGGTAAGAAATGAGCGATCCTGACCATGTTGCGCTGATAAGGAGCGGTGTGGTCAATTGGAACCAGTGGAGGCAGGAGAATCCGTGCGTCTCGCCGGATCTGAGCGGAGCAGAACTCAAGGGGTCTGACCTGAACGAAGCCGACCTTCACGGAGCGGACTTGAGCAAAGCAGAACTTCAGTGGTCGAGCCTTATGTCTGCCGACCTTCGCGGAGTGAATTTGGCAGATGCGCGTCTGATGGGGGTGGATGCGACTCGTGCCAGTTTCAGTAATTCCGACCTTGATGGCGTGATGATCAATGACGCGAGAGGTTGGTACGCTGATTTCGGCGACTGCAAAATGCGGAACGCCTATCTTTGGGGTACGGATTTTCGAGAAGCAAACTTCTCAGGAGCGGATCTAACCGGGGCAAATTTACGAAATACCCAGCTTGTCATGACAAAGTTCTGCGGTACCGTCCTCGATAATGCGAAGGTCTATGGAATTGCCGCTTGGGACATAGATCTCAGACCCAAAAGTCAATCCAACCTCTTAATAAGCGCTCCGAATGATCCGATTTTGGTTACGGTGGATGATTTGGAAGTGGCACAATTCATCTATCTCCTGCTAAATAACAGCCGGCTGAGAACGGTGATTGATACGGTGACGTCGAAGACGGTGCTTATTCTGGGCAGCTTCTCCGAGAGCCAAAAGCCCATACTGGACGCGGTTCGCGATGCGCTTCGTTGCCGCAATCTCGTGCCAATCCTATTTGATTTTAAGGGGCCCGATAGCAAAGATTTGACCGGAACCGTAGAGACGCTCGCCCGAATGGCTAAATTCATCATAGCCGATTTGACAGATCCAAGCAGCATTCCGCATGAGATGGCGACCCTTGTCCCGCATCTCCGGACAACACCCGTGCTACCATTGAGGCTTGCCGGCTCCGCCGGCTATCGAATGTTTGAAGATTATCAGCAATCTTATGATTGGGTTCTCAACACCCATGAATACACGGACAGTAGATCGCTGACTTCCGCGCTGCCGGAGATCATCGCACCGGCGGAGGCATTGGCCGACAAGTTTCGTCTCAGAACGGTGCGAAAGTCATGAGACCGCGGACGCGAGGCTAATTGCGTGAAGCTCGGGGACGCATGTCGTGTCTGCATTCCTTCCAAAGCCGAAGCTAAAGCCGCCCCACCATCGGCTAAACGGCTTCCTCCCTCCGGAACGTCACCACCAGCACATCCCGGGATCCTGGCACGCGCGGATCGACGGGTTCCACCGGCGTCACGCCGTGCATCACCCGCCGGTCGTCCACCAGCGCTGAATCCAGCGGCTCGGTCAGCGTGAAGCTGCCCAGCGTGCGGCCATCCGGATCATGGATGGTGGTGATCCCGCTCTGGATGTTGCGGCGCCCGACGAGCAATACCAGCACGTGGTCCACGCCGTCCCGGTGCCGTCCCTCCGGCGTCGGACGGCCTTCGGCACCGCGCCGTGCCTCGATACGGAACTGGTGCAGTTCGATATGCCAGTTCTGCGGGCCTGACAGCGAATCGAACAGCAAACGGCACCAGTGCAGGATCGTGGACAGCGTGGCGCTCTCGCCAATTTCGGGCAGGATCGGCGAGAACCAGCGCTCGATGCCGCCATTCAGCGTGTTGTAGTCGCGGCTTTGGTAATGCGGCTGGTGCGGCTTGCGCGTGATTGCCGCATCGTCGGTGCGCGCGCAGAACACGGCGAAGCGGCGCTTCCGATAGCGGCCGCCATCCGCCATGTAGGTGTCCAGCCCCAGATCGTCCCAGCTTGACGCGAACGCGACCCAGTCCGCCAGCGAGCCGGCTTGCTCCAGTGCCGCGCGCATCTGGGCGGCGTGCACGAACGCGAACCCCGCTTCGCGGAGGGTGTCAGTCAGCGGCTCGGGCTTGTTCATGCGCCTTGTCCTCATCAGCGGTTCCGGGCGCCGATGGCCCCGCCGGCGGCAGCGTGATCGCGACGTTCCGCATCGGGTTGTACAGCCGGATGCCAAGCTCCTGAAACCGTAGCTTCATGCGCCGATTGAACTCGCGTTGCACAGACCACCGGCCGGAATCGGTGCAGACCACTTGGCCGACGATCGTCGCCTCCGAGCCATCCACCTTGTCGACGCCCCAGAGCTGCAGGTCGCTCAGCATCCTGGTGGCATAGTCCGTCTCGGCGCGCATCTCGGTGACGATCTGTTTCAGGGTATCGCAGACGCGGTCGGTATTTTCGTCATAGTCAACGCTGACGCTGACCGACGCGTTGCCCAGCCCGCGATTCACGTTGGTCACGGTGGTCACTGAGCTGAACGGGATGATGTGCACCGACCCGTCGCCGGCGCGCAGCCGGATCGTGCGCACCGACAGAGCCTCGACGGTGCCGGACAGGCCGCTGACAGTGACCCATTCTCCCACCTGCATGGCGTTTTCCAGCAGCAGGAAGATGCCGGTGATGAAGTCCTGCACCAGCTTCTGCGAGCCGAAGCCGATCGCCACGCCGACGATACCGGCGCCGGCAAGCAGCGGCGCGATGTTGATGCCGATCTCCGACAGCACGGTCAGGCCGGCGAACACCAGGATGGTGATCATCAGTGCCGAGCGCATCAGCGGCAGCAGCGTGCGAAGCCGCGCGGAACGTGTGATCTGCTGGTCCTTGGTCAACTTTGCCAAATGGCTCTGCAGCGCCGCGTTGGCTGCCTCCCACGCGACCAGCGCGAGCACCAGCGTCACCAGCATGGTGCCGCAGGCGGAGACGAGGCGGTTGCCCAGGTCGCTTTCGGCGAACCAGGTGAATGCGGCCAGGCCGTAGACTTGCAGCAGGGCGAGAAGGCACACCACGTAGACGGCCGCGCGCAGCAACGCGGCCAGGCCGGGATGGTAGAGGCGAAGCCGGCCCTCCAAGCCGGGGTAGCGGGCGGCGGTCTCCGGCGGCACGCGCAAGGCTCGGTCCAGGAAGCCATCGAGGACGATCAGCAGCAGGCGCCCACCGATCAGCACCAGGGCCGTGACGATGGAGAAATGCACGGCCTCGGTGAAGCCGTTGGGTATCTCCACGGCCCAGACCAGCCAGCTCGCGATCAGAAAGAACAATGCGATCCAGTGCCAGACGGAAGCGAGCGCGTTGCGCACCCAGGCCATGGCTCCGGTTGCATCGGGCGGGGCGCGCAGCCGCTTCCGTACTGCTTTTTGCTTCTGCAACACCATGATAGCCAGGCAGGTGTGCAGTACGAAGCCGTTGGCCTTCAGCAGGGCGCGGTGCGCCACATCGGACAGCCCCAGAAGGAGTCCGACTTCGGCGATCCCGTAGCCAACCACGGCGATGATCACCAGCCGCTTGATCCAGCGCATCAGGTATGCGGCGAGGCTGTCCGGCAGATGGAACAGGCGCAGGCGCGGCGTGTGCGGTGACAGCAGCATGCGGGCGACGCAAAGCAGCGCGGCGCATAGGGCGTAGGCGTCCACGACCGCGAGCAAGATCACGCGGATGCCGTCCTGGTAACCAAGGGTGGTGGCGGCAACGAGGTGGCCGGCCAGCGTGAAACCGAGTACCGGGATCAGGTCCAGGAACAAGCGTGCCAGGACCAGCGGCAGGCGCCGCAGCAGCCCCCAGGCAGAGATCCGGCGGTGACGCTCCGGCGGTTCAGTTTCGCCCGCCTCGGCGCGTTCGACGGGGTTGGGGGAAGGTGTGGGGGGTTCTTCCTCCAGGGTTTCTTCGGTTTCAGTCTCGGTTTCGGGTTCAGCTTCCGCTGTTGTACCGCCGGCCGGCTGGGGTGGGGGCGCCTCCAATGCCGCAATGGGGCGACGCATCAGGCGGCGCAGCAAGTATTCCACGGTCAGGGCGACGGCCATCACGACCGCGAGCCGCCACGCCAGGTTCTCCAGAACGCCGCGGGCGAATGGATTGGTCGCCATCAGCACGATCCAGGCCCACAGCGCGGGCAGGCTCTGCATGGCGTGCAGTGCGTTCTCGGCGTCCGCCGATGTACGGCTGAGGAAGCCTTCTCCCTGCAGCAGCACCTGCGCGCCGAGACTGTTCGGCGCCAGCGCCAGGGGCTTCTCCGCGGCGGGTGTGGTTTTTTTGGCAGCCGGTGCCGGCGGAGTGCCTGCAGGCGGAGGACTGGGCGCGGCGTGCGCTGCGGGCAACGGCTGTGCCTTGGCGATCGCTTCCAGCGTGGCCGTCACCTCGGCCCGTTTCTTTGGATCATTCAAGACTTCGAGAGCAGTACGCGCTTGTGCCGGCGTCAGCGCCGGGGCGGGCTGCGCCAGGGCGCGGCACGGCGACAGCAGAAGCAGAGCGAGCAGGGCCAGCAGAATTCTCATCCGGGGGTCCGATCACAAACGTGCTGCGAGGGTCAACAAAAAGTGGGCAGGACTGTGGTGTGGGCCACAGCGTTGCGCGGGGGTGCAATCCTGCCACGGGACGCCTATGATTTTGTGATGAAGATCTTCCTGACAGTGCTGGTGGTGCTGCTGATGTTCGGCACCCTGGCCGTGCTGATCGCCGGCATGGTGGGGCTGGTGCGCGGTGGCGGCGATCCGCGGCGATCCAACCAACTGATGCGCTGGCGAGTCATTCTGCAAGGCGCCGCACTGATCTTGTTCGCGATCCTGATGAGCTTGCTGAAGTCCTGAACCGGCCCAAGACGACCAAGCGGACTTTCTGGGCCACGCCCGCCGTTTCCGCATCCAGACCGCGTTATGCTGGGCGATGAGAGGATAGAGGGCAACCGCGAAGGGGGAGGAACGCCATGAGTTGGCTGCCGTCACACGACCCGGTGCTGGGCGACAGCGCATCGTGCAAGGCACTTGAGCTTATGGTGGTGCCACGTGTGCGGGACCTGGGCGGTTTCTCGGTGCGCCGGGCACTGCCGCAAGCGCAGCGGCAGATGGTCGGTCCGTTCATCTTTTTCGATCAGATGGGGCCGGCGCAGTTCCTGGCGGGCCAGGGGATCGACGTGCGGCCGCATCCACATATCGGTCTTGCAACGGTCACCTATCTGTTCGATGGCCGCATCATGCATCGCGACAGCGAGGGCAATGTGCGGGAGATCACGCCCGGCGCACTGAACCTGATGACGGCCGGCAGCGGCATTGCGCACTCGGAACGCACGCCGCCGGATGCGCGTGTCACCGGCGGCGGGATGCTGGCTGGCATTCAAAGCTGGGTGGCATTGCCGCAAGCGTTGGAGGAGACCGATCCGAGTTTCCAGCATTTCAGCGCCGCCAACCTGCCCGTGGTGACCGATGCGAGTGTTTCGGCGCGGGTGGTCGCGGGCACGGCTTTCGGCCAGACGTCACCGGTGCGGACGCTTTCGGAATGGTTCTACGTCGAGGTGAAACTGGACGCAGGCGCCAGTGCGCCGCTCGATCCGGATTACGAAGAGCGCGCGATCTATGTGGTGGATGGGCAGGTCCGCATCGCCGGCGAGACATTCGACGGCCCCTGCCTGCTGGTGTTTCGTCCTGGCGACCGGATCACGGTGACCGCGGTGGGGCGGGCTCGGCTGATGTTCCTCGGCGGCACGGCGTTGGAAGGACCGCGGCATATCTGGTGGAATTTCGTATCGTCGCGCCGGGACAGGGTCGAAGCGGCGAAGGCCGATTGGGAAGCAGGGCGTTTTCCGCTGGTTCCCGGCGAGACCGAGTTCATCCCTTTACCGGAACGGTGACCGGCGGCGTTCGGCGCTGGGCCGCCTCTGCGCGACGCTGCTTCGGGCCTTCATGGGTCTCGCCAGTGCGGCATTGTCGGCGGGCACCGGCGCGGACAGGCAGGAGCGCAAGAGAATGCGAACGGGACGGGTCGAGCGGCGGCGCGGGTTGGTGCAGTTGGCCCTGCTGGTGACCGCCGGGGCTGTACTCGCATCGTGCGACAACACGCCGGTGGGTGTCTCGCCGTCTTTGCAAGGAACGTATTGGGAGAAAGCTGTGGTCACCAACCCGAATGGCGATGGCCCGCAGGTGGTGCGCTGGGGTCCGCCACAGAATTTCAATCCGTCCGGCCGGAACTGAATGCCGCGGATGTGCCGGAAAGGAGTCGTCTTGCGGCGCGGATCATGCTACTGGCGGGTAGCGCTGTGGCTCCGAGAGCAGTCGCGGCCCAGGGGAGAGAACACGGCATGCCGCGGGTGACCTATATCGAATTCAATGGAACGCCGCATGAAGTGGAGGTGCCGGTTGGCCTGTCGGTGATGCGCGGGGCGGTGGACAATGACGTGCCCGGCATCGATGCCGATTGCGGGGGCGAATGCGCGTGTGCCACCTGCCATGTCTATGTGCAGGATCCGTGGCTGGAAAAGACCGGTCTGCCGGAGCCGGGGTCGCAGGAAGCCAGCATGCTGAGCTTCGCCGCGGTGGCGCAGCCGAATTCGCGGCTCTCCTGCCAGATCAAGATGCGCGAGGAGCTGGACGGGCTGGTGGTCCGCATGCCGGAGGGCCAGCACTGACGTAAGACGAAGCGCGGCGCACGCGCCGCTCGCCGAAGCCGGACAAGGGAGGACGACGATGAACGCACCCGTTGCTCTCGACCCCCAGGCGCAGGCCTGGTCGCTGCCGCTGGAACAGATCGATGTCAGCGATCCGCAGATCTATTACGATGATGCGTGGTACCCGTATTTCGAACGGCTTCGGCGCGAGGATCCGGTGCATTACACGCCCGACAGCCCGTATGGGCCGTACTGGGCGGTGACGAAGTACCGCGACATCGTGCAGGTGGAGGTGAACCACAAGGTCTTTTCGTCATCGGACGAAGTCGGCGGGATCATGATCGAGGATCCGCCGAAGGGCATGGAGCGCACCAGCTTCATCCGCATGGACCCGCCAGAGCATGACGACCAGCGGCGCGAAGTCAGCGGCACGGTGAACCCGATCACGCTGGCGAAGATGGAGGCGCTGATCCGCGAGCGCACCAACATGGTGCTGGACCGGCTGCCGCGAGGTGAGACGTTCAACTGGGTGGAGCATGTGTCCGTCGAGCTGACCTCGATGATGCTGGCGACCTTGTTCGATTACCCGATCGAGGAGAAGCGGCGGCTGATCCGCTGGTCCGATATCGCGATCTGCAACATCAACGCGCCGGATGCGCCGGTGCGGTCGGAGGAGGAGCGGTTCGCCGAGCAAGTGAAGTTCACGGAGCATATGAACGAGCTGTGGGAGGATCGGGCGAAGAAGCCGCAAAGCTTCGACGTGATCTCGATCCTGGCGCATGGCGAAAAGACCAGCCGGATGACGCTGCGCCAACGCATGGGCATCCTGATCTTGTTCCTGGTGGGCGGGAACGACACGACGCGGAATTCGATGTCGGGCGGCGTGTGGGGGTTCGCGCAATTCCCGGAGCAATTCCGCAAGCTGCGGGAGTGCCCGGAGCTGGTGCCGAGCGCAGTGTCGGAGATCGTGCGCTGGCAGACGCCGGTGATTCACATGCGGCGTACCGCGATGGCGGATGCAGAGATCGGCGGCAAGACGATCAAGTCGGGCGATAAGGTGGTGGTGTGGTATATTTCCGGCAATCGCGATGAGGATGCGATAGAGCATGCCAACGAGTTTATCGTCGATCGCCGGCGCCCGCGGGAACATATGTCGTTCGGGTTCGGGATTCACCGGTGTCTTGGGAACCGGCTGGCGGAGCTGCAGTTGCGGATTCTGTGGGAGGAGATCCTGCGGCGAGATCTGAAGATCGAGGTGCTGGACAAGCCGGTCTACGCGTATTCGAATTTCCTGCGCGCGATCCGGTCACTGCCGGTGCGGGTCCATTAAAAACCTCTCCCGCGTAAGCGGGAGAGGTCGAGATGCGAAGCATCGAGGGTGAGGGTGATCGGGTCTGTGCGCGCTTCCTCGCGTCCGATCATGAGCGGCCACTCATGGGCGACGTTGCTTCGCATGGGCGACGTTGCTTCGTCGCTACGCACCTCGCAATGACATGAGGGTCGCGGCGTCACTCCGCCGCGGCAGCCGTCTCCCGCGCACCCATTGCGGCGATCTTGGCCTGAGCCCGTGCGCGACGCTCATCGAACTTGGCCAGCCGGCGTTGGGGGTTCGGGTGCACGATGTTGTCGGCCTCGCCGGGGTTCTTCTGTGACCCGGCCCAGCCGTGCGCCGCGATGTCGAAGATGATGCCCGACAGGTCGGTGTGCTTCACTTCGTACCCGTCCGGATTGTTCGGATCGCCCATGATCCAGGTCGCGCCGGCATTGCGCGCGATCTTGCCCTGCTCCACCACGTCGTCCACCCAGAAGCCGATATGGTGGATGCCAACGAAATCCTTGCCGGTGCCCTGCGCGGCTTCATCGCTCTTGAAATGCAGGATCGCCAGGTTGACCATGCCGTCGGTCAGGAACACGCCCTCGGCCAGCGGGCCGTCGAGTTCGGTGACTTCCTGCAACCCGACCGCCTGTTTGTAGAATTCGGCGGTTTCCCACGGGTCCTCGACGCTCAATGCGACGTGGCGGATGCGGCCCTTGGTCTGTGCGGTCATGGACTTGGCTCCCTTGGTTCTGGCGTCTCTGTCGCCAGTTTAGCGGCAAACAGGGCGATCATCCAGCGTCGCGTCCCGCGCAGGGAGTACCAGTTGGCGAGCAAGTCCGGTCTTTGGGAGGCACGGGGCATCGCCCTGACGAGATTGCGTCGTCGCTGCGCTGCTCGCAATGACATGGAAGGGGAGCGCTCCTCGCAATGGCATGGAAGGGCTGCGCTTCTCGGCAATGACATGGAAGGGCTGCGCTTGTCGGCAATGACATGGGAGATTGCGCTGCTCGGCAAGAACATTGCGGGTCGCGGCGCTATTCCGCCTTTGCCTCGATGGCGCCAGCCTTGATTGCTTCCAGGAACAAACGCCAGTCGCGCTCCACCTGCCCGGCGTAGGCAATGGCGAAATCGGCAATCGCCGCATCGAATACGCCGCCAGATCCCATATAGCCGGCGATTCTGGCTGAATCGCCGGTGCGCGCGTGCGCGCGGGCCAGCGTTGCGCCGCACAACATCGCATGATGGGGCAAGGCTTGTTCCGATACTTCGCCGAGCAATGCCAGGTGGGAATCCTTCAGGTGCCGGACATAGCAGTGCTGGTCGTCGCCGCGGTCTGCCGTCCAGCCGAGAAAAATGTCAGGCGTTGTCTGCATCAAACGCTGACCCACCACGACACGCTGGCCCTGGTTGGCATATAGGCTCGGATTGGCATAGGGGGCGAGCACCGAGGCCGACGCCTCCTTCAATTGCAGCAACAGCAGGGCATCGTCGGCGGTGACCAACAGCGCAAGCGCACAAAACGTGCCGACACTGCCGACGCCCACCACCTTGAACGCCACGTCGGTCAGCGTGTAACGGTCCACCAGGACCCGCCGCTCCTCCGGCAGGCTGAGTTTGTAGGATTCGAAGGCTGCGCGCGCCGCCATTTCATGCGTGTCATCGGACTGGCCGGACAAGGGCATCAACAGCGGCGGCTTCGCGCGGATGCGCCATTCACCTTTGTGCCGTTCGATCAGCTTTGGGTAGCCTTTCTGCGAAGCTTCGGTTGCGGTCTGCAACCGCTTCATGGCGCGATCGCGCAGCCGCAGGTCCTCGATGCCGTTCAGCACCTCCGTGACGTCGATGCGCAGCCGCCAGGCACCGATCGGGTCCAGCTTCACCAGTTCCGCCATGTGCGCGCGGTACGACATGGTTACGGTGCGTGCGAGGTGCCGCGCGGTCTTCTCCGGTTCGCCGCGGCCGAGCGACTCCGTGGCGAAGCTCGCCGCCAGGCGCTTCAAATCCCATTCGAAGGGGGCCGGCAGGGTCTCGTCGAAATCGTTGATGTCGAATACGGGGGAGCCTTCGGGCGAGGCGAAGGTGCCGAAATTCGCCAAATGGCAATCGCCGCAGGATTGGGCCCACAGGCCGCTGATCGGGGTATCCGCGAGGTCGGCGGCCATCACCGCGGCGGCTCCGCGCATGAACGCGAAGGGCGAGGCGCGCATGCGGCCGTAACGGATCGGCAGCAGGTGCGACAGCCGGTGGCGGTCGGTGTCGATCAGCGTTTGCACAGGATCGCGGCGGCTGACAGGCGGCTTCCACGACGCGTGCAAGCTCCGCGGCACCACCTTGCGGAGGGCCTGGCCGGCCTGGCGTCGCTCGGCGATGGGCAGCACGGCGTCCGGCAGGACATGCTCCAGCGGCATGGCGCGTTGGCCTGTTGAAAAGGCCCGCCAATGAGACCGCAAGCGTGCTGCATACGCAAGCGCGAAGATCGAACTTCGCAGGCCGGAATTGCGAAATTTTTGCTGCGGCTGTCATCGTTCTGTCACGGAATTCGAATGGCCGCACAAGGGGTTGCCATTGCGTCGCACGCGCCGCGAAAGCACGGGCAGTGCCGGACAGCGGTTTCATCCGATGGCCGTCATTCAGCAGTCAGCAATGAAGGCAGCGCGCGCGGCCGGAGACGTCATCCCTGGAAAGCGGGGACCCATGTGCCTTGGGTCCCCGCTTTCGCGGGGATGACGATGCAGGACGATGCGCGTGCAGCCTTGCTGCCCGATCCCCGAGTAGTGGCCGCCGCTTGCCTTCCTGGTGCCTCGGCGCCAGTTCGTTGGCAGCGTCATACGAGCAGGAATTACGATGGGAGATAGCGATGGGGATCACGATGAGGGCATTGGAAAGTCGCTTCGAGACCGCTATCGCCCTGGCGATCGAAGCCGGTGCGTTGGCGCTGCAGATGCGTGCCGGCATTGCGCCATCGCTGAAGGGACCGCAGGACTGGGT